>NZ_BAAGRA010000016.1:0-680111 GCF_054783195.1 Hymenobacter coalescens | reverse complement strand
GGGTGCTCTGGGCCAACATCGCTCTTTGTCTAAATCGTATTACCTAATCCCCAACACGCTCTAAGTACGTAGATGGCTATCCAGATAGAGTCAGAATTGAAAACATTGATAGCATCGCACCTAGTATTGTATCAATTGTTTTTATATCATTTGGTGTTATAGCAATTGTCAGAGCAGTCAAATCGATAATCAACGAGAAATAGTATCGCGGTTTCAAAAAAGGCGCACCCGCTGCTATTGCGCGGTTATGTACTCATAGTAATTGACGGTAGCCCAGAGGGACCTATAGCGGATTTACGAACGGTGCAGCCCGAGCTACACCGTTCACGAAACGGCCATACGTTTGAGCGCCTGCCTCTGCCGCGGTGCCGGCCTACCCAAACACGTACCAGCGAAAGATGAGCATGTTGACGCCGTAGTTCAGGGTGCCGGCCAGCACACTCGTCAGCAGGGCGCTCAGCAGGGCTCGCCGCCAGTTCAGGCCCAGGCCTTGCCGACCAATCCACAGCAGGTAGCCCACGTACACGGCGGCCTGCATCAGGGCCGTGCTGCTGCCTGGGTCGTGCCCGGCTGCCAGAAACAGGAGCAGCAAAGCCGCTATCAGGTACAACTGAAAGGCGCAACCCACGATGACGAGCACAAAAAACGATTCGGCGTAGTTCAGGCCCCGGCGGAAGTATACGGCCCAGGCCAGCAGGGCGTGCCACGGCATCAGGGCCAGCCACCACACGTTGAAGTACTTGCCTACCACGTAAAAGTACTGACCCACGCGCGCTACCTGCTCGGCCGATGCGCCGCGCATCCGAAAGCCGCGCTGCACGTTCTCGCCGATCTGCTCGTAGTAATGCAGCTGTACCGAGAGTAGCGTGGCCAGGCCCACGGCCAGCAGCAGAAACTGAAACGGGTTGAAGTAGCGCTTGCGCCGGCCGGCCAGGTAGTCGGCCACCACCCGGCCGGGCCGCAGCAGCACCTGCCCCACAAACCCGAACACGCTTTTGTCGGCGTGGGTAAACACGTGCACGATTTCGTGCAGCACGTGGCCCACCGACAGCCGGTGCGGCCGCTGCTGCCCGCACCGGGGGCAATACGGCCCGGCGGCCAGCGGCTCGGCGCAGTTGGGGCAGGCCGGCCCGGGCGTTGCTTCGGCCGGGGGTACGGAAGCAGATGACTCGGCGGGGGCGGGGCTCAGCGGCAGCATAGGCACGGCCGGGCCTGATGAGCGCCGGCCCCGCAGTTTACCGGCTTTCGGACTGCCGCGCAAGCCGTACCTTCGTCGTATGTCCCCCGTTTCCCCGCTCTCCCTCACCGAGCTATACCTCTACCCCGTCAAGTCCCTGGGCGGGCTGCGGGTGCCCGAAGCCCAGATCACGCCCCGCGGCCTGCGCCACGACCGCCGCTGGCTGGTGGTGGACCAGCGCGGGCAGTTCCTGACGCAGCGCACCGAGCCCCGGATGGCGCTGCTGCACCTGGAATACGCCCACAACGGCTTCATCATCCGGCATATCCAGCGCCCCGATCTGCGCCCGTTGCTGGTGCCGTTTGAGGCCGAGCACAAGGGGACGCAGTTCGTCACCGTCTGGGACGACATGGTGTTTGCCTTCCGCGGCCTGCGGGAACACGACGAATGGCTGTCGGAAGCTCTGAATCAGCCGGTGCGCCTGGTGCACATGCCCGAAGCCGCCCTGCGCGAAGCCGATGGCGGCGAGGCCCCCGGCCTCGTGAGCTTTGCCGATGCCTTCCCGTTCCTACTCATTGGCCAGGCCTCGCTCGACGACCTGAACCGGCGCCTGCCCGCACCGGTGCCCATGAACCGCTTCCGCCCCAACCTGGTGGTGGGCGGCGCCGAAGCCTACGCCGAGGACCGCTGGCACGAGTTCCGCCTCGGCGAGCTGACGTTTCGCGGCATCCGGCCCTGCGCCCGCTGCGTGCTCACGACCACCGATCAGCAAACCGCCCAGCGCGGCCCCGAGCCGCTCCGCACGCTGGCCAGCTACCGCACCGTGGGCCACAAGGTGATGTTCGGCATGAACGTGGTAGGCCCGGAGCAGGGCTGGCTGCGCGTGGGCGACGCCGCGGAAGTGCTCAGCTACCACGCTTAACCGGCTCCGCCATGTCGGCCACCGCCCCTGCCCTCACCGCCACCGCCCCGCCCCTGCTGCTGCCGCGCCTGGTGGCCTTGTGGGCGCTGAGCGAGGCGCTGCTGGGCGGGGTGCTGCACGCGCTGAAGCTTCCCGTCACGGGCCTGCTGGTGGGTGGTGCGGCGGTGGTGCTGGTGCAGCTGCTGGGCCATTTCAGCCGGCAACGCGGCACCGTACTGCGCGCCCTGCTCGTCGTCCTGACCATCAAAGCCCTGCTGAGCCCGCACACCTCGCTCAACGCGTACGTAGCGGTGGCGTTTCAGGGCCTGCTGGGGGAGGCACTGAGCTGGCCCCGCGCGTATCCGCGGCTGCGGGGCCTGTTGCTGGGCCTGCTCACGCTGGTCGAATCGGCCGGGCAGCGCGTGCTTACGCTGTGGCTGTTGGGCGGCCAAGCCCTACCCGACGCCTTCAATGCTTTCGTGCAGGGCCTGGTGGGTACGCCCGCCGGCCCCGGCCCTAACTACGCCTTCTGGCTGGTAGGACTTTATTTCGCCGCGCACGCGGTGGTGGGGGCTGCCCTGGGCTGGTGGGCCGGCGGCCTGCCCCGGCGCCTGCCGAGCCTGGTGCAGCGCTACGCCTGGCTGCAGCTGCGCCCCGACGAAGCCACCCCGGACCCTGACGAGCCAGCTAGCGACGAAGCGGCTTCGGCTGCGCCGGGCCGCGGCCGCGTGAGCAGCCTGCTGCTCGGACTTTGGGCGGCAGGGGTATTGCTGTGGCTGGCGGCCCTGCTGGGCTGGCCCCCGGCGGTGGCCGCCAATCAACACCGCTTGGGCGGCCTGCTGCTGCGCTCCTTGCTGCTCTACGGCGGCTGGGCCCTGCTCGTGGGCCCGGTACTCACGCGGCAGCTGCGCCGCTGGCTTATCCGCCCCCGGGGCCGCTGGGCCACCGATCTGCAACAGACGCTGGCGCTGCTGCCGGCCACGCGGCAGCTCGTGGCGCAGTGCTGGCGTCATTCGGCGGGGCACCGCGGACGACAACGTCTGCGCTGGTTTGGCCGGGCCCTGGCCGTCAACCTGCTGCTGCCGCCGCCTTCGTAACGTGGTAATTCACTTGCTCAGCGGCCCGGTGCGCACGGGCAAAACCACCCGGCTGCTCCGCTGGGCCGCCTGCCGGCCCGGAGTCGGCGGGGTGCTCATGCCCACCGATGCCCACGGGCAACGCTTCTTCCTAGACCTGGCCAGCGGCCTGCGCTGGCCCGCCGCTGCCCGCCCGGGCCAGTGGCCGGCGGTGACGGTCGGCCGGTTTCGCTTCGCGCCGGCGGCCTTCCATTGGGCTGGCGAAGCGCTGCGCGGCGCGGCGGCCTGCCCAACAACCCAATGGCTGGTGGTGGATGAAATCGGGCCGCTGGAATTGCGCGGCCAAGGCCTTGCCCCGGCGCTGACGGCCGTGCTGGCGAACAATCAGCAGCCCCCACATTTGGTGCTGGTAGTCCGCGCTTCGCTGGTGGAAACCGTTTGGCGACACTTTCACCTGGAGCGGTGGCCGTGCGTCCCATTCCGGGAATAATTGATAGCACCGTCTTTTATTATTACTATACGACTGTAATATTCTTGGCATAACCACAATTAATCCTTAGTTTCGTGCCGTTCAGCGCTCCGAAAATCAGCCCGTTATGGGAATTGGAAGCTGTACAATTGCTCTTTCTACTGCTCCCCGCACACCGCAATGCCTCGCAACTCCCTACTCTGGTCGCAGCTGCTGCTGTGGCTGGCGCTGCTCACCACCGGCAGCGCCCGTGCCGATAACAACTCCCTGCAGCTGCTGCATCAACCGTGGGACGATCTGCTCAAGCACCACGTGCAAGCCGACGGCCGCCTGAGCTACGCCGCGTTGGCCGAGGACGACGATCAGTTGCGCGGTTACCTGCAGGCCCTGCGCCGCACCACGCCCCAGGCCGATTGGTCGCGGCAGGACCAGGCCGCATTCTGGCTGAACGTGTACAATGCCTACACCGTCTACCTGGCCGTGGAGTATTACCCGGTGCAGCGCCTGAGCGACATCAAGATCAAGACCGTGAGCGGTTACCGCTCCGTGTGGGAAGCGCCCGAGGTGAACGTCGGCGGCACGCTGTACTCGCTCAATCAGATTGAGCGCGAAGTGCTGCCCCGCCTGCTGCCCCAGGACCCGCGCCGCTACTTTGCCCTGCACTGCGCCGCCGCCTCCAGCCCGGTGCTGCTGGCCGAAGCCTACGACGGGGCCCGGCTGGAGGGCCAGCTTCACGAACAAACACGGCGCTTCGTGAACGATGCCGCCCGCAACCAACTCACCGCCAACGCCGTGCAGGTTTCCAGCCTATTCGACTGGCACGCCGCTGAGTTTGGCGAAACGGCCCAGCTCATCGCCTTCCTGAACCGCTACGCCCGCACGCCCGTGGCCCCGACGGCCACGGTGCAGTACCTGCCTTACGACTGGACCCTGAACGCTGCGCCTAGCTCCGGCGTGATGGCACACCAACTTCGGGGCCGCTAATTGCGTTTCTTAGCCGCTGCCACCTCCACGCCTGGCAGCGGGTACTTCTTCTTCGAGAGGCCCGGCAACGGGCCTTTTTCTTTGTTACGGCCGTGACTGACCTTGCCCCCGTTCTCGACTTTCTGCGCCAGCTGGGCGACAACAACAACAAACCCTGGATGGACGCGCACCGCGCCGACTACCAGCGGGCCCGCAAGCTTTACACGGCTTTGGTGGCCGGCCTGCTGCAGCGCGCCCAGCAGTTCGAGCCGGCACTGCTCGCGCTAACGCCCTCGGACGTGATGTACCGCATCAATAAAAACGACCGGTTTCAGCAGAGCGACGAACCCTACAAGCGCCACATGGGCGCCGGCCTGAAGCGCGACGGCCGCCAAAGCCCCTGGGCCGGCTATTTCGTGGCCCTGGAACCCGGCGGCGAAACCTACGTGGGCGCCGGCCGCTGGCAGCCCGACGGCCCGCAGCTGGCGCGCATCCGCCAGGAAATCCACTACAACGCCGATGGCTTTCACAAGCTGCGGCAGGATGCGGCACTGCTACGCGAGTTCCCGCAGGGCCTCGACATGAGTCAGGCCCTGCGCACCGCGCCCAAGGGCTACGACCGCAACGACCCCGACATCGAGTGGCTGCGCCTGAAAAGCTTCTTTGTGTGGCGCTCCTTCCCCGATGAGGAAGTGCTGCACCCCGATTTTCCCGACCGGGTCATCAGCGCCTGGCAGGCCGCACAGCCGCTGGTCGGCTTCCTGAACGAAGCCATGCAGGGCGATTAGGTGCCCGCGGGCCAAATCAGCCAACGCGTCATCCTGAACCTGTGCGAAGGACCTTTCTCGTACCCCGCACCGCTGGCCAAGTCAAACCTCCGGCAATCAACGGCTCCTAAGAAGCGCAGCCCCCAACTTCAGAGAGGTGGGAGCTGCGCTTGTTGCTTAGCAGGAAGTTCGAGCAAGGCCCTTCGCTCAAGACGACGGGTTGGTCCTTAAAACAGTCCGAACAGCTTGCCTTGAATCTTCTCGATGATGATGCCCAAGTCTTCGGGCCGGCTCACGTAGTCGAGCTGGTTGACGTCCACCACCAGCAGCTTGCCCGCGTCGTAGTTGCTGATCCACCGCTCGTAGTGCTCGTTGAGGTTTTTCAGGTACTCGATGCGCATGTGCGTTTCGTAGTCGCGGCCGCGCTTCTCAATCTGCTGAATGAGCTTGGGCAGGTCGGCCTTGAGGTAGAGCAGCAGATCGGGCGGGTCCACCATGCTGATCATCGAGTCGAAGAGCGAGCGGTAGTTCTTGAAGTCCCGCTCGTTCATCAGCCCCGACTCGTTGAGGTTGGCCGCGAAGATGTGCGCGTCCTCGTATATGGTGCGGTCCTGAATCACGCCTTTGCTGGCGCGCTGCAGCTGCTTGATGCGCTGCGTCTGGCGGAAGCGGCTGTTCAGAAAGTACACCTGCAGGTGAAAGGCCCAGCGGGGCATGTCGTCGTAGAAATCCTTCAGGTAAGGATTGTCATCCACGTCTTCCAGGAACACTTCCCATTGAAAGTGGTGAGCCAACTTGTGGGCCAGGGTCGTCTTACCGGCACCGATGTTGCCGACGATGGCGATGTGCATGAGCGGGGCGTATTCAAAATTGAGGCCGACAAAAGTACAGCAAAGCCGGCGGCCGATTATGCTTTGCGCCGCAGAATTGCCTCGCCCCGAAAAACATTGTACCTTATAGATATATGCTGTTGCCGTCTGCTTTTAATTTTCGACTTCCCAAGCTGCACTCCGTGCCCGAACGCGTGCACCAGGTTACCGACGCGCACGGCATTCTGGTGGCCGAATTTCACTTTTTCGCGCCCGAGCGGGTACTGTACATCAACTGGCACGGGCACCTGACCAGCGACGAGGTGATTCAAGTGGCCGAGGCCAGCCTGCCCTGGCACGAGCAGCTGCACCCGCTGGGGCTGCTGAACGACAAACGCGGCACCAGCGGCGACTGGGGCGAGGCCATGAACTGGATCGAGTACGAGTGGGTACCGCGGGCCAAAGCCAGCGGCCTGCGCGCCTTCGCCTACGTCATCAACGCCGACATGCAGGTGTCGTTCGAAAACGCTACGCTCATCGAGCACATCCGCCAACAAGTGGATTTGCGCACATTTTACAGCGTGGGAGCGGCCTGGAAGTGGTTGCGTCAGCACGCGTTTCGGCTCAGCGGGGCCGCCGCGTGATTCCAGCCCGCCGCGCCAGCCCCAAACAGCACGCGGCCTGCCCAAGCATGGGCAGGCCGCGTGGCCACTGGAAAGTGGGGCCGGCATCAGGGCCGACATAGGCTTATTCCAGCGCGTCCTTGGTCTTGCGGGCTTGCTCCAGGGTGCGGAACTCGCCTTGCCACGAGCGAATGCGCAGCCGGTCTTCCACCCCGATCTGCTCGCGCACTTTTTCGTAGCGCTCATTCAGGCGGGTGAGCACCACGCTGGCCTGGGCCCAATCCTCGCTGACCCAGTTGCGACGGTTGGCACGTACGTAGTCGATGAAGCGGCCGTAGAGGTCGGTCATTTCCGTGGCGCGGGCCGTGGCCACGTTCACGTTTTCGCCCAGCATGCGGGTTTGGGTCTGCTGGGCCGTTTCGGGTTCCTTGGCCTGCTTTTCCAGGCGCTGCTGGCGGGCCTGCCAGGTTTCGTAGCGGTTTTTCAGGCCTTCGTACTCGCGCTTGCCCGCCACCGTGAGGCTGTCCACGGCGCGGTCGATGCGGGTGCTCTGCTGGTCGTATTCTTCCTTGATGCGGGGCAGCTCGCGGCGGGCACCGGAGTCGGCGCGGTCAATCTTGTCGTGGACCCAGTCGCGGAAGATGTCCAGGTCACGCTCCACCGAGGTGATGACTTTATCGGAAGTGGAGGCCGGCCGGGAAGTGGTAGCGGGCTTGTTGGCCGGTGCCGGCCTGGGGGTCGTCTTGGCGGGCGCCGGGGTGCTTTGGGCCCAGGCCGCCGTGGGCAGCCAAGCCAGCGCTCCGAGGGCGGCGAGGGAAAACACGATTCGTTTCATAGCGAGCAACGTTTGGAAATGAGCGGCCGCGGGTGGTACTGCACCGCCAACGGCCGGGTCATGGCCCGGCACATTAAATTTCGGGCCAAACCTCCTTACGGCTCGGAAGAACGTTCGTTATTTCGCAAAATTATAGCCTCCTTGCGCCCCATGCCCGATTCCGACGCCGCGCCGATTGCCGTTCAACCCGCCACCCTGGCCGATATTCCCGTCATCATTGAGCTGGCCGAGGCCACCTGGGAGCCCACCTACCGCTTCATTATCAGCAAGGAGCAGATCGAGTACATGTACCGCGTCATCTACACGCCGGCCTCGCTGACGCGGCAGATGCAGCAGGACGGGCACCGCTTTTTGCTGCTGTACTACGATGGCCGGCCGGCCGGCTATGCGTCCTTTAGCGAGCGGACGGAGGAACCCGGCGCGTACAAGCTGCACAAGCTCTACGTGCTGCCCTCGCACCAAGGACTGGGGCTGGGCCAGCGCCTGGTGGCGGCCGTGGAGGGCGGCGCCCGCATGGCCGGCGGCCAGTGGCTGGAGCTCAACGTCAACCGCCACAATCCCGCCCTGGGCTTCTACCAGCACCTGGGCTTTCAGCAGCACCGAGAGGAGGACATTCCAATCGGCCCGTACTGGATGAACGACTTTGTGCTGCGGAAAAAGCTCAACGGCTAAGGCCGCGCGCCGTTTAACGGCTGCAAGCTCCGTTGCACGCGTGCGGCTGCCGGGCTCTTGCACCCTCTGTTTTGCCTTCACCAACTCCTACCGAATATGCCCACGAAAATCACTGTCAATAACAATGGCTCCCTGCGCATCGAAGGCGAAGACTTTCAGATCGTGGACGCCCAGGGCAACGAGTACGGCCTGCAGGGCCGCACGCTCGTAAGCATCTGCCGCTGCGGCCTCTCCAGCAACAAGCCCTTCTGCGACGGCTCGCACAAAGGCCACTTCGAGCACAACGCCGTGGCCTTCGACCTGCCGCCCAAGAAAGTGTAGCAAGCGCTTTCGCCGACGCCAAGGGGGCCGCGACTCAGCCGAGTCGCGGCCCCCTTGGCGTCGGCACCGCCTGCCGCCGCGCGGCGGCAGGCGTGGCGGCTGTGGTTTACGCCTGCTGGAACAGCTGGTTCACCAGGTCCACGTATTCCTGGCGGGCATCGTCCTGCCCTTTGCCGTTCAGGCCGGCCCAGGCATCGTACTTGGCTATGGCTTTGAAGTCGAAGCCGCCGGGCCGGTCGCCGCTCACGTCGCCTTCGGTGGCCTGCTTGTAGAGGGCGTAGAGCTTGAGCAGGGTCATGTTGTCGGGTTTCTTGGGCAGTTGCTGGGCGCGGTCGGCGGCTTGCTGAAATTCTTCCTGGGTGGCCATACAGTGAAATGGTGAGGGGTGAAGTGGTGAGTGGGGCGGCGCAAGGCAGCCCCGGGGCATAAGGTACGGAATGCCGCGAATTTGGTAGGCATGCAGCATTCTTTTAGCCCGTATCTTCCGCCGTCGCTTGCATCGCGGCCTTCCACCGCCAACCCCTATGCGCCGTACTCCTACCCTGCTTCCGCTCCTGGCCGCTATGCTGCTGGCCGCCCCGGCCCTGGCCCAGAAAACCTACCTGCACTGCGGCCGCCTGCTCGATGTGCGGGCCGGCAAGCTGCTCACCGAGCAAACCTTGGTGGTGGAAAACGGCCGCGTGCTGGCCGTGCAGGCCGGCTACACCGCCGCCGGGGGAGCCGACCAGGTTATCGACCTGAAAAACCGCACGGTGCTGCCCGGCCTGATCGACTGCCACGTGCACCTGGAAGGCGAAACCAGCCCTAGCGGTTTTCTGCGGGAATTCACCGAAAACCCGGCCGACGTGGCCTACCAGGCCGAAGCCCACGCCCGCACCACGCTGCGCGCGGGCTTTACCACCGTGCGCGACCTGGGCGGCTCGGGCATCAACGTGTCGCTGCGCAATGCCATCAACCGGGGGTTGGTGCAGGGGCCGCGCATCTTCACGGCCGGCAAGGCCATCAGCGGCACCGGCGGGCACATGGACCCTACCAACGGCTACCGCCTCGACCTGATGGGCGTGCCCGGCCCGGCCGAAGGTGTAGCCAACGGCCCCGATCAGGCCCGGCAGGCCGTGCGCGAGCAGTACAAACGCGGCGCCGACCTGATCAAGATTGCTTCCACCGGCGGCGTGCTGTCAGTGGCCAAGGACGGCTCGGCGCCCCAAATGACGGAAGAGGAAATCAAGGCCGCGGTGGAAACTGCCCGCGACCTGGGCCTGCGCGTGGCCTGCCACGCCCACGGCGCCGAAGGCATGAAGCGCGCCATTCGGGCCGGGGTCAGCAGCATCGAGCACGGCACGCTGATGGACGACGAGACCTTCAAGCTGATGAAGAAATACGGCACCTGGTACGTGCCCACCATCACGGCCGGCAAATCGGTGGCCGACTCGGCGGCCAAATACCCCAACTACTACCCGCCGCTGGTGACGCCCAAGGCCCTGGCTATTGGCCCCCGGCTGCAGGGCACGTTCGGGCGGGCGTACAAGGCTGGCGTCAAGATTGCCTTCGGCACCGACGCCTCCGTGTACCGGCACGGCGTCAACGCCAAGGAGTTTCAGTACATGGTGGAAGCCGGCATGCCGGCGCTGGAAGCGCTGCGAGCGGCCACGCTCAACGCGGCTGAGCTGCTTGGTCAGACGGAAAACCTCGGCGCCCTGGAGCCCGGCAAACTGGCCGACGTGGTAGCCGTGGACGGTGACCCGCTGCAGGACATCGGGACGCTGCAACGCGTGCGCTTTGTGATGAAGCAGGGCGTGGTGCACCGGCAGGAGTAAGTCGGCAGGCAGCGGCGCCGGCTTGCGGCCCTGGCACCGGGCAGCCCGAGCGCGGCCGGCAAAGGCCGACCGGGCCGCGTACGGCGCCAACCCCTGGCCAGCCCCGGCCGTAAGCCCATGGCCGCGCCGCCCTCCTTTTCCTTTGCCATGAAATCAGTCGATGTCGACGCCCTCGTCAAGAAATTCCTGCAGCACAAGCTCACCCTGGCCTTGGCCGAAAGCTGCACCTGCGGCTGGGTAGCGGCGCAGCTGGCCCCGGCGCAGGGCGTGAGCAACGTGTTGCTCGGCTCGGTGGTGACGTACCACGCCGAGGCCAAGCAGCGCCTGCTCGGCGTCAAGAAAAAGACGCTGGAAGAGTACACGGCCGAAAGCCAGCAGATCAGCAACGAAATGGTGGAAGGCCTGCACAAGCAGCTGCCCGCCGACGTGTGCGTGTCCATCACCGGCCTGTTTGGCCCCGGCTCGTCCGAAACGCCCGACAAGCCCGCCGGCACCATCTTCGTCACCGTCCTGATGGAGGGCCACGCCCACGAGTACCGCGAGGTGCTGAAAGGAGCACCGGAGAAGCTGCGCGAGCTGGCTGCCGACTTCATCTACACCAAGCTGGGCGAGCTGCTCGACCGCCGGCAGGCCAGCCCCACGGGCGAGGTGCACGGCAGCTAGGAAGGGCCATCCAAAATATTTTTCCCGCAGCGGGGTAAGCGGCTGGTCCAAACGTGGCTTTTCGCCATTTTTGTGGCTATGAAAGCGAAATTTCTACCCGCTATTTCGGCCGCTGCACTGGTCGTATTCACCACGTTTGGGGCCGTTGCCCAAACCGAGCTACCCACCCGCCCCGACCCGGCCTCGGCCCCGGAGCGCCCGGCCCAGCCCACGCCTTCGGCGCCCTACGTAGCGCCGAAGCTGCCCGGCCATTACCCGGCCAACGCCCTGGGCCTGGAAGTCGGCTGGGGCGCCCCGTACGGCTGGGGCGTGGAGTACGCCCGCATGGTGTCGTCGCACATGGATGTGAACGTGGGCGCCGGCATCGGCGTGGGAGCCAAGGTGGGCGTCGGGGCCCGCTACTTTTTCCGGCCCGAGCGGCCCGTGTCGGGCTACCTGGGCCTGAACCTGGCCCGCACCGGCCGCCTCAGCAACGTGGACGTGACGCTCAACCAGGAGAAGGCCAACTACAGCATGAACCCCAGCGGCGTGCTGCACCTGCGCGGCGGCCTGCGCTGGCAGCCCGGCTCCGTGGGCCTGTTGGCTACGGCCGGCTACGGCGCCCGCATCACCGGCGACCCGGTGGTGTTCAACAACACGTACTACTACGGTACGCCCTCGCAGGAAATGCGCGACCTGGTGCAGATTATCAGTCCCGGCGGCCTGGAGTTTTCCATCGGCGTGCTGTTCGGCCTGGGCCGGTAGCCCCCGGCAATCCACCTGCTTTAACGAATCCATGCCCGGCACCCTTCGCGGTGCCGGGCATGCTCGCTTACGGCCCGTCGTGGCACTCCGGCTTGGGGCTCTGGAGTCCGCAGCAACGGGGGTAGCCTACTGACGGGCTAGCTGGGGCGCGGGCGGCCGAGCACCAGGCGCAGGTTTAGCCGCACGATGTCGCCCACGGAGTCGCAGCGGTCAAATTCCTGGGTTTGGTGGTGTAGGTTCAGCTCCTTTTTCAGCTGGGCTATCTTTTCCGGCTGCGACAACTCTTCCTGGCGCATGCAGTCCACCAGGTCCTTGAGGCGGTAGCGTTCGGCGCGGGCGCGGCGGGCCATCAGGGCGCGCTCTTCCACCTGGTACTGGCGGATGGTTTCGGGGGAGAGCAGGCGGCGCACCAGGTCCACCACCGGGCGGTTGTCGCGGAAGTACTGCGGCAGGTACATGGCTTTGTGCCCCTCGTAGCTTTGCTGGTCGAAGTCGATGGCGCGCACGCGGTACTGCTCGTCCTCGAAGTCGGGCGTCACATCCACGACGTAGTTGTAGGACCGCATGTCGCCGAGCAGGCGGGCAAAGCACCGCTCGTTGAACTTCACGAATTCCTTGGCGATGCGCACTTGGTTGAGGTGGGGCCGGTCGAGACGCGACTTGATGAAGTCGTCGCCGGGGATGCCGGCAATGTGCTCCTCGATGAGCGTGTCGCCGGCCACCAGAAAGTTGATGCTGTTCGGGCTCAGCAGGTGCTCCAGTTCCAGCCCGTACACCCGCGAGGCGTCGGCGCGCTTCACGTAGAAGTAGTCGTAGTTGTCGTTGAACTGGTTGACGATGCGCACCCGGAAGGGGTTCGAGTTGCCGAAGCGGCAGTAATCGATGCGGTCGGCAATGAGGTGCTCGGTGAAGGACAGGTCGCCGTCGGTCTTGAGGCGGGCGTACACCTCCGTCAGGCCCTGGCTGAGCTCCAGCAGCGTGTGCGGCTCGTACTGCACGGTTTCCCAGAGCGTGTCCTGCCCCTGCCGGTCGAGCAGAGCAAACGAGCCGGTATGGCGCAGCAGGTCGGCGTAGGTCACGGGCAGGCGCGTTTCCCGGTCGTACTGGTGCAGGTACTGGCGCAGGCCGGGGCTGATGCGGTACGAAGGCTTTTTCTTGGAAATGTTGTCGTTCATCGGGGGCGGAAAAGGGCGGCGGCTGCGGGCAAGAACGGAAAACTCCGCCGCGCGGATGAGCCGGCTCCGCGGCCGGCGCGGGCTGGGGCCAATTACCTTCGCGTCGTTCGGAAAGCGGCAGGTCGGGGTTTCGGCCGCTGCCTCCCGCGGGGGGTGCTGAAGGGCGTGCGAAAATTCCCGAACTTTAGCCGTCATTCCCTTTCTTCCGGCCTCCCGTCCATGAAAAAAGCATTACTCTCCCTCGCGCTGGTGCTCCTGGTACCGGCTATGTCGCCCGGCTGGGGCTTCTTTGCCCACCGCACCATTACTCAAGTGGCCGTGTACACGCTGCCCGGCAGCATGCAGAACTTTTACTTCCGGCACATGCCGCAGCTGGTGCGCCAGTGCACGGCTCCGGACGAGCGCCGCAACGACGACCCCACCGAGGAGAGCAAGCACTACATCGACATGGACCACTTCGGCGACAACCCCTTCGGGCTGATGCCGAAAGCCTACGAAAAGGCCGTGGCCAAGTACACCGCCGACACGCTGAAGAAGTACGGCACCGTGCCTTGGGTGGTGCTGGAGGTGAAGGACCGCCTCACCCAGGCCTTCAAGGAAGGCGACACGACGGCCATCGTGGCCCTCTCGGCCGACCTGGACCACTACGTGGCCGACGCCTTCGTGCCGCTGCACACCACCGAGAACTACGACGGGCAGCTGACCAAGCAGCAGGGCATCCACTCGCTGTGGGAATCGAAGCTGCCGGAGCTGTTCATTTCGCAGTACAAGCTCGACAGCGAGAAGGCCGAGTACCTCAAGGATCCGCAGGCGGCCATCTGGAAGGTCGTGCAGGAGTCGTACGGCTTCCTCGGGGCGACCTTCGACATCGAGGCCGAGCTGAACAAGAAATTTACCACCGAAAAGAAATACACCTACTCCCACAAGTATGGCAAGACGCGCCGCTCTTACTCCGACGAGTTTGCCAAGGAGTACAACAAGAAGGTGGGCGGCCACGTGGCCTACCGCCTGAAAGGCGCCCCCACGATGGTGGCGTCGTTCTGGTACACGGCCTGGAAGGACGCGGGCAGCCCCGACCTGGACAAGATGATGAAGCCCGGCAAGCTGAGCAAAGACGAAAAGGAGCAATTCGCGGCGCAGCTGAAAGCGTGGAAGGACAATCAGCTGGTGGATCAGAACCTGCTGCTGGCCCTGCAGAAGCAGGAGGCCCGCACCGCTCCGGCCGATGCCGTGGGCTCGGCCGACGGGGACGCCCCCGCAACACCGGCCCCGGCTGCTCCGGCGGCGCCAGCCGCTGCCCCGGCCCCGGCCGATGCCCAACCCGAGAAAGTTAAGGTGAAGCAGAAAAAAGAGGACGGGCCAAAGCAGAAGTCGAAAACCAAGACCAAAAAGGACGACGCCAAGAAGGAAGACGCCAACAGCCCGTTTGGCGACTAGCCCGATTGCACTACGGCCCTGGCACAAAAAAAGCCCCCGGTAACCGGGGGCTTTTTTTGTGCCAGGTCATCGTAACCGCCGGGCTATCCGCGCGTTAGCCTACTGGCCGCATTGTGTTCTGAGTTACTGCATCCACAACCAAAACCCAATTCCTATGATTCATCGAATCGACCGGCTGGCGCTGGAACTGCCCACCCCCAAAAACGCCTCGCCCAACGACGCGGCGGCCGTACAGGAGCTGCTCGGCGGCAAGTACGGGGAAATGTCCACCCTGATGAACTACACCTTCCAGTCGTTCAACTTCCGCGGCCGCAAGCGCCTGCGGCCGTTTTACGAGCTGGTAGCCAGCATCGCGGCCGAGGAATACAGCCACATCGAGGCCGTGTCGTATGCCATCAACCTGCTGCTGACCGGCACCACCAAGCGCGGCCACGACCCGGAGCCCGGGCCGCTGCAAAACGCCGTGGACGCCCGCAACAGCTACCATTTCCTGAGCAGCAACCAGACGGCCGTGCCCTACGATTCGATGGGCAACCCCTGGACCGGGCAGTACGTGCACAATTCCGGCAACCTAAAGCTGGACCTGCTGCACAACTTCTTCCTGGAGTGCGGCGCCCGCGCCAATAAGATGCGGGTGTACTCGATGGTGACCGACCCCACCGCCCGCGAAATGGTGGGCTACCTGCTGGTGCGCGGCGGGGTGCACGTGGTGGCCTACGCCCGCGCCCTGGAGTACCTCACCGGCGTGGAAGTCACCAAGCTGGTGCCCGTGCCCGACCTGAGCAACAAGGCCTTCAAGGAGGCTCGCAAGCACGAAGAAAAGGGGCTGCACCGCAAGCTGTACACCTTCAGCGACGAAGACTACATGCAGGCCGGCCTGATCTGGAACGGCCCGCACCCCGAGGACGGGCAGCCGCTGGAAGTGATAAAAGGCTCGGTGGAAGGCGTGCCCTACCCCGACCTGGAAGAAGAGCCGCAGCTGAACTCACCCGGCGCCGAGGACTACGACCCGGACATGTTCAAGGACATTGCCAAGAAGCTCGGCATTAAACTCTGAGCCGGCCGCAGCGCGTATGTTTGTCCCCCGGACCCGTTGGTGGGTTCGGGGGATTTTTCTTGCCCGCTATGCCCGCTGCCTCCTTTTCCCCTGCCCTGCTGCTCACCGTTGGCGGCCTGGCCTTCGCCACGGCGGCCTGTAACCAACAGCCCGCGCCCGTGCAGCAAGCCAAAGCGCCCGAGTCGCCGGACCGCACTAACCACCCTGGCCCCGACCTTTCGGCCATGCGCGACTCCAACGCGGTGCGCATCCTGACGGCCTACGGGCAACAGCACCCCCAAACCGAGGTGCTGTTTCGCACCTCGATGGGTAACGTGAAAGTGCGCCTTTTCGAGGATACGCCCCTGCACCGGGCCAGCTTCCTGCTGCTGGCCAACAAGGGGTATTTCGACGAAACGGTGTTTTACCGGGTGGAGAAGGGCTTCGTGGTGCAGGGCGGCAACTCCGACCACCGCACCATCCGGCTGGGCAAGTACCACATCCCGCCCGAAATCAAGCCCGGCCACTTCCACCGCCGCGGCGCCCTGGGCATGGCCCGCTACGACGACGAGAAAAACCCCGGCCAATTGTCCTCCTCCCACGACTTCTACTTCACCGTGGGCCAGAAGCTCACGCCCGCCCAGGCCCAATCCATTGCCGGCCGCAAGCTCACGCCCGCCCAGCTCAAGGTGTACGCCACCGAGGGCGGCGCCCCGGCCCTCGACGGCAAGTACACCGTCTTCGGCGAGGTCATCGAGGGCATGGACGTGGTGGACAAAATCAACCAGGTGCCCGTCGACCCCTACAACTGGCCGCTGAAGGACGTGACCATGAAGGTGGAAGTGGTGAAATAAGCCGGCGGCATAAACTAGGCCGCCGGCCCCGTACCGGTACGGGGGCCGGCGGCCCTTTGGTTTAGCTCAATTCCCTAGTCTGCCCGGCGCACCCGTACCAGCCGGGAATGCTGCGGATCGGCCGGCGACTCCCGCTGGTACTCCAGCAGTTCGCGCCGCGTGTAAGCACGAATGGCTTCGGGGGCGAATACGTCCGGGCGGCTTGCGTCGGCATCGGCGCTGGCCGCCGGCTGCCGGGCCGGGTGGGTATACACCGTGTCGCCGCCCAGCCGAAAGACTTGGTAGAAGTAAAACTGCTCAGCCGTACCGCCTTCGGGCACGAAGCGCACCACCAGCACGTCGCCCACCTGCGGGTTGCTGAGGTATTCGGCCGTGCGGTCGGCGGGCGGGGCGGGCACGGCCAGCGTAGTGGTTTCGGCGGGGGCGGTTTCGGTGCCGGTTTGCGCGGGCTTAGTTTCGGACTGGCAGGCGCAAAGCAGAAGAGCCAAGACCGGTTGTATGATGCGACGAGGATGTACCAAAAGAGGAAGTCAGGTTTACCGTTGAGCGACGGGCAAGTAGCCACTTGCAGCGGTAAGTATACGTATACACCCGGTCGAAACATGAGCGCCAAACCCCTTGATATTCCTACGCTGTTGATTCTGCTGGGCATTGCCGGGCTTTGCTGCGTAGTGGATGCCGTCCTGGCCACGGCCTATACCATGTCGACTCAGCCGGGGGCCTTCGCACCGTGGTTGGTGCTTTACCTGTTTTATAGCCTGATGATTGGCGGGTGCGTTTACCTGCTGGCGTGGCCGCTTTTCCAATTCCTGCTCTACCGGTTTCGTCAGCCCAACGCCTCCCTTGCGGCGCTGCTGGGCTTAAGCTTAGGCGTCGTTCTCGTCGCCGCCGGCCTCTTCACGGGTCGACTGCTGCTCACGGATTGGCAGACCGTGCTGCTCGTACTAAGCTTTGTGGGGGCTCAAAGCCTATACGGCTGGCTTTGTTTTCGCTGGATCGAAGCCCCGCACTTGCGCGCTACCCAGTAATAGCCAGCACAAAAAAGGCGGCCCGCAACGTGCGGACCGCCTTTTCAGCCATTTGACCATTTGGCCATTCAGCCGTTTTCCTCCCTTACCACACCTTGGCGCGCTCGGCCTGAGCGCGTACCATCTTGGCGTTGTCCTTGCAGCCGAAGGCGTCGAAGAACTGCGGCATGTTCATCAGCGGGCCGTTCGTGCGGAACTGGGCCGGGGAGTGCGGGTCCGTGAGCACCTGCTGGCGCAGGAACTCGGGGCGGGCGTTGGTGCGCCACACCTGGGCCCACGAGAGGAAAAAGCGCTGCTCGGGCGTGTAGCCGTCGTACTTGGGCACGTTGCCGTTGGGGTACTGCTTCTGCAGCTGCTTTTTCAGCGCCGTGTAGGCAATGTTCAGACCGC
This sequence comes from Hymenobacter coalescens, assembly GCF_054783195.1. Classification (NCBI taxonomy): domain Bacteria; kingdom Pseudomonadati; phylum Bacteroidota; class Cytophagia; order Cytophagales; family Hymenobacteraceae; genus Hymenobacter; species Hymenobacter coalescens. The sequence goes on along the minus strand of NZ_BAAGRA010000016.1, from coordinate 662,354 downwards.
CGAGGTCGGCCAGATTTTCGCCCATGGTCAGCTTGCCGTTCACGTACACCGAGTCGAGCGGCGAGAAGGCGTCGTACTGCTTGCCCACCACGGCGGCGCGGGCCTCAAACTTCTCCGCGTCCTCTTTGGTCCACCAGTCCTTCAGGTTGCCTTCGGCGTCGTACTGGCGGCCCTGGTCGTCGAAGCCGTGGGTGATTTCGTGGCCGATGACGGCCCCCATGCCGCCGTAGTTCACCGCGTCGTCGGCCTTGGGGTCGAAGAACGGGGGCTGCATGATGCCGGCCGGAAACACGATTTCGTTCATCGACGGGTTGTAGTAGGCATTCACCGTAGGCGGCGTCATGCCCCACTCCTTCCGGTCGATGGGCTTACCGAACTTCTGCACGTTGTCCTTGTAGGCCCACTCGCGGGCGGCCAGCACGTTCCGCAGGTACGACTCGCGCGAAATGGTCAGCGCCGAGTAGTCCTTCCACTGGTCGGGGTAGCCGATTTTCACCGTGAAGGCATTGAGCTTCTTCATGGCTTCAGCCTTGGTAGCGGCGCTCATCCAGTCGCTTTGCTGGATATGCTCGCCCATGGCCTCCTTGATGTTCTGCACCATCTCCATAGCCTTGGCCTTGGTGGCAGGCGTGAAGGCCTTGTCGACGTAGAGCTGGCCGAAGGCTTCGCCCAGGGCCCCGTCGGTGGCGCGGTTCATGCGCTTCCAGCGCGGCTGCTGCTTTTTGGCGCCCGTTAGCACCTGGCTGAAGCGGAACGACTCATCGGCAAAGGACTTGGGCAAGGCCGAGGCCACGCTGGACACCAGGTGCCAGCGCAGGTAGGTTTTCCAGTCGTTGAGCGGCTCGGCCTTCAGGGCGGCGCTGGCCTCCTGGAAGAAGCCCGGCTGGCCCACGATAACCGTTTTGGCCGAGGTCAGGCCCAGCTGCGGCAGCATGGCCGGCAGGCCCAGGTTGGGGAAGCGCTTGTTGGCTTCGGCCACCGTCATTTTGTTGTAGTTCGCGTTCGGGTCGCGCAGCTCCACGCGCGTTTTCGACGCCTTGGCGAGGCGCGTTTCCAGGCGCATCACGGTGGCAGCGTTTTTGGCCGCGGTGGCCTCGTTGTCGCCCAGCATCTTGAAGGTGTTGGTCAGGTACGTGGTGTACGCCGCCCGGATGCCCTTGGAGCGGGCATCATCCTTCAGGTAGTAGTCGCGGTCGGGCAGCGAGAGGCCGCCCTGGTACAGGTTCACGGCGTACTCGTCGCTCTTCTTGTCGTCCTGGCCCACGTAAGCGCCGAACAGCGCCCCGGTTTGCAGCATCTGAGCGCGCACCAGCTGGTTTTGCAGGCCTTTCAGGTCCTTTACCGCGCTGATGCGGGCCAGTTCCGGCTGCAGGTACTTCAGCCCGGCCGCTTCGATGGCTGCCGTGTCCATGGCCGAGGCGTAGTAGTCGCCTACTTTCTGGGCGTTGGTGCCCTTGGCGGCCGTTTTGTTGGCGGCGGCTTCCTCCAGAATCTGCCGCATCACGGCGTTGTTCTTGTCGGACAGCTCGTTGAACGAGCCCCAGCGCACCTCGGCCGCCGGAATCGGGTTGTTCTTGTACCAGTTGCCCGAGGCAAACTGGTTGAAGTCCTGGCACGGGTCGGCCGACTTATCGATGTTGGCCACGTTCAGGCCGACGCCCTGCGGGAAAGTTTCCGGCGCCGGCGTGGCGCTGGCCGTCGGTTCAGTGGTCGAAGCGGACGTGGCGGTGGTGGTTTTGGAGCTGGAAGCACAGCCCCACAGCGCCAAAGCACCCCAGGCAGCGGCGACCAGCGTCACGCGGTTGCGGTTTTTCATCGGGAATCAGAAAAGCGGTAAGTGTGGGAAATGGAGCGGTAAGGTAGGTACTGAATAGCACTTTTACCGGCTGAACCGTCTTTTCACCCAACCGCGTACAAGCGGGGCAAAGTTCGCCGACGTTTTGCCGGCCCTTACCTTTAACCCGATGAAGCAACCCAACGAGCAGACCCGCAACTTCTTCCAGGATGTGTACGAAGTCGTCCGGCTGATTCCGCCGGGGCGCGTGAGTACCTACGGTGCCATTGCCGGCTACCTGGGCAGCCGGCAGGGGGCCCGCACCGTGGGCTGGGCCATGCAGGCTGCCCACGCCCTGAGCGGCCCCGAGTACGTGCCCTGCCACCGCGTCATCAACCGGCTGGGGATGCTCACCGGCAAGCAGTTTTTCGGCTCGCCCACCGCCATGCAGGAAGCCCTGGAAGCCGAAGGCGTACCAGTAGTCGACGACCAGGTGCGGGACTTTGCGCAGCGCTTCTGGGACCCGAGCACCGAGTTGCAGCCTTAGCCGCCCACGCGCAGCGGCCGCTTATTTCTGCTTTTGCGCCTGCCGAGTGCGCAACGCAGCCTTGCGCACTTCAAAAGCGCCCTCCTTGACGGGCACCATTTTGAGCGCCGGCATGTCGGGGCCTTCCACCCACTCGTAGTACAGCGTTTCGCCGGGGCGGGGCAGCGCCTCCACACACACCTCGGCGGTGCTCCCGATGGGGCGCAGGCACAGCTTAAGGCCGTTGCGCCGGTCCGACCACGCCATGGTTACGCTCGCATTGTCAGGCGTCAGGCCACCGACCACGCGCGTGCCGGCGTACACGTCCACCACGTCGGTGCTGGGTTTGCGGCGGTATACCACTACCTGGCCCTCCTTGCCTTCGTCGGCGAAAGCATCGCGGTTGTCCTGCAGCGGCAAGGCCGTGACCCGGCCGGTAAGCAGGCTTAGCTGATGCTCCTGGCGCCGCCCTGCATCGCCGGTGGCGGCGGCAGCAATGCCCATGCCCACAACCCCGCCCAAGGCCGCCCCGGCCACCATGGCGTCGAGGTCGGGATCGAGGACGCTGGGGGCTTCAAACATATATCCGTTGCCGACGGGCGTCAGCGGGTAATACCGCCGGTGGTGCAGGATGTACAATTCTTGCCCGTCGCAATAGCCCCATACGTTGCGCACGGGACTGCGGGCGCCCTGTTCGTTTACGTAGAACACGTCCACTTCATCGGTTCCCTGCCAATCGGCGCCGGTGCGGGGCGTCTTGCTCAGGGCCACCAGCTTCTTGCCGCTGGGTTCGTTGTGCCGAAATTCCTCGAAGGAGTGGTACACGCCCGGCCGCCGCACCTTTTCCGTCTGTACCGGAAACGGCACCAGCGGCTCCAGTTTGGCCAAAGGAGTGCGGGCCTGCTCGGCCGTGAGTACGGCCACCGCCGACAGCGTGGCCGGGCCGGCGGCTTCAAACTGCTGCAGGCACGCGCGCCACGCCGTCGCCAGATTGGCTGGGTGCTTGCCTGTCACGTCCAGGCCGCGGCTTTCGACGGCCTCCGCCGCCCGCCACAGCAGCTCGTACTGCCCATCGGGGCGCGGGCGCAGCAAGTCGGCCACCACCTCAACGGTGCTTATCTCGGCAGTCGGGGTGAGCCGTTCGTCGATGCTGAACTGATGCACGCGCAACGCCAGAGGTGCGGCGGCCGCCCCCTCGGTAGGCGACAGGAGCCACTGCTGCAGCGCCGGTACCAGCCCGGATTTCAAGTCGGCAGGCGTTCGGGCGTTGTCTAGCCCCGTCCGCACCCAGCCGATGCCGGTGCGGTCGGCGCGGGCGTCAAACACTTCGATGATGCGGCCGCTCTGGAGCGGATTGCCCGGCTTCTGCGCGTTTAACTCAAGGTAATGCCGGTCCTGGGCCATAGTGCCCAATGTGCACAGCCAAGCGCACACCCAAAGTAGCGGCTTCTTCACGCCAACGGGTTATTAAGAAATCAACGTAATAACGGCTCCGCTCGGCATTTGCCCACGGTGCCTTGCCTCCATCAGCAGCCCTGCACGGCCACCACCACCTTGCGCCCAACGGCGGCGTAAATCATGCGCCGCATTTCTTCGGGGCTGGCATTCTTGAGCAGGTAGCCAAAGGCGCCTTCCGTCTTGAGACTATCAATCAATTCCGGCTCGTCGTGCATGGAAATGATGATGACGCGCACCTGCGGGTACTGCACGCGCAGCAGGCGGGTGGTCTGCAAGCCGTCGAGCACGGGCATCTGCAGGTCCATCAGGATAACATCGGGGCGGGCGGGCTGGCTGTCGAGGCGCTCCAGCAGATCCTGCCCGTCGCCGGCTTCAAACAGCACTTCCATCTCGTCGAAACCCGTCAGCAGGGCGCGTAGCCCTTTGCGGAACAGGATGTGGTCATCGGCAATGGCCAGCCGGATCGGCAAAGGTGCACTCATGGGGTAAGCGAAACGGTGAGCGGCGCGGCAGCAGCGGCGGTGGGTTGATTAGCAGGAAGGTAGGCAGCGGGGAAAGAAATCCAAACCTGAGTTCCGGCCCCGGGCGCTGATTCGTGGCGCAGCATGCCGCGGAGCACGGCCACCCGGCTGCGCAGGTTGGTCAGGCCAAGGCCCGTGCGGGTATCGGGGGTAGTCAGGGCTTCGAGGGCCGCGTAGTTGTAGCCCACGCCATCGTCGGCGTATTCGATGGAAAGCCGGTGCTCCCCAAATTCGAGGCGCACCGTAATTTGGCGGGCCTGGGCGTGCTTGAGTCCGTTGCCCAGCAGTTCCTGCACCACGCGGTACACGGCCAGTTCGTGGTGCGGGGGCAGGCGGCGTGGCGCGCCCACCTGCTGAATCAGCACGCGAGGCCCGCCTTCGGGGACGGCGCGCCCCAGCGCTTCGATGGCAAACGACAACCCGAATTTTTGGAGCACGGCGGGCAACAGGTTGCGCGAGATGCGCCGCACTTCGGAAATAGCCTGGTCGAGCATGGCCGTCATTTCCACCGTGGTAGCTGATTCGGGCATGCCGCTCAGGTGCAGCTTCACGATGGAGAGCATGGTACCCACGGCGTCGTGCAGGTCGCCGGCGATGCGGCGGCGCTCCTCCTCCTGGGCCAGCAGGGCCGCTTCCAAGGCCTGGGACTGGGCGTATTCTCGTTCGCGCCGCAGCTCCTCCTGTTGCTGCAACAGGCGGCGCTGGTAGCGCAGCACAAAGCCCACAATGCCCAGCGCCAGCACCAGAAGCACGGGCGTAACCAGGAGCAATGACATGAGCAGTGAATTCATCAACGAAGAAATACGCCAGCCGAAGCGGCCGGCCAACGCGTCAGCAGCAGGCCCGAAGCGAAAAGTAAGGCGTGTACACGATTATGATAGACCGGAGGACCGCGACGCGGAGCCACCCGATGTGGCCGTCAGGAAAGCTAAAAGTAGCTACAAAACAGAGAATTCCCAATGCCTCCGCTGGTAGGTTTCCGCAATAAATCTAGCTCAAACCCGCTCTTGTTCAATTCAGCAACTCGCCCCCGCGGCCTGGGGCATACGGCACCCGCTGCGGCCGCCCGTCGCGCCACAGCGCCAGGGTCATTAGTACCACCGATACCAGGTAAGTAGAGTCGATAACCAAGCCCGTGACCCGGCCGATGAGTTCGTTGCCCGATTGTTTCACCAGGTAGCCCATCACCGAGCCGGCGTAGTAAATGACCTGCGCCACGCTGACCACGAACATGAAGTTGTGCCACGGGCTGCGGCCGCGCAAATCGCTGAGCCACTGCTCGAAGTACGCAAAAGCCAGCATCAGCATCAGCACGACCTGGCAAGTACGCGCCACCTTGTTCTGGTGGTCGAGGCCGGATATCCAGAAGGCATCCAGCAGGGCTACTAGGGTAAAGACCAGCCCGAACGGCAGCAGCAGCCGGCGCACGGCCGGGGCGCGGAGCGCCTCGTAGTAGGCCCAGCCCAGCAGCCACGTTTCCACCAGTACCGTCACGTGGAACAGGTACATGTTGGTGTGTAGGGTGCGGCGGCTCCACTGGTCGACAAACGCCTCGGCAAACCAGAAGGCGAAATAGCCCGTGATGATCTGCGCGGGCCGGGAAAGCGCTGACCAACGCCAGACCCCAATCAACAGTGGCACGACGACCCCGTAGCTGATCAGAAAATTCAGCAGATCGTGAAAATCGTAAACCCAGTTGAGGTCTGGCGTCGGCATGGGGCAAAACTACGCCTTTACTCGCACAACGGGCTAGTTTGGTCGCAGCAGTTGGGGCATTCCTTGCCGTGGTCGCCCACTAAGGCGGTCATGTCCTTTTCTTCCGCATCGGCTGCCACCAGCACTAGGCTCAGGGCCTGCGAGTCGTTGACGCCGAAATAGAAACGGATGCCCATGGCACCGTCTTGGTCCAGCAGTTGGTTGAGCAAGTTTTTGCCGAAAAACACGCCTTTGTTAACTCCCGGATAATCTTCGCGGAACTGGCTGGTCATTTCAATGCCTACCTGCAAATCGATGATGCTTCCTTCGTCGCCGTTGAATGCCATAAAGTGGTTGTTGAAAGGTGGAAATGAGTAAACACCGGACTGCCAATGAGCCCATACAAATATATAGCTATATTGTACAAAACAAGTAGAGCTATAGTTTACCAATTCTGTCAGCAGACAGAAGGGGCGTGCACCGCACGAACTATTGCTAGCTCTCCCGGATTGGTACGGGCCGCCGGCTTTTGCGGCGCAATTGTACAACTCCGATAAGGCGAATTTTCATGCCCGGCAACAGGGGCCGCTGATCGTGGATTATGCCCCTCGTGATGAACACCATACCTGCCAGGCTCACCAGGCCCACGATGCTGCCGCTGGCGCGCTGAATGTACTCTCCGTAGCCCATCGCCCCAAACAAATGTCCCGTTATCGATCCTGTGAAATACAGAGCCAGGCCGACCGTTACCAAGAACATTCCGTCGTAGCGAAGCTGCTGCTGGGGCAGCCGGCGCAGCCAGTGCTCCAGGTACCACAGTAACAAACACAGCATCAGCACCGTTTGGGCTACCCGGCTGTAAATGTTCAGGTTCAGCAGCCCGGTCCAGTAGGTGGCATCAGCCACTGCAACACCCGTATAGGCTACCAGCAGCACCGGAATCCAGGGCTGCAGCCGCGAACGATTGAGCGCCCGATAGTAGGCCCAACCCAGCAACCAAGTTTCCACCAGCGTGTCGAGGTGGTGCAGGTACATGTTGGTATGCAGCACGCGCCGGCTGTACACGTTCAGCGGAGCCTGGGCCAGCCAGAAACCATAGTAGCACACCACCATGCGCAGCGGCTCCGAAAGCCGCGCCCACAAGCGCACCCCCAGGATAAGCGGCACGACAACGCCCCACTCATCCAAGTACCCCACCAAGATGCTGAGGTAACGCAGCCACGACGGCACAGGCGTGGTCAGCAGCACGGACGCGAGCATAGCGGCAGCCGTGAAATAGCGTTAAACGTCGGCCGAATCATCATCGGCTTCTTCCTCGTCCAGCGCATCGAACACGCGGTCCAGGGTAGCCTCGGCGGTGCGCAGGCGCTGCTTGCAGAAGCGGATCAGCTCGGCGGCGCGCTGGGCGCTGGCCGTGAGGTCGTCCACGTCCACGGTTTCGGTTTCGAGGCGGCGGAGCAGGACTTCCAGCTCCGCAATGGCGTCGCGGTAGGTGCGGTCGGCGGGTTGTTCGGGCATGATTTAAGAAAGCGAATCGGGAGAAGCGGCGGCCAGATCGACGACCTTCACCGGCAAAGGCCCCGCGGGCAGCTGCAGCACCAGCACGGTGCCGACCGGCGCCGCGGGCGTAACGGGTTCCAGGCCGTCGGCGCGCACGTAGCCGCGCTGCCCGAGCAGCACCGGATCGAGGGAGGCATGACGGGTGGCGGCGGCGGCCAGGGCCAGGGCGTGGCGGGCGGTGGCGCGCACCACGGCTACCTCCAGCTCGTAGCGCTGGCGCAGAAGCGCCTCGCGGCGGCGCTGGTGCAGCCGCCGAAAGCGGCGCAGCACCGCGCGGCCCAGCTGGCGCAGGTGCTGGCGCTGGCGCTCGGCCCCCAGGCGGGCGGCGCGCTGTAGCTGGTGGCGCTGGGCCGTGAGCTGGCGGGCTTCGCGGTGCAGGGCTTCGCGGGGGCCGTCGGTGGCACGGCGCAGGCGCTGGCGCAGCGCGATTTGCTCGGTGCTCAGGCGGCTCTGGCTAGCCTGCACCAGCTGGCGGCCCAAGCGCTCCAGCCCTGCCCCGTAGTGCGCCAGCTGCTGCAGGCACAGCTCATGAATACGCACGCCGTAGCCGTCGAAGGCCGCCTCCAGCCGGGCCAGGCGCTCCACCAAGAATATAGCCACGGCCGTGGGCGTTTTCAGGGCGGTGTGCGCGGTCAGGTCGGCCACGGCTTCGTCGCGGTCGTGCCCGATGCCGGTAAGGACGGGCAGCGGGAAAGCCCCGATGGCGGCGGCCAGCCCGAAATCGTCGAAGCAGAGCAAGTCGGTGCGCGAGCCGCCGCCGCGGATGATGACCACGGCGTCGAAGGCCCGCCGCTGCCGGCGGATCTGCTCCAACGCGGCCAAGATGCTGGCGGGCGCCTCCTGTCCCTGCATCTGCGCCGGAAACAGGGCTACCTCGAAGGCGTACGGGGCTTCCTCCAACTGGCGCACGAAGTCCTGCCAGCCCGCCGCCGTGGCAGACGAAACGACGGCCAGCCGCTGCGGTGCCAAGGCCAGCGAGAGGCGCTTGTTGCGCTCCAGCAGGTCGCGCTCCTGCAGTCGGGCAATGGTTTCGGCCCGCTGCCGGGCCAGGTCGCCGACGGTGTACGACGCGTCCAGCGCAATGATGTCGAGGCTCAGCCCGTACTGCTCGTGGAAGCGCACCTGGCAGCGGGCCAGCACGCGCATGCCGGCGCGCAGGGCCTGGCCGGTTTGCTGCTCGAAATGCGGACCCAGCAGCTCGTACCGGTTGCGCCAGATGGTGGCCCGCACCTGGGTGCGCAGTTCGGTGCCGCCGGGGCCGGCGGTGGGGTCGGTCAGGGTAAGGTAGCAGTGCCCCGCCCCGAAGCGCGGCAGGGTGATTTCAGCAATTTCGGCCGTTACCCAGTAGGCGTCGTCGAAAGTCAGGGCCAGCACGTCGCGCACACGCCGCAAGAGCTCGGCCAGGGGCACGGGCGCCAGCGGGAGCAGCGGAGCGGTGGTACGACGGGGACTACGGGGGGCCATGCAACCCGCAAGGTACGCAAACCGGCTGGCAAGCTGCACCCGCGGCTGCTGACGAGCTTGTATTGTTTCGGGCTTAATTGGAATTAAACACGAACCTGCCAGCAACGGGCTGCGTAGATAAGCCCCATTGCCGGTGCTCGGCAACTGTCCGCATTACCAACCCAAAACACCATTCCCATGAGCTTTTTCGAAGGCAAGCTAAACTCGCTCGAAGACCTATTCGCTGAGCAACTGAAAGACCTGTACAGCGCCGAAACCCAACTAGTGAAAGCCTTGCCGATGATGGCCCAGGAAGCCAGTGAGCCGCGCCTGCGCCAGGCATTTGAAATGCACTTGCAGGAAACCCAGAACCAAGTATCGCGCCTGGAGCAAATCGGCCGCGGGCTGAACCTCGACCTGGGCGGCCACACCTGCAAAGCCATGCAGGGCTTGGTAGCGGAAGGCAAGGAAACCCTGAGCGAAGACGCCACCCCCGAAGTGAAGGACGCCGCCCTGATTGCCGCCTCCCAGCGCATCGAGCACTACGAAATTTCGGGTTACGGCACGGCTCGGCACTTTGCCGAGCGCCTGGGTCACGCCGAAGCCGCTGCGCTGCTGAGCCAGACGCTGCAGGAGGAACAACTGGCTGACACCAAGCTGAATGATCTGGCCAAAGGCTATATCAACCAGCGCGCGATGTAACTGCCAATAATTTTGCTGGCGGGCAGCCGGCCCGCCTTTCTAAAAAAGCCTGCAACGCGCAGGCTTTTTTTGGGTCAATAGCACTTGAGCGTTGACCGGACTGCAGTTCTACCAAACTTTCTACCGGTTGCTTGCTGTTCCTAGTCGGTTCTGCCCCGCGTGGCGGCGGGACCGGCCTTTTTTGCTTTATCACCGTTTCCTGCATCATGCCCCAAACCGAGCCGTTGACTGACACTCAAAACGTTCACCACGATACCGGCCCCGACGAACCCCGCCGCGGCGGCGCCTGGCGCTGGTGGCTGCTGGCGGTGGCGGTTGTTGCGGCCCTCGCCTTTGTTAAGATGAAGTTCTTCCCTTCCCAATCGGCGGAAGGCGGCAAAGGGGGCGGCAAGGGCGCGGCTGGTGGCGGTGCCCCTGGCGCCAAGGGAGGCGGCGCAGGCGGCCGCGCCGGCGGTGGCCCGGTGCCAGTGCAGGTATACGTGGTGGAGCCCACCAAGCTTACCGATGCCGTGGCGGCTACCGGCTCGGTGATGGCCGACGAGCAAGTGACCATCCGCAGCGAAATCAACGGGCGCATTACCAGCCTCAACTTCCAGGAGGGGCAGCCGGTGAGCAAGGGGCAGTTGCTGCTGACCATCAACGCCGACGAGATTCAGGCGCAGTTGCAGAAGCTGCGCTACAACATCAAGCTCTACAGCGACCAGGAAAAGCGCCAGCGCACCCTGCTCGAAAAGGAATACATCAGCCAGCAGGAGTACGAGCAGTCCAACAACGCGCTGCTCACGGCCCAGTCGGATCTGCGCCTGCTGCAGGCCCAGCTGGCCAAGGCCTACCTGCGCGCCCCGTTCAACGGCGTGGTGGGCCTGCGCTCCGTGTCGCAGGGCGCGTACGTGTCGCCGAACACGCCCATTACCACCGTCTCGCGCATTTCGCCGGTGAAGGTGGACTTCGCCGTGCCGGGCCGCTACGCCAACGCCGTGCAGGTGGGCGACCGGGTGCAGGTGCTCGACGAGGCCAGCAACAAGAAGTACGAGGCGCAGGTGTACGCCATCAATCCGCAGATCGACCCGGCCTCGCGTACCCTCTCGGTGCGGGCCACCTACCCCAACACCAACCGAGAGCTGCGCCCCGGCGCCTTCGTACGGGTAAACCTGCAGATCGGGCAGGTAGAGGAAGCCATTCAGATTCCGACCGAATCGGTGTCGCCGGAAGCCTCGGGCTACCGCGTGTTCAAGGTGGTGGGCGGCAAAGCCCAGCCCCAGCCGGTCAAAATCGGCATTCGTTCCGCGAAAGTCATTCAGATTACCGAAGGCTTGGCCCAGGGCGACACGATTCTGCGTACTGGTATTCTCCAGGTTAAGCCCGGCGACAAGGTTCGAATTAATAATTAATAATTAGAAATTAATAAGTTGACCAATGTGGCAATTAGCGCTGCTTTATGAAACCGGATAATATTATTCTCGAAAAGAGCTACACGTTTTCGGTACGCATCATTCGCTTATATCAGCACCTGGTGCGGGAACGGTGTCCGCTACGCTTGGCGGACCAGATTGTGGGCAGTGGAACGGCTGTTGGGTCGAACGTTGAAGAAGCTGTGGGCGGACAGTCCCGGCGTGATTTTGTCTCAAAATGCAGCATAGCATACAAGGAAGCACGCGAAACACATTATTGGCTCCGGCTGCTTCGCGATACGAACTACCTGACTCTTCGGCAGGCCAATTCTTTGCTACAGGATTGCGAGGAACTGTTAAAAATTCTAACGGCTATCATTCGCTCGTCCAAAGAAAATCTGTAGCGCCCAAATCAGAATTCTTATTTGTTCATTCTTAATTATTGATTGACAATGAGTTTATCCTCCACCAGTATTGACCGCCCGGTGCTGGCCATCGTGATGAGCTTGGTCATCACCCTGTTCGGCATCATCGGCTACCGCTACCTCTCGGTGCGCGAGTATCCCAGCGTCGATCCGCCCATCATTACCGTGTCGGCCAACTACACCGGCGCCTCGGCCGACGTGATTCAGTCGCAGGTGACCGAGCCGCTGGAAGAAGCGCTGAACGGCATCCAGGGCATCCGCAACATGACCTCGACCTCACGCGACGGCCGGGCCACCATCACGGTGGAGTTCGACCTGGAGGCCGACCTGGAAACGGCCGCCAACGACGTGCGCGACAAGGTATCGGGCGCGGGCGGCCGCCTGCCCCGCGACATGGACCCGCCCACGGTGAACAAGGCCAACGCCGACTCGCAACCCATTGTGATGACCTACCTCAGCTCCGACCAGCGCACGCTACTGGAGCTGACCGACTACGCCAACAACACGCTCAAAGAGCGCCTGCAGACGATTCCGGGCGTTTCGGAAGTGCGCGTGTACGGCGAGCGGAAATACTCCATGCGCCTGTGGCTCGACCCGGTGAAGCTGACTGCCCTGCGCGTGAGCCCCACGGAAGTGCAGCAGGCCCTGAGCCGCGAAAACGTGGAGCTGCCCTCGGGCGCCGTGCAGGGCCAGAGCACCCAGCTCACGCTGCGCACCATGGGCCGCCTGAGTTCCGAGCAGGACTTCAACAACCTGATTCTGCGCCGCGACTCGACCTCGCTCATCCGCATGTCGGACGTGGGCTACGCCGAGCTTTACCCGGAGAACGACCAGACCATCTTCCGCGTCAACGGCACGCCGATGGTGGGCCTGGCCGTGATTCCGCAGCCGGGCTCGAACCAGATCGACATTGCCGACGAGTTCAACAAGCGCCTGGAGCAGTACAAGGGCGACCTGCCCAAGGACCTGACCCTGAGCCCGGGCTTCGACAACTCGGTGTTTATCCGCAACTCGCTCAACGAGGTAAAGCACACGCTGTACGAAGCGTTTGGCCTCGTGGTGGTCATCATCTTCCTGTTCCTGCGCGACTGGCGCTCCACCATCATTCCGATGGTGGCCATTCCGGTGTCGCTGGTGGGTATCTTCTTCGTGATGTACCTGTTGGGCTTCTCCATCAACGTGTTGACCATGCTGGCCATCGTGCTGGCCATCGGCCTGGTGGTGGACGACGCCATCGTGGTGCTCGAAAACATCTACTCCCGCATCGAGGCGGGCGAAGACCCGATGGAGGCGGCGCACAAGGGCTCCAACGAAATTTTCTTCGCCATCATTTCCACCACGGTGGTGCTGGCGGCGGTGTTTTTGCCGGTGGTGTTCCTCTCGGGCATCACGGGTCGCCTGTTCCGCGAGTTTGGCATCGTGGTGGCCGGTTCGGTGCTGATTTCGGCGTTTGTGTCGCTCACGCTCACGCCGATGATGGCCTCCCGCTTGCTCAAGCGCAGCGAAAACCACAACTGGTTTTACCGCAAGACCGAACCCTTCTTCGAAGCCTTGACCAACGGCTACAAGCGCAGCCTGCAGTCGTTTCTGAACAGCCGCATCTGGGCCTGGGTGATTGTGGCCGGCACCATCGGCGGCATCTACTTTTTCATGAAGGCCATTCCCTCGGAATTGTCGCCGGTGGAAGACCGCAGCCGCGTCAACATCAGTGCCACGGCGCCGGAAGGCTCTTCGTTTGAGTTCATGGACCAGTACATGGCCCAGCTCACCAAGATCATCCTGGATTCGACCGGCAACAACCTCAGCAGCGTGTTTACGGTGACGGCGCCCGGCTTTGGCGGGGGCGGCGGGCCGAACTCGGGCGTGGCCCGCGTGCTGCTGATCGACGCCGATGAGCGCGCGACGTCCCAGCAAGAGCTGGCCGACAAGCTGAGCCCCGCCGTGAAAAAGCTGAGCGCGGCCCGCGCCTCCATCTCGCAGGACCAGAGCATCGGCGGCGGGGGCGGCGGCGGCTTGCCGGTACAGTTCGTGGTGCAGACGCAGGACTTCGACAAGCTGCGGGAAGTGGTGCCCAAGTTTCTGGCGGCGGCCTCGGCCGACCCCACGTTCCAGTTCGTGGACGTGAACCTGAAGTTCAACAAGCCCGAGTTGCGCGTTATCATCGACCGGGAAAAGGCGCAGAGCCTAGGCGTATCGGTGCAGGACATCTCGCAGACGCTGCAGGCAGGCCTGAGCGGCCAGCGCTACGGCTACTTCATCCGCGAAGGCAAGCAGTACCAGATCATCGGGCAGGTGGCGCGCGAAAACCGCGACCAGCCGCTGGACGTGCGCCTGCTGTCGGTCAAAAACAACCGCGGCGAGCTGGTGCAGCTCGACAACGTGATTCGGCTGGAGGAAAGCAGCACGCCGCCGCAGCTCTACCGCTTCAACCGCTACAACTCGGCTACCTTCTCGGCTTCGTTGGCCAAGGGCAAGACCGTGGGCGACGGCATCGCGGCCATGCAGGCCGTGGCCGACAAAACCCTGGACGACACCTTCTCCACGGAGCTGGCCGGCACCTCGCGCGACTTCTCCGAAAGCTCCTCCTCGCTGGTGTTTGCCTTCGGCCTGGCCCTGGTGCTGATTTACCTGACGTTGGCGGCGCAGTTCGAGAGCTTCAAGGACCCGGCCATCATCATGGTGACGGTGCCGCTGGCCCTGGCCGGGGCGCTGCTGAGCCTGTGGTACTTCAACCAGACGCTGAACATCTTCTCCCAGATCGGGGTGATTATGCTCATTGGACTGGTGACGAAAAACGGTATCCTCATCGTGGAGTTTGCCAACCAGCGCGCCGAGCAGGGCGTGGATTACATGGAGGCGCTGGTGGAAGCGGCCGCCACGCGCTTCCGCCCCATCATGATGACTTCGCTGTGCGCCATCCTCGGCATCCTGCCGATTGCCATTGCCACCGGCGCGGGCGCCCTGAGCCGCCGCGCCATGGGCATCGGCGTGGTGGGCGGGCTGGTTTTCGCCACGGGCCTCACCCTGTACATCGTGCCGGTGATGTACTCGTACTTCGCCACCGCAAAAAAGCGCAAGCACGCCAAGCCCGAGCCCGTGGAAGATACCAGTAAGCACCCCGAGCCGGTAGAATCGGTGCTGGCCTAACGCCCCCTCCCCTCTTGCTGCTTGCGGAAAGAGGGCGCTTGGACGGCCGCTCCAAACGGAGCGCCCGTTTTGAGTTGGTTATGCCGAGCCGTTGAACGGTATGTTGCGGCCCGGAACCCAATGCCTCCATCCTTTCCCGCCCCGCCCTGTTCGGGGCGGAGCATCCGTTTCAGCCTTTAGCTTTCAGCTCTCCGCTTCAGTCCAGCTTCCCCGAATGCACTTCCGAACCCGTTTCTTTTCCCTGCGCGTCCTGCTGCCCCTGACGGCTTTGCTGCTGCCAGCGCTGGCGGAGGCGCAGCAGCGGCCCGTCAACCCGAACCCCGGCGACCAGCTGGCCAAGCCGCAGACCGTGGCTCCGGCCCCGGTGCTGTCGTTGGAAGAGGCCATCCGGCTGGGCCTGGAAAACAACTACGGCATCCGCATCGCGCAGCGCGACGAGCGGATTGCCACCAACAACGTCACCCGCGGCAACGCCGGGCAGCTGCCCGTGGTCAACGGCAACTTCACCCGCAACTACACCATCAACAACGTTCGGCAGGAGTCGTCGGCGCGGCCCGACCCGAGCGTGGCCACGGGCGCACGCTCCAACCAGCTGAACACCAACGTGGCCATGACCTGGACCATCTTCGACGGGCTGGGCATGTTCATCGCCTACGACCGGCTGCGGGCCCTGGAGCAGCAGCAGCGGCAGGTGACGCGCAGCACCGTGGAGCAGACCGTGGCCGCCATCACCGACGCGTACTACGCGGTGGTGCGCGAGTCGGGCCGCATCCGCGCCTTCGAAGAAGCCCTGAAGATCGGGCAGGCGCGCATCGACCTTACGCAGGCGCAGGTGGACGTGGGCGTAGCGGCCAAAGTGGAACTGCTCACGGCCCAGGTGGACTTCAACGCCGACCGCGCCGCGCTCATTCAGCAGCAGGAAGCCTTGGCCACGGCCAAGGTGAACCTGAACAACCTGCTGGCCCGCGCCCCCGAAATCGACCTGGCCCCGTCGGACTCCATCGTGGTCAGCCGCGACCTGCGCAAGGACGAGGTGGTGGCCGGCATTCAGCAGCGCAACCCGCAGCTGCAGCAGGCCCGTCTGGGCGTCGACGTGGCCAACTACGACCGCCGCCTGGTCACGGCCAGCCGCTTCCCGCAGGTGGGCCTGACCAGCGGCTACGGCCTGAACCGCAACGTGAACGGGGCAGCTTTCTTCGGCAACAGCCTGGTTACCAACACCGGCCGCACGCAGGGCTTCAACTACGGCGTGGTGGCATCGGTGCCCATCTTCGACGGCTTCAACCGCCGGCGCCTGGAACAGAACGCCCGCATTGCCATCGAGCAGAGCCAGCTGCAGCTGCAGCAGACCGAGCTGGACCTGAACTCGCAGGCGCAGCAGGCCTACCTGCAGTACCAGAACCGCCTGCAGACGCTGGACCTGGAGGAGGCCAACATTCAGCTGGCCCGCCAGAACGTGGCCATCACGCTGGAGCGCTACCGCCTGGGCCTGCTCACGCCGCTGGCCCTGCGCGAAGCCCAGCGCAACCAGATCAACGCCGAAAACCGCCTGCTCGACGCCCGCTTCAACGCCAAGCAGGCCGAAACGGTGCTGCGCCAGCTGAGTGGACAGCTCGTGCAGGAAGCGCCCAACGCAAAGTAGCCGGGCGTATCTTTCGGCTCTATCCAGCAAAGCCAACCGCCGGCGGCGCGAACTTCCCGTTCGCGCCGCCGGCGGTTGGCTTTAGGCTTCCCGGCGGTTGTTCGGTACAGGCTACTTGTCCATCCGATTGAGCAGATGAATCACGTTTTGTAACTGCTCGCGCAATTCCTTGTCGCGGCGCTCGGCAGTGGCGTAAACCAGGTATGCCTCGAAGCTCAGGCCGCTGCGCAGGGCCGGGTTTTCGGCCACAATGACGCGGTAGTCACGCAGAAATGCTTCCAATGCGGCCGACTTGGCGGTCAGTTCCTGGGAGGTACTCATGGTTGGAGCAAGGTTTCGGAAGTGGAGGTGAAGGGCTAAACGGCAAAATAGGCGGCTATGGCCAGGTGCAGCCGGGATAAGTCGCCCATGGGCAGGCGCACAAATACGGATTGGGTGTCGCGTACATCGGCGGCCGCAGACAGCACGTAGGTCGGCGCGCCCACGCACCAGAGCGCGTACAGCGGCGGGCTGCCGGCGGGGCAGTGCTGGTAAGCGTACACCCGTACGTCCTCCATGCGCCAGCGCAGCGGGTCGCCGGCCGGGGGCTGGTAGGCAAAGCCCACCGTCGAAAATTGGAGCCGGGTCATGTGGGGCAGCAAAAAAACCGGGGCCGGCGCACCAATGCGCCGGCCCCGGTTGGCCCTAGCGGGTGACGCCCTTGGGAAAGCCCAGGGGGCGGCTGCGGGGTGCGTTGGGAATGGCGGCGCCACGGCCTCCGTGTTCGGCAAAAAAGGTTTCCACCTCTTGGCTAAGGCCGGCGGTGTCGTTCACGGCCAGGTCGCGGATGATGTCTTGCTGGGCCAACGGCCAAGGCAGAGCACTCAGGCGCCAAGCCGGAATGCCGAAGGGCAGCGCCACGTACAGGCAGGTGCCATCCTGCGCGGCTTGATCGTGGCGGTACAGCCAGGTGTTGAAGAACGAATGCGACGGGCGGCCTTGGTCGGCATCGGATACCTGACTGAAGCCAAGCGCATTGAAAGGGGATTCCATCATGAAAAAGACAGCTGCCGGGGCAGTGTATGGGAAAGAACGAGCAGAAACGCTGCTCAGCGCCAAGCGTAAATCAAGCCGCCGAACAGCAGCAGCGCGGCCATGAACAGGGCCAGCCACCACCCATCACGGGTGATGCGCGGACGGTGTCGGTGCAGGCGGTCCAGCCGCGCCCGGCGGGCGGCCGCGGTCAGTTGAGCCATGACGAGCACAGCATGCGGAAGCGGTGGGGCTTGAACGAGTTGAAGTAGGGAGCTGGCGAGGAGAACTGCAGCACGTACACTATCGTGACGCCGCGGTGCGGGTTTTGCACCACACGCACGGCGTACACCTGTCCTTCTTCGAGCCAGTCGCCGGTGTGGTCGGCGGGACGGCCGCTGGCATCGATGCAGCGGGCATAATCAATGACGGGGCTTACTTCGATGGCCTCGGCCAGGGTGAGGTTGGCAGCGGGAATAGGCATGGCGGCGGGCGTTACGGGTGCGAACTTCCCGCCACGGGCTTCGTCGCGGGCACTCTTCATTCACTGCACCGGCCCCGGGACGGGGCGTCTGCCACCGCTGCGTTTTTGCTGCGGCAGCCGGAAGGTACGCGAAGCGAAGGACCGCCACCGCACGCGTCCAAGACCAATCCAGCCGGCGCAGCGGCCCGGAGCGGGAGCTACCCGACGCAGCGGCATGACCAGCCGCTGGCTCTGTCTCGTGGCTAAGCCACCGCGCAGCAGCGCATTGCACTGTAAGCCCGCCGATTACCCGGTGGGCGTAAACGCTACGACACAGGCGGCCCTTTAGCTTTTGCGGTGTACGTACCAGCCGCGCGTCCGACTATGTTTTAACCTCGCCGCGAAAAATATACTTGCGGCTCCGTGCCGCAGCCGGCCTTACCGAGCGGTTTCCCGTTGTTTTGCGCACGGGCTGCTAACTTGACCCGTGCCATGCTTCTGCCCTCCTGCTCCATCCAATACCGTTCCGACCTACAGGTACTCGTTGCGCGCTGGCCCGCCGATGCGCCGTTTGCCCAGTTGCAGGCCGATTTCGAAGCCATCCTGCGCGCCGCCGAAGCCCAGCAGGCCGCGCACTGGCTGCTGGACGTGCGCCGCCGCGACGAGCTGACCCCTAATTTGGCCCACTGGACTACCCACGACTTCTTTCCACGCGCGGCGCGGCAGCTGGCTCCGGGTGCGCTGCGCATCGCCGCCCTGGCCTCTCCCGTGCGCCGGGCCGTATACGAGCGCGACGGCGCGCAGCGTGACACCCTCACGTACGGCCTCGACGGGGCCCGCCCCTACCGGCTGCAGCTCTTTGCCGACGAAGGGGCGGCCGTTGCCTGGCTGCGCCCCTGACAGCCCGGCTTCTTGCCGTGGTACCACTTTGCATTCCCCTCTTTGCCTTCTTAATGCCTGCCGCCGACCTATCCACCCTACTGCACCTTCATTTTCGGCCCGATCTGGGCCTGCTCACCGTGCGCTGGCTGCGCGACCCCGCCACCCTGGCCGAAGCCCAAGCGGCGCACCAGGCCATCCTGGACCGGGCCTGCACCGAAGGCACCGGCAACTTGCTCATGGACCGCCGCCGCTCTGTGCCCGACGCAGAAGTTTCTCAGTGGGTGGCCTTGTCCTGACTGCCGGCAGCAGCCCGGTTGCTGCCGCAGTCCCTACGGCTGGCGTCGTTGGTGTCGCCGGAGCTGTGGCAGCTCATCACGACCCAAGCGCCGCTGCGCACCGCCGCCGAAGAAGTGCTTCGTCCCGACCAACCCTACCGGGTAAGCGTGTTCATGGACGAAGGCGAAGCCGTACGCTGGCTGCTGACCTGAGCCCGGCGCCGCCCCGTCCGCCGCGTCGACTGCTCCCGTTCGAAAACCCTGCCCGTTATCGAAAGTCAGCGCCCTCGCGGCGCCTCCGGCTGCTCACCAGAGACGCCGCGGGGGCGCTGGCAGGCCGGTTGCAGTCTCTTACTGCACCACGAAGCGACTCACCCGTACGCCGGCGGCCGTGGTGAGGCGGGCAATGTAGGTACCCGGCTGTAGGCGGCTTACATCGAGACGGCCAGTACCGGCTGAAAGGGACACGGCTGCCAGCACGCGCTGCCCGGAAAGGCTACAGCATTCCAATTGCCCGGCTGTGGCGGCCGCGTAGCGAAGCTGCCCATCGGTCACAAGAGTAGGCAGTACCCGAAACGGCTCGGTCGTCAGCACGGAAGGGGTGGCGGTGCGTACGTCGGAGTAGGTGGTGGTGCCGTCCAGGTCGACTTGACGCAGGCGGTAGTACAGGGTGGCCCCGGCTGGCAGGTGAGCATCGGTGTACGCGTAGTGGCTGCGGGTGCTTGTGCTGCCCTGCCCCGCTACCCGTTGCAGCTCGGCAAAAGCACGGCCATCGGCCGAGCGTTCCACGGCAAAATATGCGTTGTTTTTCTCCTGTGCCGTCACCCAGCGTAGCTCCACGGCGCCACCGCGCGGGGTAGCCGCAAAGCTCACCAACTCCACGGGCAACGGCGTGGCCACGGGCGTAAGGGCCGGCGAGGCCAGCAGGCTGGCGCGAAGTCCGCCGGCCTCGAACAGGGCTTGCACGCGCTGCCGCTGTCCGGCCGTGAAGGCGTTCATGCAGGCGTCGTTTGCGTAGTCCATGAAGTTCATGTACATGTCGCCTTCGGCCGGACTCTTGGAGCAGGAAAGCACCGGCCCATTGGGGCAGCCGTAGTTGGGCAGGCTTTGCGGGGGCGTATCCGCTACGTTGTCGGTACTCTGGCAGCCGCCCTGGAAGGTGTGGTGCAGGTTCAGCCAATGGCCCACCTCGTGGGTGGCCGTGCGGCCCAGGTTGTACGGATTGTACACCCCGCCCGGCACGGTGGAATAGTGCACTACCACGCCGTCGAAGGTGTTGTCGCCGCCCGGATACTGCGCATAGCCCAGCGTGCCGGAATTGAGGTTGCAGAGCCACAGGTTCAGGTACTGCCCGGCCGGCCAGGCGTTCAGCCCGCCAAAGCTGTGCAGCTTTACCCGGTCGCCGGCCCAGGACGTGACGGTGGTCTGCCGCCGCTCGATGCCGGTGGTGGGCCGGCCCTGCGGGTCACGTAAGGCAAGGCGAAACTGCACGCCCACGTTGGAGGCCCGGGCTTGAAATGCAGCCGGCGTATTGACGGCGTCGGGGTTGGTGCGTCCGTAATCCTGGTTCAGCACCTCGATCTGCGCCCGGATCTGCTCGTCGCTCACGTTCTGGGCTTCCGTATTGTACACCACGTGCACCACGACCGGAATGACAACCGGCGTGGCCGCTGTACGGGCGGCATCCTGCTGGCGCTGCGCGGCCCGCGCGTCGGCCTGCTGGTAGGCGTGCCGTTGCGCGGGGGTCAGGCTGGCCTCCCACTCGGCAGGCGAGGGAGTACTGCAGGTACGCTGAGCCTGTGCACGGGGCGCCAGCCAGGCGCTGCCCATGAGTACCAAACCGGCAATTAACGGCGTGAGCTTTTCCCGGAAGTAGAGACGCGTCATGAATTGTGTATTAGAATGTCATAGGCAGCAAAACAGCCCCGGAACGGGCTAGTGAGGATAAAAATTCATAGAGTTCCACTATTAGCAAATATTCTTACGAAGGTGCTGCTTTGCCTTGCCGTTGTCCTATCTCCCGGGCTGAGTACCGGGCGGTTGTGCTGTGCACACTCCTTTGGTGCGCCACGTGGGTTTCGGCATCACCCAGCACTGTGACAGGCGCGGGCGCAACGAGGACAAAAGCGGATTTGGATACACGCCGGCGTCGTGCCTAAGTTCGCAGCACCCCGCCGGCTGCGGCGGTCTGGCCGGCACCCTCCCCGGACTTCGCGCTGAGGCCCGACGGCTAAAGCCACTGGCAGCCTTTGCCAGCGTCAATCAAGCCGATACTTCCCACTCCCTGAATACTATGCTCTTGTTTTATTTCTATTCTTCGGCGGCCCGTCGCTCCCTCCTGCTACTGATTCTGCTGCTGGGCTGGTCGGCCCGCGCCCAGACGCCGTCCTGGCAAGCAGTAGCTCCTGCCGGCGTGGCCTCCGCGGGCAATTCCCTTGTCACGGCCACAGCCACGGATGCGGCCGGCAACGTGTACTTGGCCGGCGAATTCGACGGCACCGTGGTTTTCGGCGGCACCACGCTGACCACGAGCGGCTCCACGGACGTGTTTGTGGCCAAGTGGAGCAGCGCCACGCGCGGGTTCGTGTGGGCGCAGCGCGCTGGCGGCTTTGCCAACGAAGCTGTTACCGGAGTGGCCGTGAGCGGCCCGAACGTGTACCTCGTGGGCACTTTTAGCGGCACGGCCACTTTCGGCAGCGTAGCCCTGACCAGCAGCGGTGGCGTCGACTTGTTCGTGAGCAAACTGACGGATGCCGGCAGCAGCGCCGGCTTTGCCTGGGCTCAGCGGGCGGGCTCGGGCGGGTACGAGTACGCAAAAGCCGTGGCTGTAAGCGGCTCGCACGTGTACGTGGCCGGTTACTTCAGCAGCGCTACCGCCTCCTTCGGTTCCATCGATCTACCCAACGCCGACCCCTGGGGCGCCAGCTACGACGTCTTCGTAGCCAGGCTCACCGACGCGGGCACTACGGCCAGCTTTGCCTGGGCTACGCGCGCCGGCGCGGCGGGCAGCGAGCAGGTGGAGGGCCTGGCCGCGAGCGGCAACGAGGTGTACCTGGCGGGTACCTTCCAAGGCGCCACGGCGAGTTTCGGCGCTACCACGCTCACCAATGCAGGCACCAATAACAGCCCGGACGTCTTCGTGGCCAAGCTGCTGGACGGCGGCACCAGCGGTGCATTTGCCTGGGCCCGGCAGGCCGGTGGCGGCGGCAGCGACCTGGCCCACGCCGTGGCTACGCACGGCGGCGAGGTGTACGTAACGGGTGGATTTAGCAGCGCAACAGCCGCCTTTGGCCCTACCGTGTTGGCCAACACCGGCAGCGGCATTTCACCGGGCGCCGATGTGTTCGTGACCAAGCTCACTGCGGCGGGTGCCTTCGCCTGGACCGTGCAGGCCGGCAGCCCCGACGACGAAATGGCCAGAAGCCTCGCTGTGCTCGGCCCCGATGTGTACTTAACCGGCTACTTCGGGGGCCGCACCAGCCGCTTCGGCTCCACGGTGCTCACCAATACGAGTACCGGCGGCTACAACGATGTGTTTGTGGCCAAGCTCACCGATGCCGGCCCCGCAGCGGCTTTCGTATGGGCGCTGCAGGCCGGCGGCACCGGCGGCGATTTCGCCGGTACGGTAGCCGCCAGCGGCCGCCGGGTATTCGTGACCGGTGTCGTTACGCCCCCGGCCACGTTTGGTACCCTTACCTTACCTGGTTCGTCCCCATCAGGCCTTACCGCTTTCCTGGCCACCATCAACGATGAGGTGCTGGCGGCCGCACCTGCTACTGCCCTGCCCACGCTCAGCGTGTTTCCTAACCCGGCCCACTCCACGGCAACCGTGCAGCTACCGGCGCTGTCCGGGGCCACCACGCTGGTGCTCATGGATGCCCAGGCCCGGGAAGTGTACCGCCAGCAGGTGCGCCTGCCGGCCCTGGGCACGGTGAAAGTGCCCGTACACGGCTTGCCTGCGGGCATGTATCAGGTGCGCGTGCAAACCGGTTCTCAGCTGCTCACTTGCGCCCTGATGGTGCAATAAAACGCTCCGGCTTGTCAACACCTTCCGTCTCCGCTCCAGCGGAGCCGGAGCCGCCGTCCTGACCCGGCAAAGGCGGGCGGCAGCACCCGTCAGCGGGGCTTGTGCGCGGAAGTCCCCGCCTTACCGGGGAACCGGTACAGTGGCCGGTAACGCCAGCGTCCGCAGTTGCAGCAGCGCTTCCTGGGTTTCGGCGAGGGTTTTCTGGTCCTTTTCGTCCGCGGCCCGCGGCAGGTGGGGCGCTCCGTCGAAAAAGGCCAAAATGTTGGACTGCACGGGGGCGCTTACGGCGGCAAACTTGTCTTTAGCGAGCTTGCGCACCCATTCCCCGTAGGTTTCGTCGGCCAAAGCATACTCCCCCACTTTTGTCGGCCGGCCGGTGTCGAAGTCGTAGTTGGGCAGTGCGGCCGGGTGCGTGGCTTGGGCCTCACGGGTCTGCGTGAGGGCCTGGCAGTAGTCGCTCATCACGTCGTTGAAACTCTGTTTGAACAGTTGCTGGGCTTCGGGCGTGGGCAGCTTAAAGGCAAAAGGCCGTAGCGGGCCAATTTTGGGCAGCACCCGAATGATTTTGGACGCGAGACGCGCCCCCAGGCCGGGCTTGTCGTAACCGGTGCCGTACTCCCGCCGGAATTGCCGCTCGCTCAGGTGGTACACGTAGTCGCGGCGACGAGCGCGCGGCTCGAGCTTGCGGATGTTGTCGCGCTCGGCGTGCCAGGCAGCCCGGGCCGCGGTCGGAATGAGTTGGCTGACGGCGAAGCGGAAGGTGCTCACGCTCAAGTCCAAGTCCACCACAATCTGTTTCAACTCCAGGCCGTAGGTCTGTTGAAACGCCCGCTCCAGCACCGACTTGCTTACCCGAAAGCCAATGAAGTCGTGGTAATTATCGGAGCGGTAGCGGCCAGCGGCCAGCTGTACCACGTCGAAGGCAAACTCCAGCTGCGTGTGCTGCACGGGCGCCTCGAAGTAGGTAACGGTGGGGCCAAACCGGGTTCCTAACTCGGGATACACCGAGGGCATGGCGCGGTTGGTGCCTTCGGAGTGGCCCTTGATGTCGGCCACGTAATGGGCCAGCGCGCCGAGGGCGAAGGCGTATTCGTTGCGGTCGTGGGCTTCCACCAGCAGGTTGCGCACGAAGTCGCCGGAGCGCACGTAGTGAGTCAGGTCGGTAAAGAGCTTGGACCCGAGCGGGTAATAGCCCATGTCCTGCACGATGGAGCCGCCATAGGCGTAGCTTTTCGCTTCGATGAACTGCTCGCGGGTGGCACCGGGGTAGCGCTGCTCCAGCAGGGGGCGCAGGCAGCGCCGCCAGCAGGTGTCTACGTTGGCCTGATGGGTGAGCACAGAGTATGCGGCGGCAGGAAAAGGCACCGCTAACAGCAGCACCAGCAGGAATCGGAACATAGGCGGCAACGGAACCGGTGACGGCCCCGAGTGCCAAACGGCAAACCGGCACGGGTCGTTGCCGTACCATCGGCAGTACCCGCTTCTACTTACATGGCCAACCGCTCCCACTTTACCCGCCTACCACTGTACATTTCCCTGGGCATCATTGGCTCGTTGGGCGCCTGCTACTTCCTGTGGCCGGCTTTTCAGGAACAGGTGCAGCAGGCCTGGCAGGCGCTGCGCAGCGGCGAGCAAGAGCAGGTAGCGGCTTGGGTGAAGCAGTTCGGCTATTGGGGGCCGATCGTCTTGGTGCTGGCCATGGTGGCGCAGATGTTTCTCATCGTCATCAACAACGCGCTGCTTATCCTGGTAGCGGTGCTGGCATACGGGCCGTGGTGGGGCTCCCTGCTGGCCTGGGTGGGGGTGCTAACGGCTTCCACCATCGGCTACTGGATTGGGCGAAGCCTCGGTGAATCGTTTATCATCCAGCTGTTGGGAGAGAAGACGGAGCAAAAAGTAGCCGATTTTGTGGACCGCTACGGGTTGGGGGCCGTGGCCCTCGCCCGCCTCACGCCCATCATCTCCAACGACGCGACCAGCTTCGTGGTCGGCATCACGTGCATGGGTTATTGGCGCTTCATCGGCGTGACGGCCGTGGCCATCATGCCCCTGATCGGGCTGCTGGCCTACCTGGGCCAAGACAGCGACCGGCTGAAAACCGGGCTGCTGTGGGTATCGGGTGTGGGGCTGCTCATTTTTGCGGCCTACATCTGGTGGGACAAGCGGCACCACCCGGCCGATCAGCACCCGCAAAAGGCTGGTGGTGCCGCGCCGCCCGACCCCTGCCACAGCCCGGCCCAGTAATGACAGGCTGAACGTGCCGCGCCGCGCGCCCCCCGACGGCGCGGGCTTTACTCTGATTAGAGGGAAGGCCCGCGCTGCCGGGGGGGTACCCGGCCGTTACGCCGGCTTTACCTCGAAGCCTTCCTCTGCGACAGCGGCGCGCACCTGCTCGGGCGTGAGCGAGTCGGAGTGTACGGTGAGCACTTTTTCGGGCGCGGCGGTGTCTACCTGCCAATTGCCGGCGCCAGCCAACTCGTTGAGCACGGGCGTGACGGCGCGCACGCAATTCTGGCAATTGATAGTGGTGGTGAAGCGCAACGTTTTCATGTGGTGAACAGTCAGCAGGTTAGCAGCCCGAACGCCGGACTGCCTGGGTAACAGCAAAGCTAGCGGGGCAGTGCCGCTTCGTCCGTACAGGATTAATCCGGCCGACTTACAATATTTTTGCCCGTTGTTACGCGCCTTTGCCCGCCTGTTGCTGCCCAACACGCGGGCAAAGGCGCCGCGCTTCGCCGCCGGTCTGGGCCGTGGTCGTGGGTGACCGTGGCTCGGGTCGGCGTTTGTTTTTCCACCCAAGTACCCCTTGCATGTTGCAATATTGGTGGCGCGCCGCTGCCCTGCTTCCGCTTTTGGCAGCCGGCAGCCGTAGCGCCCAAGCCCAGGTTCAATCCGAAGCCCAGGTTCAGCCCCAGATTCAGCCGGCCGCGGCCGCGCTGCCCACGTTTTTCCTGAAGGATGGCAAGCTGGCCCTCAACGCCGACGGCAGCCGCTACGTCAAGTTCACCCTGCTCAACCAGGCCTGGGCCCGCTTCAACCAGAGCAACCCCGGCACCACCATCAACGGCACGCTCAAGCCCCACACCACCGACTTCGGCATCCGCCGCTTCCGGGTACAGATGTTCGGCCAGCTCACCGACCGGGTGTTCATCTACTCGCAGTTCGGGCAGAACAACTTCAATTCGCTGTCGGCCCGCAAGGCCGAGTTCTTTCTGCACGACGCCACCGGGGAATACGCGGTGGTCCGAAACAAGCTGGCGTTAGGCCTGGGCCTCTCGGCCTGGAACGGCCTCTCGCGCTTCACCTCCTCCTCCACGGGCAGCATCGTGGGCCTGGATCTGCCGCTGGGCGCCGAAACGGTCATCGACGTAGAAGACCAGTTCGGCCGCAAGCTCGGCGCCTACGCCAAGGGCAAGCTGGGCAAGCTCGATTACCGCCTCTCGGTGGCCGACCCGCTGGCTTTCCAACGCTCCCCGGCGTACAGCAACGGCATCAACCCCGTCGCGAACTTCTCTTCCAAGCCAGCCAAGCTCATGACGCAGGGCTACTTCATGTGGCAGTTTCTCGACCAGGAGGCCAACCTGACGCCGTACACGAACGGCACGTACCTGGGCAAAAAGCGCGTGCTGAACCTCGGCGCGGGCTTTATCGTGCAGCCTTCGGCCATGGCGTACCGCGCTGCCAACGGCCGCGACACGCTTTATAACGCTCTGAAGCAGTTCGGAGTGGACGCTTACTACGACGCTCCGCTGGATACGGCCCGCGGCGCGGCGGCCATCAGCGCCTACGCGTCGGTAATGCACTTGGATTTCGGCCCGAACTACGTCCGCAATGCTGCGCCCATGAACCCGGCCAACGGCACCCGGACCGCCCAGGTGCTGAACGGCGGGGGCAACGGCTGGCCGGCTTACGGCACCGGCACCACGTTTTACGCCCAAGTGGGCTACAAGCTGAAGGACAACCTCGTGGGGTCGACTACCTTCATGCCCTACGCCAGCCTGCAGCACGCCCGCTACGAGCGTCTGCACGGCGCGATGAACTACTACGACGTGGGCGTGAACTGGCTGCTGGCCGGCCATACCTCCAAGCTCACGCTGGCGTACCAGAACCGCCCCATCTTCACCCTGCAGTCCGACGGCAAAGCCGCCCGCACCAGCGACCGAAGCACCGTGGTGGCCCAGTACCAAGTATTTTTCAACTAGGCGGCCGCATCGCCCCCGCCTTGTTGCCCCCGCACACGCCCCCTCGGTGATGCGGGGCCGTGTGCGGGGGCCTGCTTAAGCGGCCATGCCGGCGCGGCAGGCCTCTTCGCAGCGGCGGCAGGCATCGGCGCACGCACGGCAGTGCTCGTCGTGGTGCTGGCTGCATTCCTCGTAGCAGCGGCGGCATACCTCGGCGCACTCGCGCAGCAGGTGCTGGGCGTGCTCGGAACCGCGGGCGACGAGGCGGGCCGTCAGGGCGCATACATCGGCACAGTCGCGGCAGCGGCCGATGCAGGTAGCCATCATTTGCACGTCGTCTTCCTGCAGGCAGGAAGCGACGCAGTGCTCACAGGCGGCCACGCAGGCGTTGAGCGCCGCGAGCAGGAGTTGGTTTTGCTGGTGCATGGTCGTGGGGGTTGGGTAACAAAAAAGCAATACCGGTTTGCTAACATACCCCCATTGTCCCCACCGGGTTGGCTCAGCCACTTCAGCCGATGAGCCTCAGCTTTTTTTCTCCAGCGCCATGTGGCACACCGGGCATTTGCCCGGCTGCTGGCTGGCGCTGCCCTCGCAGCCCATGGGACACACGTAGGTCGTCGAGCCGGTGTTGGTTTGGTCGCCGGTACCGCCTTCGGTGCCGGGGCGCGCTACCTCGTCGGTGGGCTGCTGAATCACGGCCGAGTCGGCCGTGGCGGTGGTCGGCGCCTCGGGCTGGGCGGCTTCGTTGGTGGGCTTGCTGTTGCAGGCCGTCAGAAGGCTGGCCGCGAGCAGCAGTGAGAAGAGCTTGTTGGTCATGATTCAGGAAGCGCAAAGAGCGGGTTGATGTCTGCGGGCAAAGGTACAGCGGGAAGCATAGCGCCGCCGGCCTGCTCGTGCCGGAATCCGCTGCAGGCGCTGCGCTGCTGGTTCCGGCCGTGCCTCTGCTGCCGATTTCCCGGTGCCGAATCCGCCACCCGTGCCAACAACAACGCGCCGGAACTGGCTGAGCTCCGGCGCGTTGGGCTGATCGGCGCGGCTGATTAAGCCT
Source organism: Hymenobacter coalescens (assembly GCF_054783195.1). Taxonomy (NCBI): domain Bacteria; kingdom Pseudomonadati; phylum Bacteroidota; class Cytophagia; order Cytophagales; family Hymenobacteraceae; genus Hymenobacter; species Hymenobacter coalescens. The sequence goes on along the minus strand of NZ_BAAGRA010000016.1, from coordinate 634,183 downwards.
TCTTCTTCCACTTGATGGTGCAACCGATGGCCTTGGTGGCTGACGTCTGCACCGGCTGGCCGGCCACAAGCTGCGTCAGGGCGTCCTCCACGTAGCGCTGCGTAGCGGCTTTGGCGTCTTCGGTGTTGTTGTCGATGGCTCCGATATAGGCCACTTTGAAAGCTTGGCCCTCGCGCTGGAGCACGTACACATGCGGCGTGCGGGTAGCGCCGTAGGTGCGGGCTACGTCCTGTGTATCGTCGACCAAGTACGGGAAGCCGTATTTCTTGTTTTTGGCCCGCTGCTGCATGGCCGCGTACGAGTCGCCGGGCACCACCTGCGGGTCGTTCGGGTTGATGGCCACCACGGGGTAGCCCTGGGCGGCATACTTACGGTGCAGCGCGATGATGCGGTCCTCGTAAGCCTGCGCGTAAGGGCAGGTGTTGCACGTAAATACCACGATGTACCCTTTGGCGGCGGCGTTGTCGGCCAGCGAAACCATGCGGCCATCCACGTTCTTGAGCTTAAAATCGGTTACCTGGTCGCCGACCTGGTAGCCGCCCTCGGCGGCCGGCCGGAAGGCCGTGCTGAGCGTAAAGACCACTGCCAGCAGGCTGAGCAGGGCGAGCAAAGGCTTTTTCATGCGAAGCGAGGGGTATAAAGGGTTGATGGGATTCAGGTCAGGGCGTTTGCACGGCCTTGACGGCCGCCTCCAGCTCAGCCAACGTCAGCGGCTGCTCGAAGCGCTGCCGGTGCTGCCGGCGGTTGTTGAACACCAGTGTGAAGGGCAGCGCGCCCGACCATTGCCGGTCAATCGCCTCAATGTACGCGTTCTGATCGGGTTCATTGAGGAGCCAAACCGCCGATTTCAGCCGCTGCCGCTGCACGAAGGGTCGTACTTTGGCGTCCAGCTTCGAGGCGAAATCCAGGCTCACCAACACCACCTGCACAGGCTTGCCCGCCTGCCGGGCGCGCAGTTGCTCGAAGTGCGGTAGCTCCTCGATGCAGGGCTTGCACCACGTGGCCCAAAAATTTACCACGTAAGTGGTATCGGAGGGGCGCGCCAGCAACTGCTGCAGAGCGGGCAGCTTCACCACGCGCACCTGCTGGGCGCGGGCAGCGGGCAGGGCTATGGTCAGCAGCCCCAGCAGCAACAGGCAACTACGGTTCGTCATAACCCCATAAACAGCCTCCGCCCCCGAGGGGTTGCACGATGCCCCCGGCGGGCCTGCCCTGCGTTATTCACCAAACAGCCGGAACCGCTTTGGCACCTGGCGGGCCCGCAGCTTGAAGCGGTCGACGGCGTGCCGCTGGATGTGGGCCAGCGCCTCTTCCACCGAATCGGTGTACGTGAGCAGTTGCAGATCCAGAGCCGAGACGGTGCCGTGGCGGGCCATTTGCTCCAGCAGCGCGGCCAGCGGGGCCCAGTATTCCCGCCCGACGACGACCACGGGAAAATCAAGGATTTTCCGGTTCTGGATTAGCGTCAGCGCCTCGAAGAACTCATCCATGGTCCCGATGCCGCCGGGCATGATGACGAAGGCGTAGGAATATTTGACCAACAACACCTTGCGCACGAAAAAGTAGCGGCACATCATCCACTTATCCAAGTACGGGTTGGCGGCCTGCTCGTGAGGCAAGTCAATGTTCAACCCCACGGAGCTCCCTCCGGCGTCGCGCGCGCCGCGGTTGGCGGCTTCCATGATGCCTGGTCCGCCGCCCGTCAGCACGGTAAAGCCCATGCGGCTCAGGCCCGCGCCCAACGCCCGGGCCTGCTCGTAATAGCGCGACCCGGCTGGCACGCGCGCCGAGCCGAACACCGACACGCACGGGCCCACGAAGTGCAGGGTACGGATGCCCCGAAAAAACTCCCACAGTACCGCCAGCAGAAAACGTACTTCGGTACGGCGCGACCGGGGCCCTTCCAGAAACCGCCGCTCCTGCTGCCGGTCTTCGGCAGTATCGGCGGCAGGTGCAGCGGCAGGCTCTTTCATGGGTGGCGGCGCAGAGGCCGTAAGCTACGAAAACAACGCAGGCGCCCCCACCAAGAAGCGCCTGCGCATTACCTGCCGGCGGGCTATTGCCCCCCCAACTGCTGCCGCAACTGCTGCACCTGATGTTCCAGGTCGAGGGTGCGGAAGGTCACTTTCGCTTCCAGATCGGAGTAGGCACGCTCGAGCTGCTCCTGCAGGTGTTTCTGCTCGGTCACGTCGGTGTTGGTCCCCAGCCAGCGAACCAGCTGGCCGCCGTGGTCGTGCACGGGCACGGCACGGGTCAGAAACCAGCGGTACTCGCCGTCGTGGCCTCGCAGCGGAAATGTCAGCTCCCAGGCCTGACCGGCGGGCCACGCGGCCCGCACGAAGGTCAGCACCCGCTCCAGGTGCGCGGGGTGGTGCACTTTCTCCCAGCCCCAGCCGCGCATTTCCTCCAAGTTCGTGCCCGTGAAGTCGTACCAGCGCTTATTGTACCAGTAGATGTTACCATCGGGCTGCGCCATCCAGGCCAGCTGGGCCATGTTATCGGCCAGCGTGGTGAATTCCGCCTCCCGCTCGCGCAGGGCCGCCTCGGCGGCGCGCTGCTCCGTCACGTCTTGCATGGCACCGATCATACGCACGGGCTTGCCGGTGGCGTCGTGGGCCACGTGGCCGCGGTCCATTACCTGAGCGTAGGTGCCGTCGGCCCGGCGGTAGCGGTACTCGTCCTGCCAGGTTACGCCGCCGTGGTCGATGGCCTGGTGGATGCTATGCTCCACGCGCTGCGCGTCGTCGGGGTGGATGTGGGCGTACCACCACGCGGCGGTTGGCTCCACCGCTTCGGGCGCATAGCCCAGCACGCGGTGAATGGCTTCGTTCCACGTCACGGCGTCGGTTTCCAGGTTCCAGTCCCAGATGGCGTCGTTGGTGGCCAGCGAGGCCAGCGCGTAACGCTGCTCACTGGAGCGCAGGGCGGCATCGGCCTGCTTCTGCTCATCGATGTCGGTGCAGGTGCCAAACCATTGGGTGATCTGCCCCAGCTCGTCCCGAATGGGCTTGGCCAAGCCCAAAAACCAACGGTAGATGCCGTCCCGTCCCTTGAAGCGGTACTCGATTTCGTAGTCCTCGCCGGTGGCCAGCGAGTGGCCCCACACCTGCCGGGCCCGCGCCTGGTCGTCGGGGTGCAGCAGGTGGTTCCACATTTCGGTGCCGCGGCTTTGCTCCACGGTGTAGCCCGTGTAATCGATCCAGCGTTGGTTGAAGAAAGTATGGAAGCCGGTGGGGTCGGTCAGCCACACCATCTGCGGTATGAATTCCACCACGAAACGGTATTCGTCGTCGCGGCGCTTGGCGGCACTGATGTCGGTGATAGTACCCACGAAGCGCACGGCCTGGGTGCGGGCTGCGTCGAAGTAGGCGCGGCCGGTGGCGCGCACCCAGCGCACCTGCCCGTCGGGGGCTACGGTGCGGTACTCGATGTCGTACTCGCCGAGGCCGCGTGGGTCCAGTGCCTGCTGCACCACGGTATCCGTGGCAGCCCGGTCGTCCGGGTGCAGGCCCGCCAAGAACACGTTATAATCAACGGGTGCTTCGGCCGACAGGCCAAACAGCTCTTTGCAACGGCCCGACCACAGCAACTCGTCCGTGACGGGGTTGAAGTCCCAGGTGCCCACCCCGGCCGCCTCGACGGCGGCCTGCAAGCGTTCGTAGCTGGTGGTGTTGGTCTCAGTGGGATTTACCATGGCATAACGGCGAGCAGAAAAAGTGCGGGGCTCACGGCTGGGTGAGCAGCACTTCCATGCCCGACAGAAAGTACAGGTTGAGTTGGCTTTGGCGGCCGTCGGCCGAACGCCGCAGCCGTGTAATGAGGGCCCGGGTGCTTTGCTCCTGAGCCACCTGGATTTCCAGGTATGGGCGCTGCAGCAGCGCATCGCGCTGCACCGTCCACTGCCCGCTGCGCACTTCCGCATTGGCGGCCTGCAGCTGCAGTTGGCCCGCTTGGAGCCGCATGTGGGTGGCCAGCGCCAACGGGCTGTGCGGGTCGGTCTGGTTCAGCACCCGATCGGCCACGCGCCATTCACCCGTCAGGAAATCGTCCGGCAGTTGCTGCAGGTTGATGTCGAAGAGCAGGTCAGTCATGCGCTGGGCTTGGCGGGAAAGGGAATTGAGGTAGAGCGGGGCACGGAGTTGCAAAGTTGGCAAAGAAACCTCGCATTAACCCGTATTAATACCTAGGCCAATACCAATACATAGCGCCAATAGTTCAACCAACGGCTTCATTGCCGCGATGGCGACGGGAATCTAGCAGACAGTCATCGACTTACCAAGCTCAGGCGTAGACGGCGAAAACCGGGCAATTCCCTGACCTTTGTTTAGTAAACGCTCCGCTTTCCCATGCCCTCTGCAACAATCCGTTTTACCACTGCCGCACTGCTTGCGCTGCTGCTCAACGCTTGTGCTGACGAAAAGCCGGCTCCCGCCCTGCCGGAACACCTGACTATGGGCAACCCCAGCGGCGCCACCGCCGACGCCACAAAGCCGGCGAATTACCTGCTCGACCAACCCCAGTACGCCATGTCGTACCACCGCGACCGGGGCATTCCGAACTGGGTGTCGTGGCACCTGAGCTCGGCCTGGCTGGGCTCGGCCGCCCGGCAAGACGACTTTCGGGCTGATGAAAGCTTGCCCTCGGGCTGGTACCGCCCCGGCGCCAGCAGCTACTCCGGTTCGGGCTTCGACCGGGGCCACATGTGCCCCTCGGCCGACCGCACTGCGTCGGTAGCGGACAACTCGGCCACGTTCCTGATGAGCAACATGGTGCCGCAGGCGCCCAACAACAACCAGCGCACCTGGGCAACGCTGGAGGAGTATTGCCGCACACTTGTCGGGCAGGGCAACGAACTCTACATCATCGCCGGCGCGTACGGGACGGGCGGCACGGGCTCGGCCGGCTACAAAACGACGCTGGACGCGGGCCGCGTGACGGTGCCGCGGCGCTGCTGGAAAGTCATCGTGGTGCTGCCCGAGGGCGCGTCCGACGCCAGCCGCGTGAGCACCGGCACCCGCGTCATTGCCATCGACACGCCCAACGACAACGCCCTGCTCACCACCTGGGGCTCCTACCGCACCTCCGTCGACGCCATTGAACAGGCCACGGGCTACGACCTGCTCTCGGCCGTAGCGCCCGCCGTGCAAACAACTGTGGAAGCGCGCACCGATAGCGGGCCTACCAACTGAGTTTTGTGACCAACGCCAGCCCTGCGCAGCATGGGCATAAAAAAGGCCCGTTCCCAAGCTGGGAACGGGCCTTTTTGCAGAGGAGGAGGGATTCGAACCTACCTCTTTAGCGCATTCATTGTCAGCAGCTTAACTAGTCGGCGCGACGCTGTGTAACCGGATGTGTAACCGGCTACGCTGCGTCGCTGTCCGAATAGTCTACACCGATAGACAGGGAGTGGGCCGAACGTTGGGCCGGGTGCTGCAGCACCACGCACTCAGAAAACAACATCACGTTGCCTTCGGCGGTGCGCGGTGGTAAGCTCACGTAGGCTTTGCCGGTGTTCGGATTCATCCCCGCTGCGAGACTATCGGCGTCGGCCTTTCCCGCGGGTGCCGACTCGGGCTGTTGCGGCGCGGGTTCGGGGGAGTCTTCGTCGTGCGGGAACAGGTACAGGTTCACCTTGTGGATGACTTCGTTCTGCAGCACGTCGGCGCGGCGGCGCTCCCGATCGGCGTAGTCCCAGGCGCGGGCGGCTTCCGCTTCGGCGCGCTCGGCCCGGCGGCGTTCCGCTTCTAGCAGCATCATTACGTCTACCGCGCTGGCCGTGCTGACCGGCAGCATGGTAACGGTGGTTGGCGAGGGGTGGGCGACTTCGGGGTGGGCGTCCGGCTTCGGGGCCGGCGTCAGCTCCCGGCCGTCCCGGAGCATGGAGCCGTTGCCCGTCAGCAACCAGTCGGGGTTGAGGTCGGGGTACGCCAGTATAAGCTTACTGAGCGTGTCGTAAGAGGGGTTGCTAGCGCCGGGCTGTTCCGCCGTGCTAATCGTGGTGACCTTGACGCCGGAGTCTCGGCTCATCTGCGCCAACGTCAACCCCTTGTATTCGCGCCATTGCTGGATGCGCTTACCAGGTGTTGTTTCCATAGGAGACGGGGTTGTGTTGAAACTTTCTTGTATGATTATTCGGATTAATCCGAATAATATCCGTATGTTTACTGATGGATAAACGGTCCTGTTGCCGTTCGTCCGACACAATAGTACGAAACATTCGGAAACATCCTAACATTTCACCATAAAAACACACGCCTATGGCAGCCCACAAAACACCTGGCAGGGACATTTACGACGAGCAACTGGCGAAGCTGGGGCCTCTGCCTCAGTTCTATAGTACGCTGGTGAACATGGAGCGGCAGCGGCAGAAGCTGCCCACCTTCACCGCCGAGCGCATCCGCCGGGCCCGCACGGGCAAGGCCGTGGACTTCGAAGTTTTGGAAGTCCTGCAGAAAGTAGCCGCTGAGTATTCCAAAATTGCTGAACCTGTAGCCGCATGAAGCCGCCGAAGTTTCATGTAGGACAGGCCGTGGTAGCCCTTACTTCCGATTGGCTGGAGCCCGCCGAAAACAAGGCACTAGGCTATCCTCAAGTGCCGCAGAAGAGTGCCCACTACACTGTCTCGGAAGTGTACAGGGCTTTCTATGGGATATGGGTAATCAATCTATCGGGTATTCCCTGCTTGGGGTTTGACGAGCAATACTTCGACCCAGTAGAAGAACACCCCGCCGAAGTCATCGAAACCCTGCTAGAAGAATCATTCACCATCAAAGCCCAGTAACATGGAGGCGCTCATTCCAATCAACAAAAGCGAAGGAGGCAAGGACGTGGTATCGGCCCGCCGGCTACATCATTACTTGGAAGTACCCACGAAGTTCACCGACTGGTGGGCGCGTAAGCTGGCTGAGTATCCGTGCTTTGAGGAAAATGTAGACTTCTGCTCAATTTTGAGCGAAAGCACCGGCGGGCGCCAAGCCACTGACTACGTAATTACCCTCGACATGGCAAAGGAGCTGTCCATGACCGAGAAGAATGAGCAAGGGCGCAAGGCCCGTCGCTACTTCATCGAGTGCGAGAAGCAGCTGCGCGCCGTAGTTGAGGCACCGCGGCCGGCGCTACCTACTACCTATAAGGAAGCGCTGACGGCGTTGCTGGCAGAGGTAGAGCAGAAGGAACGGCTGGAACAGGAATTGGCGCTAGCAGCCCCGGCCATTGCCTTTACCCAGGCGGTATCCGACTCCAAAGACCTGGTATCGGTAGGTGAGTTTGCCAAAACGCTCAACATCAAAGGCGTGGGCCGCACCATCATGTTCCGCTGGCTGCGGCGGGACGGGTACCTGATCAGTGACGGGAGCAACCTGCCGTATCAGAAGCACATAGACGCGGGCTTATTCACTGTCAAACAGCGGGTTCTGGCCCAACGCAGTGAGCAAAACAACCTGCAGGCCCAGACCATGATAACGGGCAAAGGGGTGCGCGTACTGACTGAGCGGTACCTACCGCAAGCCCAAGCCGCTTAGTCGTGTCAAATAAATCCGATTAATCGGAAACATCATGCTTGTTAATTCCGAATAATAGGATACATTTGTTCAACACTTCGGAAATCACTCAACGGCTTCACCCCTCCTACTCCTACCAGCCATGCCCACCGCCTACCGCACCCTGCGCTTCTTCCACAACGCCATGCAGGAAGTCGCCCAAAAGCACGGCTTGGCGGTGCACATGTCGCACGAATGGATTGAGGCGGACGGCACCATGCGACGCAGCTCGACGGTGCGCCTGCCCAACGGGGTGGTGGTTGGCCCGCCGCAGTTCTACACGCCCGACCAACTCGACAAGTTCCTGACGCTGATGATGCCCGCCTTTGCCGGGCAATCCTTCAAGCTAGACCCGGTTACCGGCGTCACAATGGGCGCCTAGCCCCCTACCCTAAAACCACAGCGGCCCCGGTGCCGCCTAACCGCTACCACGATGAACACCGCTGAGATCATCATTCTGTGCATTACTGGCTGCTCGCTTCTGATAATGGCTAACCAGCACGGCAAGCCCAAGGAGGGCAAGAACAACTTCTGGGCCAGCCTCATTGCCAACGCCATTACGCTGGGCCTGCTGTACTGGGCTGGCCTCTTCCACTAGCCTAAAACCACAGCGGCCCCGGTGCCTAACCCTCAACCGCTTCACCCTTCCTACTCCTACCAGCCATGCCCACCGCCAACACGAACAGCACGCGCATCTACCCCACGTTCCGCGATTTTCTACAACGCGAGGACACGTCCCTAAACGGTGTCTCGCCGGAGTTTGCCGCGCAGCACCCGGATTACGCGGCCCAGAACGCCACTAACACCGGCTGCTACGACTGCTCCGGCTGCTCCGACTGCTCCCGCTGCTCCGGCTGCTCCGACTGCTACGACTGCTACGACTGCTCCTACTGCTCCGACTGCTCCCGCTGCTCCTACTGCTACGGCTGCTACGACTGCTCCGGCTGCTCCGGCTTGTCAAACAACGCGCCGCGCGCACTGCCGGCCGTGCCGGTCATCGCAAACATCCACCAGCAGGTCCTGGCGGCAGTGTCCAAGCCCGGGGCCTTGAACATGTCGTCCTGGCACGAGAGCGAGGCGGTGAACGAGGAAGGCGCCTACTGCGGCACGACGCACTGCCGCGCCGGCTGGGTGGTGGCCCTGGCGGGGAAGGCCGGGCGTGACCTGGAGCAGCGCACCTCTACCCTGTTTGCCGCGATGCAAATCTACCGCGCCTCGGCCCCCGGCATTCCGGTTTCGGCGGCGAGCTTCTACGAGAGCAATGACCTGGCCTTGGCCGACATGCGCCGGTGCGCTGAATTGGAACAAGCCGAACGCCCCGCCTAAAACCACAGCGGCCCCGGTGCTACGAACACCGGAGCCGCCAACTCAACCACACACATCAACAGAACACTGCAAATGTACGCACAACCCGCACACCCCCAACCTGGCCCCGGCCCGCAGCTCTGCCGCCTGGAGTCGACTCCCTGCCCCCTGGAAACGGAAGAGGTACGCCGCCGCTACGACTGGCGCGCCGTGCTGCTGATGCCCTGGCACGCCGTGGAAACCATCTACTGGCAGCTGGCCGCCACGGAGCCACGCTACCTGGAAGAGGTGCCGGTGGTGCTCAAAGAAGTGGAACGCGCCCGCGAAGGACGCATGGAAGTAGCCCGCTAAGCCGCTGTACCGATGGCAAAGAAAGTGTTGACTGGTCCGCTGAAGGCTTACGAGGTCTTCTTCTGCGGTGAGCGATATGGAACGTTCGTGGGGCGCTCCGCAGGACAGGCCAAGGCTCGCTTGGCGGCTGACCTCTACGAATGCTATGACAACAACCAGATATGGCCTTACCTGAAGGCCCGTCTGGCGGGGCTAAAGGACGCTGCCTCTGCCATTGAGGCACACGAAGACCGAGGCAAGTACTGGAAGGACACGAAAGCTTTTGCGCGCCTGCAAGCTGAAGCCGACGCCTTCAATGCCAAGTACCCGATAGGGTCAGAAGTACGCCTAGTGAATTGCCATGAAGCCTACTTCTGGCGCGGCAAAACCACTAAGACCCGCACCCCCGCATGGGTGCCCAGCCTATCAGGGGTATTGGTCTCCATCGAAGGAGAGGCTGGAGGCTTTGGGCTCGAATACATCCAACCAGTAACCGCCTAGCCCGATGGACGCCACCCCTACCCGCCGCGACCTGGAGCGCCTGAGCTACGAGGCCGGCCGCGCCGACGCCGCATTCCAGACCGCCCGCGCCCTGCAGATGCAGCTCACCCGTTCGGGCTACCTGACCCTGGAAGGACACGCCGCCGCGCTGGCGTTCCTGCAGCCCCTGCAAGCCGAGGCCGAGCGCACCGAACAAGCCCGCTTGGACTGCTACAACGCCCTGCACCGGGCCCTCACCCCCACGGTAACGCCCTGAGCCATGCGCAATCAGCATCCTGGTGATTGCTTCCTCTGTGGCCGGAAAGTAGCCGCGCAACGTGGACACTTTCAAATTAACAGCAAGCCAGGTGGCGGGCAGATTAAGCCCGGCGCTGGCAAGTGGCTGCTGCGATGCAAGAAGTGCTGCGGGGAAGGGAATGTAAAACCATTAACCACCTAGCCCCATGCAAAGCCCCGCCGAAACCGCCGCCCGCGCCGCCTACACGGCCGCCGCGGGCAAGCCCGAAGAACGCGCCGCGCTCCGGGCCCTGGTCGATACCCAGCAAGCCGAAACCGTGCCCACGGGCGGCTGCTGCGCCCACCTCTCCACGCTGCGCGCCAAACTCTCCGCCCACCTGAAGCCCACCGCCTGAGCCATGAAGCACCCCGCCTACACCCTGCTAGCCGACCTGCGCACCAAGTTCGCGGAGTACTTCACCGAACGGCAGTTGGCCTACCTGCGGGCCATGCACGGCAAGGAAGCGGCCAACCGCATTGCCGTGCTAGCCCAGGCCGCGCTGCGCACCGTGCCCGACTTGGAATCCATGCACGGGCCGGCCGCCACCAACTGGCAACTGATCGGCCTGGAGCAGCTGGCCTCGGAGTACCGCAGCGCCGTGCTGTGGGGCGCCGGCCTGACCAGCGAACGGGCCGACTGCCTGCTGACAGAAGCCCGGTTGATTGACTGCCCGGCCCAGCTGCTGAAGAAATGCGCCGACGCCTGGAGTGCCCGCAACAAGGCCAGCGAAGCCCAAACGGTAGCCAAGACCTACCGCGGCGGCTTCCCCCTTGACCCCAACGAATTACACGCTTCGCTGCCAGACGCAGACGAGCAACAACACGCCGCCTAAGTGAAACCCAAACCCCGCCGACGTGCGGCCGCCGGACTGCCGGCCGCTGTCTGCATCATCCAACTACACACGACATGACTACTGAAGAACTCGACAAGATGCAGGCGCTGGCCGACACGCTGAAGCCTTTTCTGCCGCTTCGACACACCACTTGCACGCCCGAAGCACGCGGACACCGGGCCAGCTACGCCGTCCTAGAGTCGGTACAGACCAGTGACAACGCGCTGAAAATTCTGATGCCCGCAGTCTCGCTCCGTTGCCTCAGCGCAGAGCCCTATTACACGGCCGATGGCGACATCATGGGCTATTCGCCCAGCGCGAATACAACGGCATTTGTAGCAGGCGTTGCCAACGTGGTAAATGCTTTCCCGGCCATCCTCACCGCCCTTCGCGCCGCTGCCCCTTCCCCTGTAGGAGGAGCCGCCGCCTCGGTCGCTGACATGGAGCCGCGTGATTATCTGCATAGCCTGACCGTGTACCCGTTCCGAGACCCCGATGGTGATTTGGTATACAAGGCGGAGGATGTGGAAATAGTGGTAAACCAACTCCTGCAAACCTCCCTTCGCTCTGCCTCCCCTGTACCCGCCCCTGTAGGAGGAGCCGCCGCCCTGCTCTGGGAGGCTGACGAGGAGTTGGATTCGGTGCTGGCTTGCAACATCCCCGAGGCCGACCAATTGGCCTACGAGGCTGAGCTTATGGCGATGCTACGCCAACGGGCTTACGTTCACGGCGGGGTGGTGCTAAGTGAGGCAGACGTACGCATCCTGCTCCGCGCTTACCGCCGCGCCGCCCTTCGCTCTGCCTCCCCTGTACCCGCCCCTGTAGGAGGAGCCGCCGTCCAGGTTACGGATAATTGGTTTGATGGTCCGCACCCCAACCCTTCCCACCGCTTCGTCCTGGGGGTGCGCTACGACCCGCAGGAGCGTACTGTGACGCTGCCGGGCATCCCTGAAATGGTGGCGCGCGTTGGTGATTGGCTGGTAAAGCCTTGGGCGGATTCGCCTTACTGCGAGGTGTGGAGCAACGAGAAATATCAGGCAATCGCGGGCAACGCCTCTACTGATTCGATTGTGCATCTGGTTTCATGCTTTGGCGCGGCCCTACAGACGAAGCTGCTGGCCGCCCGCGAAAAGTATGGCTATCACGCCGACGACTGGCTACAAACCGACTGGGAAGATGAGTGCCGGCAAGGACTGCTGAACCACATTGCCAAGGGCGATCCGCGTGACGTGGCGGCCTACTGCGCCTTCATGTGGCACCACGGGTGGAGTACGGCGGGCTCTGCCTCCCCTGTAGTAGGGGAAGGAGCCGCCGCCGGATCGGAAGAGACTTGGATTAGCGAGATGCGGGCCAAGCTGGAAGAATGGCAAGCCCAAATTAATGAGGCCTATGCCTGCGATAAAGACGCGGCCCACGACGCGGAGGTATACGTGCCTCAATTACTGGGACTTCTCCCCGCCGCCCCGGCCCTCCCCACCGACAGCACCCAGACCGGAGAGGAGGTGACCAATGGCTAAGCTCTCCTACGACCCGCTATTCCTCTACGACGCCACCGCGCCCTACGTGCCGCTGACCCGCAAGCGGATAAAGCGTCACGCCAAAGCCTGCAAGAAAACGGCCTTGCTGAATTGGCTGGCCATCGGCGGTATCGTGGCCGCGCTGCTGCTCACCAGCTGCGCCACCAAGCCACACTTCGAAGGCCAAAAGCGCCGCCACCGCACCCCCTCCTGGGCACAGCAGGACGCCCGCCACGAACAAGCCCGGTAACGACATGGCTAAGAATACAACGACCGATATAGAGCAGGTTGGGGGCGTCGTAGCCCCCGCCTACACGCTCAACAACGCCGCCTCCCTGAAGGCGCTGGCCGAAGAACTGAGTCAGCTGGTGAAGGACAAAGGCATGACGACCAATATCCAAGGCAAGAACTACGTGCACGTTGAGGCATGGACGTTCGCCGGGGTATCCATCGGCCTGCTGCCGGTGGTGGTGTCCTGCGACGACATCAGCCGGCCGGGCCACATGGTAGGCATGAAGGGGCAGGAACGGCAGGAAATCCGCTACAAAGCCACCGTGGAACTGCTGAACGTGCACACCAACCAAGTGGTGGGCCGGGCCTTCGCTACCTGCTCGAATGAGGAAGCCAAGAAGAAGTTCTTCGATGAGTACAGCATTGCCAGCATGGCCCAAACGCGGGCCACAGGCAAGGTGTACCGGCTGCCGCTGGGCTGGCTGATGCAGGTAGCCGGCTTCCAAGCCACGCCGGCCGAGGAAATGGACAACGTGGTGACGCTGCCGCAAGCCATCGGGGAAGTCTTCTTGGCGGATACCGAAGAGGAAGTAGACGCCCTCTGGAGCGCCTATCCGAGCCACCAGAACGCATCTGCCTTTGTGAAGGTGGTGAAGGGCCGCAAGAAGCAACTCGCTCAACCAGCGGCCTGAACGCCCCGCAAACTCCTTATCACGGACGCCATACCCGACCCCTTATGTGCGACATCATCCCCTTAACGATTGTCGGCACCACGGCTGTACCGGCCGTGGAGGCCGACGCCCCGGCCCGCCACCCGCATGAGCTGCTGAGCAGCATTTGCCAGCGCCTCCACAAAGGACGGTGGGATTACAACCCGTCTTTTTACCGCGCTAGTGTGGCGGCGGCTTTGTACGACGTGCTCCCCATCTGGAAGCAAATGCCTATCGACGCCCTCTCATGCCCCGACCCCACCACCGGCTGCGGCTTTTGCAACGACTGCCACACCTCCTAACACCGTCTCCACCATGCCTCATAAGTATACCGACGCCGATGATGCCCTGATCCGGGAACTGTACCCCACGGTGCCCACGGAACAGTTGGCGGCCACCATCGGCGTGCCGGCCACGGCGGTCTGCTGCCGGGCCCAGCGCCTGGGGGTATCCAAGCCCCGCTTAAACACTTGGACCGCAGCCGAAGACGACATCATCCGGGAGCACTACTCGGCCATGACGGCCAAGCAACTGACCGCCCTGCTGCCCACCCGCACCGTGCACGCCGTCACCAACCGCGTGCAGGACTTGGGGCTGACCACCCAAGCCCAGCGCCGCTGGACCACCGAGGAAGACGCGTTGCTGCGGGATAAGTACGCCACCACCCGCGCCTCCAAGCTGGCCAAGCAACTGGGCCGCACCCGCGCCGCCGTCGTCTCGCACGCCAACGACCTGGGCCTGACCAAAACCCTGGAAATGCGCCGCACCTTGACCGGCGGCGAAGGCCGGGGCTGGACGGCGCGCGACAAAGAAGCGCTGCGGCGGTGGTTCCCGGTGCACCAAACCCGGTTTATCGCGGCTTGGCTGAAGCGCTCCTTCGACGCGGTGAGCCGCATGGCGGGCAACATGGGGCTTAGCAAAGCGCCGGGCTTCGTCGTTGACCGCTTCATGCGCAACCCCGTGCCCCCGAAGCCGGCTTTTGTAATGCCCCGCAAAACGAAAGGCGAGCGGCCGGACACTTGGACCGCCCAACAAGATCAGTTGCTGCGTGACCTGTACCCATTCCTGGCCAACTCGCAAGTTGCCAAGCGCCTGGAGCGGAGCGAAAAGGCCGTGATGGGCCGGGCCCAAGTCCTGGGCCTGCGCAAGGCCGAGCCCGCCGCCCGTACCCGTCCCATCCCCAACCGGCGCTACGACGTGGGCTACCTCAACCGGGGCAACGGGGTGAACAACCACAAGCCGCAGGACACCCAACGCGACAGGCGCCAAGCCAGCCAGGTGGCCGACCGCGTGCCGGTTCAGCGCTACGACCCCAAATACGACAAGTACTACACCGCCTGGGTGAAGCCGGGCTCACTCTCCCGCTAGCCATGATCCCGCGCACCCTCAACCACGCGCTGCTCAACGAGCAGCTGAAGCCCGCCACGCTCACCGAGTACCTGAAGCGCTTGCCCCACGACCATCCCGAACGGGTGTACTACCGCACCGCCGCCAACAGGCCGAAAACGGTGGCCGAGTTGCAAGCCTGCGTGAGATAACCCCCCTCTCTCCCTCCCCTGCCTACTTCGCGGGGGCGGGGGAGTCGGGAAGGGGAATGCGGCCGTGTTGGGCCTCGTAGGCGGCGATAGCATCTTCTACTGCCAACCGTCCCCATTCGGTCACCTTCCGCCGCTCTTGCGCGGCAATGTACTCCGCCTTAGCACGATTGGTCTTCGTCAGGCGAAGGTTCAGGGCTTCCGAAAGTGTCTCTTTTGCTGCCATTGTGGCGCGAATGTACGCAAGAAAATACACTGCGTTACACTTGACTAATTGCAACGCATTGCGTATAATTGTAACGCAATGCAAGGTTGTTGCCCTGGCAGGGGCACCCTTGGCATACCGGCTGCGCAACCAGCCGTAGCAACGACTTCACCCGGCCTGCCAGCCGTCACCGAAGCCGCCTTAGCCCTCCTGTTGCGAGTTGGGCGGGCGGCTTCCCTTTTGGCAGACATGAAATTCCTAGAACGCAACCTAGAAGACATACTGTGCTCCAACCCGCACGGCTGCTACAACGCAGGCTTCGAGGCCTACTTCGACTACGCCACCGGCTGCGAGGTGCAATTGATCCGGCAGCCACAGTTTGAGCCTTACGGCATTGGGGATATCCTGATGATTACCCATGCCCCGCGCGATATGCGCCGGGTTACGGTACGCATCATCGAATGCAAGCGCGGCATCATCGGCCTGGCCGCCTACGCGCAAGCCAAGCGCTACCTGACGGCCGCCAAGGTCGCCCTGGCCAGCTTCGTAGCCGAGTGCGTGGCAGTCGGCCGGGAAGTAGAATGGAAGTGCGTGTTGGTGGGCAGCCATGTAGACACCTACGGCGACTTCCTGCATGTGCTGAACAACGATGCCGACTGCGAGGCCTACGCTTATACCCGTGTTGGGGAGGGCGTGTACTTCGAGCGCGCCGGCTTAGACTACCTGAAGCACGGCAACACCTTGCCTTCGGCGCTGGCCGTGTTGAGCAACCGGGCTGCCTTGGGTGCCAAACAGGCCGAAGCAGAGGCAGCGCGCATTGATGCCGAGATGGAGTTGGAATTCCCCCAGGCCTACTGGGATAATCTGCTTGGACGCAATGGCTAGGCCTGCACGTTTAAACGCCGACTACTTCACGCACAACGCCGACCTGCGGAACGACCGGCGCGTGAAGGCCATCCGCACCGCGTTGGGGCCGGCCGGATACGGCCTCTTTCACATGGTTCTGGAGGCCTTGACCGATGCCGACCACACGGCCCTCGATACGTCCGACCTGGAGGTAGAATTGCTCGCGGGCGACTTCGGGGTTTCTGCCACAGAAATCCACAGCCTGCTACAGTTTGCCGAAAAGGTCGGCTACTTCGGCCGCAACGACGCCGGCTTGCTCATCTGCCCCGAGCTCAACAAGTGGTTGGAGCCGGTATTCGAGAAGCGTAACCGGAGCAGAAACCCCACGAAGCCGGAGTTACTGTCACAGACTGCCCCAGCAACCGGGGTTTCTGTCACAGAAATACCACAGAGTAAAGTAAAGGAGAGTAAAGGAGAGGAAAGTAAAGAACATACTTCCTCCCTTCGGTCGGAAGTTCGAAAAGCGCCCGAGCCTTCGCCCGCTCAAAAAAAAATAGCGCCCGAGCCTTCGGCCCCCAGGTTGGAAATACTACCTGATGACTCCGACGCTCAGGCTTCGCGCACCGGGGGGGGCGCGGCCGAACCGCCCCGGCTGCAGTTCCAGGCCTTCGCCCAAAGCCCCTACGCCACGGAGGAAGCGCTGCAGGCCCTGGCCGCTGAACTCAAGCTGCAGGACGTCAACGCCACCTACTACCTGCAGCAGATCGGCCTGAAGGCCGGCCGCGAAGACAACCGCACCCCCGAAGCGTGGCGCACCTACGCCACCCGGTTCCTGACCAACGACGCCAAACACGGCCACCTCGTCACCAACACCATTCCCCTAGACCCGCAACGCCATGCAATCGATCCGCGCCATCGTCAGCCAGCCCGAAGCGGGGCCGCTGCACGTCTCCAAGTCACTCCCCCATCCGACCCCAGCTACGGGTACGGCACCCCCACGGCCCGTACTACCGGCCCGTTTGGAGGAAATTAACCTGACGCCGGAGGAAATCGAGGCCGTGACGAAGCCCGCCGTCGAAGCAGCCATTCGCCAACTGCGCGAAACCAAGTGGCACGACATTGAGCGGGCGCAGTACTGGTGGGACGTCAACCACCCGAAGGAAGCCGCCCGCTACAACCTGGCCACGTGGTCGCAGGCGTACCTGCAGCGGGCGCGGGAAGTGGTCGGCCCGCAGTACGTGGTGGACGAAGGGTTTCGGGACGTGCTCAACCTGCTGGCGCTGTACTTCACCGAGCACCCGGACTTTGAAGCGGCCGGCTACCACCACCGCAAGGGCCTGTTCATCATCGGCGGCGTGGGCGTGGGCAAAACCACGGCCCTGCGCATCGCCGGGCAGCAGAACAGCCGCAAGCGCTTCGGCATCGTCTCCTGCCGCACCGTCGCCAGCGCCTACCAGGAAGCCGGGCCACAGGGCCTGAGCGTCTACGCCAAGCGCTACCCCGGTTCGGGCGTGTGCTTTGACGACCTCGGCACGGAACCGACCACGCTCAAGAACTACGGCAACGAAGTCAGCCCCATTGCCCAGGTGCTGCTCGACCGCTACGACGAAATGCAGGCCGGCCGGTTGGAGGGCTGCGAAACGCACATGACCACCAACCTGAACGCCCAGGAAGTGGAGCAGTTGTACGGTCCCCGCGTGTGGAGCCGCCTGCACGACATGTTCAACTTCATCGTGATACCGACGTCGGTTCCTGACCGGCGCCGGGCCTAGCCCCCTCCCTCCCCCTAACCAGAAGACCAAAACCATGAGCACGGAACCCAACCACCACGAAATAGAGGCACGCGCCGCCGCCAGACGGGCCATCAAGTACGCAGCGGCGTCGGGCTATGCGCGGGGCGTATTACGCGCCCTCTCGCACACAGAAAGCCTGCCGGACGACCTGCACACCGTGGTCGGCGATGCCCTGGACGAACTAGAGCAAATGCTTGACAACATCTCTTAGCCTCTCCCCACTCCCTGACCAGAGACAGAGAAAAGAACCATGAACAAGCCGATCCGCATTCAGCGCAAGAGAATAAAGGGCTTTAAAATGCCCGCTAACACCACCAGTGTCACCCGGCCCGGCAAGTGGGGCAATCCGTTTACTGTCGCTTCGCTGATTGCCGAGGCGAAAGAACAGTGGCTAAAGTTCGGCCAGTCGAACCCTCATCTTATCCTTAATGCGGCTCAGGAGCAAGCCGTAAACCTGTTTCGTGCTGGCATAGAAGGCAAGATCGACAATGACCTGACGCCTGCCGAATACGCACAGTTCGAATGGATGCGGGCTAACCTGCATCAGTTGCGCGGCAAGAACCTGGCCTGCTTCTGCTCGACGGGGTCCTGCTGCCACGCCGACGTGCTGCTAGAATTCGCCAACGCCTAGCCCTCTTCCCCACTCCCTAACCAGAGACAGAGAAACCATGACCCCCATCGAAGAAATCAACAAGCTCCGGGCGCTGCTACTGCCGATTGCTTACCCCCGGCGCGGCACGAACGAAGAATGGATGGACCGTGCCGACTTCGCCGAAGCTATTCAGGCGGCCTGCGAACTGGAAGACCTTGAACCCCTTACTCCCGAAACCGAGGCCCTTTAACCCCTACCACTATGGCACTTGACGCAGTAATCACCGCCGCGACCCGCACCGAGGAAGGTGTAGTAATTGAACTTGGCCCGCGCCCGGCCACTACTTACCTAAACGGCAATGGCGAAGTAGTCTACAGCCCGGCCAGCATCCCAGGCCAGCCCCGCCTGCTGATTCCCGGCGCTACGTGGCAACCGCATGTAGGCGACACGGTGTGGGGCGGAGCCGTGGCCGTCCGCATT
Organism: Hymenobacter coalescens; assembly: GCF_054783195.1. Lineage (NCBI taxonomy): Bacteria > Pseudomonadati > Bacteroidota > Cytophagia > Cytophagales > Hymenobacteraceae > Hymenobacter > Hymenobacter coalescens. Next base: position 615,491 of record NZ_BAAGRA010000016.1, on the reverse strand, counting down.
GAAAGCGGCGGCATATCCTTCCCTTATCGGCGGGAAGGCTACGGCAAACTCATTCAAGATTGGGCCTAGCCCTCCTCCCCACTCCCTAACCACCGGAGCCATGACCGAAGACCAGAAAGCCAAGGTTGCTGTGATATGGGCCGCGACCGGGAATAGCAAAGGGCACCCCGGCCAGCGCCGTTTGCATATCGATAACATCACCCAAGAAGAGGAAGAGTTGATTCTGGCCTTCCTCCAATCCCTGCAAAATGGCCGTGCACAAGCCCTTCAATCCTGATTTGCCCGCCCCTATGGAACAGACCCCACCCGCCGCGCCGATGAGCGAGCACAAGCCGCTGACTGAGCGAGAGCGATACCCCTACCTGCTGGCCATTGAGCAAGGCGCGCCACGGTTGGGCGAATGGAATTGGCCAGACATGATGAAACGACTTCTTGAACGCTACGACGCGGCAGAGGCCCTGTTAGCCACCACCACCCAGGAACGGGACGCCGCCGTGGAGGCGGCGACGCAGCGCGGCAAAGACCTGCACGAGGCATTAGAGGCCCTTTCGGACATGTATCTGCAATACTGCGGCCCCGGCCCGTTTGGGCACGACTTCATGTCGGCCGGCGAAGGAAGTCAGGACGTGCTTGCCAAGTGGGACTTGTTCCGAGAAGACTGGTCAATTATCAGCCCGGCTTACGACACGGATGTTCCCGAAAAAGTCAAAGCCCTCCTCTCGCCCTCCCTCGACATTGACCTAGACGAATCGCCCGCCCCTTCCCCCGAACAAGCCTAACGACCCGACGCCATGAAAAAGCGACTGAGAAAGAAGCTGGGACGCGGCGAATACGCCAACCCGTACCGCAAGACTCGCCGCCAACGGGAAGCCGAAGCCTTGTTGCGCCACCAGCTGGAGAGTCTCATTGCCCAAATCGGACCCGAAGAATTTGTCCAACGCATCGAATCGTATACCGAAAAACACCCTTTAACATGCTCCCTGTAGACTTCCCCGGCACCAACATCACATTCGCCAAGCCCGGCGACATGACCGACGAGCAGTGTTATGCCCTCAAAGCAATGGTTGGCACAGACGGCAATGGCTTTCCTTACACGCTAACCGCTTGGCAACCGAGCTACGAGGATTTGCAAGCACTGAACGCCGGGCGACCGATCATGTTGCAAATCATTGGCGGCGGCATGCCGCCCGTCGCCCTCTGGACGTACGACGAGGAAACAAATCCTAACGTTTAGCGTCGTGACCGCCGCTGAGTTCCGCGCCCTACAGGCCAAGAAGCCCGCAAAGGCCCGAAACATCCCGCCTGTTGCACGCACGCCCCCTGAGCCGACACCAGACCCGCCCGAAGCAAACCAAGCGCCTGTATCGCCTGAAACCGCCCGGCCCGGTCGCCTCACCGCCTACCTGTCCGGCCACCGCTGGCCCGGCCACACGGCCCGCGTAGTGCTTGACCGCTTCCCCGCCGATGACTGGCCCGCCCTGCTGGCCCTGCTGCACACCCGCTGGCCCGAATTGATTGCCCACCCCAACGAGTGACCCCATGAACTCCCCCCTCCACCCCCACAACCGTTTCCAAGGAGCCCCCGGCATCTCCCCCCACCCCCCGGCCCAACCCGCCCGGGTGGTGGGCGGCGCCGGGCCGGCCAAGCGCACGCACCAGGAAGAGCCGACCCTGAAGGTCTCCAAAGACCGGGACGCGTGGCCCTCGATGGAATTGCTGCGCCGCCTCAACATCGCGGCCGGGCAGCTGCTCGACCTGATTCCGCCCAACCCCCGCTTCGGCCGGCCCTACTGGTTGCTCGACACCCGCCCCCGCGCCGGCGGCTCCCCGCTCACCCACACCGGCAATACCCGCCCCAAGTTCACCATCACCCGCCACTTGGGGCCCCTGCACCTGACCGTCTGCGTCAAGCCCGCCGGCCTGCCCTTGGTCTGCCGCCCGGCCGATACCATTGTGCTGGACCTGAACGCCGGCGGGCCCGAACTGCCCGGAATCTACCGCCTGCTGCCCCGCTCCCCGCGCTAGTCCCTGTCTGGGAAACAACTTCCCCACTGCCCGGCCGCCACGCGCCCGCGGGGTGGGGTAGTTTCGTTGACATGGCAGGGGTAACCACATACACGCAAGAGATTGCAGACGCTATCTGCGAACGGATAGCGCTGGGTGAGAGCCTGCGTCGCATCTGCCAAAGCGAAGGCATGCCCGCCGCTTCCACAGTGTTCAAGTGGCTGAGTGATGTGGACGGATTCTCGGAGCAATACGGGCGCGCGCGGGAATTCCAAGCCGAGACGATGATGGATGAAATCCTGGAAATCTCGGATGATGCCACCAACGACTTCATGACCATTACGAAGGGAGATAACTCCTACGAGGTCGAAAACAAAGAATGGACAAGCCGAAGCAAGCTACGGGTAGACGCCCGGCTAAAGCTTATGGCCCAACTCGCCCCCAAGAAGTACGGCCCGAGGATGTCGCTGTCGGTGAAGGACGAGAACCCGATCCAGCAGCTCACGGACGAAGAACTACTCGATGAAATCCGTAAGCTCGCCCCCAAAGAATAGCGACGGGGGCGGACTCACCGAAGCCTACCTCCAGACCCTGAAGCCGGACGAGAAGCGCCGGCTTTTGGCGTTACTGAAGGAGCGGGCCGGGCGGTGGCGGTTTCAGGCGCGCCCCGAGCAACTGCAGCCCCCAGGCAGCTGGTTCATCTGGTGGATCGACGCCGGCCGCGGCTGGGGCAAGACCCGCACCGCCGCCGAAACCATCAAGGAATGGGCGCTGAATACCCCCAAGGGGCGTTTCGCCTTGGTGGCCGCCACCTTTGCCGATGGGCGCGATACGATGGTGGAAGGGGAATCCGGCTTACTGGCTATCCTGAAGCCCCACCAGCTGCGCGGCGGCTCGGAAGAGAAGGCCTGGAACCGCAGCATTGGGGAGCTATACCTGGCCAACGGCGCGCAGTTCCGCATCTTCAGCAGCGAACAGCCCCGCAAGCTGCGCGGCCCGCAGCACCACGGCGCGTGGTGTGACGAGCTGGCTGCCTGGCAGGATGCCCACCTGGGCATGGTGGACGAAAAGGACCTCACCAAAGGAGGCGGGACTACGTGGTCGAACCTGCTGTTTGGTTTGCGCCTGGGGGCTGACCCGCGCATCATTATTGCGTCTACCCCCAAGCCGGTCAAGCTCATCTTCGACCTGCTGGAGCTGCACAAGAAGCACCCCGAGCGGGTACACATCACCAAGGGCAGCACCTACGACAACCTGGGCAACCTCTCCGAAACGTTCAAGCTGAACGTGGTGGCGCTGTTCGAGGGCACCTCCATTGGCCGGCAAGAGCTGAACGCCGAGCTGAATACGGTGGTTAAGGGCGCCCTGTGGACGTGGGCCATGCTCAACCCCATCCGGGTAGCGGATGATGAACTGCCGCCGCCCGAAGCGTTCAAGCGGGTGATTGTGTCCATTGACCCCGCTGTTACCGCTAACCCGGACAGCGACGAAACCGGCATCATCATTCTCGGCCTTACCCACCCAACCCCGCTGCACCCGCAGGGGCTGGTGTATGTCCTGGACGACGGAAGCGGCGTGTATACCCCCTTGCAGTGGGCCACCACCGCGAACAACTTCTTTGCCAAGTACAACGCAGATGCGTTTGTTGCCGAGGTAAACAATGGCGGCGACTTGGTAGAGTCCAATATACGCCAAGTCAATAAGACCGCCCGGTACCGCGGGGTGCGTGCGTCCCGGGGCAAAGTAGCCCGAGCGGAGCCCGTCGTAGCGCTGTACGAACAAGCCCGCATCCGGCACCGCGCCGGGCTTACAACGCTGGAAACCCAAATGACCACCTGGAGCGCCGGCACCGGCGAAAAGAGCCCCGACCGCATTGACGCGCTGGTGTGGGGCATTACGGAATTAGCACTCACAGAAGAAAAGCAACGATGGGCAGCCTGATCGACCTCACCAAACAAGCCTTTGGGCTAGCTCCCATTGCGCCGACCCGCATGGACCTGAAGCTGCTGCCCGGCACCACCGACACGCTGGGGCGGACCCTGCCCATGTCGGGCCTGTCGGTGCTCGGCACCGGCGGCGTGCAGTGGCTGGGCAGCGAAGGCAGCGACCTGACCCGCAACGGCTACACCAACCACGCCACGGCCTACAGCATCATCAACTACATCCTGACCACCGCGCAGCCGCTGCCGTGGGGGGTGTACCGCGTGAAGGCCGACGACACCACCGAACGCCTCGCCGCGCACCCGCTCTACGACCTGCTCTACCGGCCCAACCCTCGCCAGTCCTGGGCCGAGCTGAAGACGCAGCTGCAGGGCTACCTGCTCACCACCGGCAACGCCTACGTGTACGGCGTGCGCCCGTCCCTGGGCAGCAAGGCTGGCCGGAAGGCGGAGCTGTGGGCCCTGCCCGCGCCCCTGGTGGAAATCGAGGGCGGTGGGTGGATGCAGGAAGTGGCCGGCTACAAAGTCCCCAACGGGCAAGGCGGCTACACGCGCTTTGAGGCGGCCGACGTGCTGCACCTGCGCTACTGGAACCCTGACGACAGCAAGTACGGCCTGAGCCCCGTCGCGGCGGGCATCGACACCATCACGGCAGCCAAGGCCGGGCTGACCTCCCGCGTGCGGCAGTACCAGAACCAGGGGCCGGCCGGCATTCTGTGGGACAAAACCAGCACCGAACCGTGGAGCCCCGAACAGGCCCAAGGGGTGCGCAGCTGGTGGCGCCGCTTCCTGCCCGGCGGCCGGCAGTCGGGGGAACTGCCCATCGTGGGCGGGGAGCTGGGCTACACGCAGCTCGGCCTGAGCCCGGTGGACCTGGACGTGCTGGCGGCCATTCCCCACGACAAAGACGCCGTGGCCGACCTGTTCCGTTTCCCCGGGCAGCTGCTCAACGGCAGCAAGGGCACCACGTTCAGCAACATGGGCGAGGCCGGCGCGGCCCTCTACAGCCGCTGCGTCATCCCCCTGGAAACCATGATCCGGGACGGCCTCAACCGCTGGTTGGGGGCCGACTACGGCGACGGGGTGTACATCGACTTCGACACCTCCCATATTCCTGAGCTGCAGCCCAACAAGGAAAAGCTAGCCGCGTGGCTGGCGTCGGCGTGGTGGGTCAGCACCCAGGACAAACAGCGCATGATGGGCGTGGAAGTGGACGACACCCTGCCCCGGTACCTGGTGCCCGCCTCCCTGGTGGACCCGCAAGCCGTGCCCCCGGCCCCAGACGATGCCGAAGCCCAGGCCGAAGCCGCCGCCAAGTGGCTGGCCCGGCAGCACGTAAACGACTACCGCTAGCATGACGCGATACGAGGCCATTGAAGCCCGCCGCCTCGCCTACGAGCCCCGGTTCGTGCCCCTGATCCGGCGCGAACTGATCCGGCAGGGCGAGGTGGCTGCTGCCGCCTACGAGGCCGGCAGCACCCCCGAGTTGGCCGCGGCCTTGGTGAAGGTCGATGGGCTGGTGGCGGTGCTCTCGGACCTCTACGCGGTGGTGGGCGTGTCCTTTGCCCGCTCGGAGTACGACGCGCTGACGCAGGCCAAGGCCTTGCAGGTGAAGCGCCTTCCCGGGGCCGAGCTGGTGGCGGGCTGGGTGGGGCGCCTCAAGCGGTTCTTCACCGGCGAGGGCCGCACCCGGGCCACGGCGATGGTGGAAACCACCCGGGACGTCATCACGCGCACCATCCGAGAAGCCCAAGCCGAGGGGCTGTCGGTGCCCAACACGGCCCGGCTGCTGCGGGAACGGGTCGCCACCCTGAGCCAGGCCCGCGCCGTGGTCGTAGCACGCACGGAACTGGTAGCGGCGGCCAACCTGGGGAGCCTCATGGGCGCGCAGGCCACCGGGTTGAAGCTCAACATGAAGTGGCTCGCCACCCCCGGCCCGCGCACCCGTGACACGCACCGGGCCGCCAACGGGCAGACCGTGACGCTGGGCGGCACCTTCACCGTGGGCGGGACCGTGCTGCGCTACCCCGGCGACCCGCTGGGCCCTGCCGCGGAGGTCGTCCAATGCCGCTGCACGCTGCAGTACGAGCCCGTATGAACCGCTACCGCTACCCGTTCCCGCTGCTGCCGCTGTCGCACCCGTGGCGGCCCACCGGGTTCGTGCGGCGGTGGCTGGCGTACGAGTATGCGCTGGGCGGAAAGTGTGACTTTGCGTTGGTGGGATTGGGCGCGAACTAGGGTTTTGCGTATATTGGGGTATGGTAAAACGACTCCGCAAGAAGCTGGCAAAGAAGATCGAGGCCCGGGCAGTGGCTGCGAAAATCATCACGCAAGTGCATGATGCAGAGTTTGAACGTGACGTGAATGCCCCGCAAGCCTAAGCCCATGACTGACGAACTCCGCACCAAGGTGCTAGCCGCAGGAGAGCATATGCTTCAAGCCATTGAGCGCGCTGGCGCCGGCGGGTTTCAGGAGGTGGACCGCAGCATGCGCGAGGCAACCCATAAGCTTGTGCCCCGTGGCCCCAAAAAGAAAAAGTAAGCCCGCCGCCGCCAAACACCCGTTCTTCACCCACCGCAACGGGCAGCCGGTGTTTCTGCAGGACATCGACCACGACCAAGCCGCCGCCCTGCCCGGCGCCACCGTCCTGGTGCCCTACATCGTGAACGGCAAGCCCCGCAGCCTGCTGCTGTTCAAAGGACTCTTCCACAACTAGCCATGAAAGCATCCAAGCGTAGCAAAGTCAAGCCAGCCCGTCCAATCGTCATTAGCCTAGACGGCCAGCCCATCGGAGAAGCCAAGCCCGTCACCATCAAAAACGGGCAGGTAGTGGATGATACACCACACACCGTTTACAGCACTGAGTAATTACCGCTTGCCGCGTCGACTCTCTCAACTAGCCATGCACACGACCATCACCCTGCAAGTGCCTCACAACGGCGGGCACGTTGAAATCAGCTTCAAGGTCGCCACCGAAATGCTGGCCCGGCCCGATGCGCTGGGCAGGACCATTGCCGCCGAGGTGGAGCGCGCCCTGGGGAAATACGCCGTGTGTGCCGGTGGCGAGGGCTTCGTACAGTAATCCTCCCTCCCCCAATGAATACCCAGCCCGGCCCACCCGCCGGGCTTTTTCGTGCCCTGTCCGGCCGCCTGCCCTGTTTGGGAAACAACTTGGGCGCCGTGCATAGGCCGCCCGCCCCGCTGCGTGGGTAGGTTTGACCATGCTTTACGCCGTCAAGAATTGTGGGCTGGCCATCAAGGACATCGACTCCCGCCAGGGAATCGTGACCGGCTACTTCGCCGCGTTTGATAACGTCGATCACGACGGTGACATCATCCGCCGCGGGGCCTTTGCCAAGTCGATAGCGGAGCGCGGCCCCGGCACGCCCGGCTTCAACATCAAGCACTTGCTGGACCACAACACGACCAAGGCGGTGGGCACGCTGCTGAAGCTGGAAGAGGACGCGCACGGCCTGCGCTACGAGTCGAAGGCCGGTCGCCACTCCCTTGGTCGTGATTTCCTGCTCATGTGCGAGGATGGACTCATCACAGAACATTCCATTGGCTTCAAGTGGGTACAGGGCAAGTCTGAGCGGCTGGCCAACGGCACGATGGTGCGCCACGAAGTCAACCTACGCGAAGGGTCCAGCCTGCAAGCTTGGGGAGCCAACCGCAATACCCCTCTGGTGGGGGTGAAGTCCGAAGGGCTTACGGCCGAGGAGCGCGAAACCGCGCTGGCCGAAGCCTTTGCCCGCCTGCACAAGTTGCAGAAAGCCCTGAAGGGCGCCTACTCCGACGACCTGTGCGAGCTGATCGAGCTGCAGGCCGCCCAAACGGAAGCCCTGTGCAAGTCTCTCATTGCGGAACCTAACACGTCACTCCACCCCGAAGAGGAGCCGGCCGGCAAGGCCACTTCTGCCGCGGTAGTTGAGCCGACCGATGGTGAGCTACTGAAGCTGTTTAAATCATCCCTCATCAACTAACCAAGGCCAACGACATGCCCGAAGTTGTAGAAGAAATCAAAGCCCTCGGCACGGAGCTGAAGGGCCTCATTGAGAAAGCAAACGGCCAAGCCACTGAAGCGGGCAAGGTTGCCAACGACACCAAGTCCGAGTTGCAGGGCCTGGCCCAAAAGCAGCAGGAGCTGTTGGAGACGCTGAGCAAGCAGCAGAAGGACATCGACGGGCTGGCCCTGCAGGCCAAGCGCCCCAATGGCTCCTTCGGCACGGCCGACAGCCAGAAGTCGCTGTTCGAGGTGTTCGGTGACCGGCTGCAGAAAGCGCAGGCCAACGGCGGCATCCTCAACCAGGCCAAGAATGCCAAGAACGGCATCATGGTGGACGACGAAGCCAACTTCGGCCAAAAGGCCGTAGGCGACCTGAGCACCGCCGGCAACATCACCGGCACGCTGTTCACGCTGCCGCAGGTGCTGACGGGCGTGCAAACTCCGCCGGCCGAAGAGCACATTCGCCAGTACATGACCACCGGCAGCACCAACAGCAACTTGGTGCGCTACGTGCAAGCGCTGCGCGGCGAGGGCGGGTTCGGCATGGTGGCCGAAGGCGGGTTGAAGCCCCAACTCGACTACGACCTGACGGTAGTGGACGCGCCGGTTCGCAAGATTGCCGGCCACATCCGCGTACCGGAAGAAATGGTTGAAGACATTCCGTTCCTGACGACGCTGCTGGCGACGCTGGGCATGGAAGACCTGAAGCTGAAAGAAGATGAGCAGGTGCTGTATGGCACCGGCACTGGCGACAACCTGAAAGGCGTCTTTGCATTTGCTCAGGCATTTAACCCCGGCGCGTTCCGCGTGGTAGCCCCCAACCTGTGGGACATCCTGGTGGCCATGCGCCTGCAGATCCGCAAGCTCAAGTACCGCCCCACGGCGGCCTTCGTGTCGCCGACCATCTACGCGCTGATGCGCGTGGCTAAGGACGGGGAGAATCGCTACCTGTTCCCGATGCTGCAGACCAACCCCAACGGGTCGTTCTCGGTGGACGGGGTAACCATCGTGGAAAACATGGCCTTGGCTGATGGCGACATCATCATGGGCAACTTCCAAACGGGCGTCATCCTGCTGGACCGCAAGCAAGCGGCCATCCGCAGCTACGACCAGGACCGCGACAACGCCATCCGCAACCTCATCACCTTCGTGATCGAGGAGCGCGTAGCCCTGCCGGTGCCGCAGCCGCTCTCGTTCGTGAAAACCACCGTGGACGCTGCCACCACGGCCCTGACCGCCGCTTAAGTATGGTTACGCTGAAAGCACTGGAAACCCTGGCCCTGGAACGGGGCCGGGTTTCCACCGGGCAGGTCTTCCAGCTGCACAGCAAGGAGGCCGCGCAGGAACTGATCGACTCGGGCCGGGCGAAGGCCTCCGACGAAGAGGTAACCTTCGCGCAGCCCGACGCCAAGCCTAAAGCCGGCAAAGCCACCCGCGTACGGCCGGCCGACAAACCGGCTGAAGAGGCCGGGCAAGATTCCACTGTAGAGCCTGCCGAGTAGCCATGCCCAGCGTCATCCGCCTCGACACCACCACGCCCGTCACGGAGCCCGTTGGCCTCTCGCTGGCCAACGTGCACGCCCGCCTGGGCTTGCGGCTGAACGAGGCGGGGGATGGGCCCCACCCCGACGCCACGGCGGAGGAAGGGGCGGAAGTGGCCTACGCCCAGCACCTGCTGCGCGCCGCCCGCGAAGAAGCCGAGAACTTCACCGGCCTCTCCTTCGCGGGCGGCCAGCGGCTCGAATACACCTTCGAGCTCGGGGAAGCCTACCGCATCCCTGCCGGGGCCACCGTGGAAAGCGTGACCGGGTTCTTTGACAGCGTGGACGCCATCGAGGCGTTCAGCGTCGAAGAGTACCGCAAGGGCATCAGCATCAATCGCGAATTGGCTTGGGACTACGCCCTGCTGCAGACCTACACGGTCACGCTGCAAATGCCGGCGGTGTTTACCGCCCCGGCCGTGGTGGTGCAGGCCATCCTGCTGCTGTTTGCCGAGTGGTACAAAAACCGGGAAGTGTCGGTGAACGGGGCCATCAGCGTGGCTACGCAGGTGCAGTGGCAAAACCTGCTCGGCAAGCTCCGGGCGTTACCCGCCTCCTTCGCCTAATGGGACGCGTCAACGCCGGCCAGCTCAACCAGCGGGTTGTCCTCGTCACCGACGCCCCCGGCGTCGTGGACGGGCAAGGCGGCTGGTTGCCGGGGGGTGCGCCCACCGAAACCCCCGTTCCCGCCCGCGTGCGGGCCTTGCGGGGCACGGAGGCGCTGCGCCTGGGGCAGGAGCTGAACGGCATGCTCTACGAGGTCACCATCCGCCACCGGGCGGGCGTGACGGGCAAGAGCCGGCTGACGTGGAACCTGCAGACCCTGGTGGTGCAGCAACTCCAGCCCGCCGAAGACCGGGAATTTCTCACCCTCATCTGCCTGGACAGTGGCCAATAACGTCAGCGTCGCCGTGCAAGGGGTGCCGGGCCTGCTCAACAAGGTGCGCCTGCTCATCCCCAAAACCCGCGAAGCCGTGCGAACGGCGGTGGCGCAAACGGCGCTGCAGGTCGAGTCCGACGCCAAGGGGTTCGCCCCGGTGGACACGGGCCGGCTGCGGTCCTCCATCAAGGCCGACATCAGCGCGTCGGGCCTGTCGGCTACGGTCAGCACCAACGTGAGTTACGCGGTTTTTCAGGAATTCGGGAGTCGCTATCAAGCCGCACAGCCTTTTCTAGGCCCCGCATTCGAGAAGAATCGCCAAGCATTCCTCAACAACCTAAAAGCCGCCGGGCTGAAACTGTAAATGGACCCGCTGCTGCGCCTGGTGCCCGCCGTGCACAACGCCCTGACCGCTACGCCGCTGGCGTGGGGGGCGTCGGCGGTGCCGGTGTACCAGCACCTGAACACGCCCCACGCGGGGCATTACGTGCTGCTCACCCAGCCCACCAGCGTCACGCAGAGCCTGAACCCGTCGTGTCGGCGGTGGTCCTGCACGGTGCTGCTGGACGTGGTGACCCAGTTCGCCGAAGGGCAGGTCAGCACCATCCCGGCCGCCACGGTGGCCGACCAGATTACCGCCCGCCTCGAAGGCCAGCGCCTGCTGCTGCCCGCCGGGTGGGACTGCGGCCCCGGCACGCTGGAGCTGCAAACCCAACTCACCGAAACGGGGGAGCTGCTGGCCCTGCGCCGGCTGCTGCGCCTCCGGTGGGATGTCGCATACCACGCCACGGCGGAACCGGCCGAACCCGGCCCGGAGCTGCCGGTGGGCGTGTTGGGCGGGGCCTTCCCGCTCACTTTGGCTTAATCTCTCACACTCTTTCCGCCTACTGACATGGCTAAAACGATCAACGCGGTAGACGTGGTGTTCTCCATCAAGCGCCCCACGGACACGAACCCGATCATCCTCGGCTGTACGCAAACGGCCACCTTCACCAAGCGCCGGGCCATGGATTCGGCCACTTGCTCCGCTTCGGATGGACACGCGCAGTTCTCGCCCGGCCAAAAGAGCTGGGACGGCAGCGTAACCGCCCTGTTGCGCGACTTCGACAACGACGAAGCCGACGAAAACATCTCCCTCGATGACGTGCTCGACATGCTCGACGAAGGCACGGAAATCACGGTGAACTACGCCCGCAAGGTGGGCGGCCGCCGCTACACCGGCAACGCCTTTGTGTCGGAGGTGACCTACACCCAGCCCGAAACTGGCTCGGTTACGTGGTCGGCCAACCTGACCGGCCAAACCGAACTCCTCCCTGTTACCCCGACCGTCTAACGCATGAGCTTGGCAGCCCGTGGCTTCGGCCACCTATCCCTAGGCGGCGCGTCCCGCCCCTTTCAGCTCGGCTTGTACCAGGCCCGCGCCTTCTGCGAAGCTATGGGCATCGAGCTCGGCGCCTACCGCGAAAAGCTCAACGGCCTCAACCTGTCACCTTCGGCCAGCCTGGAAGACGAACTGGTGTTTCGTGCGTGGATTTACTCGGCCCTGAAAGCTGGCGCCGCGCTGGAGAAACAGCCGTTCGACTTCGATGTGGACGAGGTGTCGTTCTGGGTCGATCAGGCCCCGGTCAGCCAACTGACGCCCTTCTTCGAGGTGCTGAAGGCCCAACAGGACACCGCCCCGGCAGAGGGAAACGCAGCGGGGCAGCCAGCGAAGAAAGCCAAGGCGAAGTAGCAAAGCGCGGCCCGGACGATACCTGGGCCGCGCTTTTAGACTACGCCTTGGGGGAAGTCGGCTTGCTGCCCGACGTGCTGTGGCGCATGACGTGGAACGACTACGCGCGGGCCGTGCGCGGGTACCAGACCCGTCAGGCGCGGGAATGGGAGCGCACCCGCCAATTGGGCGAATGGGTAGCGGCCTTCGCGGGGGTGGACCTGACAAAAGAGCTGAAGGGCAAGCGCCTGCTGAGCCTGCCCACGGACCCGCCGCCGAAGAAAGAGGCAGTGCCCACCGAAACGCCTGAACAATTCATGGCCCGCATGAAGGCCAATAACTTTTACCTGAATGGCAACCCTGGCAGAGCTTAACGTCGTCATCGGCGCCAACATCGATGAGTTCGAGCGGGCCATGGCCGAGCTGGAGCGCGGCGTGGGCCGGGCTGGCCAAGCCGCCAAGGCTGCCGGCTCGGCCCTGACGCAGTACGTGACCCTGCCGCTGGGTCTGCTGGCGGCCGCGTCGGTGAAAGCCGCGGGCGACATTCAGGCATTAGAGAAAGGATTTGCCGCTACCTACAAGGGCAGCGAGGATCTGGGCACCGCCTTAGCCAAAGTACGGGAGCTGGCCAAGCTGCCCGGCTTGGGGCTCAAAGAAGCCCTGCAGGGCGCCACCAACCTGCAGGCCGCCGGGCTTTCGGCCGACCTGGCGCGGCGCAGCCTGGGGGCGTTTGGCAACGCGCTGGCTACCGTGGGCCGTGGCAAGGCCGATCTGGACGGGGTAGGCCTGGCCTTGGGGCAGATTGCCGCCAAGGGTAAGATCAGCGCGGAGGAAATCAACCAGCTGGCCGAGCGGGTGCCGCAGATACGCGAAGCCATGAAGGCCGCGTTCGGCACGGCCGATACCGAAGCCCTGAACAAAGCGGGCATCAAGGCCAATGAGTTTATCGAGGGCTTGGTGGCCCAACTGGAAAAGCTGCCCAAGGTCAGCGGCGGCATCAACAACGCCTTCGAGAATTTAGGCGACGGGGTCACCATCGCGCTGGCCAAGGTGGGCACGGCGCTCAACAACGCGTTCGACATCGAGGGCAAGCTGAACCGCCTGGGCGACTTCATCGGCGGGCTGGCGGATCGGTTCGCCTCCTTGGACCCGGCCACGCAGAAAGCCATCTTTGCCCTGGGCGGGGTGGTGGCTGCCGCCGGCCCGGTGGTGTTTGCCATCGGGGCCATCGGGGCCGCTGTGCCGGCCGTCGTGGCGGGCTTAGAGGTGCTGGGCCTGACGTCGCTGGCGGCCCTCGGCCCGGTGGCCGCCGTGGCTGCTGGCGTCGCTGCCGCCGCGTACCTGATCATCGACAACTGGGAAAGCATTTCGGCCTACTTCACCACCGGGGAAGGCGGCCGGGTGTTTGACGACCTGGCGGCCTCGGTTAGCCGGGCCGTGGAGACCATCGGCGGGGCGCTTGGCTCGTTGGGCGGCTTGTTTGGCGACACGGCGTTCTCCGTGGGCGACATCGGCAAGGCATTCGCTGCCGTATTCCGTTCCCTGGGCGACGGCATCACGGCCGTGCTCAACCTCTTTACGGGGGTGGCGCAAGTCGTGACCGGGCTGTTTCAGGGCGACATGACCAAGGCCGCCAACGGGTTCGCGCTGGCCTTGGACGGCCTCACGCGCCCCCTCCGCTCCCTGTTTGGGCTGCTGCCCACCCTGGCCACCGAGGCGGCGGGCGAGGTAAACAACTTCCTGGAAACCGGGAAGATGGGGTCCGAGAATTGGACCAAAGCCCTAACGGCCAACCTGTTCACGCTCGGCAGCATCACGCAGGCGGCCAAAGACGCCGCCGCCGCCGCCGGTGGGCTGGCCAAACAGACCGGCCTGCTGGCAGACCTGGAAGCCAAGCTGAAGACAGCCAAGCAGCAGCAGACCAGCGCTACCACCGAAAAGGACGTGGCCGCCGCCAACAAGCTCATCGAGTCGCTGGAAGGGCAGATCAAGCGCCTGCAGGAACTTGGCGTCGGCTCCGACGAAGCGGCCAAGGCGCTGGCCAAGCTGCGCGAATCCCTGGCGCTGACGGGCGAGCTGAGCCAAGCGCTGGGCGACGACTACGGCTATGTAGAAGCCCGGCAGTCGGCCCTGGAAAGCGGCGTGAAGTCACTCATCGCCGCCGGCTGGTCGCCCGCCTCCAAGGTGGTGCAGGGCTACGTGGCCGAGCTGCAACGCCTCAACCAAGCGCTGGCCGCGACGGAGCAGATCCAGAGCCGCGTAGCCAAAGGCACGGAAGCGCCGAAGGTGTTAGGAGCGACAGAGCAACTGGCCCGTCAGCGTGATCTGCCTCAGCTTTCACTGCCACCGCTGAACACCAATCAGTTTAGCGACTCTGTTGCCAAAATACCGGGCACCTGGCTCAACTTAACCAGCACCATTGAAGGGCTGGATCTTCCGCCGCTCCCTCCTTTGCCGCCGTTCGACGCTACCAACTTGGCTACCAGCGTGCAAGGGGTTAAGGATATTCTGATTGACTTGGATTCGGTGATTCAGAACGGCTTTGCCGGCGCCATCGGCTCTGCAGCGGAAGCATTCGGGCAAGTACTGGCTACCACCGGCAACATTGGGGACGCTTTAGCGGGTGCCTTCAAGTCGATCCTGGTTGCAATGGCTGACTTTGCCGTGTCGTTTGGCCAGCTGCTGGTTGCCCAAGGAAGCGCTGTACTGCTGGCCCGGTCGATAGCTATCAACCCCTACGGCGCCATTGCGGCCGGCGCGGCACTGATTGCGCTGGGGGCCGCCGCAGGCGCGCTGCTCAAAAAAGGCCCCTCCTTTGGCGGTGGCGGCTCTGCGGTGCCTACCGTGGGGGGTGGCGGCCGGAACGTAGCCGCTGGCGCCCCTACCGTGCAGGCGCAAAAGCTCAACATCAAAGTGGAGTTTGGCGAGGCACAGATACGCATGGAGGGGCAGCAACTGCGCGGGCTGATTGCCGTGTCGGATTACCGCCTGAGCCTGACGAGCTGATGCTACTGCAGGGAGTATTGCACCCGGCCGCCGGGGTATGCTTTGGCGGCCTTCTCCACTTCGCGGAAGGTCAGTTTGTTGGCCGCGTTCTCCATTCCGACAAATTCTGTGGTATACGACACGCGCCCCAAAGTAGCGGCATCAATTACGAACTCCCCCCGCAGGGCCAGCGTGCCGGACTTCGTAGCCAGCGCCACGATGGTCAGCGTTGGGCTGAAGCCTTTCGGCAAGGAGCGCGGGTCGGTGCGAAGTGTGCCCATCTGTTCGTCCAGCCGCTGAATGGTGTACCCCTGCTGCACCAGCACGCGGGCCAAGTTCCTCAACGCCACCGCCGGGCTGTCGGGCGTCTGAACCAGAATCACATTGGCCTTTTTGAACGGCTGATCCGCCACGGTGCCCGGCTTCGGGGCCTGAGCATGAACGCATACCGGCAAGGTGCAGAGGCACAGGAATAAGAGAAGTTTCGACATAGCCCCGCAAGGATAATAAAATCATGCCAGAGAAACTGCTACAGGTGCTGTGCCAGCCCGGCGCCAACCCCGGCGAGTTCACCGAACTGCGCACCTACTACCGCGGCTGGGCGGCCTACGAGCGGTACCGGCAAACCCAGGAGCCCGACGACCTGTACCGCTACGAGCAAACCCCGGTGTTCACCTGCACCCCGGTAGAACCCTACGCGGAAGGCGACGAGGTAGACCGGGGCTGCCTGCCGCCGGGGCAGGGCGGGGCCTACGGCGAACTGGTCATCCTGCGCTACGCGGAAGTGGCCGGCTTTGCCGTGGTCGTGCCCGACGCCCCGGTGCCGAACTCCCTGGAATGCCCGGTCAACTACACGCTGCAGCTGTTCGTGACCAACGTCGTGCAGCCGGACGGGGCCAACGGCTACCTGGGTTCCTTCGACGTGTTCGGCGTCACGCAGAACGACCCGATCACGCTGCTGCTGCCGGGCCGCCAGCCGGTGCAAACCACCTCCAATCAACTGGCGAGCTTCACCAACGTACCGCCCGGCACCTACACGGTGGGCGGGCAGGACGCGGTGGGCGGCACGGCCAGCACCCCGCCCATCGTGCTCGGCAACGGCAGCGCCTCCCCCACCACCCCGCCGTACTGGTTGCGCTACTTCGTCTACGAAGAGCAGGACACCGACCCGCAGACCGGCGCGGTGCTGCGCACCTACTACGAGGCCGGCGGGCGGGCCTACGACAAGGACGGTACGTTCGGCAACCCCGCCCGCACGGTGTACGCCGCCACGTTCGAGGTGAGCCGGGCGGACTACGACGCGCAGCTAGCCCTGCCCGTGGGCGTGCCCCTCTACAGCCGCGACACGCGGGAGCTGGTGGACAGCTACTACCTGACGGACGGGCGCACGTTCCGCGAAGCCCGCCACGACGGGGCCGGCAACCTGCGCTTCACCGACACGGTGCCCGCCGAGGAATCCCGCCGCGGGCAGCTGCGCATCCTCAACATCATCCAGACCGACATCGACACGGCCGGCACGGCCACCGGCAGCCTGTGGGTGGAAGCCGAAAGCCCCGCCCCGCCCCTCACCTACCGCCTGGCCCCGCAGCCCGCGCTGGTGCTCGGCGGCCCGCCCGTGCTGGTCGACGCCACCGAAAACGCCACCGGGCAGTTCAGCGGGTTGGCCGCCGGCGCCTACGACGTGACCGTGCGCGACGCCGCCGGGCAAAGCGTGACGGAAGTGGTGGTGATCGAGGATGCCTACCGGCCCCGGTGGGAGCTGAGCTACGACAACCTGCGCGGTACCGCCAAGCGCATCACCATCTGCCAGCGCGGCTACACCGGCGCGGTGGAGGCGGTGTGCGGCAGCGGCGAGCCGGTGGTGCGCGGCTGGGCCGCCACGGGCACCGACCCGTCCGGCGTGCTGCCGGAAGCCCTGGGGTCTACGCTGCGCTTCGAAGTGCGCACGGCCACGGCCCGGCAGTTTCAGCAGGTGGCGCTGACCGACGACCGCGCCTTCCGCGTGGACCACTACTCGGCCGGCGTGCTGGATTTTCGCGGCTACCTGCCGGTGGTGCTCTACGACGAATCGCTGCTGGGGGCGGGGCAGGTCGTCACCCTGGAGGCGGCGGACGGCCTGGGCGGGCTGCGCGAAACCGCCTACCTCAACCACCGGGGGCAGCCGATGGAAGGCCGCCGGCCCCTGCTGGCCACCCTGCTGCACTGCCTGAGCCGCACCGATACCAACCTGCCCCTGTACTGCGGCATCAACCTGCGGGACGTGCACATGGCCGACGACGCCGACCCGCTGCTGGCGGCCTGGGCCCGCCGGGATGCCTATTATGAAGCCGGCAAGGAAACCGACTGCCGCACGGTGGTGGATGCCATCCTGAAGACTTTTCACGCCATCCTGGTGCAGCGCAACGGCGCGTGGTGGGTGGTGGCCCTGAACGAAATAGCCGAGGAAACCTACGGCCTGCGCGGCTTCGCGCCCAACGGCGAAACCGTGCCCGCGCCCGCCGTGCCCGCGCCCTGGCACATCCGCAAAGCCGGTACCACCGACGCCCCGGGCCGCATCCAGTGGCGCGACGCCAGCCAGCGGGTGCAGGTGCTGCCCCCGACCAAAGCGCTGCGGGTGACCGTCCCTTTGCAGCTGATCGACAACCAGCTGCCCGATGGGACGTTCCAGCAGTGGCGGCCGGACAACTCCGCCCCGGTGGGCTGGACCAACAACGGCGTCTCGCTGAGCAAAGCCCCCGGCGCCAAGGCCCGCACCTCCCTGCTGCGCCTGGGCGTGGGGGCCTCGCTGGCCAACGCGGCGCTGCTCTCCCCCGTCATCGAGCACCGCAGCGGCAGCGACGAAACGCCCGTGCGCCTGACCCTCAAGGCCCGCGTGCAACCGCTGCTGGACGCGGCCGGGCAGAAAGTAGACCCGCAGCCCGTCGCGCAGCAGCGGGTGACGACCCTGGTAGACGGCGTGCCCGCCCCCGACGAACTGGCGTTTGAGTGGACCGCCGGCGAGAAGGAGGATGAGCAGGAGGCGTTTCTGCCGCTGGGTCTGGTGGGCGACACGCTGCGCATCCGGCTGGCCGGGCCTACCTGGAACAACTACACCCACCAGCCCGGGCACACCTACCCCGCCCTGGAAATCCTGGAGCTGAAGCTCACCATCCTGCCCGCGATGGTGGAGTGGCCGGACAAAGACTTTTTCGTGGCCCTGAATCCGCTGCCGGCCTACACCTTAGCGCCGGAATCGGAGCTGGTACACGCCGACCTGCCGCGCCTGCCCACGGTGACGGGCGTAGAAGCGCCGGTCAAGGCGATGGACGTCTTCGCGTGGCGGCACGCGCTGAGCCTGGCGGACGAAACCGCGACCACCGCGTGGATACGCCCCGACGCGGCCGAGGCCGGGCAGCAGGCGCAGCCCCTGCTGGAGAACGCCGCCGCCGACCGCCTGGAGCTGTTGGCCCGGCCGGGGGAGGTGCTGTTGGGCGTGGTGGAAGGCCTCGACGTGTACCGCCTGGGGGTGGGCCACATGCTCGACGCGCCCGACGACACGGACGGCAAGTTCCTGGTGGTGGGGTGCACGCACCAGGACCGCAGCGGCACGGCCGACATCGCCGTGCGCCGGTTGCGGGGCGGCTCCTACACCACGCCGGACGGGCTGCCCGACCGGGTACGCGTCACGCACCTGGGGCCGCGGGTCACGCACCTGGGGTACCGGGTGGCCTGACGCCCTGTTTGGGAAACAACTTGGGCCATTGGCGGCCCCCGCCCGCCTGCCCGCGCGGGTAGCTTTGGGTATGCCTGACGAGAAGTACATCCATGAGTTGCCGGCGGTTGCCGCCGCGGCCGACCTGGCGGGCGCCGTGATCGAAGTGGAGTACGGCACCCAGCGGCCGTTCCTCAACAAGCGCGCATCCATCGGGCAAGTGCTCGAAGCCGCGACCCGGAACCTGCCCGGCACGAACGGGCTGAAGGGCACGCCCAAGTTCGTCCGGTTTCTGGACAACACGACGCCCGGCTACACGGCCGGGGCCTCCACGCTGGCGGGCCTGAACCCGGAAACCCTCTGCCTGCACACCACGGCGCACGTCGATTTCACGCCGGACGGCAACGACGTGCTGTACCGCCTGGCCTACGACCCGACCGGCCCGCTGCTGGTGTACGCGGACGGCAACTTTACCCCGCCCACGCTGCCGGCCCGCTGGGTGCGGCAGGGCGACGCCACGGCCACGGCCGGGGTGGAAGTGTTCAACCCGCTGAGCACCCGCATCCCCGCCGGCGCCCAACGCCTGCACGACCTGAACGGGCGCACGCGCTTGTTCGAGGCCGAGGTGGAGCTGTTGCGGGCCTCCTTCCCCGGCAACCAGATTCCCGCCCCCACCGGCACGGACGCCGACGCGGGGCGGTGGGAGGAAAAGCCGATCGGCGGGCAGGACTACAGCCCGGTGGTCGTAATCGGCTGGCGGGGACTTCAGGCCCTGCTGGGCGCCGCGCAACTGGTGCCCTACAAGTGGTACCGCATCGTGGGCCGCGCCAATCCCGAAACCCTCGGCGGGCCGCTGCAGGTCGTTGAGTACCTGCCGGATGTGCTGCTGTTTGCCACGGATGCCGACCAACTCGCCCCGGAGGCGCTGCTGCTGGACAGCCCGAACTTGCCCGGCACCTACACCGTCGCCACCGACACGTTCACGCCCGGCGGCCCGGCGGTGGTGCAGAGCACGGGCACCAGCACCACGGCGGTCATGAGCCAGGACGCGGTGACCGACCGTGTGCTGAATTATTTCGATGCCGACCGCCGGGGAGCCGACGACGCGGGCAACCCGCTGGTACTCACCGAAGCCGACTGCAACCGTGTGCTCATCGTGGAAGGCAACGACATTACGCTGCCGCCGGCAACAGCTGCCTGCGTGTACAAGCGCATTGGGTTTGTCGGCAGCGGCCTGGTGACCGCCAGCGGCTCGGATATTCTGGACGACAACGGCTCAGTTGCGGCTCTGCGCGTGAGCCAAGGCGCCGAAGTATTCTGCTTTGCCGTGGGGGTGTGGCTGGTGTTGAACAACAGCTCCTACAGTGCCCCGTTCGAACGCAGCTTCGACGTGGCCGCGTTTCGGCAAACGCAGGTGCGGAGCGGCACGTTCGACGCCAACAACGAGCTGACTTCCTCTGCGCCGTTCGCCGTGCTCGGCCAGAGCTTCACCGACGCCAATTACCTCTACGAGTTCCGGATTGGGGTCGGCGGGGACCAGCGCTGGGTGCGCTTTGCCAAGGCGGGCGGCCCCGCGGCCCCGGTCATCGACGTGTACGACGTGCCCGACGCCGTGCGGACGGCGGTCACGGGCGGCGCCTTCACCAACGGCGAACTGCAAGGCGCGCAGCCGGCCGGCTCCGAGGCGGGCATGAAGTTCACCACCGCCACATTTGGCTACGAGTACCAGCGCGGCGCGGCCGGTTCGCTGGTCTGGTGCCGCTATTCCAAAGGGTAAGCCATGGCACTGATCGGCACCAACGGCCACGCTTTCGGAGCGTCCGACACGTACCCCGCCTACGCCGCCCCGCCGCCCTCCGACGTGGCGCAGGCTCCGGCCACGCTCGACCAGGATTCGTTTTTTCTGCGGGTGTCGGACGACCCCGGCATTACCATTGTTAACGCCGACACCCTGCAGGGGCAAGGCCCTTGGAGCCGGGAGGTCAAACCCGACTACGAAGGCGGGGCGGGCTGCTTCAGCACCATCAACGGCAAAGGCGACCGGTTCAAATTCAACGGCGTGCAGTTCGTGTTGTTCGGCTGCATGAACACGCTGGGCGGCTCCTTTTCGGTCACCATCGACGGCGCCCCGGCCGGCACGGGCTCGTGCTACGCGGCCACGCCGACCAAAGACGTGCAATACACCTCTCCGGTGCTGAGCCTCGGCGTGCACGAAGTCATTGTTCTCAAGCTCGACGGCACCTCCATCTACCGCGATACCGTCATCCTCTCGTAGCCCTATGGCCACCCTGAACCTCCACACCTACGCCAACAAGGCCACCGGCGACCCGTTCCCGGCCTCGGAGCGCAACGCCCTGTTCGCCAAGGACAACGACTTGGTCAACTCCAATAACCAGCACGAAACCCGGCTGCTGGCCCTGGAAGCGGCGAACGTGTACCAGCTCACCGCTGACTTCCCCACCGCCGGGGCGGGCACGGTAACGCTGCGCATCCTCGAAGCGGCCTTCACCGGCACGCTCACGCTGTTCAGCAGCAGCAACGTGACCGGCGTCACCTACCAAAAGAACGGCGCGCCGGTCACCTTGCCCGTGGCCGTGGCCCTGAACGACACGATAACGGTATCCGGCACGGCCGGCACGGGCGGCGGCTTCGTCAAGCTGCGCAAGCTGTAATGGCCTACTACGACCAGCACGCCACGGCCGTGTACGCGGCGCCGGAACCGGAGCCCGGCATCGACAAAAGCAAGTACTATTTCTTCGGCACGGCCGGCGGGGCGGGCAACACCGATTTGCTCTGGCTGGACGAATCCGGCAACAACCGCCACCTGACGGCCACGGAAGACGACTACTTCGTGCTGACCACGGACGCGCAGGGCAAGCCCGCTTACCTGGCCTCGGAGGACACGGGCGGCGTGTTCAAGTTCCCGCCGGTGAACGTGCCCAACAACGACTACACGGTGTACATCGTGGTGCGCCCCACCACCTCAGACCCCAATCCTTACCTACTCGACGCGGGCAGCCACTCGCTCAGCTTCGCCTACGGCACGGGCGATTTGGCCCCCTACTTCCGCGCCGGCATCGGCTCGGCCTCGCCGGGCACGGGCGTGCTAAGCGTGGCGCCGAATGAAAAGGCCGTGCTGGCCTGGCGCATGACGGAAGGCGTCGGCGGGCGGGTGTACAAGAACCGCAGCCTGGTGTTTACCGGCGCCTACACGAAGTACCCGCTGCTCTCGCCGCTCACTTTCGGCCACGACTGGAGCACCTACTACGCCCCGTTCCTGGGCTACGCCTACGCGCTCATCATCCGCGTGGGCAACGACACGGACGCAGAGTTCGCGGCCATGCTCGACTACCTCGACACGCTTTAACCTTCACCCTACCCCCTACCTGTATGACGATTGCCGACCTGACCTACGACCGCACCACGCCCGACGCCGCCGGCCTCGTGCTGCCCGTGTCCGTCACCGCCACCGGCGAAGCCCTTGGCGAGCTGCGCTGCACGCTCGAAGGACGGCCCAACCGCAAGGTGCTGCGCTGGAAGGCCTACGAGCTGAGCGGCACTTCGGCCGGCCCCATCTGGCCGACCCGCGACGAAGCCGCCGTGGACCTGCTGCCCCTCGAAGCGCAGGAGGCCGCCCGCACCAGCCTCTCGAAAGGCACCGCCAAATAAGCCGGCAGCCGGCCCGGTGTCCTGCCGGGCCGGCCCGCCTGGTTCCGTTCCCCACCGACACCCCTACCTGCAATCCTTTCTCCACCACCATGATTGCCCGTCACCGTGTTCAAAGACCTCTGGCCCTATTTGGTTCCCTTCGTTTCGTCCATCCTCTCGCTGCTGGTGGGAGTTCGGATCGCCAACCACAACCGGGCCGCCACCGAAACGAAGGAACAGAAACAAGCCCGCGAAGCGGCTGAACGGGAGCAAGCCGCCAAGGTCAACGCCTTAGCGACCCAGGTAGAAGCGCTGCAGAAGGGCTTCGAGGAACGCAAGCGCACGGCCGACGCCGAACGCACGGCCGATAAGCTCAAGTTCGAAGGCGACCTGGCGGCCGTGGCCGGCATCCTCAAGGAGTTTGCCGAAGCCCAGCGTCTGCTGACCGGCGTTGCCACCAACGTGGCCAACCACGAGAAGCGCTTGGACCGACACGACACCGAGTTCGACAACTACCGCGAAGCCTTGGACCTGGTTCGCACCCACCTCAACCAATTCATGCTACGCCGCCATGAGCCCTAGCACGCCCGAGCCCCCGTACCGGCAAGCCCTGCGCGACGTGGCCGCCGACTTGGCGGGCCAGCGCGAGCAGCTGCTGCGCGTGCACGGCACCCTGGCGCTGCGGCTGGGGGACCAGGCCACGCCGGTGGCGCTGGACGGCATCACCTTCGCCCCGATTCCGGGCATTGCCGACATGGAATGGGCCCTGTTGCCGGCGCCGATGGGCGCCACCTACTCACACATGAACGTGCGAGCCATGGCCGGGGCGCGGTCGCCGCGCGTCTCGGTGCCGCACGCGGTGCGGGTGCACGTGCTGTGCGGCGCGCTGCTGTGGTGGCAGGCCAGCCAAGGCCACGAGGCGGGTGAGCCGGCTTACCGGCGGGTGGAGGCCGGGGCGGTGTTGGAGTTGCCCCCGCACGAGGAACATGGCTTCGTGGTGCTCACGCCCTATCTGAGCTACAATGTGTTTTCCCCGCCGCTATGATCCTGAACTGGATATTCCGCTTCATCATCCCGCATTGGGACGTGCTGATCGAGAACCCGGCCACGGGCAAGGCCAGCAGCAAGAACCTGTTCACGGTGCTCGGCTTCTACGTGGCCATCGTGCTGACGGTCTGCATCACGGTGGCCCGCATCCGGGAAGGCAAAGACCCCGATTGGACCGTGATCCTGCCCCTCACCATTCAGGCGCTGGGCCTGACCTCGGCCAAGATTGTGCAGGGCTACCTGAACCGCAAAACAGCCACCGACACCGGCCAACCGCTGGCCGAGCCCGGCACGAACCCGCCGGTGCCCATGCCGCAACCCTATAACCCTAACGCCCCTGTGGGCCCCGTGGAATGAAGAAGCTGATTGCTGAGTTGGTGAAGGCTTACCGCGGCTGGCTGTGGCGGCGCAAAAAAGCAGGGCTCCGGGATTTTCAGCAACGCGCCATGATCGGTCGCCTCATGCTGGACAGTGGGCCAGTGGTCTATACGCCTTCCCTAGTACCGGACTACATGGCGGCCTTCATCCAATCAGCCAAAGACATGCGCCGCTCTCGTGCGCGCTTAACCCGCCTGAAAGCATGACTACCCGCACCCGCAACCGAATAGTAGCCGGCTTCTTTGCCGTTGTCATCCTCGCCCTGTTCGTCATGGCCCTGGCCAGCTGCCGCACCGCCAAGCCCAACCCGCTGGAACAGGATGCCCCGCCCATCGGCGACGCCCGCACCCGGCACACGCCCGACGTGGGCACGGCGCCTCACCAAGTGGATAGCTCCCCTCAAAATATGGATAGCTCCGCCCGAAAAGAGGAAAGCCCAAAGCTCCCCCTGCTGCAACGCCTGTTCGGCGCCGGCAAAACCAAGTACAAGAACACCACCGTGCAGTACGTGGTGGGCGACCACAACAAGCTGCAATCCGCCTCCGACGTGAAAAACAAGGACGGGGCATTCAGTTGGGAGGGCGCTGCCGCCAACGCGGGCAAGGGCGCCAACCAAGCCACCGACAGCTCGACGCTTACCAGCACCGGCACCGGCAACGCGGCCACCGTGCAGGGCGACGGGAACAAGCTGGAGCAAACCGCTACCACCCAGGAAGCGGCCGACTGGAAAGCCACCCTCGCCAAGCCCGTGGGCATCGTGGCGGGCCTCGCCGCAGCGGGTGGGCTGGTGTACCTACTCATCCTGTGGCGCCGGAAACGGGCCGCGCAAAACCTAGCCTGAGCCATGCCCGACATCAACCAACTTCACCCGCTGCTGCACAAGGCCTACACGGAAGCCAAGGCCGAGTACATGCGGGATTACCCGCACCAGCCCCGGCCCATCCTGACGAGCACGCACCGCAGCAAGGCCGAGCAGAACGCGCTGTACGCCCAAGGACGCGAACCGCTGGCCACCATCAACCAGCTGCGCAAGATTGCCGGGCTGCGGCCCATCGGCGCCGTGGAAGCCCGGCGCAAGGTCACCAACGCCCGCGGCGGGCAGAGCGCGCACAACTACCTGCCGGCTATGGCGTTCGACGTGGCTTTCACCAAGGACGACGGCAAAAGCCTCATCTGGGACCATATCCACTTCCACCGTTTCGCCCCCTACGTGACCAAGCATGTGGGCATCCGGTGGGGTGGCGACTGGGACGGAGACGGCAAAAGCTCAGACGAGAAGTTTATTGACCTCCCCCACTACGAAGTCCGTGGCTGGGCGCAGAAAATGTAACCTCAACCCTCTCCCGATGAACCCCTCCAAGCTCTCTGTAGCCACCTTCCTGGCGGTCCTAGCCGCCGAAATCATCCTGTTCTGGTTGCTCGACCTGCCCGAAGGCACGCCCCGTTTCGTGGCGGCCGGCGTGGTGGTCGTCTCCGCGGTGGGCATGTACTGGTGGGCGCGCCGCAAGCCCAACCTGAACGGGCGCAAGTAATGCCGGCCGCCTCCCTCCCCGCCGTTCTGCTGCTGGCCGCCCTGGTACTGGCCGGGGTGTGCGCCGGCTCCGACGCAGACGAAATCCGCCGCAACGAAGACGTGAGCCACCAATGGGGCAGCCGGCAACGGTTGGCCGCCTTGGGCGCTATCGTGTTCGTTGCGTTCTGGCCGCTCCCGCTCGATGGGTGGCAGCCCGTGCAGGTGCTGCTGGCCTTCGCCATGATGTGCTGCGCGTTCGGGTTCTGGTTCGACCTGCTCCTGAACCGCCGCCGGGGCCTGCCGTGGCACTACGTGGGCACCGACCCGCAGACGGCCGGCACCGACCAATGGGTGCGCGCCCGCCGGATTCCCGGCCGGGTGTACCAGCTCGGCAAGGCCGCCGGGGCCCTGGTGCTGTGCGGGCTGCTGACGTGGTGGCTGCGATGAAAGCCAAGCGCAGCACCCGTCCCCGCTTCATGCCGCAGCACGTGCGCCGCGGCTAACGACCCTCCCCCTTGGGGGCGCAGCTCCATCCTCGACTAAGCGCGGCACGCGGTAGGGGGTGGGGCTGTTGGCGTTTAGGAGACTTTTCGGAGCTTGTCTAGCTCGTGCCGCAGGTACATGAACAGCCAGATTTCGGCATCCCCTATGCCGTTGGCTTCTAAGGTTAAGCAAAAGGCGGCTGTCATAGGCCGACGCCCGGAGAGAACTTCTGAGAGTTGAGTAGGGGCAATCTGAGCCACACGGGCTAGCTCTTTCTGGGTAAGCTTAGCCGCCTTCATAGCGGCCCTAATGAGGGGGCCAGGATGCTGGTATATCATTCGCGAATATAGTGAATAAATACGGCATAAATTCATTGAATATGTGAATAAATGCTTTACTTTTGCTAAGTAACTAAGTCACTATGGTCATGCCTGAAACGCCTAACCGCACCCTTGCCTTCGAAATAGATTTTGACTTTGAAGGCGACCAAGCCTATTTATCCAGAGAAGACGATGTGGAAGAGCTTTATGCCCACCTGCGCGCTGTGGTGGCAGGTTCATTCGCGGCCATGGGCACACTGCCTGTTGCTGGCGACATAATTCGGCATGTGGAATCGGCGTGGGAGCATATACACATCACCCAAAGGGAATTTATATACAATTCAGAAGGCCGTATAACCCTAGTGTATACTATCCGGCAGCCTGAATAACAGCCAGTCGCCTATCTTGCCCCTCCTACCCTATTCTATATGAGCCACTATAACCCCGGCGGCTGGTCCGCCACGAAGCTAAAAGTATACGCGGTGCTGCTGGCCTTGGCCGTGGCCGGGGTCGCCCTGGGCCAGTGGATGGGCTGGATTGACATCGACCAGCGGCCGGCTCAGAACAGGCCGGTGGAGCAGCTGCGCTAGCTGCGCGCCCGCCACGGCTCACTGCTGCAGTTGCGCACGAAGGTGGCCACTGAGCCGTCTGCCAGGGTAATCTGTTTGTACACCCCGTTGCCGCAGTAGTTGTAGGTAGCGAGGGAAGCCAGGGCTTCGGCAATGGAGGCGGGGGCGGTGCGGGTCATGGGGCAAAGGTAGGGCTACGAAGCCAGCAACTGCAGCTGCTCACTGAACTCGGCCAAGAACGGGCGCCGGGCTTCCTGCACGCCGAAGACTTCCCCGCCGTACACCTTGGCCATTTCGTTGGTCACCGTGTCGCTGAGCACGCGGGCGTAGTACTTCTCCGTCACGCTGACGGAGCGGTGGCCGAGCACCCGGCTCACGATGGTCAGGCTTACGCCGTCCTGCAGCAGGATCATGCCCGCCGTCTTGCGCCCGACGTGCGTCGTCAGGTGCTTCTGCCAGCCGAAGAGGTAGGCAATCTGTTTCAGCGTGCGGTTGTAGTACTGGTTGCTGGGCACCGGCAGCCGGTCCCCGCCGTACTTGGCCAGCAACTGCAGCGCGGGTCGGCTCATCGGCATCATGGCCCGGCTGTCCGACTTCTGCCGGTCAATCAGCATCATGATTGAGCCGTCCGCTTTGGGGGCCAAGTGTTCGGCCCCGCGGAAGTTGAACATGTCGCGCCACGCCAGCCCGGTAAAGCACTGAAACAGGAACACGTCGGCCACCCGGCGCATGGAGAGGTTTTCGAAATTGTAGAACCAGAGCTTGACCAATTCGCCCGGCGTCAGAAAGATCGGCGCGTCGGGCTGGTCGTAGCGAAACTGAAAGCCCTGCAGCGGGTTCACGTCAATGAACTCCTGCCGCACGCACCACGCCAGCACCGATTTGAGTGTCTGCGTCACCTTCAACGCATAATTCTTTTTCCGCCCGCCCGCCCGCAACCACTGCACAAACTGTTCGGCCCGGCCCTGGGTGAACTCGGCCGGCCGCAACTCCGTCAGCTTGCCGTCCTCCAACCACTGCTCCAGCAGGTTCAGCCGCACCCGGTCGGCTTCGGCCGAAGCGGGGCTCAGCTGCCCGGCCGTGACCAGTTCGCGGCGCTGGGCCGCGTAGTCGCTGAACACCTGCAGAAGCGTAGCCCGGCGGGCCTGCGGCTTCTGGTACTGCAGCACGACCCGTTCGGGCGTGATGTACACGCCCTCCCGCCCGAGCGTGTTGTAGGCTTCCTGCAGGCCCGCCCGAATCTGTTCCAGTTGCCGGTTGTCGGCGCGCACTTGATCGGAGCGCCCTTTGAGCTGCTGCCGGGTGGCGTCCCAATCGGCTTTGTGGCAGCGCACGGTGGTGGCAAACTCGCAGCGGGCCTTATCGACCGTGACGCGGGCCATGATGGTGCCCGGTCGGCTCAAGGCCCGCGTGTTCTTGCGAAACCATAACAGGATGGTCATGTAGTGGCGGTAGAGCATCGTTGCAGTAGGTAGGACGGTGGGGCGTGTTGCCTAATGGTATTAGCATTAGCAGCGTCCTATTTACTACAAATCTTAGCAATGGGTGACGAATGGGATCGTGTGTAACCGCAAGTAATTCCGCGCCACCGGCTGCGCCACCGCGACTACATCAGGTACTACGGGGCTATAAAGCGGGTTTTCAGGGCGTTGGGAAACAAAAAGCCCTGCCGGGGGATTCCGGCAGGGCTGCTGACAACGAGGTTTGCAGAGGAGGAGGGATTCGAACCCCCGGAGGTTTAACCCTCAACGGTTTTCAAGACCGCCGCAATCGACCACTCTGCCACTCCTCTGGCTGGTACTCACAAAAAAAGGCTTTTTCGGCGACCCGGAAAAGCCTTTTTTGCAGAGAGGGGGGGATTCGAACCCCCGATACCCTTGCAGGTATAACGGATTTCGAATCCGTCGCATTCGACCACTCTGCCACCTCTCTGTAGCCCAAATCGAGTGGTTTGGGACGGCAAAACTACTAGGTGGTGTCAGCCCGTGCAAGGCTTAGAAGCACAAATTTTCTTTTCCCTGCCGCGAAACCTCTCACCCGCTTGGCTTTCAGGCGAATATTTTTCGGACGCCGGCCCCAGCGCAGCCGCTCGAAAAGCGCCCGTCCGGCGGCTGCGCGCCCCCGGCGGCACGCTAGGCAACTGCGCTAGGGCCGTAGGCGGCCACCCCCCAGGACGGACTACACCGCGGCCGACCCTGCCCCCGATCCTTGTTGGCCACCTCTTCAAGCTACCAGGCGACCCGGCCGCTAAAAAGGCCTTGGCTCAATGGAAACCGCGCTTGTACGTAACTACATATAAATGGTTATGGCAACTTCGTAAAATCCAGTCATATTCCTCTTAACTTGCAAAAGCATATCCGTGGGGGCCCCAACCGGCCGATTGCTTGGCGATGTGCACCACCCGGCTTGCCGTGACCTTCCAACCCCGTGGCTTACCGCCACCGCGGGCTGGTTGTGCCCATTCCGGCCTTGCCCCAACCTGATTTTCCATCCCTTTCCCTTTCTATGAATCACTTTTACCCGAAACGACGGCTGCCGTCGTTCTTTTTCTGGTGTGGCTGGCTTGTGACCAGCGTCCTGCTGAGCGCGGCCCCGGCCTGGGCACAGCGGGAATGCGGCACGCCCACGCCCACCGAGTGGCGGGCTCAGCTAACGCCCGCCCAGCGGATGGTATACGACCAGGTCACCGCCCGCGCGGAGCAGGCTGCCCGCGGCGGCGCTACCGCCAGCCGCACGGCGGCCACGGGCGTCATCACCATCCCGGTGGTGGTGCACGTGGTGTACAACACCGCCGCCCAAAACATCTCCGACGCCCAGATTCAGTCGCAGATCGACGTCCTGAACAAGGACTTCACGCGCACCAACGCCGACGCCGGCAACACCCCGGCGGTATTTCAGGGCGTGGCCTCTACTTTGAAATCCGCTTTCAGATGGCCACGCGCGACCCCAACGGCAACGCGACCACCGGCATCGTGCGCAAAGCTACTTCGGTGACCTACTTTGAGCGCGGCAGCGGCACGGCCGACCCCAACGGTTACTACGTCAAGCAAAACAGCCAGGGCGGCAGCGACGCGTGGAACACCAGCCAGTACCTCAACATGTGGGTCTGCAACTTCGGGGGGGCCAGCGCCAATTTACTGGGTTACGGCACCTTCCCCGGTGGCAACGCGGCCTACGACGGCGTTGTGATGGGCTACAAGTATTTCGGTGTGAACCCCGCTACCGGCGGAGCTTTTGGCTACGGCCGCACCGCCACCCATGAGGTGGGCCACTGGCTGAACCTCTACCACATCTGGGGCGACGACGGCACGGCCTGCACCGGCACCGACAACGTAGCCGACACGCCCAACCAGGCCGACGAAAACTACGGCTGCCCGACCTTTGGGGCGGCGTCCACCGTTTCGTGCTCCAACGGGCCGAACGGCGACATGTTCATGAACTACATGGACTACACCGACGACCAGTGCATGAACATGTTCTCGGCCGGGCAGAAAACCCGCGCCCGCGTGCTGTTCGACACCGGTGGGCCGCGGGCCAGCCTGCTCACCTCCCCCGCCCTGGGGGCGCCCTGCCCCTGCCCCAGCCTTACCGGCCTCAGCCCGTTGCGTAACGCGCTGGGCGTGGCTTCGGCCAGCAACCTGACGCTGACCTTTTCGCAGGCCATCAGCAATGCTTCCGCCTCCAACGCGGGCATTCGCGTGTTCAGCAGCCAGTACAAAGGCCTGCGCACGCTCAACGGCACCTTTACGGGCGGCGGCAGCAGCACCGTGACTTTTAACCCGGCCGTGGATTTTCGGCCCGGGGAAGTCGTGAGCGTGACGGCCAGCAGCGCCATCACCGGCACGAGCGGCGCGGTTACACCGGCCGGTCACGTGTACCAGTTCACGGTGGCCTCGGGCCGGGCTTCCGGGGCCTTCACGGCCGCGGCTGACGTCGCGGTAGGGACTTCGCCCTACGGCGTGGCCACGGCCGACGTCAACAACGACGGTAACCTAGACCTATTGGCCGCCAATCTGAATAGCAGTACCGTGAGCGTACGGCTGGGCAATGGTTTGGGCGCCTTCAGTAACGGCACCGACGTAACGGTCGGCTCCAGCCCGCGGGGACTGACGATAGCCGACGTCAACAACGACGGCAACCCCGACTTGCTAACGGCCAATTACACGCCCAGCAACGTGAGCGTGCGCCTGGGCAACGGCACGGGCGGCTTTACCTCGCCCGCGACGCCCGAAGTGGCGGTGCTGGCGGGCCCCATGGCCGTAGCGGCCGCCGACATCAACGGCGACGGCAACCTGGATTTTCTGGCAACCAACTACAACAACCCTGGCTACGTGAACGTGCAGCTGGGCGACGGTACCGGCGGCTTCACGTCGGCCGGCACCGCCCTGGCCGCCGCTGGGCCGCAGGGGCTAACCCTGGCCGACCTGAACAACGACGGCGAAATGGACTTGGTCACGGCAAATACGTCGGCGGGCGGCAACAACATCAGCATCCGCCTGGGCAACGGTGCGGGCACCTTCACCGCCCCGACCACCGGCGAATACGCCATGGGCACCAATCCCTACCGCGTAGTGGCCGCTGACGTCAACGGCGACGGCAACCTGGACGTGCTGGTGGCCAACGCGGGCTCCAACAACGTAAGCCTGCGCCTCGGCGACGGTACCGGTGCCCTGGGCGTCCTCTCGAACGTGGCCGTGGGCTCTACCCCTTACGGCTTAGCAGTGGCCGACCTCAACGGTGACGGCAAACTTGACCTGCTGGCTACCACGTACGCCACCGCGGGGGCCGCGCCGGTTCGCCTGGGCAACGGCGACGGCACTTTTAGCACCGCTACCACGCTGGACGTGACGGGCCTGGGCAGCCGCCCTCGCGCCGTGGCCGTGGCCGACCTGAACAACGACGGCGCCGCGGATATGGTGACGGCCAACGAATCGGGCAACAGCCTGAGCGTGCGCCTGGGCGTTCCGGCTCCCGTCCTCAGCAGCTTTACGCCCGCCAACGGGACGGCGGGCAC
The DNA here is from genome assembly GCF_054783195.1 of Hymenobacter coalescens. Lineage (NCBI taxonomy): Bacteria > Pseudomonadati > Bacteroidota > Cytophagia > Cytophagales > Hymenobacteraceae > Hymenobacter > Hymenobacter coalescens. The sequence goes on along the minus strand of NZ_BAAGRA010000016.1, from coordinate 583,761 downwards.
GGTGGTAACCATCACGGGCAACTACTTCACCAGCGCCACGGCCGTGGCCTTCAACGGCACGGCCGCCGCTTCCTTTGTTGTCAACTCCGCCACCTCCATCACGGCCACGGTAGCGGCCGGCACGACGACGGGGCCGATTTCGGTGACCACGCCCAGCGGCACGGGCACTTCGGCCACCAGCTTCTTGGTGAACATGACGCCTCCGGGCAACGCCCTGGCGTTCGACGGCAGCGACGACTACGTCAGCGCCCCAACGGCGCCGACCTTCGGCACGGGCAACTTTGCCATTGAAGCCTGGGTGCGCACGCAGGGCGCCAGCAACACGAACTACGTGGCCGTGGGCAGCGTAGGTGGCGGCCAGGATTACTGGCTGGGCATGAGCAACGGCCGCGGCGCCATCTCGGTGTCGGGCGGCACGGCGTGTACCGGCACCACCCTGATCAACGACAACCGCTGGCACCACCTGGCCGGCGTGCGCAACGGGTCGCAGCTGACCATCTACGTCGATGGCGTGGCGGAAAACACGACCACCAACAGCCTCTCGGCCAGCCCCAGTGCCGCACTGGGCATTGGCTACTTTGCCGGCAGCGGCGGTTACCACTGGCCCGGTTCCATCGACGAGGTCCGGGTATGGAACGTGGCCCGCACCCCAGCGCAGGTAAACACCGACCGCCTGACCATTGCCACCCTGCCGCAGACCGGCCTGGTGCGGTACTACAACTTTGACCAGGGCACGGCCGGCGGCACCAACGCGGGCCAGAATACGCTTCTGGACCAAACCAGCAGCGCCTTCAACGGCACGCTGGCGGGCTTTGGCCTGAGCGGCCCCTCCTCTAACTGGGTGGAAAGCTACGCCATGGCCGTACCCGCGGCCACGGCGGCCACGGCCCTCAGCAGTTCGGGGTTCACGGCCAACTGGACGGCTCCCGCGGTGGGCACGGTAACCAACTACCTGCTGGACGTATCGACCTCCGCCACGTTTGCTTCGGCCATTATTGGCTCGCCCTTTACGGTGGCGGCGGGAACCACCTCGCGCAGTGTCACCGGCCTGACGGCCGGCACTACCTACTACTACCGCGTGCGGGCCGATAAAACTTCAGTAGCCGGCCAAGGCACTCCCTCCAACTCGCAGAGCGCCGCGGTGCCCTGCCCGGTGCAGGCCGTGGCCCAGAACGTGTCCACGGCGCTGGGGGCCAACGGCACGGCGACGATAACGGCCGCCGCCGTCAACAACGGCAGCACGGCCAACTGCGGGCCGGCTGCCGCGGCGGCGCTGAGCTTGTCGCAGACCAGCTTCGGCTGCGCCGACCTAACGCCGGCCAACGTGACCAGCACCCTGAGCTTCGATGGCACGAATGACTTCATCGCCATTGGCAGCAGCAGCCCCGTGCCGGTAGGCAACAGCACGTACACCATTGAGGCCTGGATCAAGCCCACGCAGATGGGCGCCTACGGCATCATCGGCTGGGGCAACTACAACACTACCAACCAAGTGAATGCCCTGCGCCTCTCGCCGACGGGCATTATCAACTACTGGTGGGACAACGACCTAACCGTTGGCACCACCGACTTGTCGGGTGCTTGGCACCACGTAGCCGCCACCTTCGACGGCACCACGCGCAAGCTCTACCTTGACGGCGTGCTAATCGGCCAGGATACGCCCGCGGGCCACGCCGTGCCCAACGCTAACAACCTGCGCATCGGCTCGACCAATAACGCCGAGTACTTCCCCGGCCAGATCGACGAGGTGCGCGTGTGGAACCGGGCCCGCACGGCCACGGAATTGAACCACTACAAGGGCGTGGGCCTGCGCGGCACCGAAACCGGCCTGGTTGCTTACCTGCGCCTCAACGAAGGCAGCGGCAGCACGACGGCCGACGCTACCGGCAACGCCGCCAACCTGGGCACGCTCACCAACGCCCCGACGTGGGCAGCTGCCGGCGCGCCGGTGGTCAATGGTACGCTGGTAATGCTGACCGTAACCGACGTGGCCGGCAACACCAGCACGGCTCCGGCCGTGGTGACGGTGCAGGACAACACGGCTCCGGTGGCCCTGGCACGGAACGTAACCGTCACGCTGGGAGCCAACGGCACGGCCACCCTGACCGGGGCGCAACTCAGCAACGGCAGCAGCGACAACTGCGGCGTGGCCACGCTCGCCGCGTCGCCCAGCTCGTTTACCTGCGCCAACGTCAGCCCCAGCGCGGGCCCGGCCAACCGCTACGCCCTCGACTTCGACGGCACCAACGACCGGGTGGATCTGGGCGCCAGCATCCTTACGGGTGGCTCGTACACCAAGGAAGCCTGGGTGTACGCCCGCGCCAACAACTGCCGCAACATTCTTTCGGCCAACAACCAGCAGCAGCTGTGGGTGCCGGGCGCCCTGAACGCCGGCCACCAGACGTCTTACTCCACCGTGGTAGATCCGGGGGGCAGCTTTCCGCTCAACACCTGGGTGCACGTAGCCGTTAGCTACGACGCCGCCACCTCGACCATGCGCCTGTACCGCAACGGCGCGCTGGTGGCTTCCAACACCGCCGCGCCTACCTACGCCAGCGCCATCCTCTCCATCGGGGCTCACGGCACCACGGGCGGCTGCAACTGGGACGGCCGCATCGACGAGGTTCGCATCTGGAACACGGTGCGCACGGCCGCCGAAATTCAGGCTACCAAAGACGTGACCCTGACGGGCGCAGAAACCGGCCTTCAGGCTTACTACACGTTTGAGGACGGACCCAACGCCAGCACGCTCACCGACGTGACGGGCCACGGCTACCACGGCACGCTCGTGAACATGAGCGCCACCACGGCTTGGGTGACGGCCGCCGCGCCCGCCACCGGCGGCACCCTGGTCACGCTAACCGCCACCGATGCCGCCGGCAACGTGAGCACGGCCACGGCTACCGTAACCGTTTCGATGCCCGTGACGCCCACCACCACCTGGAGCGGCGACGCCAGCACCGCGTGGACCGAGTGCGGCAACTGGAGCTACGGCAAGGTGCCCGACGCCACCACCCACGTGGTCATTCCGGCCGGCATGAGCCGCTACCCGAACCTGACGGCCGGTACGTGGGTTATGGGCAATCTAACCGTAGCCAGCGGCGCGTCCCTTACCCTGGGCAGCGCGGCGGCGCTGGAGGTCCACGGCGACTGGACCAACAACGGCACCGCCAGCCTGGCCGGTGCTGTTGCCTTCCGTGGCAGCGCGGCCCAGGCCCTGGGCGGGAGCAGCCCGAGTTCCTTTGCTACGTTGGTGGTCAACAAGACCGGCGGCAGCACGCTCACGCTGCAGCGCCCCACCTCGGTTACCGGCACGCTCACCATGACCAGCGGCCTGCTGGCCACCGGCGCCTACAGCCTGACGACTACCGGCGCCACGCTCACGGAAACGAGCAGCAGCTACGTGCTGGGCAACGTGGTGAGCACGGCGACGATGAGTTCCGCCGGCACGCGCTACGCCTTCGGCAACCTGGGCGTGGCCCTGACGCCCGGCGGCTTCACCCTGCCCGGTGCCACCACCGTGCGCCGCGTGACGGGCACGGCCCTGGCCGGCAACACCAGCAGCAGCAGCGTGCGGCGCTACTACGAAGTAACGCCCGCCACCAACGCGGGTCTGAACGTAGCGCTGGAATTCGCCTATTTCGATACCGAGCTCAACGGGCTGAACGAAAGCCTGCTGGGCTTGTTCCGCTCTTCCGCCGGCACCAGCGGCCCCTGGCAGCACGTGCCCGCCAGCAGCCGCAACGCCACGGCCAACACGCTCACGGCCACGGGCCTGACGCAGCTCGGCGTGTTCGCGCTGGGCAGTTCGGCCAACCCGCTGCCGGTGGAGCTGGTGGCCTTTTCGGCCGAGCGCCGGGGCGAAGGCGCGCTGCTGCGCTGGACCACGGCCCAGGAAACGGACAACGCCTACTTCGAGGTGGAAGCCTCCGTCGACGGGCAAGCCTTTCGCCCCCTGGGCCGGGTGGCCGGCCACGGCTCTTCGAGCGTGCGCCACGACTACCAGTTCACCGACGCGCAACTGCGACGCCACGGCGTCCCGCTCGTGTACTACCGCCTCCGCCAAGTCGACCTGGACGGCGACGAGCACCTCTCGCCGGTGCGCACGCTGCAGCTGGAAGCCGGCAGCGAGTTGCTCGTGACGGCCTTCCCGAACCCCTCGCAGGGCGCGGTTACACTCCGGGTGCAGCTGCCGCAAGCCAGCGCCACTCAACTGCTGCTGCGCGACGCGTTGGGCCGTCTGCTGCTCACCCAGGCGCTAACGTTGCACGCGGGCACCACGGAGCTGCCCCTGCCCGCGCTGGCCCGCCTGCCCCGGGGCGTGTACTTCCTCACGGTGCAGACGCCCGCCCAGCAACGGGTGATTCAGCTCACACGCGAATAAGTTGAGTCAGGCAACCCCAACAAAAAAGGCGACCCGCTGGGGTCGCCTTTTTTGTTGGGATTAGGCCAGCAGGCGTAACGCAAGCAGGGCTTACCGAGGCTGAGGAAGGGGCTCGGCGGCCGCCGCGGCGCGGGCTTTGCCGCGGCCGGTCACGGCATCCACGCTCACGTTCACCTCGAAGCCCAGAATCAGCGTCATGCACACGAAATCTAGCCAGACCATGAACCCTACTAGCGTGCCAATGGAGCCGTAAAAGTGGTTGTAGCTGTCGAATATCTTGATGTAGAGCACGAACAGAAACGACACGAGCAGGATGAGAATGGTGGCCACCACGGCGCCGGCCGAGAGGAAAGGCCACCGGTCCTGCACGGCGGGTACGTAGTAATAAATCATGCACGTCACGAACAGGAACAGCCCGAGCACCGAGCCGTAGCGCAGCACGGTAATCAGCAGCTCGGTAAGTCGCTCGGGCACGATTTCGTAGTACACCAGCGCGTCGATGATGTAGGTGCCGAAAAACAGACCCGCTATGGCCACCAGCAGCGCCATCGACAACACGACGGTGAGCACCGTGGCAATGACGCGCTTGCGCAGGTAGGAGCGCCGCTTGAAGATGCTGTGCTTTTTGTCGAAGGCGTCGAGCAAGGCCATGATGCCGTTGGAGCTGAGCACCAAGGCCGTGGCAAAACCAAAGGAGAGCAGGCCGCCGTGCGGAATGTTGACGATGTCCTCGATGGTGTCGCGGGTGGCCGCGTACATTTCCTTGGGCATGATGTCGCCCAGAAACTGCAGGATGTCGATGTTCAGGCCCGGCACCGGGATGTACGGAATGAGCGTGAACAGGAAGATGATGGTGGGAAACACGGCCACCGTGAAGTTGAAGGCCATGTAAGAGCTGCGCTTGGTGAGCGAGTCGAAGCGCAGCTCGTAGAGCACGCGGTCCACCACGTCGTAGGCCGAGGCCCCGCCGCGCAGCCGAAAGCCGCCCAGCCACGAGATGAAGCGGCGGTAGGTGCGGCGGCGGCGCAGCACCAGGGCTTTGCGGTAGCGGTCGGGCAGGTCCATCGGGCAATGAACAATGAAGAATGATCAGTGAACAATGCGCGGCCGGCGCAAGTGCCTACTCGGCCGTGACGGCGGAGCTGTCGGCGAAGTACGGCCGGATGCTGTCGAGCACGTGGCCGGGAATGGCGGTGGGCCGGCCGGTCTGCCCGTTCACAAATACCATGAGCGTGGAGCCCTCAGTGAGCAGCTCGTCGGCCTCGTTGTAAATCTCGTACTCAAACAGCACCCGGGAGCCCTGCGGCATTTCGCGCAGCAGCATGCGCACGCGCAGCAAATCGTCGTAGCGGGCGGGGCGCTTAAACTTGATGCGCAGCTCCCCGACCGGCATGCCCACGCCCTCGGCTTCCATTTCCTTGTAGCTGATGCCGAGCTGACGAAAGGCTTCGGTGCGGGCCACTTCGAAGTACGCGGCAAAGTTGCCGTGGTACACGTAGCCCATCTGGTCGGTTTCGGCGTAGCGGACGCGGATGTGAACGTCGGAAGAGTACATGCGTTGTTCGTTGTTCGTTTTTAGTTTTTCGTTGTGGTTTAGCTTTCCGGTGTCAGTGCCAAACAACGAAAAACCCAAAGGTTACTTCATGATACCGCTCCGCGTCAGGGCGGCCTGGTAGCGGCGGGCGTTCAGGATATGCTCCCGCTCGGTGGTGGCGAAGGCGTGGTAGCCGCTGAAGTCTTCGCGGGCACAGAAGTAGTAGTAGTTGTGCTGCTCGGGGTTGAGCACCGCGTCGATGCTGGCGATGCTGGGCAGGTTGATGGGACCGGGCGGCAGGCCGGCGTATTTGTAGGTGTTGTAGGGCGAATCTTTCTGCAGATGCACGTTCAGCACCCGGCGAATGCCGAAGTCGCCGTTGGCGTACACCACCGTGGGGTCGGCCTGCAGCTTCTGGCCGCGTTTGAGGCGGTTCAGGTACACGCCGGCCACGCGGGGCCGCTCGTCGGCGTGCTGCTGCTGCTCGGCCTCCACGATGCTGGCCAGGGTGCTTACTTCGGTCCGGCTCAGGCCCAGGGCCTTGGCCTTGGCGTCGCGGCCGGGCGTCCAGAACTTCTCGTACTCCTGCTTCAGGCGGCTCATCACCTTCTGCGGGGCCGTGGTGTAGTACAGCTCGTAGGTGTTCGGGATAAACATGGTGAGCAGCGCCGTGGTGTCTTTGAAGCCCAGCGAGGCGGCGTAGGCGTTGCTGCGCAGCAGGGAATCAAACTCCTGGGGCCGGGCGGCAAAGCTCTGGCTGAGTTTCTGGGCCAGGTCGCGGCGCAAGCGGATGTTCTGAAAGGTGAGCTTGAGCGGCGACTGGTTGCCGGCGCGCAAATCCCGGATCAGCTGGCGGTTGGTGTAGCCGTCCTTCAACTCGTAGCGGCCGGGCTTCACCAGCTGGTCGTACTTCATGAGCTTGGCCACGAAGTGAAACGACAGCTTATCGATGATGACGCCCGAGCTGTCAATGTTGGCCATTACCGCCTTGTATGTCTGCCCGGGGCGAATCACCACGTAGCTGGGGCGGCCGTTGGTTTCCACGTTGGGCGTGAAGAAAATCTGGTAGGCGTAGTACGAAAACGTAATCAGCAGAATGCCGAAAATGCCCAGCGGATAGGCAAATCGGTTGCGGCGGCGGGTGGCCCGGGCGCGGTACTCGGCGGGAGTTGGCATTGAGGGAAGGCGTTGCAAAAACCGGAGCCCGGGTTCCGCGCAGCGGCGACGGAGCCTGGGCTCCGGCAAAAGTACGGCCTTTGCCCTCGTTCTCCGCGCCGGGGGCTCCGTCCTGCCAACGTCGGGGCGGCAGCCACCGCCGCCAGGAGCCTGTAGCTCGGCGGCGGTTTGGCAGGCTTACCGGGCGCCGCATGGGCCGGCGCCAGCGGTAGTTGCTGAGGCCGAGCGCGTAAAAAAGGCAACTCGGCCGCTGGCTTGCGCGTCATAGAGGGATTGTGTAACTAAGCCGCCCTTCTTCCACATTCAGCCCGACGCTTTGCCATGGCCGCTACCCTGCTGCGCATTCACCCCGATAACCCGCCCCAGAACAAGATTCAGCAGGCCGTAGAGGTACTGCGCCGTGGTGGCATCATCATCTACCCCACCGACACGATTTACGGCCTCGGCTGCGACATCACCAACCAGCGCGCCGTGGAAAAGCTTTGCCGCATCCGCGGGCTGAAGCCCGAAAAGGCCAATCTGTCGTTTATCTGCTCCGATCTTTCCCACATCAGCGACTACGCCCACGGCATTACCACGCCGGTGTACAAGCTGCTGAAAAAAGCCCTGCCGGGTCCGTTTACGTTCATCTTCGAGGCCAGCGCCAAAGCGCCGAAATACGGCGGCGTGAAGCGCAAAACCGTGGGCATCCGGGTGCCGGACAACCCGATCAGCCTGGCGCTGGTGCAGGAGCTCGGCAACCCCATCGTCTCCACCTCCATTCACGACGACGACACCATCATCGAGTACAGCACCGACCCGGAGCTGATTTACGAGAAGTACCGCCCGCTGGTGGATATGGTCATCGACGGCGGCTACGGCAACAACGAGCCCAGCACCGTCATCGATTGCACCACGGAGGACTTCGAAGTCATCCGTCAGGGTGCCGGCGACATCGAGCAGTACCTCTAAGCGGTGAAATAGTGAGGTGGTGGGTTGGCGAGTATTGTTCAATTATACTGAACGTCCTCTCACCAACTCACCACCTCACTATTTCACCGCTTCCCCTCTTTGGTGTTTCCACCGGCGGTGCGACCAGAGGTATTCGGTCGGGCGGGCGCGGATGTCGCGTTCCACGCGCCGGGCAAACGCCTCCGTGATGACGTGCTGGTCTTTGGCCACCGGCGCCTGCCCGTCGTGCAGCTCCTCCACGATGATTTCGTAGTAGCCGCGCCGCTGGCGCTGGATGTTCACGTAGAGCACCGGGCAGCCAAACTGGGCCGCCAGCTTGTCGGCCCCGGTGTAGAAGGCCGTATCCTGGTGCAGAAAAGTGGTCCAATAGGTCTGTTCCGGGCCTCCCGGGCTCTGGTCCGATAGCATGGAGAGGCTGCGCGGCTGCCCACGCAGGCGTAGCATGTCCCGTAGCGTTTCGCGCATGGGAATAAGCCGCGCCCCGGTGTGCGTGCGCAGCTGCCGCATGAAGTGCTCGAAGAAAGGATTGTGCAGCGGCTTGTATATGCCGTCGGCTTTGCCCGGAAACGCCACTGCCCCGGCCGGCAGGATCCACTCCCAGTTGCCAATGTGCGAGCCCAGCGCCAGCACCGTGCGCCCGGCCTCGAAGTGGCAGGTAAACAGCTCGGCGTTACGAATACGTACCCGCCGGGTCATTTCGGCCGGCGTGATGGCCGCCAGCTTGAGTATTTCCACGATGACGTCGGCGAAGTGCCGGTAGAAACCGTTGCCAAGCCGGCGGATTTCCGCCTCGGAGCGCTCCGGAAACGAGCGGCGCAGGTTGTCCAGCACTACGCGGCGGCGGTAGCGCAGCCCGAAACGCATGAGTAGGTAAAAGCCGTCGGCTACGCGGTGTAGCACGGGCAGCGGCAGATGCGCCAGGCCCAGCAGCAGCCACTGCAGCGGACGATAGTACCAGGGAAACGGGGAGGGAACGGACGGTTTGGCGGGGGCACTCATCGGGGCAAAGATGCACCCGCCGGCGCGTACTCATCCTTGGTCCGGTTCAGCTGGGCCTTTTGCGAGGCCAGCACTTTGCCCGCTGCCGTGCGCACTTCCACCGTCAGGGTATACAGTCCGGCCGGCAGCGGCCCGAGCGGAAATTCCCCGGCCACCGGCGTCGGGCGTCCGGCCTTGGCCTGCGCGATGCTGGCGTCGGCATCGGCCGCCGCGCCTTCCGCCGACTCCAGGTGGTAGCGCAGCTTCAGGGCCTGACCCACCGGCGCGTTGTACAGCTCCAGGTAGAAATACAGCTGCTCGGCGCCGCGGCCGTAGTTGCCGGCGGGCGTGCGTACCAAAGAGTAGCCGCCGCGGGTGAAGTTGTTTTGCTCGGTCGTTTTGCCGGCGGCCTTGGCCAGAAATACGATGTCGCTGATAGCCGGAGCCGTCTCGCTGAAGTCCAGCGCCAGCGGCTGCTCTACCTTAAAAGGAGCGGCCGACCTGCGGTACATGTCGCGCAGCTCGGCCCGCACGGTGTACTGCCCGGGGCGCAGCGTCAGGCGCCGCAGAAAGCTCTGCGGATTTTTGATGTCCAGCGTGGTGTCGCTGATAACGGGCGGCTTGAGGGTGATGGTCTCGGCGTGCACCGGCTTGCCGTCGGCCGTCAGTACCTGCAGCACCACCGTCGCCCCGGCTTGGTAAGTGTCGCGGGTGCGCTTGATATAGGTCAGCCCGTTGCCCAAGGCCGTCACGTACACCTCCACTTCGTAGGTATTGCCGGCGGCCAGGGGCCGAAAACGGGCCACATCGAGCAGCAGAGAGGGCGAAGCGGCAGTGGCCGACCACGCGGTCAGCAGCAGGAGCAGCAGCGAAAACAACGGGCGCAGGGGCATAAGCAGGAAGGAAACAGCTGAAGCGGAAGGTAACGCCGCTACAACGCAAAAACGCCGCCGAAGTGCCCGCCGCCGGCAATACTTCGGCCGCTGATGGGCGCAGCCGCGCCGATTTCGGGTCTGTGGCTTCGGCTTCCGCGGTATCGGGGCCCGTTTTTTCGTATCACATTTGCGGCTTCCCGCCGGGCTCCTGCTTCGCCGTGAGCCAGCTTTCCGACTGCCAACCCTGCCACAATGTCTACCGTCCTGTTTGAGCTGCCGTACTGCCCGCCGGCCGCGTTTTTTGCCGAGCTTCTGACGGCCGACGCGCTGGTGCTGGAGCGGCACGAGCACTACCGCAAGCAAACCTACCGCAACCGCTGTCTTGTGCTGACGGCCCAGGGCGTGCAGCCCCTGACCGTCCCGGTCATCGATGGCAACCGCTCCGAGAAAGTACCCATCGACGCGCTGGAAATCGATTACCGTCAGCACTGGGTCCACCGTCACTGGCGCACGCTGCAGACAGCGTACGGCAACAGCTCTTTTTTTGAGTGCTACGCCGACTATTTCCACGACGTTTACGTAAGTAAACCTCCCCGGCTCTTTGATCTGAACCTTGCCTTGCTGCGCCTGATTCTGCGCTGCCTGCGCCTCCCTCTACCCGTGGAGTTTACCACCGAGTGGCACGCTAGCTACCCGGCCGAACGCGTGCTGGACCGGCGGGATTGGCTGACGCCCAAAGCCCTGCCTGACACGCCGTCAGGTGCCGGGCTGCGCGGGAGCTACCGGCAGTGCTTTGGTGCGGAGTTTGTACCCGGCCTGAGCGTGCTGGACCTGCTTTTCGCAGCGGGTCCGGCGGCCGGTTCCTACCTCGTACCAGCCCCCCTTACCGGCGGCGAACCTTCTGCCCCAAGAGCCGGTTTAAGTATTGATGTCCGGTAATGTTGCGTTTGCGCGTATCCGGATTCTTTCTCACCTTATCTGCATGGAAGCGAAATTCTCAAATAGAGTCAAGGAGGTTATCTCCCTGAGTCGAGAGGAAGCCATTCGACTTGGCCACGACTATATAGGCACCGAGCACCTGTTGCTGGGCATGATCCGGGAGGGCGAGGGCACGGCCATTGCGCTTCTGAAAAAGCTCGGCGTATCCGTTGAGGAGCTGAAATACGCTCTCGAACAAGCCACGCGTAACACTGCCACCCAAGGTATCAGTATAACGGGTAGCATCCCGCTGACGAAGCAGACGGAAAAGGTCCTGAAGATTACGTATCTCGAAGCCAAAATCTTCAAGAGCGAAATCATCGGCACCGAACACCTGCTGCTCTCGATTCTGCGTGATGAAGACAACATTTCCTCCCAAATCCTGAGCAAGTTCAACGTGAACTACGAATCCGTACGCGACTCGCTGGATTACCACGGAACCGGTAACACCAGCCAAAACCCCACCTCGGGCCCCTCGGACACCGACGACGACGACAACGACAAACTGTTTGGCTCGTCGAAGGGCGCCGGCTCTTCCACCGCGAAGAAGCCCGGGGAAAAGTCGCGCACGCCCGTGCTCGACAACTTCGGCCGTGACCTCACCAAGCTCGCGGAGGACGACAAGCTCGACCCCATCGTGGGCCGCGAAAAGGAAATTGAGCGCGTAGCCCAGATCCTCTCGCGCCGCAAAAAGAACAACCCCATTCTCATTGGTGAGCCCGGCGTAGGTAAAACGGCCATTGCCGAAGGCCTCGCCCTGCGCATCGTGCAGAAAAAGGTGTCGCGCGTGCTCTTCAACAAGCGCGTGGTGACGCTGGACCTAGCCTCGCTGGTGGCCGGCACCAAGTACCGCGGCCAGTTTGAGGAGCGCATGAAGGCCGTGATGAACGAGCTGGAGAAGTCGCCCGACGTGATTCTGTTCATCGACGAGCTGCACACCATCGTGGGCGCCGGCGGTGCCAGCGGTTCGCTCGACGCTTCGAATATGTTCAAGCCGGCTTTGGCCCGCGGCGAAATCCAATGCATCGGTGCTACCACGCTCGATGAGTATCGCCAGTACATCGAGAAGGACGGCGCCCTGGCCCGTCGTTTCCAGATGGTAATGGTGGACCCGACCACGCCGGAGGAAACCATCGAGATTCTGCACAACATCAAGGACAAGTATCAGGACCACCACCACGTGGTGTACACCGATAAGGCCATTGAGGCGTGCGTGAAGCTCTCGGACCGCTACATGTCGGACCGCTTCCTACCGGACAAGGCCATCGACATTCTGGACGAGGCCGGTGCCCGCGTGCACATCAACAACATCGTGGTGCCCGAAGACATCTTGAAGCTCGAGGAAAGCATCGAGAACATCAAGGTGGAGAAGAACCGCGTGGTGAAGTCGCAGAAGTACGAAGAGGCCGCTCAGCTCCGCGACAAGGAGAAGAAGCTCATCGAACAGCTCGATACCGCGAAGCGCAATTGGGAGGAAGAAACCAAGAAGAAGCGCTACACCGTGAAGGAGGAAAACGTGGCCGAGGTAATCGCCATGATGACCGGCATTCCGGTGAGCCGCGTGGCCCAGAACGAAAGCACCAAGCTGCTGAGCATGGGCGAGGAGCTGAAGGGTAAGGTAATCGGCCAGGACAAGGCCATTGCCCAGCTCGTGAAGGCTATCCAGCGCACCCGCGTGGGCCTGAAAGACCCGAAGAAGCCCATCGGCTCGTTCGTGTTCCTCGGCCCGACGGGCGTAGGTAAGACGGAGCTGGCTAAGGTGCTGGCTACCTACCTCTTCGACAAGGAAGATTCGCTCGTGCGCATCGACATGTCGGAGTACATGGAGAAGTTTAGCGTATCGCGCCTGGTGGGCGCGCCTCCCGGCTACGTGGGCTACGAAGAGGGCGGCCAGTTGACGGAGAAGATCCGCCGCAAGCCGTACTCGGTGATTCTGCTCGACGAAATCGAAAAGGCGCACCCGGACGTGTACAACCTGCTGCTGCAGGTGCTCGACGACGGTATCCTCACGGATGGCCTCGGCCGCAAGGTGGACTTCCGCAACACCATCATCATCATGACCTCGAACATCGGGGCGCGTGATCTGGCCGACTTCGGCGTGGGCATCGGCTTCGGCACGAAGGCCCGCACGGAGAACGTGGACGAGATGATGAAGGGCACCATTGCCAGCGCGCTGCGCAAGACCTTCGCACCTGAGTTCCTGAACCGCCTGGACGACGTTATCGTGTTCAACGGCCTGCAGAAGGAGGATATCTTCAAGATCATCGACATCTCCCTCTCCAAGCTGCGCCAGCGCGTACAGGCCCTGGGCTACCGCATCGAGTTGACCGAAGCCGCGAAGACTTTCGTGGCCGAGAAGGGCTACGATCCGAAGTACGGCGCGCGTCCGCTGAACCGGGCCATCCAGAAGTACATCGAAGACCCGATTGCGGAGGAAATCCTGAAGGCTCAGCTGACTCAGGGCGACGTTATCGAAGCCGACTTCGAGGAAGGCAAGGAGGAATTGACCTTCAGCTCGCGCAAGAGCGACGAGGCTTCTACCCTCGCCAGCGACGAGCGGCCGGCCGAAACGCCGGAGTCGCCGGAAGGCAAGACGGGCGAATAAGTAGCCTGGAGTAAATGAAGAATGGCCGGTTCCCGCGAGGGAGCCGGCCGTTTTTTGTATTAAAGCAATCCGCCCAAATAAGTACTGCTAGCTTTACTCACAAAAGCAGGTGCCATATGCAAGAATCCAACAGTATGAAAACGCAACATGTACTAGTGCTCTTTTCGATTCCACTGGTGCTAAGCATCGGCAGCTGTATTAAGAATTCGACTCAATCAGAATACGATTTTTCTCTAAATGTTGCGGATACTAATCCTATGGTTGGACCGGAGTCCAGTTTCATTGTAGAAACAAGAAATGGCGAAGGTGATGTGTGCGCTGACTTGTACGCTTGCTCCCGTTTTGACACACTTTGGAATAGCAAAGATGCGCTGCCTAGGTTTCGCCGCGTTCCATTAGATACTCTCCATTTTAGTCTTACTCAAGTTCAAACAGATTCAGTTTATCGACTAGCTCGACAAGTGTTTGAGTTACCAACTAGTATATCTGCGCACGACTCTAGTTTGCCTCCACCTATGCATGATTTATGATAATTATTTGAGTGTTTCATTCAGGCCTTATTCCTACTGGGGACCCAAATTCACTTGCGAGAATAACAAGGCAGCATACAGATTGCAACAATATCTGACGCAACTGAAACATCGTCTTCCGTTAAAGAATAAATAGCCTTTGTAACAAGAGGCTGAACAGTATCAGCCAAACCCCACCTTCAAAACCTCATTCGGCTATCTTGTCCCCACAACTTACCTTTGGCCTCCTTTCCCAACTGACCTTTCGCATCCCCTCTCCCACCCTATGTCCGATCCGCACGCCGACCCGACGCTGAGCAAACTCGAAGTACTGGAACAGAAAAACGCCGAGGCCCTGCTGGGCGGCGGCCAGGCCCGCATCGATGCCCAACACAAGAAGGGCAAGCTGACGGCCCGCGAACGGCTGGACCTCTTGATGGACCCTGGCTCCTTCGAGGAAATCGGCAAGTTTGTAATGCACCGCTCCAAGGACTTCGGTCTCGATAAGGAATACTACCTCGGCGACGGCGTGGTGACGGGCTACGGCACGATTAACGGCCGGCTGGTGTACGTTTTCTCCCAGGATTTCACGGTGCTGGGCGGCTCGCTGAGCGAGACGCACGCCGAGAAAATCGTGAAGATCATGGACCTGGCCATGAAGAACGGCGCCCCGGTTATCGGCCTGAACGACTCGGGCGGGGCCCGCATTCAGGAGGGCGTAGTGAGCTTGGGCGGTTATGCCGACATCTTCTACAAGAATACCCTGGCCTCGGGCGTGGTGCCGCAGATTTCGGCCATCATGGGGCCGTGCGCGGGCGGCGCGGTGTACTCGCCGGCCATTACCGACTTCATCCTGATGGTGGAAAACACGAGCTACATGTTCGTGACCGGCCCGAACGTGGTGAAGACGGTAACCCACGAAACGGTGACCAGCGAGGAGCTGGGCGGCGCCAGCACCCACAGCAGCAAAAGCGGCGTGACGCACTTCACGGCGCCCAACGAGGTGGCCATCATTCAGCAGCTCAAGCAGCTGCTGAGCTACATGCCGCAGAACTGCGAGGACTCTGCCCCGGTGTACCCCTACGAGACCCAGGGCGACGAACTGCGCCCCGAGCTGGATAGCATCATCCCTGAAAACCCCAACCAGCCCTACGACATCCGCGAGGTCATCAGCGGCATCATCGACCAGGACTCGTTCATGGAGGTGCACCAGAACTTCGCCGAGAACATCGTGGTGGGTTTTGCGCGGCTGGGCGGGCGTAGCATCGGCATCGTGGGCAACCAGCCGGCGGTGCTGGCCGGCGTGCTCGACATCAACGCCTCGACCAAGGCGGCCCGCTTCGTGCGCTTCTGCGACTCGTTCAACATTCCGCTGCTGGTACTGGAAGACGTGCCCGGCTTTTTGCCCGGCACCGACCAGGAGTGGCGCGGCATCATCACCAACGGCGCCAAGCTGCTCTACGCCTTCTGCGAAGCCACCGTGCCGCGCATCACCGTCATTACCCGCAAAGCCTACGGCGGCGCCTACGACGTGATGAACAGCAAGCACATCGGGGCGGATATGAACTACGCCTGGCCCACGGCCGAAATTGCGGTAATGGGGGCCAAGGGCGCGGCCGAAATCATCTTCAAGCGCGAAATAGCCGCCGCCGACGACCCCGAAGCCAAGCTGCAGGAAAAGGTCGACGAGTACCAGCGCAAGTTTGCCACACCCTACCGGGCGGCCCACCGCGGCTTCGTGGACGAGGTCATCGTGCCTTCGCAGACGCGCCAGAAACTGATCCGTGCTTTCAAGATGCTGGAAAACAAGGTGGACCAACTGCCGCGCAAAAAGCACGGGAATATTCCGCTGTAATTGTTAAAATTGGAAGCCGGAAGCGGTGCCGTTTGCGAAAATGGCACCGCTTCTTTGTCCCTAGCCCACTGACAGGAACGACGCGCACCTGCGCTGTTGCCGGCGCCGCTGTCACTCCTTTCGGTTTGCCGGGCGCGCATTGCGCCTGTTGGGCTGCCCTGTAACCGGCAGCGCCGGGCTCCGTTCATAACTTCCTGCTCACTCACTCTACCATGCCCATGCGTCCCGAGAGCTTTGAATTTCTCCAGAAATACCTGAATACCCACTCGCCCACCGGCTTCGAGAAAGATGGCCAGAAAGTGTGGCTGGACTACATCAAGCCCTATATCGATGAGTACTTCGTGGACACTTACGGCACTGTGGTGGGCGTGGTGAACCCCAAGGCGGAGTATAAAGTAGTTATCGAAGCCCACGCTGACGAAATCAGCTGGTTCGTGAACTACATCACGAAGGAGGGCTACATCTACCTGCGCCGTAACGGCGGCTCCGACGCGCTGATTGCCCCCTCCAAGCGCGTGCTGATTCACACCAAGAACGGGCCGGTGCGGGCCGTGTTCGGCTGGCCGGCCATTCACGTGCGCAAGGTGGAGCAGGACAAGGCCCCGACCATCGAAACCATCTTCCTGGACTGCGGCGCCTCGTCGCAGAAGGAAGTGGAGGAAATGGGCATTCACGTGGGCTCGGTCGTCACCTTCGAAGACGAGCTGATGGAGCTGAACGGCAAGTACCTGGTGGGCCGGGCGCTCGACAACCGCATCGGCGGCTTCATGATTGCCGAGGTGGCCCGCCGCCTCAAGGAAGAAGGCCACACCCTGCCCTTCGGCCTTTACATCGTGAATGCGGTGCAGGAGGAAATCGGGCTGCGCGGGGCCGAAATGATTGCCCACCGCATCATGCCCGACGTGGCCATCGTGACGGACGTGACGCACGACACCCAGTCGCCGATGTACGAGAAGAAAACCTCCGGCGACATTCACTGCGGCAAGGGCCCGGTGATTACCTACGGCCCGGCGGTGCAAAACAACCTGCGCGACCTGATCATCGAAGCGGCCCAGGCCAAGGAAATTCCCTTCCAGCGCGCCGCCGCCACCCGCGCCACCGGCACCGATACCGACGCCTTCGCCTATGCCGGCGCCGGCGTGGCTTCGGCTCTGATTTCCTTGCCGCTGAAGTACATGCACACCACCGTCGAAACCGTCAGCCACGACGACGTGCAGCACGTCATCGACCTGATTTACGAGTCGCTGCTGCGCATCGAGGATAAGCACGACTTCCGCTACTTCAAGTAAGCCTGGCTCACCCCCGGTATGACCCCAGAACGTCATGCGGAGCGCAGCCGAAGCATCTCTACCGCTTCGTCGGATAGTAATTACTATCTGGCAAGATGCTTCGACAAGCTCCGCATGACGTTCTTTGTTGTTTCGTAGCTCCACTGCCCTCTCGTAGGGTGCCGCCCCATCCGCATGATCATCTCCGGCTTTACCATCATCCGCAACGCCGTCATCAACGACTACCCCATTGTGGAAGCCATCCGCTCCATTCTGCCGGTGGTGGACGAGATGGTGGTGAGCGTGGGCAAAAGCGACGACGACACGGAAGGCCTGATTCGCGGCATCGACTCGCCCAAGATTCGCATCGTGCACTCGGAGTGGGACCCTGCCCTGCGCAAGGGCGGGGCGGTGCTGGCGGTGGAAACGGACAAGGCCTTTCAGCAGATTCGTCCCGACGCCGATTGGGCCTTCTACATTCAGGCCGATGAGGTGGTGCACGAGCAGTACCACGAGGCCATCCGCAAGGCCGCCAAGCAGCACCTGCACGACCCGGAGGTGGACGGGCTGCTGTTCAGCTACGAGCATTTCTACGGCACCTACGACTACGTGGGCGACAGCCGCCGCTGGTACCGCCGCGAGGTGCGCATCGTGCGCAACGACAAGGCCATCCGCTCGTACCGCGATGCGCAGGGTTTCCGCCGCAACGGCGAAAAGCTGCGCGTGAAGCCCGCCAACGCCGCGGTGTACCACTACGGCTGGGTGAAAAGTCCCCAGCAGATGCTCACCAAAATCAAGAACCTGGACCAGCTTTGGGCCGAGGACAAAGCGCCTGAAGACCATCCGCTGGCCGCCGCCGAAGCCTTCAACTTCGACGACTACGACTCGCTGCAGCTGTTTCGGGGGACGCACCCGGCCGTGATGCAGCCGCGCGTGGACCGCCAGAACTGGAAAGTCGACATCGACGTGACCCGCAAGCACTTCAAGCTCAAGAACCGGGTGTTGCACTGGATTGAGAAGCTCACCGGCAAGCGCCTGTTTGAGTACCGCAACTACCGCCTGGTGTAGGCCATGCCGCTGCCGCCCGTATTTCCGCCGCTCACCGTGACCGACCAGATGGATCGGCGCGTGGCCGTGCCATTTCCGCCCCGGCGCATCGTGTCGCTGGTGCCTTCGCAGACGGAGCTGCTGTTCGACCTGGGCCTGGGCGAGCGGGTAGTGGGCGTCACCAAGTTCTGCCTGCACCCGGCCGAGGCGCGGGAACGGGCCACCGTCGTGGGGGGCACCAAGAACTTCCACTTCGACAAAATTGCTGCCCTGCAGCCCGACCTGATCATCGGCAACAAGGAGGAAAACTACCGGGAAGGCATCGAGCAGCTGGCCGCACAGTTTCCCGTTTGGATGAGCGACATCGTGACGCTGGCCGACGCCCTGGACATGATGCGGCGCGTGGGACTGATTACAGGCACCAAAACCCGCGCCGACCGGCTCAGCACCGAAATCAGCCAATCGTTTGCCGGGCTGCCAACCGCCGACGCCTTGGTTCCGGCGGCGTATTTCATCTGGCGCCAGCCGTACATGGTGGCCGCGGCAGGCACTTTTATTGACGAGATGCTGCCCGTGGCGGGCTTTGCCAACGTATTCGGGCACCTGGGCCGCTACCCGGAAATCACGCCGGAACAGCTGGTAGCCGCCGCCCCCCGGGTGATTTTGCTGTCTTCCGAGCCCTACCCTTTCCAGGAAAAGCACGTGGCCGAGTTTCAGGCGCTTTGCCCGGCCGCGCAGGTGCTGGTGGTCGACGGAGAACTGTTTAGCTGGTACGGCAGCCGCCTGCGCCATTCCGCAGCCTATTTCCAAACCCTCCGTGCGTTAGCACGCGCTTAGGCGGACGCATTCCACGGTATCCAACTGCCGAATGCGTCCGCCTGAGCCGCTACAGCCGAAACCCGGCCTGGCGCAGCTCTTCCCAAAAAAACGGGTACGACTTGCGCACCACCGCCGGCGCCTCCACGGTGATGTCGCCGCGCAGCGCCAGCGGGGCAAAGGCCATGGCCATGCGGTGGTCGTGGTAGGTTTGCACCGTCTGCCCGCCGACGTGCAGCCGGGGCGCCGACAGGCGGAACATGTCGCGCCCTTCGGGCGCCAGCGCCGCCCCAAACTTGGCCAGCTCCCGTTGCAGCGCCGTGATGCGGTCGGTTTCCTTGATGCGCAGGCTTTCCAGCCCGGTCATGTCGACAACCACGCCGGTGGCGGCGGCCGCCACGGCAATGGTCTGGGCCAAATCAGGGCAGTCGGTGAAGTTCATGGCGACGTGGGATGCCCGCTCAGCGGCCGGCAACTGGCGCAGGCACACGCCGTCGGTCCTGAATTCGGTATGCACGCCCAGCGGCTCCATCAGGCGCATAATGGCCTGGTCGCCCTGCCAGGAATGCCGGCGCAGCCCCGGCAGGTGCAGCGCCGAGCCGGCCGGTCCGAGGGCCACCATGGCGTACCAGTAGCTGGCCGCCGACCAATCGGCTTCCACGGCGTAATCGGCGGGGCGGTACGGGTGGGCGGCCACGTGCACGTCGCGCTCGTGCACCTCTACTGCGGCGCCGAAATGCCGCATCAGCGCAGCCGTCATCAGGATGTAAGGCCGCGAGCCCACTGCGCCGGTTAGCTGCAGGTGCAGCCCCGCGGGCAGCAAAGGCCCGATCATCATGAGCGCCGAGATAAACTGGCTGCTGATGTCGCCGCGCACGCTGAGCGGCGCACTGGGCGCCGGGTGCCAGCCCCGCAGCCGCAGGGGCGGATAACCCGGTCGGCCGGCGTAGTCGATGTGGGCGCCCAGCTGACGCAGGGCATCCACCAGTACTCCGATGGGCCGCTCCTGCATGCGGGCGGTGCCGGTGATGGTGGTGTGGCGGTCGGTGGCGGCTAGAAACGCGGTCAGAAAGCGCATCACCGTGCCCGCGTCTTCGGCGTCCACCTCCCGGGCGGCGGGGTCGGCCAGCAACCGGCGCATGAGCTGCGTGTCGTTGGCCTCCGACAGGTTGGCGAGCGTGCCCCCACCGGCCAAAGCCTGGATGATGAGGGCGCGGTTGCTTTCGCTTTTGGAAGCCGGCAGCGTGGCCGTGCCCCGCAGCGGACCACCGGTCCAGTGCAGCGTGAGAGAATCGGGGAAGTGAGGGTGCAGCACGAGTAAGAAAGCGCGCAACGCCGGTGGCGGCGCGGTGAAAATGAATGAGGAGGTTTCGGGCTACAGCCGGTGGTAATAGCGCAGGCTTTGGGCCAGTTCGGCTACGGTGACGGGCTGATCGTACACGCCCCGGCCAATGCCTTCCAGCAGGGTACAGTTGATGGTGCTGCCCTGGTTTTTCTTGTCCTGGCGGGCCAGTTCGGCAATGGCATCGGTTTCGAGGGTGACAAACTGGACCTTTTCGAATACCGTGAACAGGAATGTTTCGATTTTGTCTAATTCCTCGGCCGTAAGCAAGCCCCGCTGCACTGACAGCCACGCCTCGCAGATCATGCCGGCCGCCACGGCTTCGCCGTGCAGGATGGCGCGGCCCTGCAGCAAGAGGTAGCTTTCCAGCGCATGGCCCACGGTGTGACCGAAGTTGAGCAGCTTGCGCGGGCCGCGCTCCGTGGGGTCTTCGGCCACGATGCGCTGCTTGGTGGCCACCGACTCGCGCACGATGGGCAGCCAATCCTCCACGAACAGGCCCTGCTGCCGCCCCGTTGCGAAGGCCTCGGCATCGGCAATCAGCCAGTGCTTGACGACTTCGGCGTAGCCCGCGCGCAGCTCCCGCGGGTCGAGCGTGGCCAGAAACTGCGGCTCGATGCACACGGCCTCGGGCAGCTGAAACACGCCGAGGTGGTTTTTAAAGCCCTGAAAATCCACGCCGGTCTTCCCGCCGATGGCCGCGTCGACCTGCGCCAGCAAGGTGGTGGGTACCAGTACACAACGCAGGCCGCGCTTGTACAGGGCCGCGCAGAAGCCGCCCAGGTCGGTCACCACGCCGCCGCCCACGCACACCAGCACGCTGTGGCGGTCGAACCCGTACTCGGTCAGCTCACTCCACACCTGCTCGCACGTATCGAGCGTCTTGTAGTCTTCGCCGGCTGGTATTTCGATCAGGCGGTGGCCCGCCGGCAGGTGCGGGTGCAGCGCCGGGTAGCACAGCCGGGCCGTGTTGCTGTCGGCCAGCACCGCCACCTGCGTGGTGCCGGGGCGATTGAGCAGGGCCGCCAGCGCCGGCAACGCGTCCGGGCCCATGTGGAGGTAGTCAGTCATCGGGGCGAAGTTCGGGTTTCTGCGCTTTCTACGTGCAGCGGATCAGTGAATGCAACCTTCCGATTCGGTCCGGCATCATCCGCATAGCTTGGTGTTGCTTCGTCAGGCCATTGCAGCTGACGGGCTTGCGCCTTCCCGGCCCGTACGGACCGGTCCAAGTACTGTACCACCGGCTTCGGGCAACAGCCCCGCCTCACCCAGATCCAAACCTGCCTACGCTTATGAAAACCACTCGTGTTTTGCTTGCCGCGTTGCTGCTCCCGGCCCTTGCCCTCAGCGGCTGCGGGTCTGAGGACGCCCAGCCCAAGCCCACCGGCCTGGTCGGCTACTGGTCGCTTAACCGCCTCGAGTGCTACTGCCCGCCTAATGCGCCCACGCCCAACGAAGCCATTGCATTCGATGCGGCCGGCAACGTGACCGAATATGAAAACGGGCAAATCAAGCACAGCGGCACCTACCAGCTAAGCCAGGGCACGACCAGCTGCGCCGACAACGCGGACCTGGTAACGTTCAGCTGGAGCTCGAGCTTCACCAAATCCAGCTATACCATCGTCAACGACCAGTTGGTGCTGGATTACGGCTTGTGTTTCGACGCGCCGCGCAAAACCTACACGTTCGTGCCCGCCGGCAAGACCAAATAATTCCCCGTTCTACGGCTTACCTATTCATCCATGATTGCACATTCTACCCTCCGCCGCGTGCTGTTGCTGGGAGGCCTCAGCATGGCCATTAGCAGCTGCGAGAAAACCGACGATGCCCTCCCCTACGACCAAGCCTTGATCGGCCGCTGGGAACTGCTACCCAGCCGGTACTCCTACCCCGGCCAACCCCAATGGAAGCGGAGCATGGAATTCATGGCCGACGGCACGGTGCGCTTTTTTCGCAACGATACGCTCTACGAACAACTGCCCTACCAGCTGCGGCGGCCGGGCAAGAACCTCGACGTGCGCCCCGGAGACCGGTGCGTGGCCTTGCGCGGCGACGCCATCAGCCATGTGTACGCCATCCGGCAGGACACGCTCAGCTGGAACTCGCCTTCCTATAAGGATATGACGAACTGCTTCCCCGTGTACGAGCGGTACGCCCGCCCCACCCCCAGCAGCACCGGCCGCTGAGCCAGGCGCCCGCAGTACGGTCTGCTTCGTATGTTGGGCCGCCGTACGCGCGCACGCAGCGCGCCGAAGCGGCCTGCTCACCACCGTGGAAGCTCTGCTGTTGATTGATTGCCAAGTGACGCTGGAGAAATTTGCCGGCAAAGGCGGCTGGACTTACGCCCCGCTGCCGCCCCTGCCCCCCGGCGGTGGCCACTTTGGCACCCGGCCGGTCACCGGCCGCATCGACGAACATCCGCTAGCCGCTTGCCACCTCATGCCGATGGGCCAGGGGCGGCTGTTTTTGCCCATCAATGCGGCGCTGCGCAAGCGTCTGGCCAAGCAGGCCGGCGACACCGTGCGCCTCGTGCTGTACGACGCCTCGCCCGCGGCCGGTATTGCCGAGGCCGATTTTGAGGAATGCCTGGCCGAGCAGCCCGCGGCGCTGCGCCACTACCGCCAGCTGCTGCCTGCCCAGCGCCTGAGCTGGCGCCAGTGGGTAGCTGCCGCGCCCACCGAGGCAGCCCAGGTAGCGCGGGCCGAGCGGGCCCTGGTGCTGCTGGCCCACAGCCCGGCTCTACCGCCAGCCTGAGCCCTACCGCCGTGCTACTCCGGCCGCTGCATGATTTCTGTCTGCTTGCGGATGCTTTCGATGTGAATAAGCTTGTAGAGCTCCGCCACGAATTTTTCGTTGACGCGCAACTTGGCAGCCCATTCCGGCCGGCTCCGAAAGATTTCGTTCCAGCGGTCCAGCTGCAGAATCTTCACGTTGTTCTGCTTTTTGTATTCGGCCAACTCCTCTACCAGCGCCATGCGCCGGGCCAGCGCCTCAATAATGTCCTGGTCGGCCACGTCCATTTTTTGGCGTAGCTCTTCGGCCTTGTTGAGGTAATCGGCGTTGTCGGTGGAACGGTAGCGGTGCTTTAGCTCGCGCAGCATTTCGCCCAGACGAGCCGGTGTTACCTGTTGGGCCGCGTCGCTCCAGGCGTGGTCGGGGTCGGGGTGCGTTTCCAACATCAGCCCGTCGTAATCCAGGTCGAGGGCTTTCTGGGCTACGGGCAGCAGCAGGTCGCGGCGGCCAGTGATGTGGCTCGGGTCGCAGATGAGCGGCAGCTCGGGAAAGCGCGTTTTCAGCTCGATGGGAATGCCCCAGGTGGGCGCGTTGCGGTAGCGCGACGGGGCGCCGGTGCTAAAACCGCGGTGAATGGCCGCCAGGTCGCGCACGCCGGCGCGGTCCAGCCGCTCCAGCGCGCCGGCCCACAACGCGAGGTCGGGGTTGACGGGGTTCTTCACCATCACCGGTACGCCCGTGCCGCCTAGCGCCTCGGCCAGCTCCTGCACCGCAAACGGATTGACGGTGGTGCGCGCCCCGATCCAGACCACGTCCACGCCGTGGGCCAGGGCCTCCTCCACGTGGCGCGGCGTAGCCACTTCCACGGTCACGGCCAGGCCGGTTTCGGCCTGCACGCGCTGCAGCCATTTCAGTCCCTCCGTGCCGATGCCCTCGAAGGAACCGGGCCGGGTGCGGGGTTTCCAGATACCGGCCCGAAACAGATCAACGCCCAGACCGCGCAGGCCGTGGGCAGTGGCCATTACCTGCTCTTCGGTTTCGGCCGAGCACGGGCCGGCAAACAGCAGGGGCTGACCTTTCTGGGCCAAGCGCCGGGTAAAATAGGTATCGATTTCCATGGGAAGGGGACGGCCCCGGCAGCTGAGCTCCGGGGGCTGAACTACCGTTGCCGGCAGGGCGTTGTAGGAGCGCCGACGGCGCATTCAGCTGCTAAACTACGCCTGTGCGTCCGATGTTTCGTGGCTATCTTCGCAGCCCCAATCTCTCCCCTCCCCGCATGCCCGAGCCCCAAACCCACCCCGCCGTTTCGTTCGACAACACCGCTGTGGCTTTCGCCAGCAAATCCGACGGCGAATTGCGCCAGATGTACGCCCTGTTTGCCGCCATGAACAACAAAGGTTTGGTGGATTTCGGCGGCGGCGCGATGAAGAAAGCACTGAGTTGGGGACTGCCAGGCGCCAAAACCGCCATCAAGTACACCATCTTCCGGCAGTTCTGCGGCGGCGAAACCATCGAGGAATGCAAGCCCGTTATTGCCGAGCTGGGCAAGTTCGGCATCGGCACCATCCTCGATTACTCCGTGGAGGGCGAGGGTAGTGAGAATAGCTTTGATCATACCCGCGACGAGTTGCTCAAAACCATCGACTTGGCCGCCGGCAACCCGCACATTCCTTTCTCGGTGTTCAAAGTAACGGGCGTGGCCGACAGCGCCCTGCTCGAGAAGGTCCAGGCCGGGCTGCCGCTTTCGGGCGCTGAGCAAACGGCCTACCAGCGCGCCCAGCAGCGCATCGACGAGTTGTGCCGCCGCGCCCACGACCGCAACGTGCGCATCTTTGTCGACGCGGAGGAAAGCTGGTTTCAGGATACCATCGACGACCTGGCCCGCGAGATGATGCGCCGCTACAACCAGGAGCGCCCCATCGTGTGGAACACCTACCAGCTGTACCGCCACGACCGCCTCGAAGCACTGCAAGCCGACCACGACCACGCCCAGCAGCAAGATTACTACCTCGGGGCCAAGCTGGTGCGTGGCGCTTACATGGAAAAGGAGTCCCGCGTAGCCCAGCAGCGCGGCTATCAAAACCCCATCAACCCCACGAAGGAAGCCACCGACGAGCTGTACAACGACGCGCTGCGCTTCTCCGTCGACCATATTGCGCGCATGGCCATTTGCGCCGGCACCCACAACGAGGCCTCTTCGCGCCTGCTTACCGAGCTGCTGGCCGACGCCGGCCTGGCCCCCGGCGACGAGCGGGTGTGGTTTGCCCAGCTCTACGGCATGAGCGACAACCTGAGCTACAACCTCGCACACGCCGGCTACAATACGGCCAAATACGTGCCCTATGGCCCAGTGGAAGCGGTAATGCCTTACCTGCTGCGCCGCGCCGACGAAAACACAGCCATTGCGGGCCAAACCAGCCGGGAGTTTCTCCTTATAAAGAATGAAATGACGCGTCGTAAAAATAAAGCGCGCTAACAATCAGCGGCATAGTTGTTGATTACCGGCCCGTTGCGTTGGAATTGTACAACGCAACGGGCTTTTTTGGTATTTTAACCCCTCTCTCCGACCCTCTTCATCCCTCATGATTACTCGCGTACGCCGTTACCTCATCCAATACTCCCGGCACCAGTCTGGCACGGTCAGCTACCTCACGGTAGTGCAGGACGCGGAACTTGGCTTAAACCTGGACATTTCGCACGAAAAGGCTCGTCTTAACGAGCTGCTGGCCGAAATTTCCGAAAACGAATACGCTGCCGGACGTCCCATCCTGAGCAGCCTGGTGAAGGTAGAAGGCTCCAAAGGCCAAGGAGACAACTTTTTCAAGCTGTGCGAGCGGCTGGGCCTGGGGCCCTGGCGGGAATTGAAGCAAAACCCAGAGTTTCTGCCCAAGCTGCGGGCTGACTGCCGCGAGTTCTGGCGCAACGAGGAAAACTTCGCGCAATTCTCCTAGCACAGCTGGTGAGGTGGTTGGGTCTAAGCCGGACTGGGTTTTGTACCAGCGGATGTAACCCGGATGGAAGCGCTGCCGTTAAGGTAGCCAAACGAATGTAAGCTCAACCCTCGGGCTACACTTCGCCTTACTCCTTCCCTTTTCACCCAACCACAACCTCACCTGTCATGAATACCGACAATAATTCCAACTTGGGCAACACGCCCGGCACCGGCTCTTCGACTAATCCTGCTAACCAAGGCACGGGCGCTGGCGCCGGCTACGGTAGCGAACAGCATTCGGGTAGCGGTTCGATGGGCTCGTCGGGCCTGAACTCGAGCAGCAACGCTTCGTCGGCCTCGCAGGTCGGTGCTGGCACCGACCAGAGCACAGGCACGAACTATAATTCGGGTTCGTCGATGGGCAACAGCAATATGGGCTCGACCTCGTCGTACAGCACCCCGCAGAACAGCGTGGATCCGGACGATAAGCACCACGACTACAGCGCTACGCAGAAGGGCGGCCAGATTGCTGGCACCCCTGGTGCCGTAGTGGGCCGCGGCATTGACGCCGTGCAGAACACCGCCGGCGATGCTGCCCGCGCTGTATCGGGCAACGACCAGACCTACGGTTCGAGCAACCAGTCGGGCCGTTACCTGACCTCGACTTTCCGCGACCGTGAATCGGCTGAGCGTGCTTACTCGTCGCTCTCGTCGCGTGGTTACACCAAGGACGATGTGAACTTGCTGATGTCTGACGACACCCGTAAAACGCACTTCGGCGACAATACTCCCGATACGGAGCTCGGTAACAAAGCCATGGAAGGTGCCGGCGTAGGTTCGGCCATTGGTGGCACGGCTGGCGCCGTAATCGGTGCCATTGCTGCCATCGGTACTTCGGTAGCTCTGCCGGGCCTGGGCCTGATCGTAGCCGGTCCGCTGGCTGCTGCACTGGCTGGCGCCGGTGCCGGTGGCCTGACGGGTGGCCTCGTAGGCGCTCTGGTAGGCTCGGGCATCCCCGAAGAGCGTGCAGCTGAGTACGAGCACGACATCAAGAACGGCGGCATTGTGATGGGCGTGCGCCCGCGCAGCGAAGACGATGCCCGTCACTTCCAGGACGAGTTCCGTCGTCACAACGGTGACCGTATCCACTACTAGCCCCGAGCTAGGAAGCATACTGCCGAACTTTTAGGTTTGGCTATCAAGACCTCCCCGCAACCGGGGAGGTCTTTTTTGCTTCTATAAGCTACAAGCTATTTCTTGGGCACTATTGCCCGGTGCGGCTGGTTAAGCTAAAGAGAATGGGCTGGTTTTTGACTACACCCATTCGGTGCGGCTTTACGTACATTTAAGACCACTTTTTTCCTGCGTCTCTGCCCATGTCATTCCTTCGCCTGAAAATAGGCCTGTACACGGCTGTCGTAATGGCCGTGTTCGTGCTGGCTTCCTACAAGCTGTACCGGGGCACCGGCGCTCCGGCCCCTGAAAAAGAAGAAGTGCTCATCAAGGCCATGCTGCAGGGCCTGAGCGCGGCTCATTACCAACCCGAGCAGATCGACGACAACTTCTCGAAGCGCGTATTCGACCTGTACCTGAAGCGCATCGACTACTCCAAGAAATTCCTGCTGCAATCGGATGTCGCCCAGCTGCGCAAGTTCCAGACGGATATTGACGACCAGGTGAAACGCGGGTCGCACGAGTTCTTGGAGCTAAGCACGCAGCTCGTCGAACAGCGTACCAAAGAGGTGCAAAGCCTGTACCGCGAGCTGCTCAGCAAGCCCATGGACTTCACGGTGGAGGAGTCGTTTCAAACGGACTTCGACAAGGCCCAGTACGCCGCCGACAAAAATGCCCAGCGTGACGAGTGGCGCCGCTACGTGAAGTATCACACCATGACGCGCCTGGCTGAAATCCAGGACGAGCAAGCCAAGCGCGACCCGAAGAAAGCTACGGAGCCGGCCCTGACGGCCGTGCAGATGGAAGCCGAAGCCCGCAAGCGCGTGCTGAAGTATTTCGACGAGCAGTTCAGCGACCTGATGCAAAACGACGCCAACGACCGGCTCGCTCTGTGGGCCAACACTATCGCCAACACTTACGATCCGCACACGGAGTACTTCGCGCCGAAAGACAAGGAGTCGTTTGATATTGCCATGACCGGTCGCTTCGAAGGCATTGGCGCGACGCTGCAGGAAAAAGACGGTCAGATCAAAGTGGCCGACATCATCCCGGGCTCGGCTTCGTACCGCCAGGGCCAGTTGAAAGCCGGCGACATCATCCAGCGCGTAGCGCAGGGGGCCGCCGAGCCGGTAACCATCGAAGGTATGCGCCTGGACAAGGCCATCAGCTTTATCCGCGGGGCCAAAGGCACGGAAGTACGCCTGACGGTGAAGAAGCCCGACGGCAGCACGCAGGTCATTCCCATCGTCCGCGACGTGGTGGTGGTGGAGGAAACCTACGCGCAGTCGGCCGTTATCAACGAGGGCGGCAAAAAAATCGGCTACCTGCGTCTGCCTACTTTCTACGCGAACTTCAACGACGAGAAAGGCGGCCGTAGCTCGGCGGAGGACGTGAAGAAGGAACTGGAGAAGCTCAAAGCCGAGAACGTGCAGGGCGTGGTATTCGACCTGCGCACCAACGGCGGTGGCTCGCTCACCGATGCCGTAGAAATGGCCGGCCTCTTCATCGACAGCGGCCCCGTGGTGCAGGTGCGCTCGGGCCAGGGCTCGGCGCAGGTGCTCAACGACCGTGACCCGCGCGTGCAGTACGACGGCCCGTTGGTGGTGATGGTGAACAAGTACAGCGCCTCGGCTTCCGAGATTCTAGCCGCTGCCATCCAGGACTACAAGCGCGGCGTGGTGATGGGCTCTACTAGCACCTACGGCAAAGGCACCGTGCAGCGTATCTTCAACCTCGACGATGCCCTTCCGGCGGAGTTCAACGCTATCAAGCCTTTCGGTTCGCTGAAGCTCACGACGCAGAAGTTCTACCGCATCAACGGTGGCTCGACGCAGTTCAAAGGCGTGGTGCCGGATATCATCCTGCCCGACGCTTACAGCTACCTCGACCAGGGCGAAAAAGATTCGGACTATCCGTTGAAGTGGGATGAAATCAGCCCCGCCCGCTACCGTACCTGGCAGCAGGCCCCGCAGCTTGACAAGCTGAAAACGGCCAGCAACTCGCGCGTGGCGACCAGCCCGAGCTTCAAGCTGGTGACCGAGATTGTGGAGCGCATGCGTAAGCGCAAAGACGACACCAGCGTCTCGCTGAAGCTGGCTACGTACCGGGCCGAACAAGAGCAGGCCAAGGCTGAGTCGAAGCGTTACGATGATCTGCAGAAGGCCGCTACGGCCCTGAACATTGCTCCGCTGGCTGCTGACCTGCGCACGGTGCAATCGGATACGGTGCAGCAGAACCGCCGCCGCCGCATGTCGAAGAACCTCGTGAAGGACATCAACCTGCGCGAAGCGGTAGCCGTGGTAAAAGACCAGATCGATGCCCCGCAGGTAACGAAGCGCTAGGCAGATCATAGCTTTAGCAAAAGCCCCCGCCCCATCCGGTGCGGGGGCTTTTTTATGCTTTTTAGCTAAAAACAACTCGCAATATGGGTAACACCTCAGCACAGCGACCGGAGCTTATTTTGCCGCCCAACATACTTAACAATAGTTTATGCAAATCATTGATTATCAGTATAATATTTTTCAGTATTACATACCAATTTTTTTAGCAAATCGGCACTTTATCCGGCATGGTGGCGTTGAGCAGATATGATGACGAACAACGAACAACTGACCGACAACGTCCTGCAATTGCCGGTGTCCGACGACGCACAGCTTCAGCATGATGAGGCATGGCGTAAGTCCATCCCGGCGCAGGTGTTCTTGAATTACTTCTTTGCCCTGAGCTACCACATCCGCGAAGCGGATGACGCTACGGGCGGGCTGCAGCACCTGCCGTTTTTCCGGGCGCATCAAGCGGAGCTGACGGATGCTGACCGTGCCGCTGTGGAGCGCTACCTGCACAGTTGCTGGAGCACGGAGTATGCGTTGCGCGCCACCGCTGAGCTTGGCGACGACGACTACCTACGCAACGCGCTGCACTGGACGTTCCCGCAGGCTTATCACGCCGTTACGGCCGGGATGCAGGCTTTTCTGCACACGGCCGGGGTGCGTACCAACAATCCTTCGCTGATCCGCCGCGAAGTCGGTCGCTTGGTCGTCCGCAACGCCTACCCGCGTCCGGTTGCGTTCTATGCAGCCGGTTCGTACGGTGACTTCAGCATCCACCGCTTGCCGCTGGCTGGCTACAAAGCCGGGCTGCAGATTGCCAGCAAGGCCATTGACGCGCAGGCGCAAATCGGGCAATTCCTGCGTACCACCCGCAAGCAGAAAGCCATGATCGTGCGCCAGCAGGTGCAAGCCAACCCCAGCACGGCCATTCGCAGTCAGAAAACGGGCCAGCCGCTGGAAAAATGGACTGCCCAACACTGGCAGCAAATTACCTGGCGCTTGGGCTATACCACCATCTTCGATCTGCTGGGCCGTCTGCGCATCTCGCAGACCAGCCGCGAGATTGAACGCTACGTGGAAGCCGACATCGACTTCCGCCTGTTTCACCAGTCGTTGCTCGACATCGTGAGCTACCTGAATGGCATTCACGAAACCTACGTGGCCAAGGCCTTGGGGCTGGAGCGTTACCAAGAGTTGGTTAACAATCTGCCCAAGCACCTGCAGCACGGCTTTGTGGAGGAGCGCCTGCGCACCCGCATCGAGCCTACGCTAGCTGAAAACAGCTCGCAGCTCGGCATGGCTGCCTAACCCGACTCGCATTCTATACACTACTGCATATACACGTAACCGCTGGCCCACTGGGCCGGCGGTTTTTGTTTAATGGCTAGGCGGTATCCTTGCTCAAATGAGCATCAAGCAGCCTTTCGTCCACCGGTAAATGCCGCTCAATCCCTGCCTCCGAAAACAGCCCTGCCAGCGTCCGCAACTGTTGACTACGGGCTTGCGCGGGTTAGTTAATAGGCGCATGGGCTAAAACACGCTGCTTCATTGCGCCGGCATTGGTTCGGGCCGCTCATCCTGATTGCGCGTGCGCTGTTACGATCATAGCTCCGGCTATATCACCATTGCCTTGCCGCCATCTATCTTTGCAGCTTGACTTTCCCGGCCCGCAGTGGGCCTTGTTTTTAAGCCTTGCGCCATGCACCACCTTAGCGAACAGGAGATTATTCGCCGCAACAAGCTCGACGAGCTGCAGAAGCTCGGTATTGAGCCTTACCCGTCGGAGCTGTTCGATGTGAACTTCTACGCCCAGGAAATTCACGATAACTACCACCCGGAGCTCAACAACTTTCAGGACGTGAGCTTGGCTGGCCGCCTCATGTCCATCCGCGTGAAAGGCAAAGCCTCTTTTGCGGAGCTGCAGGATGCGTCGGGCCGCATTCAGCTCTACATCAACCGCGACGAAATCTGCCCCGGCGAGGATAAGGAATTGTACAACACCGTCTTCAAACGCCTGGTGGACCTGGGGGACTTCGTGGGCGTGACCGGCCACGTCTTCAAGACCATGGTGGGCGAAACGTCGGTACACGTGACGGGCTTCAAGCTGCTGAGCAAAGCGCTGCGCCCGTTGCCGGTCGTGAAGGAGCGCGTAGACGAGGCAACGGGTGAGAAAATCACCTACGACGCCTTCACCGACCCGGAGCAGCGCTACCGCCAGCGCTACGTGGATCTGGTGGTGAACCCGCACGTGCGCGAGGCTTTCGTGAAGCGTACCCAGTTGGTGCAGGCCATGCGCAATTACCTCAACGACAAAGGCTACCTGGAGGTGGAAACGCCCATCCTGCAGCCCTTGTACGGGGGAGCAGCTGCACGCCCCTTCACCACGCACCACAACACGCTGGACATGACGCTGTATTTGCGCATTGCCAACGAGCTGTACCTGAAGCGCCTCATCGTCGGCGGCTTCGACGGCGTGTACGAATTCTCGAAGGACTTCCGCAACGAAGGCATGTCGCGTTTTCACAATCCGGAATTCACCCAGATGGAGCTGTACGTAGCCTACAAAGACTACTACTGGATGATGGACCTGGTGGAAGAAATGGTGGAGCGCGTCGCCCTGGCCTTGCACGGGCAAACCGAGGTAAAAGTGGGCGAAAACGTCATCAACTTTCAGCGTCCCTGGAAGCGTTTCACCATGGCCGAGGCCATTGAGCACTACACCGGCTTCAACATCGACGGAAAGAGCGAGGAGGAACTGCGCGCCGCCGCCAAAGACCTAAAAGTAGCCTTGGAGCCGAGCATGGGCAAGGCCAAGATTATCGACGAAATCTTCGGGGAACACGTGGAGCCCAAACTGATTCAGCCCACGTTCATTACCGACTACCCGGTGGAAATGTCGCCGCTGGCGAAGAAGCACCGCTCGAAGCCGGGGCTGGTAGAGCGTTTCGAAGCCATCTGCAACGGCAAGGAAATCTGCAACGCTTTTTCCGAGCTGAACGACCCCATCGACCAGCGTCGGCGCTTCGAGGACCAGCTGGAACTCGGTAAGCGCGGCGACACCGAAGCCATGGTGCTCGACGAGGACTTCCTGCGCGCCCTGGAGTACGGCATGCCCCCCACCGCGGGTCTAGGCATCGGCATCGACCGCCTCTCGATGATCATGACCAACTCCAACTCCATCCAAGACGTGCTGTTTTTCCCTCAGATGAAGCCAGAGCAGGCGGAAAAGAAAACGGATAAAAGTGAAAAGCCGGTAGAATAACCAGTGGAAGGCGGGCCCTGCTGAAATGGCTTCATTCAGCAAGGCTCGCCTTTCAAGTAACCTCCCTAAACGTCGAAAGCCCCTCGTGCTAATAAAGTGCACGGGGGGCTTTCTTCTATTAATCAGTCACCATTCCGGTCGGTACAAATCGAAGAAGCTTGCGATGGACAGCGTATGATTTTACTGCGAGGTTGTTTGACCAGATCCTTGCAGAAGCTCCACGGTCGGCAATTTTACTCCGAAGCGTTTATCCGACTTTCTTTTTAACTGATTACACTTTCTTTAACGCCAGCGTTGCCATAAGGTTACGCTGTAATGAAAAATTTTAAAGGTCGCTGCCTCAGTGGTAATGGCGGACCGATTGGGGGCGACAGTCGAAAGGCCTCGCACCAAGTAAATGGGTGCGAGGCCTTTCTTATAGAATTGTCTTAGCTAATTCGGCCGATCAGGGTATCTGAAGAAGCTTACTCAAAAACTCGGCTGATTTTACTGTCCAGTTGTTTAACCAATCTGTGCAGAAGCTCAACCTGCGGGCAATTTTGCTTCAAATGCTGATGCAGCGACTTGTCCAAGTCAATTCCTACCTTCTTTAACGGCGATGTTGCCGCAAGGTTACATGCCGAAGAATATTTTTTGGTGGCTGGCCGTCTTAGCTACCGACGCCGCTGCCACCACCGTTTGCGCCACTGGCATCACCTCCTGAGGCACCGCCTGTCGTACGCGAGGAACTAGCCGTGGAAGCGCTGCCGCCGGCCGAGGAGCCGCCAGCACTGCCCGAACTGCTGCCACCGGCAGAGTTCGAGGCGCCACCGCCCATGGCGCTGCCCGAACCAGCACTGCCGCTACCCGAGCCGCTACCGCCGTTGGTGCCACCGCTGCGGCCCTGGCTACCGGAACCGGATTGCCCGCCGTTCGCACCGGCGCTGCTTCGTCCGCCCTTGCTGCCGGAGCCGCTCATGCCGGCCAGCGCATCTTCGGCTCCCGAACGGTCGGCGCTGTCGCCGCTGCCCGAGCCGCCACCGCCTTTCAGCGCGTCCAAGCGGGCCATGCCGTCCTGCAGCAGCTTGTTCAGGTCGTCACCAAACTTACCGAGCGACTTGCCCAGGTTCTCACGCGTGGCTGTTCCCGTTTCGGGAGCCATCAGCAAGCCCGCTACAATACCAGCGCTGGCACCGGCCAGCAGGGCAAGGATTACTTTACCGCTGTTGTCTTTCATAAAAAAACAAGGTGTTTTAGGGTGAGGGGGAAGATGCTAGCGGCCGCGTGGGCCGGTAGGTTCCTAACGGGAATATGGGGGGAAGGTTATCACAAAAAACGCCCCGTACCGAGCGGGTACGGGGCGTTTCAGGAAGTAGTGCAGTGGTAAAACCGCCTACAGATCGTTGAGCATTTTTACGATTTCGCGCTTGCCCTTGCCGAGCTTTTCCTGCAGGCGGCCCACCAGTTCGTCGGCAGCACCTTCGGAGTACTCCAGGTCTTCGTCGGTCAGCTGAGCGTACTGCTGCTTCAGCTTGCCTTTCGAGGTGTTCCAGTCGCCTTTCAGGTTCAGGCTGGAGCCGGCGCCGGTTACGCCCAGGTCTTCCAGCTTTTCCACGAGCGTCTTGAAGGTACCGTCGAGCTGCGTGCCGAATTTCGACAGCTGGTCGCCCAGTTCGCCGCTGTATTTGCCGGCGTAGTTTTTCAGGTTGCCGCGGGTAGCGCTGCCTTTGTCGGGTGCAATGAGAAGACCGGCGACGATGCCGGCGCTGGCACCAGCCAGCAGGGCCAGCAGAACTTTACCCGAGTTGTTGTCTTCGTTGTAAGACATGGTGAAGGAGGATGTGGTTGGAGGAAAGAGTCAGAGTTGAAAATCGACCGGCCTATATATCCGGCGGCTGATTTGCCTGCCTATACGAAAGGTCCACTGTCGGGTTGTAAGACCAAGGTCCGAACCCAATACCAGCACGGCCAAATATAGATCAAAAACAATATTACCAGCAGCAGTTCAGCCCTGAAAAAGTGGGGGTTAGCCTATAAGTATACCCACTGGAATAGTTTACCCGTATTTTTCGGCCTGACCATCCCCTTTCCTATGCTTTGCCGCTTCCTGCTGACCGTGCCGCTGCTCGCGCTGCTGAGCACCGGCTGCCACCGGGCCTCCGCCCCCACTGCCGCTGCCGCTGCCTGCATTGATGAAAGCAAAATCCGGCGCGACGCCATGTGCACCATGCAATACGAGCCGGTGTGCGGCTGCGACCAGAAAACCTACGGCAACGCCTGCCAGGCCACCAACGCGGGCGTTACCCGGTTCACACCCGGTGAATGCCCGGGCAAAAACTAACTTTCCCGACATGTCTGAAAAACGCTATATCCTGAACCCGGCGCCCTTCGTGGTGCCCACCACCGACGGCAAGCTCATCGAGGAGCATGTGGGCCTGGCTAGCACCGGCACCGGCCAGTACAGCCTGGCGCACATGGTGGCGCCGCCCCAGTGGAGCGAGCCGCACCAGCGCCCGGAATTCGACGAAATCACCATTGTGGTGCGCGGACGCAAACGCTTCGAAATAGACGGCGACGTAGTGGAGCTGGCCGCCGGGCAGGCGCTGCTCATCAAGGGCGGGGCCCGGGTACGCTACTCCAACCCGTTCGGGGAAGAGTGCGAGTACTGGTCCATCTGCGTGCCGGCCTTTAACCCAGGCACGGTGAACCGGGAAGAGGAGTAAACTCTGTCCGGATAGCGGCCTACCGGCTTATCCATTGCCAACTGGACGGTTCCTGTATCGGTTGCCGCACCCGGTTGCACGGATAAGAGTGGTTCAGCTTACAAGGGTTGTAGCTACATTTAGCTTGCTACAACCCTTTTGCCTTATCTATGGATCAGCGCATCATCAACCTCTTCGACGAGTACACCCACCGCCCGCTCACCCGCCAGGAGTTTATGCGGCGCCTGGTGCAGCTCACCGGCAGCCTCGCGCTGGCCACCACCGCCCTGGGTGTACTCGATCCGGGCTACGCCGAAGCGGCCACGGTGCCAGAAGACGATAAGAACCTGGTTACGGAAAACGTGGCGTGGGCCGGCGACGGGGCTACCATGCAAGGCTATCTGGTGCACCCGAAAGGCAAGAGAAAGCGCGGCGCGGTGGTGGTTATTCACGAAAACCGTGGCCTGACGCCCCACATCAAGGACGTAACGCGGCGCGTGGCCAAAGCCGGCTACCTGGCCTTAGGCGTGGATGCCCTCTCCCCTTTCGGCGGCACGCCGGCCGACGAGGAAAAAGGCCGGGAGCTGATTGGCAAGCTCGACACGGGGCAAAACCTGAACAACTACCTCAAGGCCCTGGACTACCTGCGCACCCGCCCCGACTCGAACGGCAAAACCGGTTGCGTGGGCTTCTGCTGGGGCGGTGCCATGGCCAACCAACTGGCCGTGCACGACGCGAAGCTGAACGCAGCGGTGGCCTACTACGGCCGGCAGCCCGACGCCGCCGGTGCGGCCAAGATCAAGGCGCGCATGCTGCTGCACTACGCCGGCATGGATGAGCGCGTGAATGCCGGCATGGCGGCCTGGGAAGCGGCCCTGAAAGCGGCAGGCGTTCAGTACGAGCAGTTCGTGTACGAGGGCGTGCAGCACGCTTTCAACAACGACTCCTCCCCCGCCCGCTACAACGAAGCCGCCGCCAAGCTAGCCTGGGAACGGACGCTGCGGCTGTTCAAGGAGCAGCTAGGCTAGCATGGCCCGCCTGGTACTGACGACCCACATATACGCTTCCATTGAGCGGTGCTTCGACCTAGCCCTAGACGTAGGCCTGCATCAGCAGTCCACGTCCCAGACGCGGGAACGGGTAGTAGCCGGGCGCAGCTCCGGCCTTTGCGAGCTGGATGACCTTATCACTTGGGAAGCCCGGCACCTGGGCGTTCGGCAGCGCTTGACGGTGCAGATAACCGAGTTGCGGCGGCCGTATTTCTTCCGGGATAGTATGCGCAAAGGAGCTTTCCGCAGCCTGGAACACGAGCACATTTTCGAACCGAAAGAAGGCGGCACGCTGATGACGGACGTGTTTGTGTACACCGTGCCGCTGGGGTGGTTGGGGTGGCTGTTTGACCGCCTGTTTCTGGCCGCTTACCTGCGCCGGTTTTTGCGGCAACGCAATCATTTCCTGAAGCAGTTAGCCGAAGGCGGATAGCCACCCCCACTTAAAGTAAAACGCCCCGCTGATTCGACTAATCAGCGGGGCGTTTTACTTTTTTTACTGGCCGGCTTGCGACTTGGCCGGTACCTGCGGCAGCGGCTTGCGCGGCAGCTTCTGGTCGCGCATGGCGGCGTGGTACACGAAGGAGGCCACGATAACCGACGCCTGCTTCAGGTCGTCGGGCTGCAGCCGCTCGTAGGTGTCCATGTTGGTATGGTGGGTGCGGGTGTTGTAGTCCAGCCCGTCCTGAATGAACTGGAAGCCGGGCAGCCCGACCGCGTCGAAGGCCAAGTGGTCGGTGCCGCCGGTGTTGCGGGGCGTGACGGTGGTGGCGCCCAGGTCGGCAAAAGGCTTCAGCCATTCGGTGAAGATGGACTGCACCTGCTCGTTGCCCTGAGCGTAAATGCCGCGGATTTTGCCGGAGCCGTTGTCGAGGTTGAAGTACGCGGCCAGTTTTTCGTGCTCGGGCAGCAGCTTCATGGTGGCCGGGTCGCCGAAATGGTTCTTCACGTAATTGCGCGAGCCGTGCAGGCCCTGCTCCTCAGCGCCCCACAGCGCCACCCGAATGGTGCGGCGCGGCTTCACATTCAGGGTTTTCAGGATGCGCGCGGCTTCCATCATCACCGCGCAGCCGGCGGCGTTGTCGGTGGCGCCGGTGGCGGCGTGCCAGGAATCGAGGTGGGCGCCGAGCATGACCACTTCGCTCTTGAGCTTCTTGTCGGTGCCGGGAATTTCGGCCACCACGTTGTAGCCCTTCAGGTCCTGGGTTTGGAAGCGGGTTTTGGTTTCCAGCTCCAGCTCCACCGGGATGCCGGCTTCCACCAGGCGGATTAGCCGCAGCTGGTCTTCGGGCGCCATTTCGATTTCGGGCAGCACGGGCTTGGCATCGGCCGCGTAAGGGGCCCCGTTGGAGGTGAACAGGGTGCCGTGCGAGCCGCCCCGGGTGCTGAGCACGGCGGCCGCGCCCTCCTGCATAAACAGCTCCGTCATCTTGGTGCGCAAGGCCAGCCGGGCGCGGTAGGCGGTGCGGGCGGCCTCGTCGTTGCCTTCGCGGGCGGGACGGGCTTCCGCGGGGCCACTCATCTTCTGCAGCTCCTCGTCGGTGTAGCGCTTGGCGTCGGCCGCGAAGGTGGTTTTGGGCTCGGCGGCCACTTCCGTCAGCATGATCTTGTCGTGCAGCTGGCCTTTGTACTTGTCCAGGTCGGCCTCCGAGGCGGCTTTCACCAACACCACCTGCTTTTTGAGCAGGCCGTTGGTGCCCGGCGTCCAGGCTTTGGGCACCCCGATCATGGCATGGTAGTAAGGCGCCGCCATGGCTACGTACGACTTCTCAATGTCCCAACCGCGGCCGAAGTCGCCCCAGGGCTCCACTTTCGAATTCGCGAGGCCCCAGAGGGCCATCTGCTTCTGCGTCCACTCGTTGGCGCGCTTCAGGCCATCGGATCCGGCCAGGCGCGGCCCGCACACGTCGGTCAGGTAAAAGGCCGTTTGCATAACCTGGGAGCGGTTCAGGCCTTCGTCGCGGATTTTGGCCACCACGGCCTGATCGACTTTCTCGGTGGGCTGCTGGGCCAGCGCGGGCACGGCGGCGGAAAAACCGCAGGCAAAGGTCAGGTAAACGAGTTTCAGCATGGAGCGGAAAGTATAACCGCCGCACGGTGCGGCTTTCGAATAAACACAAAAACAGACAAGCTTGCGGAAGAGGCGTTGCGCCGGTCCTGCGGCTCGTCCCGTTTTGGGTCGTGCGGGCCGATGTGCACGACGGGACTATATCCGGGTCTACAGCGGCCTTCCCAATATGAGCCCGGCTTGGTCGTTGCAAATTATTTATATATATTATAACCTCAGTACTACGCGAAGCTTGTATGAATGTCCTGAAAAGGAACAATGTGCATGTAGCCGGCCACGGCAGCCAAACGCTACTGTTTGTGAATGGCTTTGGCTGTGACCAGACCATCTGGCGCTACATCCTGCCGGCCCTGGCCCAGCAGTACCGGCTGGTGCTTTTCGACCACCTGGGCGCCGGCCTCTCCGACACCTCCGCCTACGACCCGGTGAAGTACCAGTCGCTGGAAGCGTACGCGCAGGACGTACTGGCTATCTGTGCGCACCTCAATCTGGAGGACGTAACCCTGGTGGGCCACTCCGTCGGGGCGACCATCGGCACGCTGGCCGCCATTCGGGAGCCGGCGCGGTTCCAGCGCCTGCTGCTGCTCTGCCCCTCGCCTTGCTACACCAACGAAGCCGACTACTACGGCGGCTTCGAGCGGCAGGACCTAGAAGACATGCTGGCGTTCATGGAAAAGGATTTCGTGGGCTGGGCCGATTCCTTTGCCCCGTTCATCATGGGCAACCCCGAACGCCCCGCCCTGGCCGCCGAGCTCATCCACAGCTTCTGCCAGAACGACCCGGACATTGCCAAGCAGTTTGCCCGCGTCACCTTCCTCTCGGACAACCGGCCTGATATGGCCCGGCTGCGCACGCCCTGCCTGCTCGTGCAGTGCGCCGAGGACATCATCGCGCCCCCGGAAGTCGGCGACTACCTGCACGAAGTCATTCCGGCTTCTACCCTGGTCACGCTGCCCGTAAGCGGCCACTGCCCGCACATCAGCGCTCCGCGCGAAACGCTGGCGGCCATGGAGGCTTACCTGGCTGCTTAGGGGTATGGAGAGTTTTGTTTTAGATTCAGCTAAGCTAAGCATGACATTTTAGAGGCAGTTCCGACAAAATTCCAACGCGCGCTTCATGCTGAGCCGAAAACTCATACTAATCACAGCTGGTACTTTGACGTTTGCCTGGGCAAGCAGCTGCCGTCGTTCTCAGTCTCCGCGTCCTTCTTCTCTACGCGCCGGTGCTGGTCTTACCAGAACGGTTGTCACTTCTCCAGCTGGACAGGCAGAACTGAGAATCACCGCTTATTTTGATACCACTACTGCTTGGGTGAATGGCACCGTTACTGACTCAACTACAAAGCAGCCAATACCCGCAGCATCTGTAACGCTCCGGCACCTGCTCACAAACCAGGTTGAAAGTGCCGTATCAGATGCTCAAGGCAAATTTGTGTTCCGCCATATACTTGGCCCTTATTGGAAGTTGACTGCTCAGGCGTCACAGTACACATGGTATGAACTTGACACCTTAAAGCTAGGTGGCGCCGAGTTTGATCTAAGGATTAAACTCATTCCCAGAAAGTAGCTTTCCACTTCAAGAAGCGGATAACCCCACTCCCACCAAGCTCGTCTAAGCGGCTACCACCTTTTGTAGCTGCCCATGAGTCTTTGGGAAATCATCAAACGCCTCTTTCCCTACGTGCTGCCCTACCGCACGCTGGTCATTGCCACCCTGCTGCTCACGCTGGTCGGCTCGCTGGCCGCGCAGGTCAACCCCTTTGTGCTGCGCTACACGGTGGACACGGTGCAGGGGCTACTGAACCGCAGCCTGGGCCTGGCCGAGGGCATGCCGCTGCTGCTGATCGTCAGCGCGCTGCTACTGGGCAAGGAGGTGGTAAACACGCTTATTCAGTTCGGACAGAAGTTTTACGGCGAGAAAATCCGCATCAACGTGTCGGGCACCTTGGCCCAGGACGCGGTGCACCAGGTGCTCAGCTACCAACTCGGCTTCTACGCCGACACCGGCAACCAAACCGGCAAGCTGCAGACGCGCATCGACCGGGGCGTGGAAAGCCTCATGAAACTTGTGCAGAATTTTTTCATCGACATCCTGCCCCTGTTCGCCAATGCCATCGTGGCGCTGGTCATCATGTTCACGGCCAACGTGTACGTGGGGCTGGTGGCCGTGGCCGTGCTGCCGGTGTACTTCTGGCTTAGCTACCGGCAGGCCGACAAGCTCAACGGCACCCGCCGGGCACTGCGCAGCCTGCGCGAGCAGAAAAGCCAAGGCCTGGTAAACCTCATCGATTCGGCCGTGGTCATCAAAAGCTTCGTGCGCGAAGACTACGAGGAGCAGAAGCAGGCCCAGGCCCAACACAGCCTGCAGCAGGCCCAGCTGCAGACGCGCAAAACCAACTTCCTCTACGACGGCCTCAAGACCTTCACCGAGCAGATCGGGGTGGTGCTCATCATCATCCTGACGGCTTATTTGGTGCTCGACCGGCAAATCAGCATCGGGGCCATCATGTTCCACCTCCTGCTGTTCAACAACGTGTCGGCGCCCATCCGGCAGCTGCACCGCATCTACGACGAGATGAATGACGCCCTCACCTACGCCGAGGGCTTCTTTGACATCCTCGACGCGGAGGGGGCCACCGAACCCACCGGCCGCGTGCAGCCCACCCACTTGCGGGGCACTTTCGACATCTGCAATGTGGACTTCACCTACCCCAGCGGCACCCAGGCCCTGCACGATGTGTGCCTGCGCATTGAAGCGGGCAAAACCACCGCCCTGGTGGGCCTCTCGGGCGCGGGTAAGAGCACCATCATCAACCTGCTCTGCAAGTTCTACGCCCCCGACCGCGGCCAAATGCTGCTCGACGGCCGCCCGCTGGCCGATTACGACACCCACGCGCTGCGTCAGCAGATTGGGCTGGTGCTCCAGAAAAACCACATTTTCAAGGGTACCATCGAGGAAAACATCCGCTACGGCGTGATGGACGCCACGCTGGAGCAGATTCAGGCCGCTGCCCGGCAGGCGTACTTGCACGAGCAGATCATGGAGTTGCCGAAGGGCTACCAGTCGGACGCGCAGCAGCTTTCCGGCGGGCAGCAGCAACGCATTGCTATTGCCCGGCTGTTTCTGAAAAACCCGCCCATCATCTTCCTCGACGAGCCCACCGCCTCGCTCGACGCCATTGCCACCGAGCAGATCAAAAACTCGCTCGACGCCATCAAGCAGGGCCGCACGGTGGTCATCATTTCCCACAGTCTGGCGCAGATTGTCGATTCCGACTGCATCTACGTGATGAAGCAGGGCCGCATGGTGGAAAGCGGCACCCACGAGCAACTCTACGACCTGCGCGGCACCTACCGCGAGATTTTCGACGCCTCCGCCCGTAGCCTAAACATCGAGAAGCTAGCCAAAGTGCTGGTAGATGACGGTGACGAAGTGGGAGATACGGCAGCGTGAGAAGTTTCAGGGGAGACGGCCACGGGCGCCATAGCGTACCACTGGCCTTGTCGCATGCAAGGCCACCCGCGTGAGCATCCCTGAGGTGCTTACCAGTGCACCGCGTGCTATGCGACTGTGCCCTTCTTTCTAGTTGCAAATCAAGATGCGCTGTCCTTAAGCTTAGCGGCCTAGACTGATTATTATAAACTATCCGACATTTAATTTAAACTTGCAAATTAAAAATTACATCTAAACTTTAATTTGTATAACAAATTCTTGGTTAGTAACATTGAGTAAGCGCCGGCAAGTCCAGTAGCAGATTATCCTGCTTGCCGACTGTATTCATTCATCGGCAGTTATGAAAGAGCGTTTCACGGCTTACGCGGCTTATCTATTGCTGTTTACGCTTTGCGCCGCTGCGGCCGCAGTCATACCAACCACCGCCATTTCAGAGGATATTCTGTATTGGATCAACTGGTCTGGCTACATGCAGCAGCATGGGTTTGGCCACACCTATGATTTTGCTGACAACAACTATAACCCATTCTTTCAGTACGTTCTGCTCTTCTACATCCGCCTGATCAATGGCCAGGGCATCGCTGAACACGTTTACCTCCTGAAAATTCTGACGTTGCTGTTCGACTTCGGCGCCGCCGTGCTGGCGGCTACCTTGCTGGCAGGCCGCCGCCAACTGGCCCTGGCTCTGCTGCTGCTACTCAACCTGGGGTATCTCTACAACACCTTGGTGTGGGGACAAGTAGATTCTATCTATACCTGCCTGCTCTTCATCGCCATCGTGCTGGGCTTGCGGGAGCGGCCCGTGTGGAGCGCGCTGTTCTACGTGTTGTCCGTCAACGCCAAGCTGCAGGCCTTGGTGCTGCTGCCGGTGCTGCTGCTGCTCTGGCTGCCGCTGTGGGCGCGCACGCCGCGGGCCCTGCCGTGGACGGTACTGGCCGCGGTGGCTCTGCAGGCGCTGCTGGTGCTGCCGTTTGTGCTGCCCCACGGCCTCGGCTACCTGACGCGCATCTACGCCAACACCTTTGGCTCCATTGAATACTACCCCGTGGTGTCAATGCACTGCTACAATCTGTGGCACCTGCTGCTGTGGAAGGAGCACAAGGTATGGCTGATTCCAGACTCGTTGCAGCTGGCGGGCATCACCTACCGCCACTGGGGCATAGCCATGTTCCTGCTCTCCTCGGCGGTGCTGTTGCTACCGCTGGCGCTTACCGCCGTGCGCCATGCCCTGGCCCGGCAGCGCTTTGCCGCGGCCGACTACGGGCTGCTGTTTCTGACAGCTGGGCTGGTTCCGATCCTGCTCAGCTACTTCAACACGCAGATGCATTCCCGCTACGTACACCCCGGCATCCTGCTGCTGGCCTGCTACGCTTTCGTAACGCGCCGGCACGTGCTTTTTCTGCTGGCTTCTGGGGCTTACTTCCTGAACCTGACGGCGATGATCAACATCTTCACCGTGTATGACCTGAAGCTTTCCTGGAACCCCTGGTTCAACTCGCGCTTCGTCGCGGGGCTCTACACCCTGGTGGTGGCAGGCGGCCTGCGCGAACTGTACCGACACTACAGCCCGGGCCCGGTGCTGAGCGCGCTTCTGCGGCGCTGGCCGTCGCTGCAAGCCCCGGAAGAGCCGGCTCCGCCCGGCCATCAACGCGTTCTTTCCAACCGGAGCACCTCGTGAGGACTGCGGGCCTTAACGCCCCCGACCCACGCCCTGGTTTTTTATCACCCCCACTTTTCGCTTACCTCTCCCATGACCGCAACTACTACGTTGACCAAACCCGTTCTGGCAGCGCCGCTCCGGCCCGCTGCCGAGCCCCAGGCAGAGGCCGCCCCGCACCCGGGTTACCAGCAGTGCCCGCGGTGCATCATGGACACGACGGTGCCGGGCATCCGCTTCGCGGCGGCCACGGGCGAGTGCAACTTCTGCGCCCTGCACGACAAGATGGAGCGCGAAAACCCGCTCGGGG
Organism: Hymenobacter coalescens; assembly: GCF_054783195.1. Classification (NCBI taxonomy): domain Bacteria; kingdom Pseudomonadati; phylum Bacteroidota; class Cytophagia; order Cytophagales; family Hymenobacteraceae; genus Hymenobacter; species Hymenobacter coalescens. The sequence continues at coordinate 539,795 of NZ_BAAGRA010000016.1, read as the reverse complement.
CGGCCGGCGAAGCGTACGTGCGGCGGGCGGCGGCGGAGATGAAGCGCCTGGGCCGGGGCCGCAAGTACGACTGCGTGCTGGGCGTCAGCGGCGGGCGCGACAGCTCCTTCACGCTCTGGTACTGCGTCGCGCAGCTGGGCCTGCGCCCCTTGGCCGTGCACTTCAACGACGGCTTCGGCAACCCCGTGGCCGGCGAGAACATGGTCAAGGCCTGCCGCCGCCTGGGCGTGGAGCTGCGCACCATCACCTCCGACTGGCGCGAGTCGCGGGACCTGAAGCTTGCCTTTTTGAAGGCCTCCACCCCCGACATCGAGGAGGGCACGGACGTGGGCATCGCCACGGCCCTCTACGGGGTGGCGGCCAAGGAGGGCGTGCGGCGCATCGTCATCGGCCAGTCCTTCCGCACCGAGGGCATCTGCCCGCTGGCCTGGAACTACCTCGACGGCAAGTACCTGAAGGCCGTGCACCGGCGCTTCGGCGCCGTGCCGCTGCGCCCCTGGACGCCCACCGACCCGGGCTTCCACCTGGACGTGAAGGAGCTGTTCTACTACACCGTCTGGCGCGGCATCAAGACCGTCACGCTGCTCTACCACGTGCCCTACGTGCGCCGCGACGTGGACGCGCTGCTCGCCCGCGAGCTGGGCTGGCAGAACCCGGGCGCCCACTACTTCGACGACCTCTACCAGAGCGTGATTTACTACCTGAACCGCGTCAAGTTCAACATCGACCGGCGCCTGTTCAACTACTCGGCCCTGGTGCGCTCGGGCCAGATGACGCGCCCGGAGGCGCTGGCCAAGTGCCGCCACGTCAACCCCATCGAGGACGAGCAGGTCATCCAGCTCTGCATCAAGCGCCTGGGCCTGACCCGCCCCGAGTTCGAGCAGATCGTGCGGGCCCCGGTCAAGAGCTTCCGCGACTACCCCAACAACTACGCCCTGATCCGCCGGCTGCGCGGCCCCATCTGGCTGGCCAGCAAGCTGCGCCTGCTCCCCGAGTCCGCCTACGACAAGTACTTCAGCTGCAGCTAGCCGGCGCGGGCCGGTGGTGCTCGGCCCCTTTGCCCCTGCCGCCGTACCGAATCGAAAACAGCGGCCCCATACGTCTTCGTGCGTATGGGGCCGCTGCCGGCGGGTAACTGTCAGCTGGGCAAACCCCTACCCGGCCAGGCCGCACGTGGGGTAGTCGCGCCGTCCGGGTTTCAGCTTACGGTAGGCGGGTTGCGGCCCGGGTCGGGCGCGCCGCCGGCGAGCTGCGTCACCATATCATCCAGGATCTGCTTGTTGTAGCCAATGCGGTTGGCGTACTCCAGACAGAGGCCGTACTCGCGCGGGTCGATCTGGCCGTCCTGCAGCATCATCTGCACCAAGGTTTGCAGCTCTAGTGTGCGCTGCAAGCCGTCGTTGGCCACCACAAAGCTCAGCACGCTCAGGTTGTCGGCAATGGGGCGCACGTCGTCGTAGCTCAGGCCCAGGCGCTGGCCGATCTGCAGCAGAAACTGGCCTTCGTCTTCCTGCAGCCGACCGTCGGCGGCGGCCAGCAGGACCAGGTTTTGGAAGAAGCCCAGCTTTTTTTGCTGGGTATCCAGCATCTGCTCCAGGGCGTGGGTGGTTTGCTTGGTTTGCATGGTTCGCTAAAGTCAGATTGAAAAGTCAGCCCCGCACGGGGTTTTTCATTCAACGACCACTTTAACGGAAGGTTGAGACCTGCCCGCCCCCAAGGTTAATGTCTGATTGTGGTCAATGATGTACAGCTTCGCGTATGCATCCCTAGTAATATTGGGCAGTTAATTTTTCGCGGGTTACAGCACACGCGGCCCTTCCCCTTTTTGCTATGAACCAACAGCCTTCCACGGCCTTCGTCGGCGCCTCCTGGGCCGCCTTGCTCATCGGCATGCTGGCCTACAACATCGGCCTCTGGAACGCCCAGATGGCCCTGAACGAAAAAGGGTACTACTTCGCAGTGCTCATGTACGGCTTGTTTGCGGCCATTTCGGTGCAAAAGAGCGTGCGCGACCGGTTGGAAGGCATTCCCGTTACCAACCTCTACTACGGCATCAGCTGGCTTTCCACCGTGCTGGCCATCCTGCTGCTGATTGTGGGTTTGTGGAATGCTACGCTGACGCTGAGCGAAAAAGGATTCTACGCCATGTCGTTTACGCTGAGCCTGTTCGCCGCCATTGCCGTGCAGAAAAACACCCGCGACAACCAGCGTCCCAACGGTGGTGCCACGCCGCGGGTAGAGGAGCGGCCCCGAGTGGAGCAGGAGGTTTGATAACGCACTGCTTGCTTCCCGCGAAGTCCAGCAGTGGCCATTAAGCAAACCGCCCGCGCAGAGCAGCTCTGCGCGGGCGGTTTGCGTTTGGAGCCCTGACGGCTGTTACAACTCATCCTGGAGCACGGCTACGGCCTCGCGCAGGGTCAGGTCTTTGCGCAAGGGCTGCACGAAGCGCTGAGCGCGGCTGGTCTGGGCGCTGTCGGCGGTGGCGGCGGCCAGCGGCGTGACAGCCAGCACCGGGGCCTGCTGCTGCAGATTCTTGTAGCGCTCGGCGGCCGCGTGGGCCAGCTGCTGCTCGGCGCGGTAGGCCGTCAGGTTCAGCGTTTCGCGGGTGTTCTGCTGGCGCTTGGCCATGTCCTGCACGGCGCTGGTGAGCAGCGTGAAGGCCGCGTTGGCAGCCACACGCTGGCGGCTGGCGGCGGCCAGCTTGGCCAGGGGCGGCGCCCCGGCCCAGGGCGTAAAGCTGGCGGGCGCAATTTCGTCCCAGGGCAGCGGGAAGTCGGTGTCCTGCTCGCCGTCGGCCAGGGTGCTGTAGGCGTCGGGCACCACGATGTCGGGCGTGACGCCCTTAAACTGCGTGCTGGAGCCCGTCACGCGGTAGTATTTCTGAATGGTCATCTTCAGCGAGCCGAAGGGCTTGAGCGCCGCCAGCTCGGGGTTCATCATGTCGTCGAGTTCGAACACGCGCTGCACGGTGCCCTTGCCGTAAGTCGTGTTGCCGATGACCACGCCGCGCTTGTAGTCCTGAATGGCGCCGGCCAGAATTTCGGAGGCCGAGGCGCTGTAGCGGTTCACCAGCACCACCAGCGGACCATCGTACAGCACTTTGGGGTCCGGGTCGCTTACCACCTCGGCGGCGCGCTGCCGGCTTTTGACCTGCACCATGGGGCCGCCCGGCACGAAAAGGCCGGCCATTTCGGCCGCGTCCTGCAGGGAGCCGCCGCCGTTGAAGCGCAGATCGAGCACGACGCCCTGCACGTTCTGGGCCTTGAGTTTTTCCAGCTCGGTGCGCACGTCTTCGGCCGAGTTGCGGCCGCCGTTGCGGTTGAAGTCGGCGTAGAAGCTGGGCAGCAGGATGTAGCCCAGCTTCTTGCCGCCCTCGTTGATGACGGCCGACTGCGCGTAGGTTTCCTCAAGGATGACCACGTCGCGGATGATGGAAATGACCTTGATGCTGGCGTCGGGCTTCTTCACCGTCAGGCGCACCTCCGTGCCTTTCTTGCCCCGGATCATCTGCACCACCTTGTCCAGGCGCATGCCTTCCACCACCACGGGCTCGGCGGCGCCCTGGGCCACGCGCAGCACCACGTCGCCCACTTTCAGCTCGCCCTGCCGGTGCGAGGCCGAGCCGGGCACGATGTAGGCCACCACAATCTGCCCGTCCCGCTCGCTCATCTGGGCGCCGGTGCCTTCGAGGCGGCCGGTAATGGCCAGGTCGAAGTTGGTTTTGTCTTTGGGCGCGAAGTACTCCGAGTGCGGGTCGAAGGTGTTGGCAATGGTATTGGCAAACTCGGCGAGGCGGTCGGCCTCGTCGGTCTGGCGCAAGTCGTTGAAATACTCGTCGTAGTACTTCAGCACCTGCTTGCGGGCCTCGGCCTCCAGCTGGGCGGGGGTGCGCACCGGCGCCGACAGCGTGGCCTCGGAGGGCTTGGCCCCGGCGGCGGCCAGGGCTTTGCCCGGCTGCTTGCCCTGCTCGTCCATCAGCTCCGAGACGCGCGTCATCGTCTGGTACTTGAGTAGGCGGCGCCAGTAGTCGCGGCGGGCGGCCGCGTCGGCCGGGTAGCTGAGCTTCTCGGGGTCGGTTTCGATGGTTTCGTCGGCCGTAAACGCAAACGGCTGGCTGAGCAGCTCGCGGTAGAGCACCTGCACCTCCTGCTGGCGCTGGTTGATGAGCTTGGTGCTCAGGTCCAGAAACTCGCTGCGGCCCTGCTTCACCTCGTTGTCGATGCCCGTTTCGTAGCGCTGCAGCTGCTTCACGTCGGGCTGCAGCAGGAAGCGTTTGCTGCCATCCAGACGCTTGAGATACAGCGAAAACACGCGCCGGGAAAAGTTATCGTCGAGGGCGCCGGGCTGCACGTGGGCCACGGCCATGCCCTGCGTGACGGTGCCCAGCAGCACTTGCTTTTTCTGCGGCGGGACGTCGGCCGGCGCCGGACGCGAAGTGAACGAGCCGGGAATGGTGAGCAGAAAACCCGGCAGCAGCACCGAGAAAAAGCCTAGGGAAGAACGAAAAGGCGCCATATGCAAGGTGCGGGAGAGGCGGGTAGAATCGAACAAAAAGAATGAGGGCGGCGGCTGGGATGGCCCGATGGTGCTCAATCGAAGTGCCTTACTCGGGGCCATGTGCTTATCAAGACACCACTTGCCAACCCCAAGTTGCACCTTTTCGACGCGACTTCCCTCTTCCCTCCATCACATGATTTTCATGCCAAGCCCACCGGGGCACACTGCCGCGTATTCACTTCGTAGACCGGAAGCGGCAGGAGGCAGCGCACCCGCGCGTTGGACGCGTTGGCACGATGCGAGTTGACCGCCGCCGTGCGACGAGCCAGGGTAGTCTGGCGAAATGGCGGTCCGCGTGGATGTCCCCTACGGCTACGGCTTTTTTCTGATCAGCAGTTCTATTAGCAGCCGCCCCAGAGCCCGGGCGTTCAAAACCGCAGGTTTCTTACCATATCGAGGAGCCACTTTTCCTGGTATTGTTCTATGGAATAATCGAAATCCAAGGCTAATTTCAAGAACATTGCACAGATTGTAATTTATAAATTAAAAATATCACTATACATATGGATTATGGGTAATTTCTGGTCTCACTCACCAACCCCATATCCATATGAAGACACTTATACCAGGCCTGCTGCTGACAGCTATGGCCCTGGCGCAACCCGCCACCGCGCAAAACCGCGAGGTTAGTGGCCGGGTGACCGACGCGGCCAGCGGTGAGGCCCTGCCCGGCGTGACGGTGCTGGCCAAAGGTACCTCCATTGGGGCCACGACCAACGCCAACGGCGCTTACTCCATCAGCGTGCCTGCCAGCGCCACCACGCTGCAGTTCAGCTACGTAGGCTACCGCACGCTGGACCGCCCCATCGACAACTCGGGCACCGTGAACGTGTCGCTGAGCGCCGATACCCGCCAACTGGACGAAGTGGTGGTATCGGGCTTGGCCACCAACGTGAAGCGCTCCAACCTGGCTAACTCCGTGGCCACTATTTCGGCCAAGGAGCTGACCGGCATTACGCGGCCCGTGACGGTGGACGCAGCCATCAACGGCAAGCTCGCCGGGGCCAACATCTCGCAGAACAGCGGGGCGCCCGGCGGGGGCCTGTCGGTGCAGCTACGCGGCATTTCCACCATCTCGGGCAGCTCGCAGCCCCTCTACGTCATCGACGGGGTATACGTGAACAACGAGCAGGTCGGCAACGGGGCCGGCTCGCCCTCTTTCACCGGGGCCTCGGCCTCTACCACGCGCACCACGCAGGACCAGACGGTAAACCGCCTGGCCGACCTGAACCCGAACGACATCGAGAGCATCGAGGTGCTGAAAGGGCCCAGCGCGGCGGCCATCTACGGCACGCGCGGCAACGCGGGCGTCATCATCATCCGCACGAAGCGCGGCCGCGCCGGGCAGACACGCATCAACCTCAGCCAGGACATTGGCATTGCGCGGGCCTGGCGCCTGCTAGGCAAGGAAGACTGGACGGAAGAAAAAATACGGCGCGTATTTACCGGCCAGACGGCCGAGGATGAAGTGGCGCTGTGGCGCAGCCAGACGGCGGCCGGCAACATCTACGACTACGAGGAGGAAATCTTCGGCAACACCGGCGTGCTCACCAACACGACCCTGAGTTTGGCCGGCGGCAGCGACAATACCAAGTTCTACGTGTCGGGCTCCACCAACAACGAGTCGGGCATCGTGGACCGCACGGGCTTCCAGCGCAACTCCATCCGCGCCAACGTGGACCAGCGCATCGGCAAGCTCATCGACGTGAGCCTGAACACGAACTACATCAACTCGCAGAACCAGCGCGGCTTCACTGGCAACGACAACAACGGCATCAGCTACACTTATTCGCTGGCGGCGACCCCCAGCTACCACGAGCTGCACCGCCTGCCGAACGGGCAGTTTCCCGACGCGCGCACCACGTCCGACAACCCCTTGGCCGTGGTGGCGCGGGCCGTGAACGAGGAGACCACCAACCGCTTCATCCTGGGGCTGAACACCACCGTGCACCTGCTGGAAAGGGAAAACACCTCGCTCCGCTTCAATATCCTGGGGGGCACCGACTTCTCCAACACCCGCAACTTCCTGCACCTGCCTTCGGACATGCAGTCGCAGCGCGACCTGGCCAACCCAGGGGCCTCGCGCCTGACCAACACCAACGCCTTCTTCACCAACCTGCAAGGCGCACTGGTGTACGACTGGCGCCTGCTGGACGGCGCCCTGCAGATGACCACGCAGGCCGGCACCGTACGCCTGACGCGCAAGTTCAACCAAACCTACAGCCAGGGCATCGGGCTGCTGCCGGGCCAGGAAAGCACCAACACCGGCTCGATCATTACGCAAAACGCCTTCGAGAGCGAGCAGACCGACGTGGGCGTATTTGCCCAGCAGGAAATCAACTGGCGCGACCGGATCATTGTGACCGGCGGCATCCGCTTCGACAAGACCAACACGGCCGGCGACCCGGACAAGTTCTTTCCCTTCCCGAAGGCCTCGGTAGCCGTGAACGTGGCCAACTTCGACTTTTGGACGCTGGACGTGGTCAACGTGATTAAGCCACGCTTCGCCTACGGTCAGACCGCCGGCGTACCGCCCTACAGCGCCATCTTCAATCCGTTGCAGCCCATCGGGGCGGGCACGCAGCTGGGCTTGATTCAGCAGATTTCCATCGGCAACTCCAACGTGGAGCCGGAACGGGCCTCTGAGCTGGAGGCCGGTCTGGACCTGGGCTTCCTGGAAAACCGCATCACGCTGGAAGCCACCGTGTACAAGAAGAAAGTGACGGACATCCTGCGCCCCTACACGCTGGCGCCGAGCACCGGGGTACAGCAAGTGGCCGGCATCGGCGACCTGTCGCAGACCGTGGGCGCTTTCCCGGTGGGCGACCTGGAAAACCGCGGCATCGAGCTGAGCCTGGGCGTGACGCCGGTGCGCTCGGCCAACCTGACCTGGACGGCCACCACGCAGTTCTGGCTGAACCGCAGCGAGGTCACGCGCTCGGTGATTCCCATCAACACGGTGGGTCTGGGCTTCGGCAACACCTTCGGCCGCAACCTGTGGGCCGAGGGCCAGTCGCCCTCGCGCTGGTTTGGCACACCCGCTGACCCCAACGGTGTGCTGAGCCTTACGCGCTACGAGGATGCGCAGCCGCGCTTTCAGGCCTCGCTGCTGAACACGATGACCGTATTGAAGGGCTTCGACGTTTCGTTTCTGCTGCATTGGCGCCACAAGGGCTACATCAGCAACCTGAGCCGCGTGCTGCAGGACGAAGGCGGCACCACCGAGGACTGGAGCCAGCCCAGCGGCGAAACCGATGCGCAGGGCAACCCGCTCACGCTGGGGCAGGCCCGCCCCCGCCGCACGGCCCGCGAGTTCATTCAGGACGGGAGCTACGTGCGCCTGCGCGAAGCGTCCATCTACTACACCATCCCGGCGGCGCTGCGCACGCAGCTGTTCAGCACGTACGTGGCCAACATTCGGGTGGGCGTGTCGGGCTACAACCTGCTGACCTGGACCGACTACGTGGGCTACGACCCGGAGGTATCCAATTTCGGCAACGTAGCCAACGCTGCCCTGGTGGACGTGGGGTCGTTTCCCAACACCCGCCGCATGTTCTTCCACGTTGCCCTCGAATTTTAAGCTCCACCCCTGCCATGACTAGTTTGCTGACCTTCTTCGCTCAGTCGCTGCGCCGCTACGGGGCGGCGGCCCTGCTCCTACTGCTGCTGCCCGCCTGCGCCTACTTCGAGGCCCCCGCCGTCAGCGACCCCAACAACGCCGACGTCTCGGACTTCGTGAACAACCCCACGCGCCAGCAGGTACAGGCCCTGGCCTCGGGCACCGAAGCATCGCTGCGCCTAGGCTACCAGGGCCAGGGCCCGTACCTGAACGTGACGGGCACGTTCGGCCGCGAGGTGGTGGTGCTGGCCCAAAACGAATCGCGCTGGTACACCGAGCTGCTGGGCAGCCGCCCGCTCGACAACGCCGCTTTCTACAATTCGGCCTATCCGGACTTTGCCCGGGCCCGCCGTGCAGCCCAAATTCTGCGCGAATCGGCCAGCACCTCGGTGCTGCTCTCGGCCGAGGAGAAGCAGGCCACCCAAGGCTTTGCCCACACCATGGAGGCCCTGACCAAGCTTTACCAGCTGAACCTGCAGGGCGAAAACGGCATCCGCATCGACGTGGAAAACCCCTTGCGGCCGGGCCCCTTCGTGACCTACGAGGCAGGCCTGAACCACATCCGTGACCTGCTGGACCAGGGCAACACCGAACTGGGGACGGGCAGCGGCACGGCCTTCCCCTTTACGCTGACCACCGGCGGCTTCGCGGGCTTCAACACGCCGGCCACGTTCCGGCAGTTTAACCGCGCGCTGGCCGCCCGCGTGGCCGCCTACCGCCGGGACTGGGCCGGCGTGACCACGGCGCTTGGGCAGTCGTTCTACAACGAAACGGCCAGCCTTACGCTTGGGCCTTCCATTGCCTACACGCCCGGCCAGCCGTTGGACACCGGCAACCCCTATTTCCAAGCGCTAAACGCGAACCCAGCCACGCTGGTGGTGGTGCAACGCTCTATTTTGCAGGACACGGTGCGCCTGACCACTACCGGCCGCGACAACCGCGTGCGGACCAAGCTCGGGCGGCGCACCACGCCGCGCAGCCTGGGCGGCATCAACGGCACGCACCAACCCACGGTATACCCCAACAATACGGCCCGCATTCCGATCATCCGGAACGAGGAGCTTATCCTGCTGGCGGCGGAAGCCGCCATCCAGCAGAGCCAGCTCCCGGAGGGGGTACGCCTGCTGAACGTGATTCGGACCCGTTCGGGCGGAGTGGGCCCGTACACCGGTCCGGTTACGCAGGCGGCGCTGATCGATGAGTTGCTGCTGCAGCGCGAGTTTTCGCTTTTCTACGAAGGCCACCGCTGGGTCGACATGCGCCGCTACAACCGCCTCGGCCAGCTGGACCGAGAACTGGCTACCCACCAAGTATACCCAGCCATGACGCGCCCCTTCGCCGAAGTGGCCTGGGACGCTTCCAACCCGTAAGCGGGCAGATGCGGCGGGCCGCTGCGGGTAGCACGCACCATCCACCGCCGAAAAATCCGGGCTGGTACGGACTTCATGACGTGCCCCCACCTCATACCTTGCGCCCGGTCCGGCAGTAGTCGGGCCGGGCTATTTTTTCACCATCCACCGCTACTTATCGTGCCTGCTTACCCGCGCTATTTCGACCATTTTTTCGCTACGCAACGCATTTCCCGCTTCCGCTTCAGGGCCTTGGGCAATTACGCGCTTACCCAGTTGCGCGAAGCCAACCTGAGCGCCGCTTTCGCGCCCCACGCCGCCGAGCTGCAGGCGGCCCTCAATGGCTTTGAGCCCGACCTGCTGCGCGGCATTGCGCACGCGCCGGCGGGTGGCACCACGGCGTTTCGGGTGGCGCGCAAGCAATGGCTGGCCTTCGTGGACGATGCCATGAAGGACTACGTGACCCCGCGCCTACGCAAGCTGCCTGTCTATGCCGAATTTCGCCAGTATCGCAAAAGTCGGTTGCGTGCCCTGGATCATACTACCCTGCTGCTGCATTCCCGGACCTTGCTGAACCTGTACGAGTCGCATCAGGCAGCTTTGCACGCCGAAGACTTATGCGCTGACGCGCAGCGCCTCTTCCGCCGGCTCGCGCACGCCGACGAAAGCCGCACCATCGCCGAGGCCATCAGCGACCAGGCCCGCATGGCCCGCTCGGCCGATTGGTTGGCGCTGGCCCGTGCCCTGCGCCGCTTCAAGGCCCAACTGGAACTGCACTTCGATGACCCGGCCGAGGTGTACCGCTTCTTTGACCTTACTGCAGCCCAACCGGCGCCGGCCCGGCTTCTCGTAGCGGTGGGCTGAGGTTTCGGCGGCCGGCAGAAGGAGCTTATGCAATTCGGCATCGGGCTGCAGCCAGTGCGGGAACCGCTTTCCCGCTCGTATGCAGCTTACACTTGGCCTGCTCCCCTTCCGCATCCGGCTCCTGTTGGCCCAACCAACGCCCATTATTACCCTTAAGGCGTTTGACTACAGCAGCTGCCACAGTACCGGGAGCTGCTGCTCACGGGCAGCTGGTACGTGTATTGAGCCAGCGAAGTGCGTATGTTGCGGGCGCCCCGATGGGCCTTGCTCCACCCCCTCTGCCTTTCTCTCCGATGACACCTTCCACTTCCACCGCTGAGGCCGACGTGCTCATTATCGGCGCCGGGCTGGCGGGCCTGGTAGCCGCCTGCGAGCTGACTGAAGCCGGCCGGAGCGTGCTGCTGCTCGACCAGGAACCCGAGCAAAACCTGGGCGGTCAGGCCTTCTGGTCGTTTGGCGGCCTGCTGCTGGTGGATTCGCCCGAGCAGCGCCGCCTCGGCATCCGCGACTCCTACGAGCTGGCCTGGCAGGACTGGTTGGGCACGGCCGGCTTCGACCGCGCCGAGGACCACTGGCCCCGCCGCTGGGCCGAGGCCTACGTGCAGTTTGCGGCCGGCGAAAAGCGCAGCTGGCTGCGCCAGCGCGGGGTGTCGTTTTTTCCGGTGGTGGGCTGGGCCGAGCGCGGCGGCTACGGGGCTTCCGGGCCCGGCAACTCGGTACCACGCTTCCACGTGACCTGGGGCACGGGACCGGGCGTGGTAGCCCCCTTCGTGCAGCGCGTGCAGGAAGCCGCCCGGCGCGGGCGGCTCACCTTCAAGTTTCGGCACCGCGTGAGCGAGCTGCTGGTGGAAGCCGGCGCGGTGGTGGGCGCCAGCGGCGAGGTGCTGGCCCCCAGCGACGCCGCGCGCGGGCAGAAAACGTCCCGCGAGGTAGTCGGCGACTTCCGCTTCCGCGCCCAGGCCGTCATCGTCACGTCGGGCGGCATCGGAGCCAATCACGAGCTGGTACGCCAGAATTGGCCGGCCCGCCTCGGCCCGCCGCCCCGCCGCATGCTCGCCGGCGTACCCGACCACGTCGACGGCCGCATGCTGGGTATCACGGCCCGCGCCGGGGGGCGCATCATCAACCCCGACCGCATGTGGCATTACACCGAGGGGCTGCAGAACTGGTCGCCGATCTGGACCAACCACGGCATCCGCATCCTGCCGGGGCCGTCGTCGCTGTGGCTGGATGCCCGTGGCCAGCGCCTGCCCGGGCCGCTCTACCCCGGCTTCGACACGCTGGGCACCCTGCACCACCTCATGCAGACCGGCTACGATTACTCGTGGTTTGTGCTGACGCAGAAGATTATCCAGAAGGAATTTGCCCTGTCGGGCTCGGAGCAGAACCCGGACCTGACCAACAAAAGCGTGCTGCAAACCTTCGGGCGGGTACGCGGCGGGGTGCCGAAGCCGGTGGCGTCGTTTGTGGAGCATGGGGCCGACTTCGTGGTGCGGCGTACGCTTCCCGAGCTGGTACAGGGCATGAACGAGCTGGTGGGCGGCGAGCCGCTGCTCGATGCGGCCGCCATCGGGCACGAAATCCGCACCCGCGACCTGCAGCTGACCAATAAGTTCGGCAAGGACGGGCAGCTGACGGCCATCCGCGGCGCCCGTGCCTACCTCGGCGACCGGCTGATTCGCACGGCCAAGCCCCACCGCCTGCTCGACCCGGCGGCCGGCCCGCTCATCGCCGTGCGGCTGAACATTCTCACCCGCAAAACCCTCGGCGGCCTCGAAACCGACCTCGACAGCCGCGTGCTGGGCGCCGACGGGAAACCGGTGCCGGGCCTGTACGCGGCGGGCGAGGTGGCGGGCTTTGGCGGCGGGGGCATGCACGGCTACCGGGCGCTGGAGGGCACGTTTCTGGGCGGCTGCATCTTTTCGGGGCGGGCTGCGGGCCGGGCCGCGGCGGGCGCGGTATAGCCCCTGGCTTCTTAACTTTGGTTTTCTTCTGGTCTATCCCCTATTGCTTACCCCATGCGCTACGCGTCGATCTGTTGCTCGCTTCTGCTGCTGAGCGGCTTCTTAAGTAGGTGCGGCAAAGAGGACCCCAAGCCCGCCTCTACCCTACGCCTGTTCGTCAACGGCGCCGAAATCCAGGACGAACAGGTGAAAGCGCAGTTTGTCGCGCATCGGCCCAGCTATGCCCCGCCCCAGCCCGGGCCCAATGACTACATTCGGCAGGTGGCACCCGACACGGTCGTGTTTGCCCCTGGTACCATGCGCTTTTCGGTGCAGCGCACCGGCACGCTGTGGCTGTTTTACTCGGTGATGCGGACGCAGGTGCCCGACGACAACGTGCTGGCGGGCCTGCTCCGCTACAGCGCACCCGTCGTGCCGGTACCGGCCAGCACTGGCTTTTTATCTATGAGCCAGGAAGTGCGCGTGGGCCGTGGCGAAGCCAGCCAGCTGAAGCTTGCGCAGCTGCGCTACTGGCTGCGGCGCGCCACCTACGGCGGCGGGCACCGCGAAATGTCCGGCGTGCTGGCCAACGAATTCAACCCGGCCGTAATTTCCTTGCTGCGGGCCGGCGACACCCTGGCCGTGCAGGAAAGCACCATCACGACCACCGTACGTTAGGCCAGCGCAGCTGCCAGGTCGCGCGCTGGAAGCTAAACAATCCCCAGCGTCTCCGTATTTCAGCAGCGAACCACTTGCCCACTTCGGGGCTTTGTTGCCCCGCGGGTTGCCTGTATGCGCTGCATGTTCACTTTTCTGTTCTTACTTCTACTGGGCTGGCTACCGGGCGCACGGGCCCAGCAGGCCCTGCAGCCGGGCTTCGACAAGGCCGAGTACCTGGAACTGCTGCGCCTGCACGCGCGCATGGCCGACGACTCTGCCTTCTGGCGCGGCATTGCGCCGCCCCGCGAGTTTCGGCGCGTGTACCGCTCCCCGGTGGTGGGCCTCGACAACCGCTGGGAGCTGTGGCACAACGGCCGCGGCACGGCAGTGGTTAGCCTGCGCGGCACCACCATGCGCACGGAAAGCTGGCTGGCCAACTTCTACGCAGCCATGCTGCCGGCCAAGGGCGAGCTGCGCCTGAGCGGGCAGCGCAGCTTCCGCTACGAGCTGGCCGAGCACCCGCAGGCAGCCGTGCACGCTGGCTGGCTGCTGGGCATGGCCCTGCAGGCCGACGACGTGGTGGCCCGCCTCGACTCCTGCTACCGCCGCGGCACCCGCGACGTTATCCTGATGGGGCACAGCCAGGGCGGCGCCATCGGTTTTCTGCTCACGGCCCACCTGCGCCAGCTGCAGCGGCAGGGTCGGCTGCCCGCCGATCTGCGCCTGAAAACCTACTGCAGCGCCGCGCCCAAGCCCGGCAACCTCTGCTTCGCCTACGAGTACGAGGCCCGCACCTACACCCCGCGGGGCAGTTGGAGCGTGAACGTGGTAAACTCCGCCGATTGGGTACCCGAAACGCCCATTTCCATTCAGACGCTGGCCGACTTCAACCCCACCAACCCCTTCGGGAATGCGCCGCAGCTGCTGGGTCGGCAGCCGCTGCCGCAGCGCCTGGCCCTGGGCTACGCCTTTCGCCGCCTCGACCGCCCCACGCGGCGCGCCCAGCGCACGTATCAGCGCTACCTGGGCACGCTCGTGGCGCGGCAGGTGCGCAGGTACCTGCCCGACTACCAGCCCGGTACCTACGCGGCCACCAATAACTACGTGCGCGTCGGGCCCACCGTGGTGCTGCTGGCCGATGGCGCCTACCGGCAGCGCTACCCCGACGCCCCCGATAAGGTATTTACGCATCACCTATTCCAGCCTTACGTGTACCTGGCGCAGCAGCTACCGTGAGTGGCGCCAGCCGCTCCACCACTCCCCTGGCTTAGATCATGGGGGTAATGGCCAGTCCGGGCAGGGTAATGACGAACTCGGTGCAGACATCCGGCTCGGTGTGCACCGTGAGCGTACCGCCCAGGCTCTGCACGATGTCGCGGCTGAGGGCCAGGCCCAGGCCCAGGCCTTCGTCGGCGGGCTTGGTGCTAAAGAACCGTTCGAACACGAGTGGCTGCGCCGACTCGGGAATGCCCAGCCCGTTGTCGCGCACCCGAATGCGGACCTCCTGAGGCCCGGTACGCTCGGTAACGAGCGTGACCTGCGGCACGTACTCGGCTTGCTCGTCGACGCCATCGGCTAGGCGGCGACGCTCCTGCACGGCGTAAAAGGCGTTGGCAAAGAGGCTGATGAGTACGCGGCCCAGGTCGTGGCGCACCACGTTGACGGTGCCCACGGCCGGATCGAGGCGCGGCAGCAGCGCGGCGTAGAAATGGCGGTGTTTGGCGCGCACGTCGTGGTAGGTCAGGCGCAGGTAGTCCTCGGCCAGGGCGTTGAGGTCGGTGGGCTGCCGGGTGCTGGGCTGCGTACCGCCGTACTCCAGCATGCCCAGCACGATGGAGTTGGCCCGCTGGCTGTGCTGCCCGATTTTGGCCTGGTAGCGGGCCAGGTTCAGCAGCATCTCGTCGAGCATTTCCAGGTCGGTGGGCAGAAAGTCGCCTTTCAGCATCTCGGCGCGCAGCTCCTGGCTCAGCTGCTCGCTCACGCCGGCCAGGTTGCGAATGGCCTGCGTGGGCTGCTGTATCTCGTGGGCCACGCCGGCCATCAGCTCGCCCAACGACGCCATTTTCTCGCGCAGCACCAGCTGGTGCTGGGCTGTGCGCAGCTCCTGCAGCATCTGCGCCAACCGGTCGCGCTGCGTGGTCAGTTCCTGCTTCTGCTGGTTTACCTGCGCGTTCAGCTGCTGCAGCTGCCCATTGGCCTGCCGTTGCCGGCGGTTGAAGTAGCTCAGGGCCAGTACCAGCAACGCGAGGCCACCCAAGCCGCCCCAGAGGCCGTAGTTGCGCAGCCGGGCGGCGTACTCGGCCCGCTCGTCCTCCAGCTCCTGCAGGCGCTGCTGCTCCGCGAAACCAATGGCGTCGAGCTGTTTGATGCGCTGCGGGTTGTAGAGGCTGTCGGCGGCCAACTGCTCGATGCGCATGTACTTAAGCGCACTGTCGTTTTGGTTGCCGGCCGAGAAGACGTCGGCCAGCAGCCGGCTCGTGCGCACCACGCCTACCACGTAGGGCAGCGTCTGGCCCACCAACAGGGCGCGCCGGGCGTAGTAAATGCTGGAGTCGCGGCGGCCCTGCTGGTGGTAGAGCTCGGCCAGGTACTGGTAGGCACGGCAGGCGCTGCGTTGGTCGTTTTCGGGAAAGGAGGCCTGCGCGCTGCGCCGGTAGTAGCCGATGGCCGCTTGCACCTGCCCGCGCGCGGCGGCCAGCAGGCCCAGCTCGCGCAGCACGTACGGCAACGGATTGCCCCAGGCGCTCTGGCGCAGGGGATGCGTCGGGGCGGCCAGGGCGCGGGCCGTCAGGGCGCGGGCCTGGGTGAGAAAGTAGTCGGCCGAATCGAGCTGGCCGCGGCCCACGTAGGTCGAGCCCAGGTTGGTCAGCACGCTCACCACCTGCGAGGGGTCGGCCTGGGGCAGTTGGGCGTACAGCTGCCGCGCCCGGAAATAGTAGCTCAGCGCCGGCCGGTAGTCATCGAGGGCCTGGTATAGCAGGCCCGTCTGGTTGAGGGTACGGGCGGTGCCTTCCAGGTCGTGGCCGGCCTGGTGGAGGCGCAGCGCCTGCAGGTCGGTTCGCAGGGCTTGGGGCAGGTTGCCGCGCTCGGCTTGCAGCAGCCCCAGCCGCGAGAGGCAGCGCCCGGCGCCCTTGGCGTAGCCGATGCGCCGGGCCAGCTCCAACCCCTGCCGGGCATAGCGTTGTACCGAGTCGTAATGCGAATAGCGGAACGAGGCGCTCAGATCGGCCAGCAGCAGCACACGGGTGGTGTCGGCAGTGGCGCGCGCCAGCGACCGGCGCAGTGCGGGCGTTTGGGGGCTCTGCCCGGAGGCGAAAGAAACAGACTCCAGAAAAATCGATAGCCCGACCGAAAGCGCGCGGCAATACTTCATGCCTGAAAATTAGGCAATACAGGCCACTCAATCAGTCAACGCCCATAGTTGCCGGCCGCCTCTTTCCCGGCGCCGGCGCGCCGGGTGGCGCAGCCGCCGTGGCCGCGGCATGAAGCCAGCCAGGCCCGTCAGCGGATAACTACCACGACGTGCGGCCCGTTCAGCAGGCAGTGCCCTGCGGAGTGGGCACCACGCCGGAGTTGCCGGAGTGGCCGTATGACCACGCGCCGGCGCTCCATCCGTTCAGCGTGGGGCAGCAATCGAACTTACCGGCGCGGCCCCTGTTCCCCCTGCCCATGCACCTGTTTGTCTACTCCCTGCTCGACGACGCAGCCCGCGCGTACCTGCTGGCCGGCCTGCCCGCCGACATGACCCCGACGTTTCGCTCCGACCTGCCCGACGAAGCCGCTCAGCGCGCAGCCTTTCAACAAGCTCATATTCTGCTGGGCAACCCGCCGCCTGCTTGGTTTGCCGCAGGAGCACCGCCCCGCCTGCGGTTCTGGCAGATTGATTCGGCCGGCTTTGAGCGGTACCAGCACCTGCCGCTGCAAGTACCGGTGGCCAACGTCGGCGATTTTTTTGCCTGGCCCTGCGCCGAAACCATCGTGGCCGGCGTGCTGGCGCAGTACCGCCACCTCAACGAGCTGGCCGTGCTGCAGCACGCCGGGCAGTGGGCGGGCGCGGCCGTTCGCAAAAAGCTGCGCCTGCTGCGCGGGCAGCGCGTGCTTATCCTGGGCGCCGGCGCCATTGCCCTGGCCGTGCGCGAGCAGCTCTCCGGCTTCCGCTGCCAGGTGCAGCTGCTGGCCCGCACCAATGCGCGGGCCCAGCTTCACTCCCGGGCGGAGCTGCTGGCGGCCCTTCCGTACACCGACCTGGTCATCAACTGCCTGCCCGGTAGCGCGGAGGGCTTTTTCGACGCTGAGCTGATCGGGGCCATGGCCCCCGGCAGCGTGTACGCCAGCGTGGGCCGCGGCAACACCACCGACGAGCCGGCCCTGATAGCCGCCCTGCGGGCCGGCGCCCTCGGCGGGGCCGTGCTCGACGTGACGGCGCAGGAGCCCTTGCCCGCCGACCACCCGCTGTGGACCATGCCGCAGGTGCTGCTCACCCAGCACACCGCCGGCGGCCAGCCTCATGAAGATGCGGGCAAGGTCGATATTCTGCTGCGCAACTGGGACCGGGTACGCCAGGGCCTGCCGCCCGAAAATCTCGTGCAGCTGGCCCGCGGCTATTGAGCTTGGGAGGGCGTAGTTGGCCGGCTCCACCCGCCCCCAGTCGTGAAAATCTGATCATCCTGCCCCTACTGACCCTTAGCCTGCCCGGCCGCGCGCAGCCAACCGTGGTGGGCGTTGAGCTGATTGACGCCAAGGCCATCCGCAGCTGGGTGGAAAAGGATGCCCGAGCCTACGCCGGGGTTTATCACTTCGGCCTGTCGGAGGCCGAGTCCGATTTTGTGCTTTGCGTGGAGCCGGGGCTGATTACGGCGCAGATTACGGGCGGTCAATGGTCCGAGGACGGGAAGCAATGGCTGTCCAGCGTCCAAAACCTGCGGAACGTGCGCATCGTCGGCAATAAGCTTACCGCCGACCAGCTCAGCGGCGACTTTGTTCGCTTTCGGGCCACCGACGGGGCCGTCCGCACGGGGCTGCGCGTACGCCAGCCCTGGAGCCCGTCCACGGAAAAAGGTGCCGTGGAAGTCGGCCCGTGGTCCGCTGCGCTGGCCACGCACTTCGACATGGACTTCGGGGTTGCTTCGTTCCGGCTGCTAACACCGGCCGATCTGCAGGGACTGAGCAAGCTGGAGCTGACGCTGATGCGCAACGGGGTGTTTGCGCGTTACGGCCTGCGGTTTGCCCCCGGCGGCGCTATGGACCAGCACTTTCGGCGGCAGGATTGGTACACCCCGCAGCACCACGACGTGGCTGCCTTCCTCACCGAAATCGAGCGGCGCAACGTGGCACTGATCCGCCAGCGGGAAGCCGCTCTTTAAAGCCCCGGGCACCGAAAGCTCCGTGCGGTAGCTGCTGGCCGCGGCTGCACCTCCGGCTTCGTGAGCGAGGCCGCCGACCTTTTATATTGGGCCGGGCGCCGGCAGCTTGTATCCGGATATATTCCTATTATATTGGTAACGCAATATTTTTCCACCTTCCACAACCAGTACCCTATGAAAACCGTGAAAACCTTCGCTCTGCTTGCCCTGCTGGGTCTGGCTTCGGCCTGCAGCAAGGAAGAGGCTGCCCCGGCCGCCGCGCCGACCGCCGCGTCGACCAGCAACGTGAAAGTCGACCCCGGCTACGACTGCCTCGACGTGTACGATCCGGTGTGTGGCAGCGACGGCAACACCTACAGCAACGCCTGCTACGCCCACCGGGCCGGGGTAACGTCCTACACCCGCGGCGCCTGCGGCGGTGGTGGCGGCGCCATCTAGCTCACGCACTTCACGCCCATTGCATCATAAAAACGCCCGGCTCCGCGAGGAGTCGGGCGTTTTCGTGCGGCAG
The DNA here is from genome assembly GCF_054783195.1 of Hymenobacter coalescens. Taxonomy (NCBI): domain Bacteria; kingdom Pseudomonadati; phylum Bacteroidota; class Cytophagia; order Cytophagales; family Hymenobacteraceae; genus Hymenobacter; species Hymenobacter coalescens. Next base: position 520,929 of record NZ_BAAGRA010000016.1, on the reverse strand, counting down.
GCGCTCAGACTTAAGCTTCCTTGGAGGCTTGCGTAACGACTTCCACCATAGCTTCCGAGATGCCCGTGGTGCTGAAGCCGCCGTCGTGCATGAGGTTCTGCATGGTCACGAAGCGCGTCAGGTCCGAAAACAGCGACACGCAGTAGTCGGCGCAAGCTTCAGCTGGGGCGTTGCCCAGGGGCGAGAGGCGGTCGGCGTACTCGTAGAACGCGTCGAAGCCGCTGATGCCGGTGCCGGCCGTGGTCTTGGTGGGCGACTGGCTGATGGTGTTCACGCGCACCTTCTTCAGGGTGCCCAGGCGCTGGCCGTAGCTGCGGGCAATGCTTTCCAGCACGGCTTTGGCCTGCGACATGTCGGTGTAGTCGAGGAAGGCGCGCTGAGCGGCGATGTACGACAGGGCCACCACCGAGCCCCACTCGTTCAGGGCATCCTGCTTCTCGGCTACGTGCAGCATCTTGTGAAACGACAGCGCCGAGATGTCCAGGGTTTTCTGGAACCAGTCGTAGTTCAGCTCCCCGTAGTGCTTGCCCTTGCGGATGTTCGGGCTCATGCCGATGGAGTGGAGCACGAAATCTATCTTGCCACCGAGTTGCTCCACGGCGCCGCTGAATACCTTTTCCAAGTCTTCGACCACCGTTGCGTCGGCCGGGATGATGGGGGCCGAGCACAGTTCCGACAGCTTGTTGATTTCGCCCATGCGCATGGCAAGGGGCGCGTTGCTGAGCACGAACGTGGCGCCTTCCTCGTGGCAGCGCAGGGCTACTTTCCACGCAATGGATTGTTCGTTGAGCGCGCCGAAGATGATGCCGCGCTTACCGGCGAGCAGGTTGTTGGCCATAAAACCGAGTTGAGTCGAGTCGTCGAAGGGAAAAGGAACGGGCAAAAATAGGAGTTCGGGCCGAAGTGCGGCCCGAATGAAAGAACGTCACTCCGCGCTTGCCGGGGAATCCCGCGTGCAAGCGCCAGGTGGTTGACGTCTCGTCAGACGAAAACAGTACCACCGGACGCCCGCACGCAACCGCCCTCGACAAGCGCGGAATGACGTTCTATCGGACGCTTTCCCTAGCCGCTTATGCCGCCACCAAGTCGCTTTCCCCGCGCAGGGCCAACAGCTCCCGCGCACTCTGCACAGCGTTTTCGCTGGGTCGGGCGCCCGAAATCATCTGCGCGATTTCGCGGATGCGCTCCTCCTCCGTCAGGCGGCGAATGCGGCTGACGGTACGGTCGGCGCGGTCTTCCTTGTAGACGAAGAAGTGCGTGTCGCCGGCCGCGGCCATCTGCGGCAGGTGCGAAATAGCCACCAACTGATGCTTCTTGGCCATTTGCTGCATCATGCGGCCCACTTTCACCGCTATTTCCCCGCTGATACCGGTGTCGATTTCGTCGAATACAATGGTGGGCAGGGCGGTTTTGTCGGCCAGCAGGTACTTCACGCACAGCATGAGGCGCGAGAATTCCCCGCCCGAGGCGGCCTTGCTCAGCGTCTGCGGCTGGGCGCCTTTGTTGGCCGTAAAGAGCAGGCTGATGACGTCGGTGCCGGATACGGCGGGCTGCCCGGCGCTGTGCTGCACCAGCAGGCGGGCGTTGGGCATGCCCAGTTCGGCCAGCAGTTCGGCCAGTTCCCGCTCGAACTGCGGGAAGGCCCGGCGGCGCTGTTCGGAAAGGTGGGCCGCGCGCTTGTTCACCGTGGCCAGCGCGCCCTCGGCGTCGCGGCGCAGGCGGCTGATTTCCTTATCCAAGTTCAGCACCGAGCCCACTTTGCGCTGCAGTTCGTCGCGCACGGCCAGCAGGGCGGCCACGTCGCGTACCTGATGCTTGCGCTGCAGGTTGTAGAGCACCGTCAGGCGCTGTTGCAGCTCGTCGAGGCGCAGCGGGTCGGCTTCGGTGCGCTGCTCGGCCTGCTCGGCTTCGTCGGCCACGTCGCGCAGCTCAATCAGGCAGCTGTCGACGCGCTCCTTGAGCTGCCGCGCGGCCTCGGAGTAGCCGGCCACCTGCCCGAGCATGAGGCTGGCTTCCTTCAGCGCCCCGACAGCACAGTACTCGCCCTCCGAAAGGCTCTGCAGGGCATATCCCAGCTTGAGCTTAATTTCTTCGGCGTGCTCCAGCTGCTTGATTTCCTGTTCCAGCACGTCCTGATCCTCGCCGTCGAGCTTGGCGTCTTCCAGCTCGCTGAACAGGAAGCTGTGGTAGTCGAGCTCCTTGTTGGCTTGGGCCACCTGATCTTCCAGAGCCTTCAGATCGGCCGACAGCTTGCGGTACTGCCGAAATGCCGTGGCGTACTGGGTGCGCGTGGGCACCAGGCCGGCGTAGAGGTCGATGAGGTTGAGCTGAAACACCGGGTCGCCGAGCAGCAGCGTATCGTGCTGCGAGTGGATGTCCATCAGGTTCGCCCCGATCTTGCGCAGCGTTTCCACCGTCACCGGCGTGTCGTTCACGAATGCGCGCGACTTGCCGGTAGGCGCTATTTCGCGGCGCAGGATGCACTGCGCGTCGTAGTCGAGGTCTTCGGCTTGGAAGATGTCCTGCAGCTGGTAGCCTGAAATATCAAACTGCCCCTCAATCACGCACTTACGGTCGGTATTGAAGAGCAGCTTGGAGTCGGCGCGGTTGCCCAGCAGCAGCCCAATGGCCCCGAGCATGATGGATTTGCCGGCGCCGGTTTCGCCGGTGATGATATTGAGCAGGGCCGATGGTCGAAGCTCCAGGGATTCGATCAGGGCGTAGTTCTGAATGCGGAGGTCAACCAGCATAGGAAGCGTTGGTTGCGTGAGGTGAATAAACTAGCCAACCCCGCACCCCGGTCAAGCCGGCGCGGATCAGCCGTTTACAAACCTACTAAATGATTTAGCACAACCGCAAGCACCTCCCCCAACCAACTTAGCACCTTGCTAACCTAATCCGCGTTGCTGCCCCCTCCCGCTGCGATAAATAATTTTTGCGCTCTGCCGCCGGTAGCATGTGTTAGCCCTGTTGCCGAGTGCAGAAACTTCCCAGCACAACGAAGCCCGCGCCGAATGGCGCGGGCTTCGTTGTGCTGGGGCATATCAGCTATTTGTTCTGCACTATCACCTGGTACTTGGCCGAGTTGGTTGGGTCAACTTCCTGCAGCAAGGCCAGCACGCCCTGCTTCTGATCAGCTGAAGTGCTACCGCGGTACAGGTTGGCGAGGTCGTCGGCCTTGGCTTCGAAAAAGGCTTTGATCAGCGTGGAGCCGGGCCGGCGCTGGGCCGCTTGCTGCACGCCCTGCAGCGCGGTAAAGATGGCGGTGCGGGCTTCCTCCGGCTTCTGAATGAACACGTCCAAGCCCTGCCGGTAATAGGCGTACGAGGCCGTGCGCAGGGCTTCCAGCTGTGGGTCCTGCAGGCCGCTCAGCAGCCAGTAGCGGCTGCGCTGGTCCCGCTTGCCGCTTTCGCGCCAGCCCTCGTCGCCGTCCTGGTTCTGCACGGCCGCCTGCATGATGTTGCGGGCCCGGTCGAAGGTGCGCGAGCCGCCCAGCGGAGCGAAGCTGTCCTGATCCATGCCGATGATGGTCAGGGCGTAAAAACTCAGCAGAGAGGAGAGGTTGTTGACGTAGGAATTCTCCGAAAAGTCGAGGGGCTGGCCGGGCAGGTAGGTGAATTTCCACGTTTCAGCGTAGGTCAGCAGCGTACTCTCGAAGCTGGTGCCGTACACCGGGCGCCGGCTGAATATGCGGGCCGTGGCCTGGTACTGCCCGTTGGCCGGAATGGCCGTGATGCCCACGTAAATCGTGCAGTCGATGCGCTCCGAGGGCTTGTACACGTCGTTGGTCCAGCGGCGGCTGTTGATGAAGTTGCGAATGTCCGTCTCCATCGAAGTGAGCAGTTGCCGGTCGGTGATGGTCACGTTCTCGGCTTTCACCTCCACTTTGGCGTTTAGCTCCTGAGCCACCGCGCGGCGGCCGGTCAGGGCCGTGAGCGAAGTCAGCAGAAGGCCAAGCCAGAGGAAAGTACGGTTAGGCAACATGGGGCTGGAGGCGGGCTAATATGGCAGAAACGATGTCGCGGGCTACGTCGGCTTTGGGCTTCAACTCAAAAGTAGTGACCTGGTCGGCTTCCACGAGGGTAATCTTGTTGGTGTCGTGGCGGAAGCCAGCCCCCGCGTCGCGCAGGGAGTTCAGCACCACCAGGTCGAAGCCCTTGCGCCGCAGCTTATCCTGGGCGTGGCGCAGCTCGTCCTGCGTCTCCAACGCAAAACCCACCGAAAATTGTTCAGGCCGCTTGGTCTGACCCAGCGTAGCGGCGATGTCGACGTTCTTCACCAGCTCGATGGTCAGCGTCTCGTCCGTTCCATCGTCGCGCTTCTTGATCTTCTCGGCGGCCACGGTGCGGGGGCGGTAATCGGCTACGGCCGCGGCAAACACCCACACGTCGGCCTGCGGCGCTACGGCGGCGGCGGCCTCGTACATCTGCTGGGCCGTTTGCACCGGCACCACCCGTACGCGCGGGTGACTGATGGTCTGACTCGTCGGGCCGCTCACCAGCGTCACCTGCCAGCCTTTTTCGGCAAACTCCGCCGCCAACGCAAAGCCCATCTTGCCGGTGGAGTGGTTGCCAATGAAGCGCACCGGATCGATGGGCTCGTAGGTGGGGCCGGCGGTGAGCAGAACGCGCATAGGGCAGAACGATTAAATCAGGCTGTCATGTCGAACTTGTCGAGACATCTCGCATGCTGATGCCCGATAGTAATCCTTTCGCTTGAGGAGAAGTTTACCCGGGCGAGATGTCTCGACGAGCTCGACATGACGTTCAATGAGATTAAGCAGCAAAAAACGCCTCCAGCACCCGCACAATGTCTTCGGGCTCGAGCATGCGCCCGGGGCCGGTGAGGCCGCTGGCCAGCTCGCCGGCAGGCGAGTCGAGCACTTGCACGCCGTCCTGGCGCAGCTGCGCCAGGTTGCGCTGGGTAGCCGGATGCTGGTACATGTCCAGGTCCATGGCCGGGGCGACGAGCGTGGGGCAGCGCGCCGAGAGGTACACGGCCGTGAGCAAGTTGGGGCACAGGCCCTGGGCCAGAGCCGCCAAGGTGTTGGCGCTGGCCGGCGCGATGAGCAGCGCATCGGCCCAGAGGCCCAGCTCGACGTGGTTGTGCCAGAGGCCGCCGGCTTCGTCTTTGATGAAGCCCTGCAGCACCGGCCGCTTGGCCAGGGTAGCCAGGGTCAGGGGCGTCACAAAAGCCGAAGCCGAGGGCGTCAGGATAACCTGCACCTCGGCTTCGGCTTTGATGAGCAGCCGCACCAGGGCGGCCGACTTATAGGCGGCAATGCTGCCGCTTACGCCCAGCACAATGCGGCGATTGGCCAGCATAACGGCTTCGGGCTGGATGGTAAATTACTCGGCTTTCTCGGCCGTGGGCTCCTCCAGCTCGGGCGTGCGGAAGGTTACTTTGCCTTCCAGGAACTCCTCGATGGCCAGGTTCGTGGGCTTGGGCAGCCGCTCGTAGTGCTTGCTGATTTCGATCTGCTCGCGGTTCTCAAACACCTCTTCGAGGTTGTCGACCGTGGTAGCAAACTCCGACAGCTTGCCGTTCAGCTCTTCCTTCAGCTTCACCGAAATCTGGTTGGCGCGCTTCGAAATGATGGCAATCGACTCGTACACGTTGCCGGTTTCGTTGACGAAATCCGACAGGTTGCGCGTAACGATGGAAGCAGGAACGTTGCTCGGGACTTTCATAGGATGTGAATGGTCAAATGGCTGAATGGTTAAAGTGTTAAATGGCTGAATGGCCCCGAACGGGCCACTGCAGAACGACCAGCCATTTAGCCGTTAGGCAATTTAACCATTTAAAATCAGTTGGTGGCGGCCGGGGCAGCGGTGTTGGCCGCGCCAGTGGCCGCCGGGTGCTCCTTCAGGAAGCGCTGAGCCGCGTCGTAGTACGCCTCGGCCTCCTTCAGGTTTTTGCTTTGCGGGAAGGCGTCCACGAAGGCCTGGTACAGGGCCACCGTCTCCAGGTAACGGTCGCGCTGTTTCTCTTCCACGCTTTCCTTGGCCAGCTCGTGCTGCGACACCACGCGCAGGTAGGCAGCCTCCTCGCCGTACACCGACGAGGGGTACTGTTGCTGGAAGGTATTCAGGGCCACCACGGCCGACTGGTAGTAGCGCAGCGAGTAGTAGAGCTTCGCGCCTTCGAAGGCCTTCACCTCCATCTTCTTCTGCAGCTCGTTGGACATGCTCTCGGCCTCCGAGCGGAATTTGCTTTCCGGCCGGCGGTTCAGGAAGTCCTGGATGGCGGCCACGGCCTGTACCGTGTTGGTTTGGTCCAGCTCATACTCCGGCGAGTCCTTGAACAGCGACTTGGCGTGCATGAACTCGGCTTCCTCAGCGAAGGGCGAGGTGGGGTACACCGTCGCAAACTGGTCGAAGTAGTAGGCGCTGAGCGTGTAGTTACGCTGGCGGAAGTTGGTGTGGGCGAAGTAGAATTCGGCCTTTTCGGCTTCCGGGCGGCCCTTCAGCAGCGGAATCAACGGCTCGAGCAAGGCACCGGCTTTGTAGTAGTCGTGCTTGTTCTCGTAGTAGTCGATGGCCGCGGTGTAGCGCTTGCTCACGTCGGTGCTTTTCAGCAGCTTTTGGTAGGAGCTGCAGGCCCCGAGCAACAGGGTGCTGAGCAGCAGGGCAACAACGTGGAGACGGATTACGGACATAAGGAGGGCAAAGGTAAGTATTTGGGGCGGGCGGCGCAAAGCCGCTCAAGGCCAGGAGGCCGGGCAGCCGCCAAAGGTTGCGCCCGGGGCTAACACGGCGGCCGCGCGTTTAGTGCGCGGCCACCCGCCAACGCTGGCTGCGTGCGTTTAGCGCCTGGGCAGGGCCGCGGCTGGCTTGGCCGGGACCGGCTTCGGGGCAGGCTTGGGCACCGGTTTGGCTTTGGCAGGCGCTTTCGGGGTCGGTTTGGCGGTTTTGCCCCTGGTCGGCGCTTTGGTCGTTTTTGCTTTGGACTTGGCTTTCGGCTTGGCTTTTTTCAGCACCGTGAAGTGCTTGCCCAGCACCTGCCGGCGCGTCGGCTTCTGGGCGATGAGCCACTGAAAGCCTTTGAGCTTTTCGTCCTCGGGCTTTAGCTCGTGGGGCGGAATAAAGCTGGCGTCGGGGTTGGTCAGAAAGCTGATGGTCTGCAGCTTGCTCTCGGCGAAGCGCAGCACCATGTTGGCCGACACGGCCTTGTTCAGGCCGGTGGTAGCCGTGTCATTTTCAAGGGCGTAGTAGAGGCTTTCGGCGTTGCCGAGCACGTTCACCTTGCGCAGCTTGCTGTCCTGAAAGTACGCCACCATGTTGCGGCCCTTCACCTGGTTGAAGTTCAACAGCGTGTCCTGGCCCACGATAAACGAGTTGGCGTACAGCCGCATCTGGTCGATCTTCTGCCGCCGCAGCCGGATTTCCATCGAATCGGCCGTGAGCTGGTTTTTGTCGTTCCACAGCACCGGATTGGTGTTCAGGTAAATGACGGAGTCGCGGCGGTTGTAGGTGAGCGAGTCGCAGCGGCCCTGCAGCTCCCCGCGCCAGATCTTCACTTTGCGGTAGGCGTAGACGATGCCGGGGTCGGTTTCCGAGCGGGTTTCCACGTTTACCAGCGTGTCGGCGGCCAGGTAGAGCGTGTCGCCGTCAGCAATGTTGCGCATCACCGGCGAGCCGTACACCTTGGCCTTGCCCAGCCCGCGCCAGTAGCGTCCCACGTCGCCGCGGATAACCACGTTGTCCTTCTTGGCGGTCATCGACACGTTGCCGGTGGCCACGCCGTACTGCCGCGTCTCGTCGTAGATGAGCTTGTCGCCGCCGAGCAGGTAGTTGGGCGTTTCGATCTTGGCGTTGCGCTGGAAGTCGGATACCCGCGTACGGGTGTTGTACGTACCCTTCTCGGCGTAAATGTTGCCCTGCTTGCCCACGATGCGCGTCGGGCCGAAGAAGTAGGCCACCTTCGACTGCGTGTTGTACTGCAGCGTGTCGTTGGTGATGGTGTAGTCGCGCGTGACGAGCTTCACGTTGGTGCGGAAGCTGAACACCTGGGTTTCGGTGTTGTAGTAGCCGCGCTGCGAGTCCAGGGTGTTTTCGGGGTCGGTGAGGTGGCCGCCGGAGCTGTAGAACGCCGTTTTGCGGTTCAGGTCGTAGTCCAGCGTCTGGGTGGTCAGCGTCATGCGCGGGTCGCGCATCACCACGTTGCCGGTCATGCGGGCCGAGCGTTTGTCGCCGTCGTAAAAGCCCCGGTCGCCGGTGATGGTGATGGTGTCGTTCTGCACCACGCGCACGTTGCTGAAGGCCTCGATGGCGTTGCGGTCGACGTACTGGTAGGCCGAGTCGCAGTACAGCAGCGCGTCGCCCTGCCGAAAGCTCACGTTGTTGATCAGCTTGCGGATCTGCTGGCCGTTGAAGGAGCCGCCGAGCAGCACGCCCGCGCCGGGCAGCAGCTCGATGCGCTGGCCCTTGGGCGGCGTCTGACCCTTGGCCGCGGGGCGCGTGGGAGTGGGCTGCTGGGCCTGCGCCAGGGGCGCGGTCAGCAGCGAGAACAGCAGGAATACGAGAATTCGGAGGCGCATGCGGGGCAAAAGTACGGAACCCGCCGCCCTAACGCATGCGCGCCGCGTTTGGTGCGCCGCCCACGCCCGGCCGGCCCTCGGTGCCGTGGCGTGCAGGTGCCCCGAGCAGGCGCAGCAGCGCTGGCACGTTGTCGACTTCGATGGCATCGGGGCGGCAGGCCAGCAGGCGCCGGATGGCCCTAGGCGAGCGGCCTCCGAACACCACCACCTGCAAGCCCTGCCGCCGCGCCTGCGTCGTGCGCTCCGGCGTGATGACGTACTTGGAGAGCACCACCGCCTCCACGCCAGTCTGCCGGGCCAGCGCCAGCCGCTCGTCGAACCGGTCGGTGATTTCCAGCCCCAGTGCCGCACCGGGCAACTCCCGCCGCAGCGCCGGCAGCGACTCCGCGTGCTCGGTGAGCAGCAGCAGGCGCTCCGTCGGCACGCGGTGGCGGCGCAGCACGCGGCCCAGCGCCCGCACCAGGGCCGGCGAGCGAACGTAAGGCGTTGCGGGCGTGGCGCCGTCGTGTTCGTGGAGGTCGAGGTGGAGCAGCGGGAACGAGGGGCGCTGGGCCAACTCGGTCAGCAGCTCGTCCAAGGTGGCTATTCGTTCGTTTTGAAACCAGTCGTAGGGCCAGCCGCCGCGGTAGCGCAGCTGCGTCAGCTCGGCGGCCGGGCGCTGGCTGATGTAGCCCGTGGCGTCGGTGCGGTTGGTCAGGTCCAGGTCGTGGTAGAGCACGGGCACGCTGTCCTGGCTAAGCTGCACATCGATTTCGACGCCCGCCGCGCCGCGGTCCAGGGCCTGCCGCACGCCGGCCAGGCTGCTCGGCGGCAGCGGATTAAACGGATTCAGCGGCGTGAAGAACCCCGACCCGGCGTGGCCGAGCACCTGCGGCCCGCTCCCTATGATCTGACGCGCCGCGCGGCGCTCCGGCCGGGCGCAGGCCGCCAGCAGCGTCAGCAGCCCCAGCACGCCGATAACAACGCTTAGTCTACGTCTGCGCATCGCCCACCACTTCGTTTAAGGCTCATCCCTCGCGCGGCTGCGGCCACAACCACTACTGCCTGTACTGTTTAAGGCCGGAGCGGGTTTTGGACCGCCAGGGGCACCGGCTTTGCGCGGGCCGCGCCCTACCTTTGCCGCGGCCATTTGCCTTATTGCTATATGCTTCCCGACCTCGTCCGCCGCTTCGTCACCGAACACCAGCTTTTCGACCCCGCCACCGATCAGGTGCTGGTCGCCGTCAGCGGGGGCCTCGATTCAGTGGTGCTGCTCGACGTGCTACACCGCCTGGGCGTGGGCGTGGCGGTGGCCCACTGCCACTTCGGGCTGCGCGGCGAAGAGGCCGATGCCGACGAGGAATTCGTGCGCAAGCTGGCCAAGAAGTACGGCCTGCCCTACTTCGCCGAATTCTTCGACACCAAGGGCTTTGCCCAGCAGGAGGGCCTCTCCACGCAGATGGCCGCCCGGGTGCTCCGCTACCAGTGGTTTGAGCAGGTGCGCCGCACCCAGGGTCTCGACTACGTAGCCACTGCCCACCACCAGCGCGACGCGGCCGAAACCATGCTGCTGAACCTCACGCACGGCACCGGTCTCGCGGGCTTGCACGGCATCCCGGTGCGCCAGGGCCGGGTGGTGCGCCCGCTGCTGAGCGCCGCCAAGGACGACCTCTACGACTACCTGGTGGAGCACCGCCTGGTGTGGCGCGAGGATGCCAGCAACGACAGCACCCTCTACCAGCGCAACCGCCTACGCCACGACGTGCTGCCCGTGCTCCGCGAGCTAAACCCCAACCTGGACCAGACCCTGCAGCATACCTCCGAGCGCGTGCGCGGGGCCGAGCTGCTGGTGCAACACATGGTGGCCCAAGCCGCCCAGCAGGCCCGCCGCGACGAGCCCGAGGCCGTGTACTTCAATATAGCCGTGCTGCAGGCCACGCCCGCCACGGCCGTGGTGCTCCACGAGCTGCTGCGGCCCTTCCACTTCTCCTGGCTGGTGGTGAAAGACATCGTGGAGTCGCTGCGCGGCATTTCGGGCAAGCAGTTCGAGTCGCCCACCCACCGGCTGGTGAAGGACCGCGACCAGCTCGTCATCACGCCCAAGAACCTGAGCAGCTTCGGCACCTACCAGTGGCCCGAGGGGCAGGCCGAGCTGGCCGTGGAGGGCCTGCGCCTAACGGCCACCGAGCACCCGGCCGCGGGCTTCCAGGTGTCGCGGCAGAAGGACGTGGCCGCCTTCGACCTCGACAAGCTCAAGTTTCCGCTCACGCTGCGCCGCTGGCGCGAGGGCGACTGGTTCATGCCCATCGGCCTGAAGGGAAAGAAGAAGATCAGCGACTTCCTCATCGACCAGAAAGTGCCCCTGAACCTCAAGGACCAAGTGCTGCTGCTCACCGCCGCCGACGGCAAGGTGGCCTGGGTGGTGGGCCAGCGCCCCGACGACCGGTTTAAGGTGACCGAGGAAACGCAGCGCGTGCTGCAGGTGCGGCTGAAGCGGTAAGCGGCGGGGTCTGGTACCGTCTTCACCAATCGCGACTCCCTCGTCCATGTAGAAACGCAACCTATTGCGTCCCTACAAGAGCTGCAATATGGCCAATTAAAGCACGTAATGCTCGATGTATCCCTATAAAACCGAAAGCATTTATTTACTTACCGCTGCCCACTATTCTATGCCAATACTTACGCTGGTCAATAATAAACATAAGCACATTTTGAAAATAATTCAAAATGTGAGTATCATTTGTTTTTCTATATGTTTCCTATTATTCGCGCTCATCAATCCGGACAACGTGGAGCACATTTCTGCAGCCGTATTCATTACAGGGCTGGCCTCGACTGTTCTAATCATACTATCTAGTGTCGCGCTGCTGTACAACCGCAAAATCGGCACCGCAAGTATCAACGATTCGCATATCGACTTATGTATTAATGATAACAAAATGCATTTCCACGTTGAGGAAATTAGCTTCGTTATTGTATCCAGAAGCAGGAAGCTTTTGAGCCCGGATAGCTTACACAAGCTCAATTTCTCCTCAAGTTTTGATAATTACATCGTAATCAATACTACCCAGTCCAAACACGAGTTTATTATCAACAGAAGCAACAATCACATTTTCCAGCAATTCAAAACAACGATTCGCAAGAGCAAACCAATTCTGCTTTGCAACACCTCGGAATTATTGAACCAATTGCTTGACAACAGCTATGCCTGATCCGCTCAGGATCTGCACCAACCGTTGCCGGCGTGTGCCGGCCGTTGTGGCCTGCTTGTGCGGCTTTGCCAAGGTCCACCGCAGATTAGCTAGGCTTGCGCCCAACTCTGCCGCTGCTGCGCACACCCCTGCGACGGGTAAACACGGCAGTTCCCGGCTACCTACTCGTGCCAGCCGTGCTGATCGGCCTGCTTAGCGTGCGCGCTGCCTTGCGGTGATCAACTGGCCTTGAGCGCACCCAACTGACGCTCGGCACCAAAAACTCCCGTCGCATTGCCCCGCCCTATGCACTTGCTGCTTACCTTGCAGACCAGAAACCCGTTTTCAAATTCCCAACGACCACCCCATGAAAGTAACCGTTGTAGGGGCCGGTAACGTAGGCGCCACCTGCGCTGACGTACTCGCCACCCGCGAAATTGCCAACGAAGTAGTGCTGGTTGACATCAAGGAAGGCATTGCCGAAGGCAAGGCCCTCGACATCTGGCAGAAGGCCCCCATCATTGGTTACGACACGCGCACGGTGGGCGTCACCAACGACTACGCCCGCACCGCCGATTCCGACGTGGTGGTCATCACCTCGGGCCTGCCCCGCAAGCCCGGCATGAGCCGCGACGACCTTATTTCCGTCAATGCCGGCATTGTGAAGTCGGTGACCGAGCAGGTGGTGAAATACTCGCCCAACGCCATCATCATCGTGGTATCGAATCCGCTGGACGTGATGACCTACCAGGCGCACCTGACCTCGGGCCTGCCCCGCGAAAAGGTGTTCGGCATGGCCGGCATCCTCGACACGGCCCGCTACCGCGCCTTCCTGGCCGAGGCCCTGAACGTGAGCCCCAAGGACATTCAGGCCGTGCTGATGGGCGGCCACGGCGACACCATGGTGCCCCTGCCCCGCTACACCACCGTGGGCGGCATCCCCGTCACCGAGCTGATCGGCAAGGCTGAGCTGGACGCCATCGTGCAGCGCACCGCCGTGGGTGGCGGCGAACTGGTGAAGCTGATGGGCACCTCGGCTTGGTATGCCCCCGGCGCCGCCGCGGCCCAGATGGTGGAAGCCATCGTGCGCGACCAGCGCCGCGTGTTCCCCGTGTGCATCGAGCTGAAGGGCGAGTACGGCATCGACGGCGTGTACCTGGGCGCTCCGGTTATCCTGGGCAAGAACGGCATCGAGCGCGTGATTGAGCTGCAGCTCAACGACGACGAGAAAGCCCTGCTGGAAACCTCGCGCGGCCACGTGAAAGAGGTAATGGACGCGCTGGACAACCTGGGCAAGACCCAGCCGGCCAACGCCTAAGCAGCTTTAGTTACCGCAGCCTTTCGGGCCGCTCCGCAGTTGTGCGGGGCGGCCCGTTTGTTTTCGGTTTGGCCCAGGCCATCGATGACCATACATTGCTGCGTCGCTCATCACCTACGCCATTCCCTAACCATGTCCATTGCCTCGGCCACCGACCTGCTGGCCCGCATCCACGCCCTGCACGACCCCGGCCGGGCTGAGCTGGTGGCGCGCTTCTTCAAGACCGGTCCCGGCCAGTACGGCGAGGGCGACCGGTTTCTGGGCCTGTCCATGCCCCGGCAGCGGGAGCTGGCCCGCGAGTTTCGCACGCTGCCGCTCGCGGAAGTGGAGCAGCACCTGGTGCGCAGCCCCTGGCACGACTGCCGCTCCATCGGCCTCATCATCTGGACGCTGCAGTTCGCCAAAGCCGGCCCGGCCGGGCAGCAGGAGCTGTACGAGCGGTACCTGGTCAACCGCCGCTTCGTCAACAACTGGGACCTGGTGGACATCACCTGCCCCGCCATTGTGGGCGGCTACCTGCTGAAGCGTGACCGAAGCCCGCTCTACGCGCTGGCTGCCGAAGACCACCTGTGGAGCCAGCGCATGAGCATCGTCTCCACCCTCGCCTTTATTCGCCAGGGCCAATTCGCCGACACCTTCGCCCTGGCCGAACAGCTCCTCCCCCACCGCCACGACCTGATTCACAAGGCCGTGGGCTGGATGCTGCGCGAGGTGGGCAAGCGCAACGAGGAAGCCCTGGAAGAATTTTTAACCGACCACGTCCGGCAGTTGCCGCGCACCACGCTGCGTTACGCCATTGAGCGACTCGCACCGGCGCGGCGGCAGCAGTACCTGCACCAATAACAACGCGGCCCGCCGGAGTGCTCCGACGGGCCGCGTTGTTGAAACTCAAGGCTGCCCCTTATTGCTGGCTGGCTTTGAAGAGCTTTTGCTTTTCCTCTTTGGAAAGGCTCTCGTAGCCGGAGCGGGAAATCTTCTCCAGAATGCGGTCGATTTCTTCCTGCGCGGGCTGGGCCAGACCACCGCGCTTGGCCGTGGCGGTGGCAACTTCCTGCGGGCTGCGGTGCGACACGCGCAGCCGCGGCCGGCCGTGCAGCAGCGCGCTGATCCACTCGCCGGTGGCAATGACCGGGCGGCCCAGGTCGCGGCCGCGCTGCAGCTGCCGGATGTACACGTAGCCGAGCAGCGCCCCGCCGAGGTGCGCCAGCTGCCCGCCGGTGTTGTCGCCGCTGATGCCCGCAATGGAGATGACCACCACCACGGCGGCGATGTACTTAATGCGGACCGGGCCGATCAGGAACAGGTTGAAGGTGTAGTCGGGCAGCAGGGTGGCGGCGGCCACGATGATGGCCGTGACGCTGGCGGAGGCGCCGTAGAGCATGGCCGAATGCTGGCGCATAGCGGGCAGCAGGTTGTAGCAAGCCAGGTAAAAGACGGCCCCGGCAATGGCTCCCAGCACGTAGAGGCTGATCAGGCGCCGGTCGCCGAGGTACTCACGCACCAGCGTGCCGAACCAATACAGGTTCAGCAGGTTGAAGAGGATGTGAAAAAACGAAAACTGCGTGAAGCAGTACGTCAGCAGCGTCCAGGGCCGCGTCAGGAAGGTCAGCGGCTCCGAGGGAATGGCTATCCACTCCAGGGCCAGCAGTTGCCCGTCGCGGTTGCCGGTGGCCAGGTATAGGATGGCCCGTAGCAAGTTCAGCCCCACAAACACCAGCACGTTGATGACCAGCAGCTGGTTGAGGGCGTTGTCGCGGCGGCTGAACGTGGCTTGGATATCAGCAAGAATGCTCATGACGTGGGGGTGGGATTAGTAGAAGCGCGAGCTGTTTCGTTCCCAGTATTTCAACAGCAGGAACCCGAACAACATTCCGCCCAGGTGGGCGAAGTGGGCCACGTTGTCACCGGGGGCGCGCTGTACCCCGCCGTACAGCTCATACAGCCCGTACAGCGCGACGAAATACTTGGCCTTGATGGGAAACGGGAGAAAGAGCAGCATCAGCTCCGTGTTGGGGAAAAGGTAGGCAAAAGCCAGTAGAATCCCGAACAGCGCCCCGGAAGCGCCCACCATGGGCACGTTGCTGCTGGCCTCGTAAATTTCGTCGATGGTGCGTACGGCTCCTTGTAACAGCTCGGCGTTGTTGGGATTGCGCCGCAGCTCGTTGGCTACCAGCCCGTAGCCGCGCGCGTCGGGCATGTAATCGTGGAAGAAGTCGCTGTATCCCACCGCCGTCGGGGCCTGCACGAAAGCGTTGCGGGCCTCGCTCATCTTGCTGAGCTCGTACTGCCGGATGCCCGAATACAACACCCCGGCTCCTACCCCGCAGATCAGCCAGAACAGCAGGAAGCGCTGTGCCCCCCAACGCATTTCCAGCATGGGCCCGAAGGAGAACAGGCCAAACATGTTCGACAGCAGGTGACCAAAGCCCGCGTGCAGAAACATGTACGTCAGGTGCTGAAACGGCAGAAAGTTGGCGGACGTCCACGGGTAAAGCGCCAGCAGCCGCGGCAGATTGCCCAATGCCCCCTCGAAAATCAGCAGGGCAACGTTGATGAGCAGCAGGTTGCGCACCATCGGGGTGAGGTTGAACATAAGGCGCAGGTAAGGGGGTGGTTTTTTGATGGGCCGGCCTTGACAAGCCGAGTAGAACCGAGCCGACACAGGGTGGTCCCGCAGCCGGATTTTGCTGCTTACGGAGATTGGGCCAAGCCGACTTAGCTCACCGGTGGTTTGACGGTGCAAGGTACTGTCAAACTCCAGAACCGCTTTGCGGGCCGTTACGGCCGTAAAAATGGGGCGGTTCGTTCCCAAACCGCTGCCGGCTAGCGGCTGAACAAGCCCTGCAGCTGGTCCATTTCCAGCATCACCAGGGTCCGCTGCCCGTCGGGCGTGTAGCCGGGCGTCTGGCAGGCAAACAGCCGGTCGACCAGCGCGGTCATTTCCAGCTCGCTCAGGCGGGCCGGAGCGCCGGCGGCCACGCGGCGGGCCAGGGCGCGGGCCAGCTGTTCGCTGCGGTCGAGGCGGGCGCGGCCCACGGGCATGCGAAACTGCTCCAGCAGTCCTTCCAACAGCTCTTTTTCGTTGCTGCGCGGCGGCACTTCGGCGGGCAGTGCCTCCACCACAATGGTATTCGGGCCAAACTCCTGGAAGCGGAAGCCCAGCGCGTGCAGCTCGTCGGCGACTTCGCGCAGCACGGCAAAATCGGCGGGCGTAAATGCCACGGTGCGCGGAAACAGCAGGGCCTGAGCGGCGCTGCTTTCCTGGGCGGCGCTGCGCTGGTACTGCTCGTAGAGGATCCGCTCGCGGGCGGCCACCTGGTCGATGAGCATCAGCCCGGATTTCACCGGCACCAGCACGAACTGCTGCACCTGCACGGCCCGGCGGCCCGGCCCGGCGGCTTCCAGGCCCGCGCTGCCGGCCGAGCCGGCGTGCGTGAGCGGCAGCTCCGGTGCGGGGGCAGCCACGGGCGCGTTGGGCAAGCTGGGCATGGCCGGCGCCCCGCCGGCCCCCGCCAGGGGCGCCACCGGCAGCAGGGGCAGCGGCTCGGGCTTCGCGTTCGGCACTTCGGCCTCCAGGTCGTCGAGGACGCCGGGCTGGCTGAGCGTGCGGTAGAAGTCTTCCAACGCCTTGCGCGCCTGCTCGGTCGGGCGCGGCGTGAGCGGCTTTTCGTCGGCGGCGGGGCGGGCCGACGCGTCGCGGGGCGGGCGGGCGGGCGTAGCGGCGGCGGCCATGGCCGCCGCGAGGGCGCCGCCCTCGCGGCCCCGGTCGGCGGTATCCGGGTCGTCGTCGGCAAACTCCGAGCGGGTGCTGGAGCGCATACCGGCCAGCGGGGCAAAGTTGATGTTGCTTTCGAAGTCGAGCGACGGCGCCATGTTGTGCAAGCCCAGGGCCTGCTTCACGGCCGCGCGCATGATGGCGTACACGGTCTTCTCGTCCTCGAACTTGATTTCCGTCTTCGTCGGGTGCACGTTGATGTCGATGGTCTTCGGGTCGAGCTCCAGGAAGAGCACGTAGAACGGGTGCGTTTCCTTGGGCAGCAGGCCCTCGTAAGCGGCCAGCACGGCGTGGTTCAGGTACGCCGAGCGGATAAAGCGGCCGTTGACGAAGAAGAACTGGTCGCCCCGGCTTTTCTTGGCCGACTCCGGCTTGCCGATGTAGCCCTTCACCGAAATGAACGGCGTAACTTCCTCCACCAGCGCCAGCTGCTCCTTGTACGAATTGCCGAGCAGCTGCACCACGCGCTGGCTGAGCTTGCCGGCGGGCAGGTTGAACACCTCCAAATCGTTTTGGTACAGCGAAAAGCTCACCCCCGACTTCGACAAGGCCACATGCTGAAACTCGTCGAGGATGTGGCGCATCTCCACCGCGTTGCTCTTGAGAAAGTTGCGGCGCGCCGGCACGTTGTAGAACAAGTTCTTGACGGCGATGCTCGTGCCGTCGGGGCAGGCCGTGGGCTGCTGCTTGACCACCTGCGAGCCTTCCACCAGAATCTGCGTGCCGGTGTCCTGCTGGCGCAGCTTGGTCTTGATTTCGACCTGGGCCACGGCCGCAATGGAGGCCAGCGCCTCGCCGCGGAAGCCCAACGTGCGAATGCGGAACAAGTCCTCCGTCGTACGAATCTTGCTGGTGGCGTGGCGCTCCAGGCTCATGCGCGCATCCGTGGCCGACATGCCCGAGCCGTTGTCGACCACCTGCACCAGCTGCTTGCCGGCCTCCTTCACGATGAGCTGGATCTGGGTGGCGCCGGCATCGACGGCGTTTTCCAGCAGCTCTTTCACCACCGAAGCCGGGCGTTGGACCACCTCGCCGGCCGCAATCTGGTTGGCGAGGTATTCGGGCAGCAGTTGAATGATATCGGACATGGCGCGGATACGAACCACCCCGGGGGTGGCGTTTGTTGTCACAGTGGGCAAAGGTACGGCAGCCGGCCGTGCCGTGGGACTATATAGCGGCGGTTTGGCACCGGCCCAGCCCCCACTGCAGGACCCCTTCCGCGCCGGGCGCGCAATGGCACTTTGCCCGGAGCCGCGTCGGAACATTCCCGGAACCTGCCGCCGCACGGAACCCCGAAACCCTCGGGGCTGTAAATGGCATGACATTCGCACTCAATCCCTCACCGGAAATAATGCGTAAGTTTGTGGTCAGCTTTTGCTTGCGGGCTTCGGTCCGCGGGCTGAGCCGGCCGCCGTCTTCCGGGCTTCGGCCGGTTATTTCCGCTCCGCGTGTCAGCGCCCTTCCCCGGTGGCTTCGGCTCCCGCCGAAGGGCGCGGCCACAGCCGGCGGGTCTGACCATTTTATCATACGCGACACGACTCAGAGGCCAATGGGCAAGGATTTTCGGATTGGACTGGTACTGCTGCTGTTGGCCATTACGGGTCTGGTCGTGTCTTCGTCGGCGCCTTACCGGGACGGGTTG
Organism: Hymenobacter coalescens; assembly: GCF_054783195.1. Classification (NCBI taxonomy): domain Bacteria; kingdom Pseudomonadati; phylum Bacteroidota; class Cytophagia; order Cytophagales; family Hymenobacteraceae; genus Hymenobacter; species Hymenobacter coalescens. The sequence continues at coordinate 502,485 of NZ_BAAGRA010000016.1, read as the reverse complement.
CGCCCGGCTTCTGTGGCCGAGCAGCAGTGGGTGGACTCCGTGTTCAACTCCCTCTCTCCCGACCACCGGCTCGGGCAGCTCTTCATGGTGGCCGCGTACTCCAACAAGGACCGTAAGCACACCAACTACACCGAGTTTCTCGTCCGCGAGTACAACATCGGCGGGCTGATGTTCTTGCAGGGCGGCCCGCGCCGACAGGCCCTGCTCACCAACCGCTACCAAGCCACGGCCCGTACCCCGCTGCTCATTGCCATGGACGCGGAGTGGGGCCTGAACATGCGCCTAGACTCCTCCATGCACTTCGCCAAGCAGATGACGCTCGGCGCCATGGACGACCCGCAGTACGTGTACCAGATGGGCCGCGAAATTGCCCTGAAGCTGCGCACCCTAGGCGTGCACGTGAGCTTCTCGCCGGTGATGGACGTCAACTCCAACCCGAACAACCCGGTCATCGGCAACCGCTCCTTCGGCGAAAACGAGGAGCAGGTCACCAAGCTGGGGCTCAGCTACATCCGCGGCCTGCAGGACCACGGCGTAGTGGCCGTAGCCAAGCACTTCCCGGGCCACGGCGACACCGACGTGGACTCGCACATGGCCCTGCCGGTCATCAACACCGATATGGCGCGGCTGACCAACGTCGACCTGTTTCCCTTCCAGAAATCCTTTGAGGCGGGCGTGATGGGCGTAATGGTGGGCCACCTGTACATGCCCCTGTTCGACACGGTGCGCACGCAGTCGGCTACCATCTCGCGCAACCTCGTCACGGGGCTGCTGAAGGAGAAGATGGCCTACCGCGGCCTCGTGTTTACCGACGCGCTCAACATGAAGAGCGTCTCGAACCTGTACAAGCCTGGGGAGCTGGACGCGCTGGCGCTGCTGGCCGGCAACGACGTGCTGCTGTTTTCGGAGGACGTGCCCATGGCCATCCAGAAGATCAAGCAACTGGTGGCCGACAACCGGATAGCTCAGGAAGACATCGATTACCGGGTGCGCAAGATCCTGCGCGCCAAGTACTGGGCCGGGCTGAACCGCCTCAAGCCCGTCGACGTGCCGAACCTGATGACCAACCTGAACCGCCCGCTGAGCCGGGTGGTGCAGCAAAGCATCTACCAGCACGCCACCACCGTCGTCAGAAACGAGGACGACCTGTTGCCCTTTGCCCACCTCGATACCCTCAAGCTGGCTTCCATCACCATCGGGGCGCCCAACGGCAACGAGTTTGGCAAGACCATGCAGCGCTACATGCCCTGCTCCACCTACGCCGTGCCCAACCGCTACGCGCCGGATTCCACCTTTGAGCGCCTGCTCACCAAGCTGGAGCCCTACAACACGGTGGTGGTGAGCCTGCACAACATGAACAACACGCCGGCCCACAACTACGGGCTGGGCGACGGGGCGCTGCGCTTCATCAAGAAGTTGCAGGAAAACAAGCGCTTGAAAACCGCCGTGGTGGTGATGGGCAACGCCTACGCCCTCAAGTACGTGGAAGACGCCCGCACGCTGGTGTGCGGCTACGAGGACAACTTCGCCTCCCAACTGGTAGTGCCGCAAATCCTGTTCGGCGCGCTGCCTGCCAAAGGCCGCTTGCCCATCACGGTCTCGGAAAAGCTGGTGGCCGGCGTGGGCCTGCCCACCGCCGACTTCCGCCGCCTGCGCTACGAGACGCCGGAAGCCGTGGGCCTGGACTCCAAAGTGCTGGCGCAGATCGACAACATTGCCACCGAGGCCATTGCTTACGCCGCCACGCCCGGCTGCCAGGTGCTGGTGGCCAAGGACGGCGCCGTGGTGTTCGACAAGAGCTACGGCTACTGCACTTACGACAAGGCCCTGCCCGTCACGGGCGAGACGATTTACGACCTGGCCTCGGTGTCGAAAGTGGCGGGCACCTTGCAGGCCATCATGTGGCTGAAGGACGAGGGCAAAATCAACCTCGACAGCAAAGTCTCCGAGTACCTGACCGACCTCAAAGGCACCAACAAGAAGGACATGACGGTGCGCGATGTGCTGCTGCACCAGGCTGGCCTGAAAGCCGGCATTCCGACCTGGGAGCGGACGGTGACGCGCACCGGCGGCCTGAAGCCGACCTTCTACGCCAGCACCCGCACCGACGACTTCCAGCGCGAGGTCATCCCCGGCACCTACGTGGCCCGTACCGCCGAAGACTCGGTGTGGACGTGGATCAAGCGCAGCTCGCTGCTGCCTAAAACCAAGGGCGGCTACCCTACGGAGTATTCCGATCTGAGCTTCATCATTCTGAAACGCTTGGCGGAGAAAACGCTCAACCAGCCGCTGGAAGCCTTCCTGCACCAGAACTTCTACGCGCCGCTGGGCCTGAACACGATGACGTACAATCCGCTGCAGCGGTTTCCGAAGTCGTGCATCGCGCCCACCGAAAACGACACGTACTTCCGCCACACCCAGCTGCAGGGCACCGTGCACGACCAGGCCGCGGCCCTGATGGGCGGCGTGGCCGGCCACGCGGGCCTGTTTTCGAACGCCAACGACTTGGCCGTGCTCATGCAGATGAACCTGCAGAACGGCCGTTACGGCGGCAGCCGCTTCTTCAGCACCCCGGTGGTGGCCGAGTTTGCCCGCTCGCAGAGCGCCACCAACCGGCGCGGCCTGGGCTGGGACCACGGCGACCCCAGCAAGCCCGAAGGCCCGACCAGCAACCTTTCGCCCGCGGTGACTTTCGGCCATACCGGCTTCACCGGCACCTGCGTGTGGATGGACCCCGAGAACAAGATCCTGTACATCTTCCTCTCGAACCGGGTGTACCCGGATGCGGGCAACAACAAGCTGCGCCAGTACAACATCCGCACGCGCATTCACGACGTGATTTACAAAGCCATTCAGACCGACGCCGACAAAACCAAAGGCTAAGCTATCCGCATTGGTTGACTTGAGGGGGAGCCTTTTCTATGTGGTGTGAAACAAGCAACCCCTTGACCGGCGCGCTGTCCCTGACCAGGACAGCGCGTTCTTTTTTGGTGCTGGCCGAACGCTAATCCAGCGCGCCGGTTGTGCAGCAGGTTCCGCACCAAGCGCCGCATCATTCTTCGTGCTATTTCAGCGGCTTTCCCCAACTTGCCGCCGCTTGCGCGGTTTAGCAGCTACCTCCCTTCTCTCTTTCCCAGCCGCCCCGTATGAATATCGGCATAGTCTGTTACCCCACTTTTGGCGGCTCGGGCGTCGTCGCAACCGAGCTCGGCAAAGCCCTGGCCCAGAAAGGCCACCGCGTCCACTTCATCACCTACAGCCAGCCGGTTCGCCTCGATTTCTTCAACGAGAACCTGTTCTACCACGAAGTTTATATTCCCCCGTACCCGCTGTTTCAGTTTCCGCCTTACGAGCTGGCACTGGCCTCGAAGATGGTCGACATTGTCCAGAACGAGAAGCTCGACGTGCTGCACGTGCACTACGCCATTCCGCACGCCTCGGCCGCGTACATGGCCAAGCAGATCCTGCGCACCAAGGGCATTCAGATTCCGGTCATCACCACCCTGCACGGCACCGACATTACGCTCGTGGGCAAAGACGCTTCGTACGAGCCAGTAGTGACGTTCAGCATCAACCAGTCGGATGCCGTGACGTCCGTATCGGCCGATCTGAAGGAGGAAACCTACCGCTACTTCGCGGTGGAAAAGGACATTGAGGTCATTCCGAACTTCATCAACCTGGACCGCTTCAAGAAGCAGCGCAAGGAGCACTTCCGCGCCGCCATTGCGCCCGAGGGCGAAAAGCTGCTCATCCACACCTCCAACTTCCGCGAAGTAAAGCGTGTGGACGACGTGGTGCGCATTTTTGCCGGCGTACGCGAGCAGATGCCGGCGAAGCTCCTGCTCGTCGGCGACGGCCCCGACCGCCCGCGCATCGAAAAGCTGTGCCGCGAGCTGGGCCACTGCCAGGACGTGCGTTTCCTGGGCAAGCTGGAAGCCGTGGAAGAAGTGCTGAGCGTCTCGGACCTCTTCCTGATGCCCTCTGAAAAGGAGAGCTTCGGACTCGCGGCCCTGGAGGCCATGGCCTGCGAAGTGCCGGTCATCAGTACCAACGCCGGCGGCATTCCCGAGCTGAACCTGCACGGCGTCACCGGCATGGTCAGCGAAATCGGCGACGTGGACGACATGGTCCGCAACGCCCTGTACGTGCTCGACGACGACAACTTGCCGCGCTTTAAAGCCTCTGCCCGCGCCCGCGCCGAGGAGTTTGCCGTCGAAAACATCCTGCCCCGCTACGAAGCCTGTTACCAACGCGCCATCGACGTGGTGCTGGCGGGGGTGTAAAGCTGGTTTTCGTTGTTTGTTCTCCGTTTTTCGTCCCAGACGTCCGGTGACGTAAAGCGGCAAGGGCGGCCCCGGAGGTGCACTCCGGGGCCGCCCTTGCGTTAGCAGCCGTTTGCTCAAACAACGAAGAACAAACAACGAATAACGCCCGCCTAAAACAACCCCACGGCCTCGCGCTTGACGGCGGCAATGGCCTGGGTGGTGGAGTCAGCCTCTTCGTTGATCAGCGTTTCGAGCACGCGTTTGGCCAGCTCCGTGCCGCGGGCCTGCTGCTGATTGGGCAGGCCCTGATACGCCTTGTTGATCATGGTTAGCACGTTTTCCTTGGCCTGGCGCACCTGGGCCCAGGCTTCCGGGCTCATATACAGCTGCTGGGAGAGGTTGTGCTCGTACTCGGCCCGAATTTCCTGCACCAGTACGCGGTGGTACTCGGGCGCGGTCTGCCCGGCCGAGCTCAGGCGCACCATTAGGTTGTTGGGCGTAATGCGCTCCAGCAGCAGGATAATCCGCTCGTAGGCCTGCAGGCGCAGCGGCAGCGTGGTCTTGCTGTTTTCCAGGCGCAGCTCGATCAGGCGGCGCTGCTGCTCTTTTTCCAGGTGTTGTTTGAGCAGGAAATGAACAGTGCCAGCCACAATCAGCGCGGGCAAGGTGATTTTGAGCAGGTCGATGATCAGGGAAGAATCCATGCGGGCGGTAGCGCGAAGTTCCACTTCGCGCCGGACGTGAGGTGAGCAAGCAGGTGAAAGGAGCGCCGCGCACCAAGTGGAACTTGGCGCTGCCAAGCGGCCGGCAAAGATATACGTGAACCGGATGCGCGGGGCTACTGTTACGGGAATGATACGGCGAATCGCGGGCGGACAGTATCTTTGCAGTCCGGGCGGTCAAGCCCTTCCTACCGAAGTTCCTACGCAACAACTTTCGACTATGGCAACTGCCACGGCTTCCACCAAACTTGCCCCCATCACGCTCACGTCCCGCGCGCTGGAGGAAGTAAAGAATATCCTGCGCGAGAAGAACGTGCCGGCCGAATACGGCCTGCGCGTGGGCGTGCAGGGCGGCGGCTGCTCGGGCCTGAGCTACCTGCTCGGCTTCGACAAAGCCAAAGACCAGGACGAAACCTTCGAGCTCGACGGCGTGCTGCTGATCATGGACAAGAAGCACGCGATGTACGTGATGGGCATGGAAGTCGACTTTCAGGACGGCCTGAACGCTCGGGGCTTTACCTTCAGCAACCCCCAAGCCAAGAGCACCTGTGGCTGCGGCTCCTCGTTCTCGGCCTAGCCGAACCCGCGAAGCGAAAAATTTGGCCCCGGTAACCTAAACGTTACCGGGGCTTTTTGCTACCCGTTTTTCTTGCCGGCCCTTCTTTCCCGGGCGAGTCACCAATGGATAAAATTCGGACGTGTCCGGGTACTACTTAAGTCCTTTTCCGTCCGCACCGGTGTATACTGCGGCGCTTTTTTGCGCCCTCCCCTGCCATGCGCCTGTTTACTTTCTGGGTTCGCCGCACCCAAAACCATTACGCGCCGGGCGGCCGGCTCTACCACCTCATTGCGTACGCCGGCAGCGACACGAGCCTCGCCGATGCGCAGCGGGCCGCCGATGAGCAGCTGCGCGGACGCATCATGCGCCTGGACTGCGGGCAGCGCCTCAACAACTACCCCATCGGCACGGCGCCCTTGCGCGAAGCGGTGGAGCAGCGCTTGTTCGGGGCCGACGGGCAACTGACCGGGGCCGTTACGCGCAACCGCTATGGCAGTCCGGTGCTGAACACCACGCGCATGATGATGCTGGACGTGGACCTGGATAACCTGCGGCCTCAGTGGCTACCGCGGCCGCCTAAAAGCCCGTGGCAAAGACTGCAGGAACTGTTCCGCGGCCGGCCCCGGGTACCCGCTGCCCCCATTCCGGAGCCGCGTGCAGTGCTCGACGCGAAGCTGCAGCAGTGGCTGGAGCAGCATCCAAACTGGAACTTTCGCCTCTACGGCACCCGCCTGGGCTTCCGGTTGCTCGTGACGCACGCGCTCTTCGATCCAAACGGCCCAGAAGCCGACGCTGTATTTCGGCAGCTTCCGGTGGACCCCATTTACGCCCGCCTGTGCCGCAGCCAGGCCTGCTACCGCGCCCGCCTCGGCCCGAAACCCTGGCGCATTGGCCTGAAGCGTCCAGCCCAGGTATTTCCCTTCGAAACCGAAGCTGAAGCCGCCGCGCAGGCCCGCTGGGAGCAGCAGTACGCCGACCGCAGCCGGCAATACGCGGTGTGCGAGCTGCTGGGCAGCTTCGGCAGCGGCTACGTGTGCCCCGAAGCTGAGCCCCTGCTGGCCCTGCACGACGCCGCCTGTCTGGGACTACGCCGGCTGGCGTAGCTGCCTCTCGGCAACCTTAGCTTGGCGCGCTGAAGCTATACGGATAGCCGATTTCCTGCAGATCGGCGGCCAGTTGGGTCCAGTCGCTCAGCTCTTCGTTGATGCCCTGCACCACGGCCTTGGTCACGGGCTGCCCGGCATAGACGTGGGCCACGGCGGCGGGGTCGAGGAGCTTGCGGCCCGTATCCTCCACAAAGTACTCGTTGGCCCAGGCTACGTAGGTTTCCGGGCGGGCGTCGAAAACGGCGAGCAGCTCCTCCGAGCCGTCGTCGGCGTTTTCCTCGATGGTGCCCGTCTGCCAGCCCTGCGCAGGAGTGTACCACAGGCAGAAAGTGGTGCCCAGGGAAGCCACCGGCTCCCCGAACAGAAATTCATCGAACGCCGCCGGCAGACCGCGGATGACCCGCCCCTTGTCGGGTTGCTCGACCTCGTGCGCGTAGCCATTGATGCAGCAGCCCTCGGGGCGAAACAGCACCAGCATTTCGTCGCCCTCACCGTTGCGCATCTCAAACAGCTCCTCCCCTTCACCCCAGGCCGGGTTGTAGGAATAGTAGCGGTACTCCCATTCCGGGGAGTTGATAGCGTCGAGCACGGCCAGGGACTTGCACAGGCGTTTTAGCGCCTCGGCATCGGGTAAGGCAGCGAAGTTTCGGGTTGATATCATAAGGTGGCTGAGGGCTTGCTGGAGGCTGCGTTGGAAAGAAGGTACGTTGGCAAGCTACGGCTGGCCGGCGGAACAAGGTTGCTCCGGCGCGCCTAACTGCTGGCCTGCTGCCACGCTTTTTCCAGCTGCTCCCTGGATTGCTCCACGGCGTACCACGTCGATATATCCCATTCATCCGGGTATTCGGTGGACTTATGGCGCGGGCTTTCAGCCAAGATGTAGTGGAAGTAGAACTGTTCTCCTTCCCGCAGTTGGGGCACTTGCGTCCTGAGCCCGGTTTCTTCGATGGTTGTAATGATCAGCTGGTAGCTGCCCAGGGCCGAAGCCAACCGTTGGGGTATCCAGAGGTCCGCTTCAGCCCGCGAGGCAAACCAGTCTTCGTCCAACGCCCCGATGTGCACTTGGTGCGTGTCATTGGCGAGTTCAATAGCGGTCAGCCACTGTCCGGTATCTGCCCCGGTTTCTACCGCTGGTGTAGGGGCAACCAAGCCAAGGGAACAGGTCAACTGCTCGGGTACGGCGTTTAGCTTCTGCACGTAAAACGCCCAGGCAGTAACGCCTGATACCTGCATTCCACCGGGTAACCAGTCTACGGGTGGATGCAGCCGGCGTAGCCTTAGCTCGTGTCCCACAGTCAGAAGGCGCGTTTCGTCCCCGTGGGCCTCCAAGTGCCCGAAAGCCACCGAAGAGTCAAGCTGCAGGGCTATTCGGCCGACTCCGGATGGGTACTGCTCTTCCCACAGGCAGTGCATACCGCCTCAGTAGGTTTTGGTCATGTCAGCCGGCACCACCAGCACGTAGTCGGCCTTTTGCACGTGCTCTTTGTCGAGCTTGCCGAGCTGCTCCTGCGTCACGGTGCTGATGGTGCGGATGCGCAGCTGCGGTTCGGATTGGCGCAGGTACCACACGATGCCGTCGTGGTTGTCGGAGTGGTAAGAGCCGTTTACATGCAGCAGCAGCTGGCCGGGCTGCCGGTTCTGGCGGATAAAGTAAGCCATGGTGGCGTCCTTCAGGGCCTGCGCCTGAATGATGTTTTGCACGCCAGCGGCGTGGGCGACATCCGAGCCGAACATCCGGCGCATGTTCTGGTAGCCGGGCAGCTCGTAGTCCACGGTGATGGGCAGCGGGGCCACCCAGGCTTTCTCGGCGGCGGGCAGCGCCTCCAGGGCCGCGAGGCCGCCGCGCGCTACCTGCTGGGCGTAGCGGCGCGGCACGTTGGTGCCCACCACGCGCAGCTTTTGCTGCCGGGCCAGCTCCAGCAGCGGCCGGTAGTCGGTGGCATAGTTGGGCCAGGGCCGGCTCTGCTCCTCAAAGGCTTTGGCTTCCAGCTCGCCCACGTTGTACTGCTCCACCAGGGGCTGCACGTCGCGCTCAAACATTTCCAGGCCCAGCACCAGTTGCCCGGCTTTGCGCCGGGCCAGCTCCTTCAGCACCTGCAGCTCCAGCCAGTGGGCCATGGGGTCGTTGTGCTGCTCCCCGAACAGCACCACGTCGGCCCCGGCCAGGGCTTTTACCATCCGATCGAAATCGACGGGCTTGCCCTCGGCGGTGAACAGGCGGTAGGCGGGCAGGTCGTCGGCGGGGGTGGGCGGGGCGGCGGCTTGGGTGGTTAGGGGCAGCAGCAGGACGAGCAGAAAGGCAAGCAGAAGGCGCATGGCGGTAAAGATATCACCTAGGCCGAACGGGGCGGAGGCCGGTTCTTTTTCAGCAGCTGAAAAAGAACCGGCCTCCGTTGGGGCCCGATAGCCGGGCTGCGGGCGACCGATCAGGTAGCAGTCCCCGCCGACTTAGTCGTCCCAGTCGCTGCCGCTGCTGGCCAGAACGGCTACTCCCAAGTATGGCATGGCGTAAGGAGGCGAGGCGCAGTTCATGCTGCGCGGTGAATCGCTGTTGAGTTCCACCCGGTCTATCACGAGGCCATTCACCAGCATTTCCATTCGCAGCCAGCTGTTGGGGCCGGGGCGGGTGGCATTGTTGCAGGTTACGTTGCGCATGAAGATTTTAGCATCCACAACGTCGTACCAGCCAAATTCGCCCAGGCTATAAGTGCTATCGGCGAGCAGGGCATAGGTATCCTGGCCACTGGGGCCGGGGCGGAGGTTGGTGTTCGGATTGAGAACGGACGAATATTCCATGCCGGCGCCGAGACCTCCCAGGTTTTCGCCCTTTACCCGCAGCTCGATTTTGTACCGAAGCTTGCCCTTGAGCGGGTCTTTCTTACAACTTGTCAGCAGCACCGTCAGGGCCACCAGCACCAGCGAATAGCGCAGCAGTAGTTTCATAGGTCCAAAGGTAACGGATGCAGCACCGGCCACGGCACCAAAAAAAGGCCGCTTCTGACTTTAGAAGCGGCCTTTTTTGCGGCAAGAACCCTAGCTTATCCTTTGTAGAACAGCCACTTCGACAACTCGCCGTAGGTGATTTTCTTCCCGTACATCAGAATGCCTACCCGGTAGATACGGCCGGCAATCCAGATGGCCCCCACAAAGCCCGCAATGAGCAGCGCCATCGACAGCAGCAGCTGCCAGGTGGGCACGCCGCCGAAGGGCAGGCGCATCATCATGGCAATGGGCGAAGTAAGCGGGAACATCGACATCCAGAAAGCCACCGTGCCGTTGGGGTTAGTCGTCAGGATGGCCTGCGACACCACGAACGTCAGCACCAGCGGCATCGTGACGGGCATCATGAACTGCTGGGTGTCGGTTTCGCTGTCGACGGCCGAGCCAATGGCACCGAACAGGGCGCCGTAGAACAGGTAGCCGCCCAGGAAGTAGAACAGGAAGCAGCCGGCCAGCAGCGGCAGGTTCAGGTCGGCGCTCTGGAAGGCCTGCGTGACTTTCACCATCACGTTTTCCTTTTTGGCTGCGTCGTCCTGGCCAGTACTGGGGCGCATCACGGCCGTGGTGCGGTCGGCGCGGTCCTGGGCCACCTTGTCGGGGCTGATGGAGCCGGCCATGACGGAGCTGATGCCGAAGGAGAGCAGCACCCACAGCGCGAGCTGCGTGAAACCCACGGCGGCGATGCCCATCACCTTGCCCATCATCAACTCGAAGGGCTTCACCGAGGAAATCACCACTTCCACGATGCGGTTGGTTTTTTCCTCCATCACGCCGCGCATGATCTGCACGCCGTAGATGAAGATGAAGATGTAAATCAGGAAGCCGAAAAAGTAGGCCACGGCCGTGCTGATGCCCGTGCTGGAGCTTCGCTCGCCCTCGTCGCTGAGGCTGACGGTCTTCAAGTCCACGTCGGCCTTAAGGTTGTCGAGCACCGCGCGGTCGATGCCGGCCTGCTGCAGGCGGCGGTTTTCAATGGCCTTGTTGGCCGCACGCCGGATATCGTTTTCCAACGACATGCCCAGGCCCTTGCGTGAAAACACTTGGAAGCCATCGGGGTTGCTGAGGTCCATCTTGGGCACGTACAGCAGCGCGTCGTACTTGGCCTTGTTGAACTCGGCCTTGGCCGTGACCAGGTCCGGCGACACGCGGGTGAAGCTGATGTCGTCCTGGGGCTCGGGCAGCTTCTCGGTGAAGAGGCCGCCGGCGTCGGCCACGGCCACCACCTTGCCGCTGTCCGACATTTTGGCGATGAGCACCGGCACCGCGAACAGGGCCACGGTGAGCAGCGGCCCGATCAGGGACATGATGATAAAGCTCTTTTTGCGCACGCGGGTGAGGTATTCGCGCTGCACGATAAGCCAGATTTTGGACATGGGTTGGGTTGACGGGAGTCAGTTATCGGTTGTCGGGCCGCGGGCTACGCCAGCACCGAATCGGTTTCGGGCACGTAGTCGGGGTGGGTTTCCTGCACCCGCCGGATAAAGATTTCGTTGATGCTCGGCACCTTCTCGCGGAAGGCGTGAATCTCCACGTTGCCGGGCCCGATCAGGTAGCGCAGCAAGTCGTTGGGCGTGCCGTGCACGATGCGGATGCGGTCGTAGAAATGCCCGTTTTCGCGTTCCTTGTGCTCGATGACCTCGAAATCGGGGTGCATCACCATCAGCCGGCCGCGGCCCTCCACCTCGTAGGTCTGGGTGCGGTAGGCGTCGCGCACCTGGCGTACCGGCCCGTCGAGCACCTTCCTGGAGCGGTTGATCAGGGCAATATGGTCGCACATTTCCTCCACCGACTCCATGCGGTGCGTGGAGAAGATGATGCTGGCGCCCCGGTCGCGCATGGCCAGGATTTCGTCCTTCAGCAGGTTGGCGTTGATCGGGTCGAAGCCCGAGAACGGCTCGTCGAGGATGACCAGCGTCGGATCGTGCACCACCGTAGCAATGAACTGCACCTTCTGCTGCATGCCCTTCGAAAGGTCCTCGATGTTCTTGTCGGCCCAGCTTTTGATGTCGAAGCGCTCCAGCCAGCCCTTGATTTTCTGGCGGGCTTCCTCCTTTCGGATGCCCTTGAGCTGCGCCAGGTACAGCAGCTGCTCGCCCACCTTCATCTTCTTGTAGAGGCCGCGCTCCTCGGGCAGGTACCCGATCTGGCCGATGTGCGAGGGATTCAGCTTTTCGCCGCGGAACAGAATCTGGCCGGAGTCGGCGCCCGTAATCTGGGTGATGATGCGGATGAGGGAGGTTTTGCCGGCGCCGTTGGGGCCCAGCAACCCGAAGATGGAACCCTCGGGCACCTCCAGACTCACCCCGTCGAGGGCGGTGTGGTTGGCGTACTGCTTGCGTACGTCGATGGCCTGTAAGATTGGTTTCACGGCTGTTGAAGGATTGGTTGCTACTGCCAAGGTAGCGAGTGCGCGGGCACGGCGGTATAGGCGCGGCGCTATTCTTAGACCAACGGTCGTTTCACGGGCCTGAACCGGCTGAAACCTGACCCGAACGGGCTAGCGCTGCAACTCGTGCAGCACGCCTTCCAGCTTCTGCAGGTGCCGGCCGTAGCGCCGCTGCTGCCTGGCTGCTTCCGCCATCACAATGGCCCCCAAGCCCAGTACGCCGAGCACTGCCAGGGCCGTCCGCGACCAATCAATGGCCTCGCTGAACGGGTGGAGCACCAGGCGGTGGCGCAGCACGAAGCCCACCCCCAGCACGAGTGCCACGGCGAAAGCGTAGCCCACGCGCTGGTGCAGCTGCAGCAACTGAACCAACTGCTGGGTCTGCCGGTGCAGCTGCGCGGCCAGGCCGGCGGCGGGCGCATCCTGCTGCATCTGCCGCAGCAGCCGCACCCGGGCGTACGTGTTCCAGACCGTAAACACCAGCATCGCGGCAAACAAGGCCAGCAGCAGGAAGCGGCTGCCGTCCTCCCCGAAACCGGGCTTTGCGGAGTTGGAAAAGAGGTTGATAAGATTCGGAATGTTGATGATCATCACCACTCCTAACATGCGCAGGTCGCGCTTGGCATGGGCGGTCATCTGGCTGATGGGGTTGTCGGCGGGGTTGGCGAGCATGGCTTGTAGTTTTTGGTCGGTGAGCGGAGGGGCCGTCTGGTCAGCGGGCTGTTGCTGCCACTGGCGGCGCAGGTCGTCGAGTTCCATCAGGCCGGTTGGGTGAGTAGTTGGCGAAGCTTGTCTTGCACGCGGTGCATTTTCACGCGCACGTGGTTTTGGGTGATGCCGAGGATATCGGCCATTTCCTCGTAGCTGCGGTCTTCGAGGTAGAGCAGCACGAAGGCCTTTTCCACGTCCGTCAGCCGCTCGATGGCCTGGTAGAGCAGGGCCAGGTCGTCGGCATCCGGCCCGTCAGGGGGCGGCGCGACGTAGGGCGCGTCGGGGTCGAGGGGCCCGGAGGCCGGGTGGCGGCGGCGCCGCAGGTCGCTGATGGCCACGTTCAGCGCCACCCGGTACAGCCAGGTACTGACTTTGGCCGCGCCCGGCCGGTACTGGGGCCAGGCCCGCCAGAGCTGGAGCACCACGTCCTGGTACAGGTCCTGCCGGTCGGTGCTGCTGGCCGGGCAATACAGCCGGCACACGCGCCACAGCAGCGGCTGGTATTTGCCGATGAGGGCAGCAAAGTCGGTGGACAGCGGCGGAGTAGCGGGGCTCATGCGGGGCAAGGTTCGGGCAATTAATCGCCGAACCCACGCGGGCATTACAGCCTCGCCCGAAAAAATTAATCTTCCCAGCGGCTGGCACACAAAAAAGCCCGCTCCGAATGCCGGAGCGGGCTTTTAAAGGTGGTTCTGCTGACTTACTGGAAGTACTCCTTCACTTTCTCGAAGAAGCCCTTCTCGTTTTTGCCGGGGCTGGGCGTGAAGTTGGGCGAGCTGCGCAGCTTCTCCAGCGCGGCGCGCTCCTCGTTGGTCACCACCTTGGGCGTCCACACGTTGATGTGAATGAGCTGGTCGCCCTTGCCATAGCCGTTCAGATCGGGGATGCCCTTGCCGCGTAGGCGCAGTATCTTGCCGGCCTGGGTACCCGGGTCGATTTTCACCTTCACCTTGCCCTCGATGGTGGGCACTTCCAGCGAAGCGCCGAGCGCCGCGTCGATGATGGAAATGTACTGGTCGAGCACCACGTTGTTGCCGTCGCGCTTGAGCAGCTCGTGCGGCTCCTCCTCGATCTGGATGAGCAGGTCGCCGGGCACGCCGCCGCGCTCGGGGTAGTTGCCCTTCCCGCTCATCGACAGCTGCATGCCCTCGGCCACGCCGGCCGGGATGTTGATCGGGATGATTTCCTCGGCCAGCTGCCGGCCTTCGCCGTGGCACACGTCGCACTTGCTGGTCACCACTTTGCCCTCGCCGTGGCAGGTGGGGCAGGTGGAGGCGCTGACCATCTGGCCGAGCATGGTTTGCACCACGCGCTTTACCTGGCCCTGGCCGTGGCAAGTGGCGCAGTCGCGCACCTCGGTGCCGTTTTTGGCGCCGGTGCCCGAGCAGGTGTTGCAGGCCGTGTACCGCTTCACCTTGATTTTCTTCTCGACGCCGTTGGCCACTTCCTCCAGGTCGAGCTTGAGCTTGATGCGCAGGTTGGAGCCTTTGCGCACGCGCCGGCCCTGGCTGCGGGCACCGCCGCCGAAGAAGCTCTCGAAGCCACCACCGCCACCGCCGAAGATGTCGCCGAACTGCGAGAAGATGTCCTCCATGCTCGGGCCGTGGCCGTTGCTGGCCGCGCCGCCCACGCCCTGGTGACCAAACCGGTCGTAGCGGGCGCGCTTCTGCTCATCGGACAGTACTTCGTAGGCCTCGGCGGCTTCCTTGAACTTGTCCTCGGCCGTGGGGTCGTCGGGGTTCTTATCGGGGTGAAACTTGATGGCCACCTTGCGGTACGCCTTCTTGATTTCATCCCCCGACGCATTCTTAGCTACGCCCAGAATTTCGTAATAATCTCGCTTGGTCGACATGGTCGGTACTGTACTTGGCCGTCATGCTGAGCCCTACGAAGCATCTCTACTGATAGTAATTTCTATCAGGCGAAGCGGTAGAGATGCTTCGCTAAGCTCAGCATGACGTTCTGTTGTGTTCGTTCTGCCCTACTGGCCCAGCACCACCTTGGCGTGGCGGATAACCTTGTCGCCGAGGTAATAGCCCCGCTCGACTTCATCCACCACCTTGCCTTTCAGCTCTTCCGAGGGGGCCGGAATCTGGGTAATGGCCTCGTGCAGCTCCGGGTCGAAGGCGCCGCCCTTGGTTTCCATGGGCTGCAGCCCTTTCTGCTGCAGCGCCTTGCTCAGCTTGCCGTGAATGATGTCGATGCTCTCGCGCACCACGTTGGCGTCCTCGGTCGTTTGCGTGTGCTGGCGGGCGCGGTCGAAGTCGTCGAGCACGGGCAGCAGCGCGGTCATCAGCTCCTGGTTGGCGGTTTTGAACAGCTCGGCCCGCTCCTTGGTGGTGCGGCGCTTGTAGTTCTCAAACTCCGCCGCGAGGCGCAGGTACTTGTCTTTCAAATCAGCCACTTCCTGGTCGGTACGGGAGGCGTCGGCCGTGGGCGCGCCACCGTCGGTGGAAGGGCCATTGCCTTGCTCGTCAAACATTTCGCCGGCTACGTGCTCGGCGGTGTTGCCAGCCGCGGTGTTTTGCTCCTGCGGCTCGTCGGGGTTCGGGAAAGTTGCGTCAGCCATTCCTTACGGTAAGTATTTCAGGGTATGGAAGTTCAGTTTAGGCGCAAGCGCCAACTCAAGGAGTTTGCCAAAGCCCGGATAGGTGACATAGTGGCACGGAAACCACCAGGCCGGGCGGTTTAGTTCAGACAAAGTAACGCGGTGTGCCCAGGCTACCCGTCCTGTCAGACTTGCTGGCGGAAGGCAAGGCCGCGCAGCCAACGGGCGCTACCTTGCGGCCCGGCCCTATTACCCACGCCCCATGCCCGCCGTAGCTCATCAGCCCGTAGCCAAACGCCTCCTTCTGCCGGGGTTGGTGCTAACCCTGCTGCTGGCCGCCGTCTGTTGGTACGAGTGGCTGGTCATCGGCGTCGTGGCCAACCCAGCCACCATCCGCAGCTACATGTTCGGCTCCGAGGCCATGGTGGGCGAGGGTGGCCCCCACTACGCCACGGCTGAGCAGTACGCCCGCACGGCGCTGCGCGAGGCCCTGCTGTTGACGCTGGGCGCCGGGGCGTTTGGGCTGGCCCTGAAGCGGCGCACCGCGCTGGCTGCGGTAGCCGCCTACGGTTGCCTGCTCCTGGCCTTGATCCTCAGCCACCTAAGCTAGCGGCGGTTCGGCGGTTTAGTCGAACTGGTCTTCCGACAGCTCCTCGTCGCCGTCGAACTCGTCCTGAGCGTCGTCGCCGGCGCGTTTCTGCGTCCAGATGCTGTGGCGCAGGGGACGCGGATCTTCGCGCCGGGCTTCCTGAATCTGCTGCCAGAGCAGGTCCTTCAGCGGCTGAATGTTCTTCTGCGTGATGCTGGAGATGAACACATGGGGCACGTTTGGCGGCAGCGTGGCCTCGATTTCGGCTTCCAGCTCCTCGTCCAGCATGTCGGCCTTGGTGATGGCCAGCACGCGGCGCTTGTCCAGCAGGTCGGGGTTGAACTGCTCCAGTTCGCTCAGGAGCACCTGGTACTCGGCGGCAATGTCGGGCGAGTCGGCGGCAATCATAAACAGCAGCGTGGCGTTGCGCTCGATGTGGCGCAGGAAGCGCAGGCCCAGACCCTTGCCTTCGGCCGCGCCCTCGATGATGCCCGGAATGTCGGCCATCACAAACGACTGGTAGTCGCGGTAGCCCACCACGCCCAGGTTGGGCACCAGGGTGGTAAAGGCGTAGTCGGCAATCTTGGGCGTGGCCGCCGACACCACCGACAGCAGCGTGCTCTTGCCCGCGTTGGGGAAGCCCACTAGGCCCACATCGGCCAGCAGTTTCAGCTCCAGCACGTTCCACACTTCCTGGCCCGGCTCGCCCGGCTGGGCGTAGGTCGGGGCCTGGTTGGTGCTGGACTTGAAGTGGTCGTTGCCAAGGCCGCCGCGGCCGCCGGGCGTCAGGATGACTTTCTGCCCTTCCTCGGTGATTTCCGCCCGGATTTCGCCGGTCTCCGCGTCGCGGGCAATGGTGCCCAGCGGCACGTCCAGGATGATGTCCTGACCCTGGGCGCCGGTGCGCAGGTTTTCGCCGCCGTTTTCGCCGTGGCCGGCAATGACGTGCTTTTGGTACTGCAGGTGGAGCAGCGTCCAGAGCTGCTTGTTGCCGCGCAGGATGATGTGGCCCCCACGGCCGCCGTCGCCGCCATCGGGGCCACCCATCGGGCGACCTTTGGCGCGGAACATGTGGTGGGAACCCGCCCCGCCGCGGCCCGAGCGGCAGCAGATCTTGACGTAATCGATGAAGTTATTGGAAGCCACTGGCGAAGGGAGAATAACGAAGGAGGAAGGACGCCCGGGCTGTGCAGCCCGGCTCATCCCGAAAAACTGTCATCCTGAGCGCAGCGAAGGACCTTCTCAGGACAGAACGAGGTAGAAGAACGTCGTTCCGGCGTGATAAGGTCCTTCGCTGCGCTCAGGATGACAGAAGATGTCAGATAGCCACTGCTAAGGGCAACGGCTTCCGCAAAGTTACGCTTTTACCTCGTCAGCGGCCTGCTCACCGTCGGTGACGGTAGCCGGCTGGTGGCGGTCGATGAGGCCGCAGAGCTGCCCGAAGATGTCATCGATGGCGCCGATGCCGTGCACCGAGTGAAATTTTTCCTGCCGGGCGTAGTACGAGGCCACCTGCGCAGTCTTGGTGTTGTACTCCACCACCCGGCGACGAATGAGCTCTTCGTTCTGGTCGTCCGGGCGGCCGGAGGTTTTGCCGCGCTCCAGCAGGCGCTTCACCAGCTCGTCTTCGGTTACTTCCAGGGCAATCATGCAGGAAATGCCCGTGTCGTAGCGCTGCATGAGCGCGTCGAGGGCTTCGGCCTGCGGAATGGTGCGCGGAAAGCCGTCGAAGATAAAGCCACCGGCGTTCCGGTTGCCCGCCAGCTGCGTCTCGATCATGCCGATAACCACTTCGTCGGGCACCAGCTCACCGGCGTCCATGAGTTTCTTGGCGGTCAGGCCCAGCTCGGTGCCCTGGGCAATCTGCGAGCGGAGCAGGTCGCCCGTCGACAGGTGCACCAGTCCGTAGCGCTGGATCAGCTTTTGGCTTTGGGTTCCTTTGCCGGCGCCGGGCGGGCCGAACAACACGATATTAAGCATGAGGCGAGGAAGCGGGGAGGTGAGAGAAGCGGGGGTACGAAAGTAAGATAAGAAAGATTGGCCAACCGCAGCAGCGGGTGCTACAGCGCGCGGTACAGGTCGCGGTAATTGCGGCCCAGGCCGTCGTAGTCGAGGCCGTAGCCCACCACGAAGTCATTGGGAATGGCCAAGCCCTGGTACTTGATCGGCAACGGGTGCTGCAGGCATTCGGGCTTGATCAGAAACGTGGCCACCTCCAACGAAGCCGGGCGCTGGGCGCCGAGTTGCTCCAGGAGCATTTTCATGGTGTGGCCCGTGTCCACGATGTCTTCCAGGATGACCACGTGGCGCCCTTCTACGGGCTCCTGCAGGCCAAGGATTTCCTTGACCTCGCCGCTGCTGCTGGTGCCCTGGTACGAGGCCACCCGGATAAAGCTGATTTCGCAGTCCACGGTGACTTCCTTGAGCAGGTCGGCCGCGAACATAAACGAACCGTTGAGCACGGCGATGAACAGCGGGGTTTTGCCGGCGTAGTCGCGGTTGAGTTCGGCCGCCACGGCGCGCACGGCGGCGGCCAGCTGGGCTTCGGTCAGGTAAGGAGTAAACTCTTTGTTGTGCAGCGAGATGGTAGCCTGGGGCATGCCGGGGAATAGGGCCAGGTGCGAAAGTGCGGCGAAGGTACGACAAAAAAGAGCAGCCCCTCCGGCGGACGGCGGGGCTGCTCAGTGCTACAGCGGCGGTTCGGCAGTGTACTTAGGCTTAATTCGCGCTGAGGGACAACACCTTAAAGTCAAATTCCTTGTAGCTTAAATGTAGTAGCCACACGGCACCGAATCGGGCTTCTATCCTGCTAATCCACCTGTTTCAGTAAGGTAGTCAGCACAATGCGGGCGGCCTGCTGGCCCAGCTCGGTATAGCGCACCTGGGGCTGCACCACCGGTACCACCTGCTCGGTGGTCGGGCGCTGAGGCCGGGGCGCCACGCCGCGATCGATGACGGAACCTTCGCGGGCGATGTGCGGGGCAATGACCAACGACACGATGCTCATCAGCTTGATCAGGATGTTCATCGACGGGCCGGAGGTGTCCTTGAACGGGTCGCCCACGGTGTCGCCGGTCACGGAGGCTTTGTGGGCGTCGGAGCCCTTGTACTCCATCTTGCCGTTCACCATCACGCCCTTTTCGAAGGACTTCTTGGCGTTGTCCCAAGCGCCACCGGCGTTGCTCTGGAACATGGCCATCAGCACGCCCGATACCGTCACGCCGGCCAGCGTGCCGCCCAGCACTTCAGGGCCAAAGGCGTAGCCGATGATAACGGGCGAAATCAGGGCAATGGCACCGGGCAGCAGCATCTCGCGGATGGCGGCCTGCGTGGAAATGGCCACGCACTTCTCGTACTCGGGCTGGCCGGTGCCCTCCATGATGCCGGGAATCTCGCGGAACTGCCGGCGTACTTCCTGCACCATGGCCATGGCCGCGCGCCCGACGGCCGAAATAGCTAGCGCTGAGAAGATAAACGGAATCATGGCCCCGATGAAGAGGCCCGCCAGCACGCGGGCGTTGCTGATGTCGATGGCGTTGATGCCGGCCGTGCCCATGAAGGCGGCAAACAGGGCCAGCGACGTCAGCGCCGCCGAGGCAATGGCGAAGCCCTTGCCAGTAGCGGCGGTGGTGTTGCCCACCGCGTCGAGGATGTCGGTCCGCTCGCGCACTTCCTTGGGCAGCTCGCTCATTTCGGCGATGCCGCCGGCGTTGTCGGCAATGGGCCCGAAGGCGTCGATGGCTAGCTGCATGGCGGTGGTAGCCATCATGCCGGCGGCGGCAATGGCCACGCCGTAGAGGCCCGCAAACTCGTAGCTGAGCACGATGCCGGCCGCCAGCACGATGATCGGCATGACGGTGGACTCCATGCCCACGGCCAGACCGCCGATAACGGTGGTGGCGTGGCCGGTGCTGCTCTGGCGCACGATGCTGAGCACCGGGCGCTTGCCCATGGCCGTGTAGTATTCAGTAATGATGCTCATCAAGGCACCTACGACCAGGCCCACGGCCACGGCCCAGAACACGTCGGTGGCCGTGAAGGGCGCCGAGCCCAGGCGGGCCATGCTCAGCGTGCCCGAGGGCAGCACGTAATGGATGATAAACCACGAGCCGATGGCCGTCAGAGCCACCGAAATCCAGTTGCCCAGGTTCAGGGCTGCCTGCACGTCGCCGCCTTCCTTGACGCGCACGAATAGGATGCCAATCAGCGAAAACACGATGC
Organism: Hymenobacter coalescens; assembly: GCF_054783195.1. Classification (NCBI taxonomy): domain Bacteria; kingdom Pseudomonadati; phylum Bacteroidota; class Cytophagia; order Cytophagales; family Hymenobacteraceae; genus Hymenobacter; species Hymenobacter coalescens. The sequence continues at coordinate 482,378 of NZ_BAAGRA010000016.1, read as the reverse complement.
CGAGGCCCGCAATGACCATGGGCAGGATGATGGGCGACATGCCGTTGTAATTGTCGCCGGCGGCAATGACTTCGCGGCCGAGCACCATGGTGGCCAGGATGGTGGCCACGTAGGAGCCAAACAGGTCGGCCCCCATGCCGGCCACGTCGCCGACGTTGTCGCCCACGTTGTCGGCGATGGTGGCGGGGTTACGCGGGTCGTCCTCGGGGATGCCGGCTTCCACTTTGCCCACGAGGTCGGCGCCTACGTCGGCCGCTTTGGTGTAGATGCCGCCGCCCACGCGGGCAAACAAGGCAATGCTTTCGGCGCCGAGCGAAAAGCCCGTCAGCACCTCCAGGGCGCGCTCCATTTCGGGGCCGTTGGCCGAAGCTCCGCCCACGAACATCTGGTAAAACACGATGAACAGGCTGCCCAGGCCGAGCACGGCCAGCCCGGCCACGCCCATGCCCATCACCGAACCACCGGCAAACGATACGTTCAGCGCCGTGGAAAGGCTGGTCCGGGCGGCTTGCGCGGTGCGCACGTTGGCCTTGGTGGCAATCTTCATCCCGATGAAGCCGGCCACGGCCGAAAACACAGCCCCGATGATGAAGGCAATGATGATAACCGGGCTGGACCGCTCGTTGCCGAAGCTCAGAAAGCCCAGGAAAGCGCAGGCAATCAGCGCAAACAGGGCCAGCACGCGGTATTCCGCTTTTAGAAAGGCAATGGCCCCGTCGGCGATGTGGCCGGCAATGGTGCGCATGCGTTCGTCGCCAGCGTCTTGTCGGGCCACCCAGCCGGCGCGCAGCGCCGTGTACAGCAGGGCCAGCACCCCCAGGGCGGGAGCGAGGTAGAGAATGATCATAAAGCGGTGTTAGGAGGTTGAGGAATGATTTGGGGAGAGCAAAGGCAGCTTGTCGCTTGAAAAATAGAGCTTTTAGCTACAAGCCCAAGCTTTTCGGCTCTCCCCCATCAAATTCCCTTCTCCCGACACCTTACAATTCCTGCATCAGCCGCTGGTACAGGCGTAGCATGCTATCGATATCGGCCTTATGCACCTGTTCATTGGGCGTGTGCACGTGGTCTTCGGGCGCGCCCACGAAGCACCAGTCCCAGGGCTGCGCGCCGTGCTGCAATTCTTTGCCATCGGAGCCGCCGCTGCCCTCCACCTCCAGCTGGTACGGAATGCCCGACGCCGCGGCAATGCGCCGGATGCGCTCCACGTAGGAGCGGCGCGGGATCAGTGAATCGCGCAGGGAAATGACGCAACCCTGCCCCGCGTGTACACCTTCGGTGACCCAGGTGATGTCGCACACCAGGGCCTGACGCACGCCGTACTGCTCGTAGATGCGCTTGGCCAGGTACTTCACCGAGCCCCCGCCGTGCTCCTCCCAGCAACTGAACGCCACCACGCCGTGCTCCAGCGTCTCGCACAGGCGCAGGGCCGTCCACACGCCGAGGCGGTTGTCGAGGTAGCAGCTCTGCACGGCCTCGTCGGTTTCGCGGAAGTCACACTTAAAGGTGAGCTCCGTGCCGCGTTCGATGTCGCGGTGGTAGTCGTAGCCCAGGGCGCCGGTTTCCGCATCCACCGTCAGGGTGCACTCGATCGGGCCCTGGCTGTCGCGGCCCACCAGCTGGTAGCCCGCTTCCACGTCGGGGCCGCCGATGCGCACCAGCTGCCGGCCGTAGCGCACGGTGAAGCCGATGGAGTCGATGTGGGCGAAAACGGCAGTGCGCGGCTCGCCAAACACGAGTAGGATGCAGTCCTGCAGATCGTCGCCGGCCAGCACCTGCGGCTGCACGCGCCAGCCGGGAGCGTGCTGGTGAATGTAGTGCAGTAGGAATTCGGTGAGGGGCGCTTCGTGGCCCGAAGGGGCCGCAATTTCGCACAAGGAGCGGAGCAGTTGCATGAGGCAGAAAAGGGGTTCGGGCCAATATCCGACCTAAATGGCATATTTTAGCTGATCCGTTTGGCGATGGAACGCTTCCTGTCGTCTGTGCCGTTGGGGCACGGCGGACCCTTGCCCGCGGCGTTGACCCCGCAGTTGCCTCGCCTTCAACGCCTCCCCTAGCCGACCTGCCCGATGCTGCTGACCATATTTCTATCCATCAAGGATGTCTTTCTGACGCCGCTGTACCTGGGCCTGTTCTACGGCCTGGCCATCCTGATCCGGCCGAGCGTCACGAACGTCTACACCCGCAAGTACTTCCTGCCGGGCCTGACGGTCAAGTTTGTCGGCGCCCTGGCCCTGGGCCTGATCTACGAGTTTTACTACCACGGCGGCGACACCAGCGGCTACTGGGCCGAGGCCGACCGCGTGTACCAGATTTTCGGCAACAGCTTCTCGGAAGGCTGGCAGCTGATGACCACCGGCGTGGGCGACACGAGTCCGGCCACCATGAAGTACGCCGACCGCTTCACCTGGTTTACGCACGCGCCCACCGAAGACTTCGTAGTGCGCTTCTGCCTGGTGCTGGCCATGCTCTGCTTCAGCACCTACAGCGTGATGGCGCTGATGTTTGCGGCCCTGAGCTTCAGCGGCATGTGGGCCATGTACATGACCTTCATCAAAGTACGGCCGGCCATCTATAAGGAACTGGCTTACGCGGTGCTGTTTATCCCGTCGGTGTTTTTCTGGGGCTCGGGCGTGATGAAGGACTCGCTGTGCATCGGGGCGCTGGGCTGGGTGTTCTACGCCTTCTACCGCGGCGCCATCGAGAAAAAGAACGTGCTCCGGTCGCTGATCATCGGCGTGCTGGCGGCCGTGCCCATCGTCGAAACCAAAGTGTACATCCTGCTGGCCTTTCTGCCGCCGGCGCTGCTGTGGGTGTTCAACGAGAACAGCTCGCGCATCAAAAACGCCAGCCTGCGCATGGTGGCCAAGCCCCTGCTGATCGGGGTTGGCGCGGGCCTGGCATTCTTCGCCGCCACTAACCTGACGGAGGGCGACGACCGTTTCGACGTAGACAAAATCGGCGAGCGAAGCAAAATCACCGCCGAATACCTCTACATCACCAGCGTAACGCAGGAAGGCTCGGCCTACAACATCGGCAAGCTCGACGGCACGCTTACCGGCATGCTCAAGCTCAGTCCGCAGGCCATCTTTGTGACGCTGTTTCGCCCTTTTCTCTGGGAAGCGCGCAACCCGGTGATGCTGCTCTCGGCGCTGGAAGCCCTGGTGTACCTGGGCTTCACGCTGCGCACGCTGTACCGGGCGGGGACGCTGCGCGCCCTGGGCATCATCAGCACCACGCCCATCCTGACCTTGTGCTTCGTGTTTTCGCTGATTTTCGCCGCTTCGGTGGGCATTTCCAGCAGTAACTTCGGCACGCTGGTGCGCTACAAGATTCCGCTGCTGCCCTTCTACGTGTGCGGCCTGCTCATCACCGAGGACATCAGCCGGGCCACGCAGCCGGGCCGGCGCCGCGTGGCGGCGCCGGCCACGGCCCGCCGCCTGGCCGCCTGAGCCACGGCGCCACTGCGTTAATCCTCCTTCAAAAAAGGCCCGCCCGGAACATTCCGGGCGGGCCTTTTTGCTTTGTGAGGCAACGGGCTAGCTGAACAGGTTCAGGAAGTTCGGCGTGTTGGCCTTGACGGAGTACCGCTCTTCAATGGTCTGGCGGGCGGCCTGGCCCAGGCGGATGCGCAGCTCCGCGTCGGTGAGCAGCTGGCGCAGGGCCTGGTACCATTCCTCGGGCGTGTTGCACACGTAGCCGTTGTGGCCGTCCTGCACCACCTCCGCGTTCATGCCCACCGGCGACACCACTGCGGGCATGCCCAGGGCCATGTATTGCAGGGCCTTGAAGGCGCACTTGCCCTTGGCCCAGGGGTCGTCTTCCAGCGGCATCAGCCCGAAGTGAAAGCCCAGCAGGTCGTCGATTTCCGTGTCCTTGCGCCAGGGCACGAAGCGCAGCGACTTCAACTCCTGGGGCAGCTCGGGCGCTTGATTCGAAATGACGCGAAACTCGAAGTCCAGCCCTTCTGCTTCCAGCCGCGCCAGCACGGGCACCACCGGGTCGAGGTACTTCATGGTGGAGTGCGTGCCCGTCCAGCCGATGACGAGGCGCCCGGGCGCGTGCTGGTCGCGCACGCGGTTGTGGTGGTGCTCGGTATCGATGGTCGTAGGGTTGACCACCGTGCTGGGGTTGAACTGCCGGGCGTAGGAGGCCAGGTAGGCGTTGCCGCAGCTGTTGCGGTAGGCCCAGCGGCAGATGCTGTCCACCTTGTGGTGGTACTTCAGGCCGGCGGCCACGCGGTTGGCCTCCGAGGTGTTCGGAATCCAAATGGCGTCGTCGAAGTCGTAGATGACGCGCTTGCCGAGCACCTTGGTCAGCACCCACTCCAGCACGGGCGGCCCGAGCGGGGCGGCTTCGCGGTGAATGAACACGTAGTCGTAGCCCGGGGCCGTAAAAAGTAACCCCAGGCGGCGGGCGTAGCCGCTCAGGATGCCGCTCACCTTGCGCAGGGCGTGGCCCGGCTTGTAGAGGATGGCCCAGGTGCCCTCGCTGATGAAGGGCGCCATGCGGTACGAGTGGCCGTGCTCCGTGAGCAGGCTGAGGTACTGCTCGAAGCGGAAGCGCTGCGAAGGGGCCCGGCCGGGCGGATACGGAACAACGAAGAGGATGCGCACTATGCTAAAGGCAGTTGCGGCGCCGGGGATGCCGGCGCCGCAACTTGCTTATCGGGATTGGTAGAAGTTGAGAATGGCCTCCGTCACGCGCTCCTGCTGCTCGTGGCTGAGCTCGTAGTAGAGCGGCAGGCGCACCAAGCAGTCGGTGTAGTGGTCGGCCCAGGGCAGCTCGCGGCCGTCGTGCTTATCGGCGTAGAACGGGCTCTTGTGCAGCGAGAGGTAGTGGAACACGGGCAGGATCTGCTGCTGGCGCAGGTGGTCGATCAGGCCGGTGCGCTCCTCCAGGCTCTGGCACACGAGGTAGAACATGTGCGCGTTGTTGGTAGCGTAGTCCGGGATGACCGGCAGGCCCACGCCCTGCTGCTTGAGCGGGCTCAGCGCCTGCTCGTAGCGCTGCCACACGTCCTTGCGGCGGGCCTGAATGGCGTCCATGTGCTCGATCTGGGCCCAAAGGAAGGCTGCAATGATGTCGGAGGGCAGGAAGGAAGAACCCATGTCGACCCAGCCGTACTTGTCCACCTCGCCGCGGAAGAACGAGGAGCGGTTGGTGCCCTTTTCGCGGATGATTTCGGCGCGCTGCGCGAAGCGCGGGTCGTTGATGGCCAGCATGCCGCCCTCGCCCGAGATGATGTTCTTGGTTTCGTGGAAGGAGAAGGCCGCCAGCTCGCCCAGGCTGCCCAGGGGCTTGCCTTTGTAGTAAGAATCGATGGCCTGGGCCGCGTCTTCCACCACGAAGAGGTTGTGCTTGTCGGCCACGGCGCGGATGGCGTCCATGTCGCAGGCAATGCCGGCGTAGTGCACCGGCACGATGGCGCGGGTGCGGGGCGTCACCAGGCTTTCCAGGGAGGCCGCGTCGATGTTGGGATTCAGCGCGGTGCTGTCGGCAAACACGATTTTGGCGCCGCGCAGCACGAAGGCGTTGGGCGTCGACACGAACGTGTAGGACGGCACGATGACCTCGTCGCCGGGCTGCAGGTCGAGCAGGATGGCGGCCATTTCCAGCGCGTCGGTGCAGCTGGTGGTCAGCAATACCTTGTGGAAGCCGAATTTCTGCTCGAAGAAGGCGTGGCAGCGCTTGGTAAACAGGCCGTCGCCGGAAATCTTGCCCGAGCGCACGGCCTCTTCGATGTAGCTGGTTTCCCCGCCGGAGAGGTAGGGCTTATTGAAAGGGATGGTGGAAGGGTTACTCATCGAAAAGACCAAACGGGGAAACGTAACGCGGCCGCAAAGGTAAGCACCTTCCAGCCACCGGCCAACGTGCCGGTTATCAGAGCCAGAGGTGGTAGATGTGCTCCACCTGCCACGCCGCGAAGCCGCAGCGCTGGTAGAAGCCGCAGGCCGGCTCGTTGTCGAGCTGCGTGACCACCTGCAGCTCCGCGAGGCCCCAGGCGGCGGTGCGCTGCCGGGCGGCGGCCACCAGCTGCTGCCCGATGCGCTGCCCGCGGGCCGACGTGTCGACGGCCAGCAGGCCGATGTCGGCGCGGCCGTTCTTCACGCCCAGCGTGAGCAGGCCCAGCGCCGCCACCTCCGGGCTGCCCTCCCCCACCCCGTCGAAGACCAGCACTTCGCGGGCTATCTGGTGCGAGAGGGAATTGCGCAGCCACAGGCCGTAGAGGCCGGTGAACACCTCCGGGGCGAAGTTCGGGTCGAGGCGGAAGCGGGAATACTCGCCGCTTTGCAGGGCCAGACTCTCGAGTTGAGGCGTCCAGGTAGTGGTATCGTGGATGGCGGCGGGCACCGGCTGCTGGCTTTCTTCGCCGGCTACGGGCATGCCGAAGGTCACTTTTCGGTCGGCCAGCCAGGCGCCGGCTTCGCGGGCGCTGGCGTTGCTGAGCGCGTCGTCGGGGTCGGCCACGAAGTAGAGCAGGCGCAGGCCGGCCTGCCGGGCCGCTGCCACTTGCTCCTGCAGCGCGGCGGCCGTCAGCTGCGCGGCCGTCAGGCGGCCCACGCCGTAGCCCATGTAGTCGGTGTCCCAGGGCAGGGGCAGCACGGTGTTGGGGGCGGCAGTGCTCATAGCGTAGTCGGGGCGGCCGTGTCCTGGTCGACCAAATAAATCGGGCGGCTTTTCACTTGCTCGAAGGTTTTGCCGATGTAAAGCCCCACCATGCCGAGCACGGAGAGCAACAGGCCGGAGAAAAACCAGATGGAGATGATCAGGCTGGTGTAGCCAAGCACGAGAATGTTGCCCGTCAGGAAGCGCACGAAGGTGACCAGCACCATCAGAAATGAGGCGGCCGACACGAGCAGTCCCAGCTTCACGGTCAGGCGCAGGGGCTTGTCGGAGTAGGCCAGGATGATGTCGAGGGCCAGGTTGACGAGGCGGCGAAAGTTGTAGCTACTCGTGCCCTCGGCCCGCTCGGCGTGCACCACGTTTACGGCGCCGGTGCGAAAGCCCACCCAGCGCACCATGGTGGGGAAGTAGCGGATGCTCTCGCGCAGGGAAATCACCGCGTCGATGGCCTTGCGGTGGTAGATGCCGAAGTTGGCAATAGCCGGGTCCTGCTTGGTGTCGGTCAGGTAGGAGAGCACGCCGTAGAAGGCCCGCGAGAAAAAACGCTTGAAGAAGGTATCCTGGCGCTCGGCGCGGCGGGCAAACACGATTTCGGCCGGCGTCTGCTGCGCGTACGCCAGCAGGCCCGGGATTTCTTCCGGTTGGTCCTGCAGGTCGCAGTCCATCACCACCACCCACTCGCCGCGGCTGTGGTCGAGGCCGGCGGTGATGGCGCGGTGCTGGCCGAAGTTGCGGCTCAGGCGCACGCCGCGCACCCGCGGGTCCAGCGCCGCCTGCGCCGCGATGCGGCCCCAGGAGTTATCGGGGCCCCGGTCGTCGACGAGAATAATCTCGTAGTTGCTGGTGATGGGCTCGAGGCTGGCCTTGATGCGGCGCACCAGCTCATCGACCATGCTTTCGGCCCGGTACACGGGGCTCACGACGGATATAAAGGGCAGCGCGGAAGACAAATCAACAGGCAAAAAAGGTGAAGATTAGGAGAGCAGCGCGGCGGGCCGCGTTAGACCGCCGGCGCGGGTTCGGCGCGGCGCGGGCGCACGCCCAGCCGCACGAGCAGTGGATCGGCCAGGCGGGCCAGCACCAGCGTAGCCGGAATCAGCAGCAGCACGTCGGCCTGCAGCAGGTAGCGCATCTCCAGGTTGCGCATCACGAAGCAAATGAAGAGGAACATGGCCCCGGCGTAAATAGCCACCGGCCAGAGGCCGCGGTTGCGCCAGAACACCACCAGCCCCACCACGCCGAGCACCACCAGCAGGGAGCGGTACGCGAACAGCACGCGAATGGCCAGGGCCTTGGCCCCCACAATCTGGCCGGCCGTGTTCGATTTGAAGAAGGCCTTGAACAGGTTTTTCCCCGGCACGCCCAGCCAGTAATCGGCCGGATTGCGCCGGGCATAGCTGGCTTTCAGCTCCTGAAAGCCGGCGCTGATGGCCTCGTTGCAGTTGTGGTTGCGGTAGAACAGGTACGTGGGGTCGTGCATCATGAAAGCCGTGTCGCGGTACACCGTGTAGATGCTGCGCGTCGCCGACTTCTGCTCGGTGTAAAGGCGCGGAGCGTTGGCATCTGCCCCGGTCGCGGCCGCGGCTTTTTCCTGCTCCAGACCGTAGATGGTGCTGTTCGTCGCCTCGCGCTGCATGTAGAAGCTCGAGCCGCAGCGGCGGGCCATAGTGACCAGCTCCTGGGCGCGAGCCGCTTCCTGGGCGTCGGCAAAGACCTTGGCCGGAAACGGCACCGGGCCGGTGCCCTTGGCTACCTGCTCAATCCACGGATTTTCGTCGTTGGTCCAGCAGTGCACCCAGCTCCGGAAGTCGTCCAGGTCGGCCTTGTGGCTGGCGTAGCCGGCCGTCTTAGGCTTGAGCGGAATGATGCGCCCCGACACCAGGTAGTTGCGCACCGGCCAGCCGATGTACAGCAGGCCGAAGCCCACCCCCACCAGCACCGCTGCCCGCCACGCCGCCGCACGGCGCAGCCCGCCGTGCGCCCACACCACCCACAGCATGGCAATGGGCAGAAACAGCCCGAGGTATTCGCGAACGAATAACCCCACCGCCACCAGCAGGCCCAGCACCAGCGCCGCGGCCGTGCTGCGGGAATAGCGCAGCAGGGCGTAGAAAATGAGCAGCGTCACGTCGGTGGCCAGCAGCTCGGTATACACCATCGGCACCCAGAAGATGATGAACGGGTACGAGGCGTACAGCGCCGCGCCAATCCAGGGCGCGGCGGCCGAGGCCGGGGCCAGCCGGCGCACAATGCCGAACACCAGCAGCACGGCCAGGCTATCCAGTATTACCTGCGACCAGGCCGTGGCGTAAATGGCGGTGCCCGGCCCGAAAATCAGGTAGTGCAGGCCGTAGAACATCGGGTAGCCCGGCAGGCGGCCGAAGGTCGCATCGGGCTCCAGGTAGTCGAAGGTGTAGCGGCCGTGGTCGATCAGGTTTTCGGCCGCCCACATGTAGGAGGTAGCGTCGCCGAAGGAATAGCAGGCCGGCGCCGGCAGGCCGTAGTAAATCGGCGCGCCGTACACGGTGAACAGGGCCCGCAGGACAAACGCCCCGAATACGATCAGCGCCAGGCCTTGCTTTTTAGATAATGTCATGGACGAAAAGGTGAACCGCGGGTTGCCGGCCTTGTTCATCGACGACGGCAGACAGGAGTCAAAGTTAAGGACGGACTACGGGAATCGGCCACCGATGGCTGAATCCGGGCGCTACGCCGGAAAAAAGGCCTCGTAGGCTTCGCGGGCGCGGGCCACCGAGCGGTAGCGCAGGGCCAATTCCCGGATGGCGCGGCGGTGCTCCGGCTGCGCCAGCAACGTGCGCATGCGTTCCAGCGCCGCGGGCACGCTGTCGGGCCGGCTCAGGTCGAACACGGCGCCGCCCTGCTCCTGCTCCACGATGGCGCTGTCATCGCCCACGCCGGGCGAGAGGAGCACCGGCAGGCCGCTGGCCCAGTACTCCCCCACCTTGATGGCCGAGCAAAACAGGCGGCAGGGTGCCGGTCGGATGGTGGCGAAGGCAAAATCGGCGGCCGAGAGGTACTGCGGCACCAGGTGGTGCGGCGCTTTGGTCACAAACACGCGCTCCGGCCCCAGCCCCACGGCAGCCAGCTTGCGGCGCACTTCGTCTTCGGGCTGCGGGGTGAGCACGATGAGGCGAAACTGCGGCCCGAAAAAGTCGGCCGCCGAGCGGAACAGGGCAAAGGCTTCCTCGTCGTAGTAGATGTCGCCAAACTTGCCGACGTAGATGCCCACCACGGCGGCGGGGTCGGTGAAGCCGAGTTGCTGCCGCACCTGCTGCCGGGCAACGGGGTCGTAAGCGAAAGCCGGCGCATCCACCGAGCAGGGCACGGTCACGATTTTCGCCGCCGGCACGCCCTCCCGGATCAGTTGCTGCCGGTAGTTTTCGGCGACGGGCATCAGGCCGCTGGCCAGCTGCTTCTGCCGCTTTTCCCAGTAGCGCTGAAAAAGGTAGCGCGGATCGTAGCGCTTCCATACCCCCGACTCCAGCATGTAATCGGCGTGGGGCTCGAAGGACTCCACGTAGAACGGCAGCTTGGTGCGCTGCCACACCAGATAAGCCAGTGCACCGGCCGGCGCGCCGCGGGCCAGCAGGAAATCGGGCTTGAAGGCCAGCGCTTGCGCCACCAGCTCTTTGGGGAAACGCGTGAAGTCCTCTATTTTGTTGAGAATCACGTTGCCGGCCGGGCGCGAGCGAAGCGGCTCAAACGTCAGGCGCGGGTCGTTGAACTCCGCGGGCAGGCGCAGGTCCGCCTGCGCTTCCGCCCCTCGTTCGATAGTCACCAGGCGGATGGCCGCCACATCGGGGCGGGCCAGCAGCAGCCGCAGGTGGGGAAACACAGTGGAAGTGGTCAGCCCGTCGTTCAGGCCCCAATAGCTCAGAAATAAGATACGCATCGCGGAAATCAAGCAAATACCCGGCTTAGCCAGCCGGCTTACCCTTTGAGCATGCCCACTACCCGCGGCCCGAGCAGGGTACGCAGCAGCAGCATGGCCACGGTTTTGGCTGGCAGGCCCACGGCCGCCTGGCGCGTGTAGCGCAAGGCCTGGGCACGGTGCCCGTCGGCGTAGGCGTGGATGGCGCAAAGGTAATACACCCGCCCCAGCAGGCGCCGGCGCTGCTCCTCGCTGAGCTGCAGGTGCTGCTGCATCCAGCCGGCCGCCAGATCTAGGCGCCGGATCAGCCCCTGGTTGTCGGCGCGCATGGAACGCTGGTCGTGGTCGTTCATGGTCACCGTCACCGCGTCGAGCAGCTGCACAGCGTCCTGCTGCGTGTTCTGCAGCATAAACATCCAATCCTCCACGGCTGCGTAGCGACGGTCTTCCTCGAAGCGGTGCAGCCGTGGGTTCTGACGGCGCACGCACACGTTGCAGGCCAAGGCATTGCCGCGGATAAAGTCGTCGAAACCGAGCGGGCCGGCCGGCAGGTTGGCCGTGTCGCTGGGGTGGCGCTGGCCGTTGCGGTCGAAGTCGTACTTGGTGGCAATAAAGTTCGGCCGGTTCAACGCCTCGATGCCCTGGCGCAGCGTGGCCAGGTGATTCGGGTGCAGCAGGTCGTCCGAATCCAGGAAAATGACGTACTCTCCGGCCGAACGGCTCAGACCGTAGTTGCGCGCGGCCCCCCGTTCGCCGTTCGTTTTGGCCCAGTAGCTCACGCGCGGATCAGTAGTGAAACGGCGCACCACCTCGGCGGTATTGTCCTTCGAGCCGTCGTCCACCACCAATACTTCAAACGAAGGCTCGGTCTGGTCAAGCACCGACTGCAGCGTGGCCGCGATGAAATCGGCTCGGTTGTAGGTGGGAATAACGATGCTGAAGAAGGGAGAAGCGGGCATGCGCGTCGGCGGTGAGGAAGAAACAGAAAGCTTAAGCCAGCAGCCACTCGGCCCCCATACGGATGCCTTTGAGCATCAGCAGCGTAGCACCTACAATGGCAATGGTGCGCAGGGCAATGCGGAAAATCGGCAACTTAAGCAGGTGCAGAATCTGCAGGTCGATCAGGAAGGTGGCCAGCAAGCTACCCAAACCGAACAGCAGCAGGGCCAGGTTCAGGTCGTGGCTGAGCAAACCGATGCCCAGCCCCGCGGCGCGAAACGCGAGCAGGAAAATGTTGCTCAGCAGGATGTAGCGCTGCTTGTTCATCACCGTGTAGATGGGCGCCGTGGCCTGCGACATGAGCTTGAACACGTAGTAGTAGCCCAGGTAGCCGGTGTACACGCCCGCCATTTCCCAGCGCGCCCCAAACACGAATTTGAAGAGGATGTCGCCGTACACGGTGATGATGCCGAAGGGAATCAGGCCCAGGTACAGCATCTTGTTGTACAGGCTCAACGTGAGACCCGGCAGGCGCTCCGGCTCCGTGTTGTAGGTTTCGGTGGCTTTCTGCCAGAACACCGGCAGGATGGCGTTGCCGATCAGGTTGATGGGAATTTCGAGCAGGCCCACCGAAAACGAATACAGGCCCACCGGCGTGGAGCCAAACCCCGTGGTCAGGGCGAAGATGGGCAGTTGCGTCGACAGCACGTTGATGAAGCTGGCGGGCAGGAAATACAGCGGAAACTCGCGGTACTCCAAGGCCACCTCCTTTACGCCGCGCCACGAGAACGTGCGCCAGAGCGTGCCGAAGGAATGCCGGATGGAGCCCGTGACCAAGCTCACCGTGCTCGTCAGGCGGTTGAAAAACTCGCCCAGCAGCAGTCCTACCACGCCGCCGCCCACCCACAAGCCGTAGCCGATGGTGAAACCCCGGCCCGCCAGGGTGGTGGTGATGTCCACGCTGGTGCGCTTGATGAACTGCTTTTCGCGCAGGTACCAGCCGTTCATGATGTTGTTCAGGTTGAACAGCAGCAGAATTACCGGCAAGGTGTAAAACCAGCTGCCCAGCGCCTGCACCTTCAGGTACTCCAGCACGGCCGGCCCGCCCACCAGCAGCCCGCCCGCCAGCAGCAGGCAAGTGCCGAAGGCCAGCAACACGGTGAGCTGCACCAGGGAGAAAAACTTCTCCTGGGTTTTGGGCTGCAGAAAGGCGGCCGTGTACGTGAGCGTGGCCACCATGCTCAGGTTGCTGGCCAGGGAATTGAATACCGCAAACTGCCCGTAGGCCGCCGGCGGGTAGATGCGCGACATCACCGGCGTCAGCAGAAAGCCAATGGCCGTCACGGCCGCCGACCCGGACAGGGTAACGGCAAAATTTTGGGCGAACGAGCCTTTCCGCAGCAAGGGCTGCAGATTGTCGCGCACCAGCTGCTGAATGCGTTGCTTCAAAGGAGTAGCGTAAAGCACTAACCGCTAGTGCGAGAAAACCTTGCTGATTTCGGAGCCGCGGTGGATGAACTTCACCTCCCGGGAGGCGTTATGCGCGTCCAGGAAAGCATCGCAGACGCGGAAGGCGGCCTCCAGCGGGTCTTCGCCGGGCACCGGCTCGTAGCCCGTCGGGAAACGTTCCGGGTCCTGGTATTGCTGCCAGCCCATGCGCTCGAAGAAGGCACGCTTGGCGGGCCGAATCGGGCGTTTGGCCGCCTCAATGGTCTCGCGGAGCACCGCCCCGACGCTGCGCTTGGCCGGCTTGGTGATGAAGAAGTTGAAAATCCGGTTGTACTCCGCCGTACGCGCTTTCACGCTCATGCGGTTGAAGTTGCCGTTGGGGTTGCTGATGTGCATGCTGAGCACGGCGGTGCTCCAGGCAATGTTCACGTTCAGGCTGGTGATGCGGTAGATAAATTCCAGGTCCACGAGCACCACGCCCGTGTAGAGCATGCCCGTCAGCGGGAGCACCGAGCGGCGGATCAGCAGCGGCAGCCCGATCATCCAGAACGGCTCCTTGTGCTCAAACCAGCGCTGGTAGTCGCGCGCCGGATCTTCCTTGACCCGGGCAAAGCTCATGTCCTCGGTCAGCAGGGCGGCGTTGTAGCCCATCAGCACGTCCACTTCCTTGTGCTGCAGCATGAAGTCGGCCGCCTTGCGAATGGACGGGTAATGGAACGCGTCGTCGTCCGTGATGAGTTTGATCAGCTCGCCCTTGGCCATGAACATGCACTTGTTGAAGCCGTGGGCCTCGCCTTTGTCACGTTCCGACACGAACTGCTGGATCTGCCCGGCCTCGTACAGCTCGCGCAGGTACTCGGGCGTGCCGTCCTTGCTGCCGCCGTCGGCCACCACGATTTCTTCGTCGGGCTGCCGGGCGGCCACCAGCCGCTTCAGCACCTGGCGCAGGTAGGGCAGCTTGTTGTACGTCGTGATGACATAGGAAATGCGGTAGTCTGACACAGCGGAAAAAGCAAAATGAGGGTGAATCGATGTTACTGCGGCTGGCACAGCGGCCGGATGACCTGCTCCACCAGGGCCGGATCGGCGGTGATGTCGGCGTAGTTGTGCTCCACGTTGGGCGGCGAGCCCAGCTTGGAGGGCACCACCGAGTACGTCACCCCGATGCTGCTGGCCATCGACAGGTAGCTGGGGTTGATGTAGGTTTCGCTGAGCATCTCAATGGCATGCGTGCCGGGGTTCATGAACAGCACGTTGGTCATGTTGGCCCCGTGGATGCCGATGAAAATGGCCGTTTCGTACATGGTGCGCACCTGCTCCACAAAGCTCATTTCCTCGAAGTACACCGTCTCGAAGCCGTAGCGCTGGAGCACGGCTAATACTTCGGGCTCGTTGGTGAGGTGGCGCCACTGCTGCCGGTTGCGCGACACGTACACGCGCCGGGTGGCGCGCCGCGCCGGGTCCAGCTGGGCCTGCAGGCTGCCGATGACCGCGTCGTGGACTTCTTTGGTGAGCGAAGGCACCATGAAGCCGTGGCGGCCGGGCCGGGCCGGCATCCACAGGTCGCGTACGTGCACCAGCTCACCGGGCTGGATGACGAAGGTGCGCGCGAAGCCCAGCGCGCTGACGGTACGCGTGATGTATTCGGGTGGCTTGGGGCCGGGCAGTAGCACCACGCAGTCGGGCTGCAGCTTGCGCAGCAGGGCCAGCCGCGGCAGCACCTCCGCAATCCAGTGAAAGTAGTTGCCCGACCAGCTGTCGTAGGCCAGGCCCACGGGCCCGGCTTCCAGTTCGGGCACCCGGCGGCGCTTGAGCTGGCGCAGCAGAAAGAAGCCGGTCAGCTCCGTTTCCATGTGCGGCTGCGGCAGGCTGGGCACGAACACGCGCAGGCCTTTCACCACCGAGCCGTGCCAGGCCACGTTCACATCCTGAATCCGGTGAATTACCTGCCGGAAGTTGGGCGTGACTTCGGCAAACGTCTCGTGGTAGGTGCGGGTGAAGTCGGCCGGCACCATGGCGGTGTTGGCCGGCGCCGGGCATTGGGCATCGGTCGGAATGGGCGCCAGCTCGTGCTCCTCCGCGGTGAGCGGCGAGCTTACGGCTTGCCCGACAACGCCTAAATAACGGTCAACAACTCGTTTAGCCCGCTGGTAAGCAGTGGGCCGCGGGCGCGGTGGGGTTGCCATTGCAACGGTTATTATACATTATCTGCACCCGACTGGGGAGCCGGGTGCAGACAACGGAAACTCAACAGGAGGTATGCCCGGCCGCCAAGGCCGCGGCGGCAGCTTATTGGTGCTGCTCGTGCTGCCAGTATACTTTGTGGCCGCCTTTCAGCAGGTAAGCGTCGCGCTTGAAGAGGTCCACGTCGGCCGATACCATGTCCTTCACCAGGGCCGGCAGGTCGTACTTGGGCTCCCAGCCGAGCTTCTGCTTGCACTTGGTGGGGTCGCCGATGAGCAGGTCCACTTCCGTCGGGCGGAAGTAGGTCGGGTCGACTTCCACGACTACCTGGCCAACCGGCACCTGGTACTCGGGGTTGTTGCAGGCTACCACAACGCCCTTCTCGTCCACGCCTTCGCCGGTGAATTCCAGCTCCACGCCTACTTCGGCAAAGGCCATCTTCACGAAGTCGCGCACGGTGGTCGTCACGCCGGTGGCAATGACGAAGTCCTCCGGGGTATCCTGCTGCAGGATGCGCCACATGGCTTCCACGTAGTCTTTGGCGTGGCCCCAGTCGCGCTTGGCGCTCAGGTTGCCGAGGGCAATGTTCTTGCGCATACCCAGCACGATCTGCGCCACGCCGCGGGTGATTTTGCGGGTCACGAAGGTCTCGCCGCGCAGGGGCGACTCGTGGTTGAACAGGATGCCGTTGACGGCAAACATGCCGTAGGCCTCGCGGTAGTTCACCGTAATCCAGTAGCCGTACATTTTGGCTACGGCGTAGGGCGAGCGGGGGTAGAACGGCGTGGTTTCCTTCTGGGGCACTTCCTGCACCAGCCCGTACAGCTCCGAAGTCGAAGCCTGGTAAATCTTGGTTTTCTTGGTCAGCCCCAGCAGACGCACGGCCTCCAGGATGCGCAGCGTGCCGATGCCGTCCACGTTGGCCACGTACTCGGGCGTGTCGAAGGACACCTTCACGTGCGACATGGCGCCGAGGTTGTAAATCTCGTCGGGCTGCACTTCCTGAATGATGCGGATCAGGTTGGTCGAGTCCGTCAGGTCACCGTAGTGGTTGGTGAGCTTCGGATTCTTATTTCCCTCGTCGTCGGTGATGAGATGGTCAATGCGGTCGGTGTTGAACAACGAAGAGCGGCGCTTGATGCCGTGCACCTCGTAGCCTTTTTCCAGCAGGAATTCAGCCAGGTAAGCGCCGTCTTGACCCGTAATACCGGTGATGAGTGCTACTTTCATAGGGGGGATGTTGGGGCGACCATGTTGTCCGGCCGCTATCAATTCGTGGAAACCTAGGGTGTTTGGAGAGTCGTGATGGTTGCCGGGTGGCCGGCAGTGCCAGCCCGCCGCGGGTATTGCGGCCGCAAAGGTAATACACTAAGCGTTAGCGGAACCTATTGTGATTCAGCCAACTTTGAACTAAGGGCTTAGCTGAGCACCTTGGTGAGCTGGTCGGATTTAAAGAAAAACTCCGTCGGATGGCGGGCGTTGTACTCGGCCATGAAACGGTCGCATACGTCAAACGCGGTGGCAAGTTTCGCGGCCGGCTCAGCGGGCACGGCACCGGTGAAGCCGGTGGGCATGCCTTGGTTGCCCTGGTACTGCTTCAGACGCAGCAGGTCGTAGATAATGCGCTTGGCCGGGCGAATGGGCTTTTTCAGCGCGTCTATCCAGCCGGACTTGTGCTTCACGTAATCCCGGAAACTGTCGCTGATGCTCTTGTCGTAGTAAAAGCGCATGCGATTGGCCTCCTGGGTGCTGGCGTTGGCGGCCTTGCCCTGGTTCATCACCCGGAAGTTGCTCTGCGGATTCTCGATGCGCGTGCTGAGCATGGCCGAGCTCCAGGCAATGTTCACGTTCAGGCTGGTGATGCGGTACGTGAATTCGGTATCCACCTGCACCACGCCGGTGTGAAACAGCCCCGTCAGCGCCAGGGATTTGCGCCGGATAATCAGCGGCAGGCCAATCATCCAGATGACGGCCTTGCTGTCCAGCCAGCGCTTGAAGTTGTCGGCTACGTCGTCGTAGAGCGTGGCTTGATCCAGGTGCTCGAGGTGAATCAGGCCGGTGTTGCCCGACAGCACATCTACTTCCGGGTGCTGCAGCATGAAGCTTTTGGCTTCGCGGATGGCCGGGTAGCAGAACGCGTCGTCGTCGGTGACGAGCTTGATCAGCTCGCCCCGGGCCATGAGCATGCACTTGTTGAAGCCGTGGGCCTCGCCTTTGTCACGTTCCGACACGAACTGCTGGATCTGCCCGGCCTCGTACAGCTCGCGCAGGTACTCGGGCGTGCCGTCCTTGCTGCCGCCGTCGGCCACCACGATTTCTTCGTCGGGCTGCCGGGCGGCTATCAGGCGCTCCAGCACCTGTTGCAGGTAGGGCAGCTTGTTGTACGTGGTCAGCACGTACGATAAAGTGTAATCGGCCATGCTGCTTAGTAGCCCAGTTGCTTGGCGTATTCGAGCATCTTCTCGCGCGGACGAATCTTAATGGGCCGGGCAGGCACGCCCACGTACACCGTCCAGGGCTCAGTGTCCTTGGTCACCAGCGAGCAGGCGCCGATGACGCTCCCCTCCCCGATCGTGACGTTGGGCATGATGACCACGTTGGTACCGATGCCCGCGAAGCGGCTGCAGCGGATCGTGCCGAAGTCCACCGTGTCGCGGAATTCGTCGGGTACCGTCACGCTGGTAAAACCGTCGCCCATGAAGCGGTCGGAACCGCAGATCAGGCGGCTGCCGGCGGCGATGGTCACGAAGTCTTCTACGATGAGCTTGCTTTGCGCCCCGCCGATAATGGTCAGGTACGGCGAGAGATGAATGTAGTCGCCGATTTCGGCCGCCGTGGTCAGGTACACGCCCGAGTCGATGGCCACGTGGCTGCCCACCGAGACCAGGTGCGGCCGCCGGATTTCGACGTTGGCGCTGATGAATACGTCTTCGCCGCAGCTTTTGAGCAGCGAGTGGTCATATTGAGCCGAAGCCAGCGGAGTAGGAGCAGCCATGCGCGGAAGTAAGGGTAAAGTGAAAGCCATACGCGCGGTTGAGCGGGTGCAGGAAGCGGCGGGCTACGCCGCTCCCCACACCCGCTCAGCCGGGCATTCAGTTAGTAAGGGAAAACCGACTCGTAGTAGGCAATGGTCTTGGCAATGCCGTCCTCGAACTCGGTGAACTTGAAGTCGGGGAACACCTGGCGGAAGCGGGTGTCGTCCATCACCTTCTTGGGGGCCCCGTCGGGTTTGCTGTGGTCCCACACCACTTCGCCCTGGTAGTCGAACTTGCTCTGGATGATGTCCACGAGCTGCTTCACGCTCAGGCCGTCGTTCTGGGCCACGTTCAGCACCTGCTCTAGGCCGTTGCGGTCGGGGCGCAGCAGCACCTCCCACACCACGCGGGCGAAGTCCTTGGCGTACAGCCACTCGCGGATGGCCACGCCCGTGCCCCAGATGGGCAGCTCGGGCTGGCTGATCTTCTCGGCCTTCACAAACTTGGAAATCAGCGCGTTCAGCGCGTGCGCCTTGTTCGGGTCGGTCGAGTCGTACGGGCCATACATGTTGGGCGTGAGCAGGTTGATGCTGCGCACGGCGTACTGCATCTGGAAGCACTCGGCCGCGGCCCACAACAGGCGGCGCGTGGCGCCGTAGCTGAGCACCGAGCGGTGCAAGTGCCCGTCCCACCACTCGTCCTCGCGGAAGAGGTCGGCCTTGGCCGGGTAGGCGCAGTTGGCAATGGGGTTGATGACGATGGCGCGCGGGCAGGCCTGGGCCACGGCCTCGTACATGCCCAGGATCATGCGCGTGTTGTCGGCCACCACGGTGGCGGCCCGCTCCGTCACGTAATTCAGGCTGCCCACGTGGGCGGCGCAGTTCACGATGAAATCGGGGCGGTGCTTCTGCAGGAAGGCGGTGGCCTGGGCGGTGTCGCGCAGGTCCAAGCCGGTGCTCAGCGAAGCCTCCACAGGCTCCACGCCGTTTTCGCGCAGTACTTCGACCACGTTGCGCCCGGCAAAGCCATTGGCGCCAAATACTACTACTTTCATAAAGGGGTATTACCAGCCTTGTTTGATGGCACCCACGATGTACTCCACCTGCTCCGGGCTCAGCGCGTCGTGCAGCGGGATGTGAATCTGGGTTTCGTCGAAGCGGCGCTGGTTGACCAGCTCGTCGCGCTTGCCGCCGAACAAGGTGTTTTTGTCAATGCCGTCGTGCACCACCGAAGAGGCAATGCCACGCGACTTCATGGCCCGAATGAACTCCAGGCGGTTTTCAACGTGGAAACCGTACAGCCACTCGGCGCTTTCGCGGTCCGACTTGTGGTCGAACAGCTGCACGCCGGCTACGCCCTGCAGGCCCTCGTTGTATTGGCGCACCAACGCCCGGCGCTGGGTCATTCGTTCCTGGAAGTCTTCCAGATTTGCCAGGCCCAGGGCCGCGCCGTAGTCACTCAGGTGGTACTTGTAGCCCACGTCGGTCAGGTCGTACACCCGCTCGCCGATTTCGGACACGGGCGAGTTGGCGCGGTCGATGCCGAACCAGCGGCGGCGGAATACTTCGCGGGCCACGTTCGGGTCCGGGCAGCACAGGGCGCCGCCGTCGCCGGTGGTCAGGTGCTTGATGGCCTGGAACGAGAAGCAGGTGTAATCGGAAATCGAACCGATGGCGCGGCCTTTGTACGTGGCACCGGGGGCATGGGCCGCGTCTTCGATGACCACGAGGTTGTGCTTGCGGGCAATGGCGTGAATCTCGTCCATGTCGCAGGGGTAGCCGCCCCAGTGCACGGCCATGATGGCCTTGGTACGCTCGGTGATGCGCGCCTCAATGGTCGAGGGGTCGATGTTGCCGTTTTCGTACTGAATGTCGGCAAACACCGGCGTGGCGCCTTCCTGCACAACGACCAGAGCCGAGGCAATGAAGGTTTGCGGCGAGAGGATGACCTCGTCGCCGGGGCCGATGCCGGCCACCACCATGGCTAGGTGCAGGGCGCTGGTGCCGCTGTTCAGGGCGGCCGGATTGGCCATTCCCAGCTCGGCCGTCAGGCGCGTTTCAAACTCTTTAACCAGCTTGCCTTCGCTGAGGAAGGTGGTGGTCAGGACTTCCGACACGCGGCGCTGGGCCGAGGGATGCACGAAAGTGTTGAAGATGGGAATCATGGGCGCCGAAGATGCGCCGGCGGGAGTTCTATCAGCCATACGTCTGCTAAAGCCGGAATGAGCCCGCAAAACTACACCGAAATTTGCCAACTCAGGCTGTCGCCGCCGTTAGTATCTGTCAGAGACCGAAGCCCAACAATAATCCGTACGGTGGCAAGCGCAACGCACCCAAGGGCTTCGTTACGCTTGCCCCCGTACGGATTAAACCCAATAATTTGTTGCTAACGTGCTGATTACAGCTCCTTCCCAACCGCTACTCTACCAAATCGCGGTGGGTGTTATTGACCAAGTTGCCCGACTCGTACACGTCTTTTACCACGTACAGCGGCCGCTTGCGGGCCGCGTCGAGGCCCCGCCAGACGTACTCGCCGATGACGCCTAGGGCAACCATCTGAAAGGCCGACACGAAGAGCACCACGACCATCAGCGTAGTCCAGCCAGCCGGCTCATCCGGTCCGATGAGCTTCAGCAGGATGACGTAGAATCCGTACAGCGTGGCCACGGCGCCGAGCACCAGACCCACGGCCGAAATAGCCCGCACCGGCACAAAGGAAAAAGCCAGCAGTGAGTCGATAAGCAGCTTGATCTTTTTGCTGAGCGTCCAGCGCGACTTGCCTATTTCGCGCTTGCGCCGCACGTACGGAATGTTCACGTAGGCAAAGCCCAGCCACACCATCAGGTAGAACACGTTGGAGTTGCGCTCGTGCAGTTTGAGCACCTCTTCCGCCACGTGCCGGTCGAAAAACACGAAGTCGAAGCCCCCGTCCGGGATGTTGCGCAGCGCCAGGTGCTTCATCAGCCAGTGAAAGGTCTTGGCCAGCACCTGCGAGAAGCCTTTTTCCTCGCGGTCCTGCCGGTTGCCGATAACCAGCTTGAAACCCTGCTGCCAGTAGCCGTACATCTTGGCCATCAGCTCGGGCGGGTCCTGCATGTCGGCCGTGATGACGGCCATGCAGTCGCCGGTGGCGTGGGCCATGCCGGCCACGATGGCGTTGTACGAACCCACGTTGCCGGCCAGGTCCACGATGCGGATGCGGTCGGGGTACATCTGCTGCGCCCGCCGCAGCGCCCCCAGGGTATCGTCGCCCGAGCCATCATTGACGAACACGTACTCGAAGCTGACTTCGGCCGGGAAATTGGCTTCGTTGGCGACCAGCTCGCGCGCCGTCACGGGGATGTTTTCCTCGTTGAAGTAGCAGGGAATGATGACGGAAAGCTTGGGCATGGAAAGCAACGCTAAGAGCAAATGAAACGAACCCGGCGCTACGCGCGGAAGCTGCGAATGGCCGCTGCTATGGCCACGACCTGCTCCTCGGTCATGCCCGGCCACATGGGCAGGCTCAGGCAGGTCGCCGCCAACTCTTCGGCAATGGGGAAAGCGTCCACAGGCAGGTTCAGCGCGGCGTAGGCCTGCTGGCGGTGCGGCGGCACCGGGTAATGAATCAGGCTACCGATGCCTTGGGCGGTGAGGTGCTGCTGCAGCGCGTCGCGGCGGGCGTGGTGCACCACGTAGAGGTGGTACACGTGCGTGGCGCCGGGGGCCGTGTGCGGCAGCCGCAGCCCGTCGATGCCGGCCAAGTGCTGATCGTACCAGGCAGCCACCTGCTGGCGCTGGGCGGTCCACTCGGCCAAGTGCGGCAGCTTCACGCGCAGCAGGGCCGCCTGCAGCTCATCAAGGCGGGAGTTGTAGCCCACCACTTCGTTGTAATATTTCTGCTGCGAGCCGTAGTTGCGCAGCACCCGAATTTTCTGAGCCAACTCCGCATCGGTGGTGGTCACAGCGCCGGCGTCCCCTAAGGCTCCCAGGTTTTTGCCGGGATAGAAGCTGGTACCGTTTGCGTGGCCGAAGCTGCCGGTAAGCCCGCCGTCGAAGGCCGCGCCCTGCGACTGGGCATTGTCTTCTACCACGTACAGCCCGTGTTTCGCCGCCAGGGCCATGATTTCCGTCATGCGGCAGGCCTGTCCGTAAAGGTGCACGGGCATGATGGCCCGGGTACGCGGGGTGAGGGCGGCTTCGATCAAGTCGGGATTGAGGTTGCTGGTGGCCGGATCGGGCTCCACCGGCACGATGGTGCCGCCAACCTGCGTCACGGCCAGCCATGTCGCGATATAAGTGTTCGAGGGCACAATAACCTCGTCGCCGGGGCCAACACCCAGTGCCCGTAAGGCCAGCACTAGCGCATCGAGGCCGTTGGCTACGCCCACGCACTGCGTCACTTGGTTGAAAGCCGCGTACTCCTGCTCAAACTGCTGCACTTCTTGGCCCAGCACGTACCAATGCGAGTCGTAGACGCGGGCAAAAGCAGTGGCCATGTCGGCGCGCAAGGGAGTATGCTGGGGCCCAAAGGCCAAGAATGGTACGTTCATGCGGGTAAAACTAAGCATAGCACGCCAACACGTGGCTGGTGGCGCCGAGCTTGAAGCCCAGCTTTTCGCTGGTGCGAAACACGGCGCGGTTGGTGGCCTGGGTGGTCATCAGCACGTAGCGGTGGCCCTGGGTGCGGGCGCGGTGCACGGTTTCGCCCACCAATTTCACGTGCCAGCCGCGGTTGGCGGGTCCCACCGCCGTGAGCAGCACCCGCGACATGCCAGCGCCCAGCACCGCGGCATCGGCCTGCAGGTCGCCAATGGCCAAGAAAGAATCTAGCGGCAGCCCAGGCTCATCGGGCACCAGCACGGCGTCGGCAAAGCCGGTGACGGCGGCGGCGGCGTAGCGGGCCAGGTAAGCATCGGCCCGCTCCGGCCCAAACCACGGATCGGCGTGGTAGCGGTCAAAATCATTGCGCGCGGCTGCGGATACGGCGCCTACGCGTTCGGCTTCGTCGGGCCGGGCCAGCCGCACCGGGTGGCGGGGCTGCCCAAAGTCAGCTACGGCGTCGTGGTAATAGGTCAAGCGGGTTTCTACCAACTGCCAGCCGGCGCCGGTCAGGGCTTGCAGCAGCGCCAGGTCTTCGGCCGGTACGATGCTGAACGCGTAAAAGGAACCCCGGGCGGCCAGTTGCTGCCGCAAGGCGCTGGCCGCCGCGCTCAACGCAGCCGGTCGGGCACCGGGACCAAACAAGCCGGTAAATAGCCGGTAAGTTGGCGTGCCGAAGTAGTCGGAGTCCCAGCTCAGGTGGTTGAGCAGCCACTGCCCCGGACCGTACTCGGGGGCAAAGTCCCATACCTCTTCCCCCGCTGCTTGGCCGAAGCGCGCGGCAGCGCCCCTACCAAAGCGTTCCTGCTCAGCAGCGGCCGCCGGCTCGGGCAGCCGCAAGAAGAAATACGGTGAGTAATATGCCAGCGCGTCGGCGCGGGCCGCTACCAAGGTCGGCTGCGGCGCCGACGCGCTTACTTCCGCCCCTGCCATATCTGTTTGAATTGCTCGTAGCTACGGATGTAATCGGCTTCCTCGTAGGAGCTGGAGGCCAGCACCAGCTGCACCGCCGTGTGCGAGTACTGCATGGTATGCCAAGCGTGGGGCGGTACGTATAGCCCGACGTGCGGGTCTTCGAGGCGAAACGTCTGGATTTCTCCATCGGGCAACTCCGTGGTGACAACGATGCGCCCCGTAACTGCGATGAGCACCTGTTCGGTCTGGTGGTGTGCGTGGCGGCCCCGCACGATGCTTTCGGGCGTGTAGTACGTCCAGAACAGGCGCTTGATAGCGAACGGCACGTGAGCCTGCATCGAATCAGCTACCGAGATGTAGCCGATGGTGGGGTCGCCCAACTTGGGGAATTCTAACAGATGCGGGTTGGGCTTCATCGGAGGGTTATCGAGGTCGGAGCAGTGTTTTCCGACCGTAAATAATAACGACGTGGCAAATTTGCAGCGGTGAGCAAGCGGCTGTCAGCGGCCGGCTCCAGGCGCAGCCGCTGGCCAGGTGGCAGGGCCAGCCGATGATTGAGGTAATGCTCTAGAAAGGGGGCAAAATCCGGCAGCAGCAGCCAGGTGGTGCTAGGCCGCTGGTTTAGTTGCTGCAGGGTCAAAGGCAAGTCGCGCGTACCCGTCAGCACCTGCCGCAACCGCGGCTGCGAGGGGTCGAAGGCGTTCCAACCCGTCAGCGACATGATTTTGTAGAAGGCCAACAACTCGTAGCTGGCAAAGGGAGAGAGGTGCACGAAGGCGCCGTGCAGCCCTTGCTCCACCACCACTCCGCGCCCGGCTTCGGCACGCAGCGCTTGTAGGTACTCGGAGTGCAGCTGCTTGTTGCGATTCAGGCGCTGCCACAGCTGGCCATTAACGCCCAGCCACAGGGCCAGTACGGCCAACGCGCTTCCCAAGGCCCAATGCCGCTGCACCGGACGCAGGCGCGGCCAAGTGAATTCGGGCAGCAGCAGCCCAAACGCCAACACCAGGTTGACCAACGTGTACACCGTAACAATGGACTGCAACACCCGCAGGGGCAAATGAGGCACGAGCAGCAAGAACAACCCGGCAAAGCCCACTTGATAGGTCCAGAAAACCAGTACCGGCCAACTGCGCCATTGCAATCGGCCTCGCCGCAGTGCCTGCCCTACCGCCAACCAACAGCCCAACACGGCCAGCAAGCAAGGGTTCAGGCGCAGCAGCAGGCTACCCACGGCTGTTACCAGGGAATCGCTGTAGCTTTCCACATCGAGGGGACTGGCCACTGGTCGCGCACAGCGCTGGAAGAAGCTTTGGTTCAGCAGCAGCGTATCGTTGATGCCTTGGTGCGGAATCAGGCTTTGGTAAGCTAGGCTGTCCTGCGCATTGTGCACCGACAGCTCGGTGGTGCGGTAATCGAACAGGTGGGCGCGCTCCAGATCCATCTGCCGGTAATAGTCGGCCGTCGGCGGCGCCGTCAGGCGCTGCAGACCGGTCAGCGTCAGCAGCAGCACGCCGGCAAAAGCCACCGTCTGCGTGCCCCGGCGCCGCCCCTGCCACAGTACCAGCGGCAGCGTCAGGCCCAGCCCCAGCTCTGCGGCCGCGGGGCGTACGCCCCAGGCCGCAGCCAGTGCCAATCCGGCCCAGACATACGTGGTAGTACTTGCCCGACGGCCACCAGCTCGCGGCGCAAACAACAGCAACCCAGCAGCGGCCCCCAGCAGGATGGCCGGGCGCGTGAAGTTGATTTGGACGGCGTGAAGAAAATACGTGGCGGCCCAGAACGCGACTTCCACCAGCAGCAGTTCGAGGGGGCGCAGCCGCTCGTTGCTCAGTTCCTCCAGCACGTAGAAGGAGTTGACCAGCGCCAAGTACAGCAGCCCATAGAGCATCAACGCGTACCACGACACGGCGGGCAGCGCCATATATAGCGCGGCCAGCAGTTGGCTCCAGCCGTGCAGGTAGAGGTGCAGGTTGGCGACGGGCTCGGGTCCGCTGATGCCGCGCAGCAGCAGGTCGATGATGAGGTCGTCGTTGGATTCGTAATGAAATCCGCCCATCAGCCCCTGCAGGCCCATCAGCACGGCTGGCAAGCCGAAAATGCGCGCCCACTTCTTGCCGGAGGAAACTTCCAAACGACTATGCTCGCCTTGCTTCATCCGTTATCCATAGGTGGGCGGCGCCGAAAGCAGTAGCACTTCCGGCGCCGTCCAGTATATGAGCAATGATGTACCGTCGGTTTTTTCGGGCGGCGGCCGAAAACGACGCTGTACCGGGCCTGTTAATTCAACCCAAGGCTTTGCTGAAAGTACTCCAGCGTGCGACGCAGGCCTTCGGCCCGGTCTACCTTCGGCTCCCAGCCCAGGATTTCCTTGGCCTTGGTGATGTCCGGCCGCCGTTTCATCGGGTCGTTTTCGGGCAGCGGGTGGAACGAGGGCTTAAACTCCACGCCGGTCAGGCGGGCAATTTCCTCGCCGAATTCGCGAATGGTGATTTCTGCCGGGTTGCCAATATTCACCGGCAGGTGGTAATCCGACATGAGCAGGCGGTAAATACCGTCCACCAGGTCGTCGACGTAGCAGAACGAGCGCGTCTGCGACCCGTCGCCGAATACCGTCAGCGCCTCCCCTTTCAGGGCCTGGCTCAGGAAAGCCGGCAGTACGCGGCCGTCGTCGAGGCGCATGCGCGGGCCGTAGGTATTGAAGATGCGCACGATGCGCGTCTCCACGCCGTGCACATTGTGGTAGGCCATGGTAATGGCCTCTTGGAAGCGCTTGGCTTCGTCGTAGCAACCGCGCGGGCCCACCGGATTCACGTTGCCGTGGTACTCCTCCACCTGCGGGTGAATGTCCGGGTCGCCGTACACCTCGGAGGTGCTGGCGATGATGATGCGCGACTTCTTCACCCGGGCCAGGCCCAGCAGGTTGTGCGTGCCCAGCGAACCAACCTTCAGGGTCTGAATCGGAATCTTCAGGTAATCGATGGGCGAGGCCGGCGAGGCGAAGTGCAGGATGTAGTCGATGTTGCCCGGCACGTGGACAAACTTCGACACGTCGTGGTGGTAGAACTCGAAGTCCTTCTTGCCGAACAGGTGCTCGATGTTGGCCAGGTTGCCGGTCACGAGGTTGTCCATGGCAATGACGTGGAAACCCTCGGCCAGGAACCGGTCGCAGAGGTGCGAGCCGAGGAAGCCGGCGCCGCCCGTAATCAGTACGCGTTTCTTTTCGGAGCTATTAGCCATTAGCGGTAGCTGGTTGAGAAGATAAGCCGGAGCCCGCAGGCCCCGGAAAGTTATTGAACCGCCGGCTCGTTGTGGTGCGTGCGAATGCCGATGCAGTGGTAGGCAAAGCCCTCCTGCTCCATTTCCTTCGCGTCGTAGATGTTGCGGCCGTCGAACACCACGCGCTGCTTCATCAGGCGGGCCACCACCCCAAAGTTGGGCGAGCGGAACTGCGGCCACTCCGTCACCACCAGCAGGGCGTCGGCGTCGATGAGGGCCTCAAACTGGTCCTTGGCGTAATGGATCCGGTCGCCGAGGCTGTGCTGGGCCTCCTTCATGGCCACCGGGTCGTAGGCCGATACCGTGCAGCCGGCTTCCAGCAGCTTCTCGATGATGACCAGCGAAGGGGCTTCACGCATGTCGTCGGTCTTGGGCTTGAAGGAAAGGCCCCACACGGCGATTTTCCGGCCGGCCAGCTCGCCGCCGAAGTGCTGGTGCACTTTGTTGAAGAGCACCGACTTCTGGTTGTCGTTGACGCTTTCCACGGCCTTGAGCACCTGCATGTCGTAGCCGTTTTCCGAAGCCGTTTTGATCAGGGCTTTAACATCCTTGGGGAAGCAGGA
Organism: Hymenobacter coalescens; assembly: GCF_054783195.1. Classification (NCBI taxonomy): domain Bacteria; kingdom Pseudomonadati; phylum Bacteroidota; class Cytophagia; order Cytophagales; family Hymenobacteraceae; genus Hymenobacter; species Hymenobacter coalescens. The sequence goes on along the minus strand of NZ_BAAGRA010000016.1, from coordinate 454,978 downwards.
GCCGCCGTAGCCGATGCCGGGGTAAATGAACTTGTTGCCAATGCGCGCGTCGGAGCCGATGCCCAGGCGCACCTTGTTCACGTCGGCCCCCATGATTTCGCACAGGTTGGCAATGTCGTTCATAAACGAAATCTTGGTCGCCAGCATGGAGTTGGCGGCGTATTTCGTCATCTCGGCCGACGGAATGTCCATGAAGATGATCGGGTGCCCGTTCATCAGGAAAGGCTTGTAGAGGCGACGCATCACTTCTTCGGCCCGCTCCGAGGCCACGCCCACCACGATGCGGTCGGGCTTGAGGAAGTCGTCGATGGCGGCGCCTTCCTTGAGGAACTCGGGGTTGGAAGCCACGTCAAACTCGATGTCGGCGCCGCGCTTGGCCAGCGCCTGCTCCAGCTCCTTGCGCACCTTGGCGGCCGTGCCCACGGGCACGGTGCTCTTGGTCACGATAACGCCGTAGCTGTTCATGTGCTCCCCGATGCCACGGGCCACAGCCAGCACGTACTTCAAATCGGCCGAGCCGTCTTCGCCGGGCGGCGTGCCCACGGCGATAAAGGCCACGTCGGCATCCTGAATACCTTCTGCCAGCGAAGTGGAGAAGTGCAGACGGCCGGCTTCCACATTGCGGGTAACCATTTCCTCCAGGCCCGGCTCGTAGATGGGCAGGATGCCTTGCTTGAGGTTGTCAATCTTCCGCTGGTCGATGTCGATGCAAGTCACATCGATACCCACTTCGGCAAAGCACGTACCCGTGACGAGGCCCACGTAGCCGGTGCCTACAACTGCGATTTTCATATGTTACGAGGGAGCGTGTGTCGGAATAAGGAACTTACTGGACGAGGCGCGAAGTCGCCGATTTGGGCGCGGGCGCGGTTGAAGCGGGCGTCATGTAGCGTTTCCACCAGTGCTGGAACACGATGAGAGCCCAGATGCGGGCGTGCACGTCGCCGGGGTTGCGTGAAAATAGTTGCTGCTTCAATGCGCGCACTGCCTCCACCGAAAAAATACCCTGCGCTTCCACGAAACCGTCGGAAAGCAGATCGTCTTCGATGAGCGGGCGCAGTTCGTTGCGGAACCACTTGAGCAAGGGCACCTCGAAGCCGTGCTTGGGGCGCTTGTACAGCTCTTCGGGCAGCATGGGGCGGAACGCGTCCTGCACAATGCGCTTTTTCAGCTGGGCGTTGATTTTGCTCTCGACGGGCAGCGAGAAGGCAAAGTTGACCACCTTGTAGTCCAGGAACGGGCTGCGCACCTCCAAGGAGTTGGCCATGCTCATCAGGTCCACCTTGGTGTTCATATCGTAAGGCAGCACCAGCCCCATATCCGTCAGCAGCACCTCGTTCAGGTCGCCGTCGGCGTGGATGTTCTCCAGGATGTCCTTGCGGCGTTTCTCGGCCAGCTTCTTGTTCACTTTCCGGCGCGCGTCGGGGCTGAGCAGGTTGCGCGCATCCTTTTCGTTGACGAAGGTGGCCCAATCCCAGTAGCGGTCCTTGGGGCCGGCGAGCATGCCGCGCGAGAAGCGCTGGAACTGCCGCACCTTGTTGCCAAAGTAGGAGTTGCGCGACTTCGGCAAGGCGTCCCAGAGCAGGTTCAGGCCCGTTACGGCCTCGGCTTTCCAGTCGGGGTTGCGCACCTGCCACTCGCCCATGTGCTTGTTGTAGCCGGCAAACATCTCGTCGGCGCCGTCGCCGGAAAGGGCCACGGTAACCTTCTCGCGGGTGCGTTTGCTGAGAATGTACACGGCCAGGGCCGAGGAGTCGGCAAACGGCTCGTCGAAGTAATCGAGCACGTCGAAGAGGTGCTCGTAGATATCGTTGTTGGTCAGCGAAAAGACCGTATGCTCGGTCTTGTGCATTTTAGCCACCAGGTTGGCGTACTTCGTCTCGTCGAAGAACGGCTCGTCCTTGAAGCCGATGCTGAACGTGTTCAGGTGCGGCGTGTGCTTGGCGGCCAGCGCCGTCACCACCGAGGAGTCGATGCCCCCGCTCAGGAAAGCGCCCAGCGGCACGTCGGCCACGAGGCGGCGCGCCACGGCCGCATCCATGAGCTCCACCAGCTTGGCCTGCTGCTGTTCGTAGCTGAGTTTGTTCTTGGCGGTTTTCTTCGCGTCGTAGGGAATCTTGTACCAGCGCTTGCCCACCACCTTGCCATCGGCCTTGATGAAAAGGTAGTGGCCGGGCAGCAGCTTCCTGACGCCCTTGAAGATGGTAGCCGGGCCGGGAATGTAGTTCAGCTGCAGGTAATGGCTGAGCGCGGCGTAATCCAGCTTGCGGGGCACGCCCAAGGCCAGCAGCGACTTCATCTCGGAGGCAAACATGAGCTTGTCCTCGTCGCGGTACACCAGCAGGGGCTTCACGCCCATCCGGTCGCGCGCGATGAAGAGGGTATTTTCCTCCTTGTCGTAAATGGCCAGGCCGAAGAAGCCGTTGAGCTTCTTCAGGAAGCCGCGGCCTTCGGTGATGTAGAGCTTCAGGATAACTTCCGTGTCGGTGTGCGAGCGGAAGGTGTAGCCCTTCTTCTGCAGCTTGGCCCGCAGCTCGCGGAAGTTGAAAATCTCGCCGTTGAAGACGATGGTATACCGCCCCGACTCGTCGGTCATGGGCTGGTTGCCGTCGGCTGAAAGGTCGAGAATGGCGAGACGGCGGAAGCCCAGGCCTACGCAGTCGTACACGAAATGACCCTGGGAGTCGGGACCCCGACTTACAATGGCGTCGGTGGAGGCTTGCAGCCCCGCCAGCGACGAGCGTCCTGGATCAGAAAAAGCGAAGAGTCCGGTGATTCCACACATAATTGGCGGGCAAAGGTACGAAGGTTCAGGACTTGCTCCCGACAAACGGGCCCGACTTGCCGGCCAGGCCCTTTGCGCAACCAAAGCTAGGCAGCGGCAGTAGAGTTCCTATCGGCCCGTCCGATTATCCCACTGACCCAAACACCCCCTCCCGATGAACCTCCAGAATCAATTAAGCCTGCAACAGGAATTTGAAGCAGCCGTGTCGCGCGTCAACGGCTTGCCTGGCGACCAGGCGGCCGCCCACATGAACGAACTGTACGGCCTTTACAAGCAAGCCACCGAAGGCGACCACGACACCGAGCGCGACGTGGTAGGCGACGACTCGCCCTCCAATCCCAGCGGCGACCCGGGCATGTCCCAGGCGCAGTGGGACTCCTGGAGCAAGTTTAAAGGGGTACCCGAAGACGAAGCCAAACGTCAGTACATCCAGAAAGTAGCCGAAATAGCCGGCCCCGTTGGCGAGGCTACCACTACGCTTACGGGCATCGGGCAGCCCGCTACCAGTTCGCAGGTTAGCGCCGGCTCCCAGGTCGGCAGCGGCGACCGGGTGGGCGGCAACGAGGCGCCCGCGCCCGGCACGGCCAAAGCCCCATACGAAAACGCCGGTGGGCAGTCGATGGGCGGCCTGCGCGGCGACATCAACGCCGGTGCCCCGTACGGCGGCGAAGATCAGCTCAAGACGCAGCAGTAGCCAGCGCACGGCTGCTCGACAGTAAAAAAGCCCCGGCTCCCACAGCCGGGGCTTTTTTAGGGCTTAAAAAATCTTGCCGGGGTTCAGGATGCCGTGCGGATCGAACACCTGCTTGATGCCGCGCATCAAATTCAGGTTTGCTTCCTTGAGGGCAATGCCGATGTAGCCTTTCTGCACCAGCCCGATGCCGTGCTCCCCGGAAATGGTACCGCCGAGGCGCACGCACAGCTCGAAAATCTCGCTGATGGGCTGGCGCAACCCCACATTCCACATCTCATCGTCTAGGTCGCCGCGGATGATGTTCACGTGCAGGTTACCGTCGCCGGCGTGGCCGTAGCACACGCTTTTGAAGCCGTACTGCTCGCCCAGGGCCTTGACGCCTTTAAGCAGGGTGGGCAGTTCGGCGCGGGGTACCACCGTGTCTTCCTCCTTATACACGGAGTTGTAGCGCACGGCATTGCCGATGTTGCGGCGAATCTTCCACAATTCGTCCTTCTGCGTGGCGGTGTCGGCCAGCAGGATTTCGCCCACATCGTAGCGCTCCAGCACAGCATATACCTGTTCGGCCTCCTTATAGAGCTGCTCCAAGTCCTGCCCATCGAGTTCGATGAGCAGGTGGGCGCGCACGTCCTCGGGCAGCGTGAGGGGAATCTGCAGGTAATCCGACGACCAGACAATGGCCTCGCGCTCCATAAACTCCATGCCCGAGGGGATGATGCCCGCCCGGAAAACGGCCGATACAGCCTCGGCCGCCTGCTCCTCTCGCCGGAAGGGCACCAGCATCAGAATGTTTTGCTGCGGGTACGGCAGCAGGCGAAACACCACTTTGGTGATGATGCCCAACGTGCCCTCCGAGCCCACCATGAGCTGGGTGAGGTTGTAGCCGGTGGAATTTTTCAGGGTGTTGGCGGCCGTCCAGATAATCTCGCCCGTCGGCAGTACTACCTGCAAATTGAGCACGTAGTCGCGGGTGGTGCCGTATTTCACGGCTTTAGGCCCACCGCTGCTGTGGGCCAGGTTGCCGCCCAGGAAACAGCTGCCCTTGCTAGCCGGATCGGGCGGGTAAAACAGCCCGACTTCCTTGACCGCGTTCTGAAACGCCTCGTTCACCACGCCCGGCTCCACGGTGGCCTGCAGGTTGCGCTCGTCGATTTCCAGGATGCGGTTTAGGCGCTCGGTGCTGATGACCACCCCATGATGGGCGGGCAGTGCCCCGCCCGAGAGGCCCGTGCCGGCGCCGCGGGGCGTCACGGGCAGGCGGTGTTCGTGGCAGAGGCGCATAATAGCGCTGATCTCTTCGGCGTTGGCGGGGCGCAGCACCACGTCGGGCCGGAAGGCGAGGTCTTCGGTATGGTCGCGGCCGTAGCGGGCGTATTCCTCGTCCGCCAAGCTGGTAGGCGTCAGCACGTGGGCCGCCCCTACGATGGCTTCAAAGGCAGTCAGCAGTTCCGGCGTGAGCTGCCCAAACCGGATTTCTTCAAGTAAATGACTCATTCACGTATCTTTGTGCCGATGCGGAAAACGTTCCCAAAGGTACGGCATTCGATGTGGCCCACCCGTTTGTTGGCGCCATCACTCATTGCCGGGTTGCTCCTCCTGGCCAGTTGCGGCGGCACCAAGAAGCTGAACTACCGCAACGGGCGTTATTACTCGGCGCAGGAAATGGCCCGCATGCGCGCCGCCGACCGGCGCGGCGCGGGCAGCAGCAAAGTCAAAACCAAGACCAAAACGGCGCGCATGAGCAGCGGGGGCCGCAAGATCGTGACGCGCGGGCCCAAGCGCAGCAGCAGCCCGGCGTCGGCCAACCGGCAAATAGCCACCGTTATCGAAACCGCCCGCTCTTACCAGGGCACCCCGTACAAATTCGGCGGCACCACCCGCCTCGGGATGGATTGCTCGGGTTTGCTGAACGTGTCGTTTGGCTCGGCCGGCATTCAGATTCCGCGTTCTTCCAACGAGCAGGCGGCCTGGGGCGACCCGATCAGGCCGCAGGATCTGCAGACGGGTGATTTAGTATTTTTCGGAGCTTCGCCTGGCAGCAACGCCATTACACACGTGGGTTTGGTTACGGAAGTGAGTCCGGAGGGTGTGCAGTTCATTCACTCTTCCACCTCGTTAGGCGTCGTGGAAAACGCGCTGGAAAGCGACTATTACCTGAGCCGCTTTATTAAAGCGGTGCGTCCTAAGTTGTGAATTTCCGTCGTAGCTTTGCCAAGCTTTTGGTCTGGCCGTACCCTGCTTGCCTTTCTGCGAGACGTAACGGTTCAGTAATACAAGTTGCCTTTTCGTGCAGTAGCTTTGCGCCGTTTTTTGCCTCGCTTCTCCCGCTTCCCCTGTCCTTTCTGACGTCTTTTTCCTGCGGCTCCCCGCCGGTTGAGTAGGCCCCTTTTGCGGCTCCGTCCGGCATTCACCCCAGGCTGAATCTTCGCTTAAGCACACCGTTTCCGTTTTTACCAACGCACTCACTCATGAGACACAAGTTTATTCACCACCTTCTGGCGCCGACGCTGGTAGTAGTTGCGGCTACTCAGAGTTGGGGGCAAGGGGCCACCACCTCCTCCATGGGTGGTACGATTACTGACAAAGCGGGTGAAGGCCTGCCGGGAGCGACGGTTATAGCCATCCACACGCCGACGAACACGCAGTACGTGGCGCCGACCAACTCGGAGGGCCGCTACAACATCCAGAACATGCGCGTGGGCGGGCCCTACACGGTGCGCATCACCTTCGTGGGCTACCAGGAGGTCACGCGCGAGGGCCTGTTCCTGACCCTGGGCCAGACCCAGCGCCTGGACATCAACCTGAGCGAGGCCACCACCCAGCTGCAGGGCGTCGAAATCGCCGGCCGCCGCGACCCGGTCATCAACGCCGGCCGAACCGGCGCCGAAACGTCGGTGTCGGGCGAGCAAATCCAGCGCCTGCCCACCCTGAACCGTAACCTGCAGGACTTCATCCGCGTGTCGCCGCAGGCCAACGGCGGCGGCAGCTCGTCGATCGGTGGCTCAAACAACCGCTACAACAACATCACCATCGACGGGGCCGTGAACAACGACGTGTTCGGTCTGTCCGGTAGCGGCACCCCCGGCGGTAACGCAGGCAACCAGCCGATTTCGCTGGACGCCGTGCAGGAACTGCAGATCGTGGTGGCGCCCTACGACGTAACGCTCGGCAACTTCACCGGCGGTGGGGTTAACGCCGTAACGCGCTCGGGCACCAACGACCTGTCGGCTTCGATCTACGGCTTCGGCCGTAACCAGAACTCGATTGGCAAGAGCGTAACCGAGCCCCGCACCAAGGCGTCCGATTTCTACAACTACCAGACGGGCGCCCGCGTCGGCGGCGCCATCGTGAAGGACAAGGTGTTCTTCTTCCTGAACGGAGAAATCTCGCGTCGCAACGAGCCGCTGGCCTTTGTGCCCGGCACTTCCGCGTCGCGCATTGATCAGAGCGTTCTTACCCAGATTGCCAACCGTGCGGCTTCCCGTTACAACTACGACGTAGGCGGCACCGAGCTCAACCGCCGCACCGAGAGCAACAAGCTCTTCGGCCGTCTGGACTTCAACCTTTCGCAGAATCACCAGCTGACGCTGCGCCACAACTTCGTGGAGGGCTTTGACGACAACATCTCGCGTAACTCCACGCAGATCCGTTTCGGCAACAACAACTTCCAGAACAACAACACCACCAACAGCAGCGTGGCCGAGTTGAACAGCCGACTCGGCAACTTCTCGAACAAGCTGCTGGTGAGCTACACCCGCATCCGCGACAACCGTACGACGGATGGGGCCCTCTTCCCCACGTTCGAAATCAACCAGTCGGGTAACCGCTACACGTTCGGCACGGAGCGCAGCTCGGGCTTCAACGAGCTGGACCAGGACATTGTCGAATTCACCGACAACGTTACCCGCGCCGTAGGCAAGCACACCTTCACGCTGGGCACGCACAACGAGTTCTTCAAGTTCCGCAACCTGTTCATCAACAACGGGGTGGGCTACTACCAGTTCAACTCGCTGGACGACTTCCTGAACGAGCGCCCCAACCGTCTGCAAGCCGCTTACGCCACCAACAACAACGGCGAAGCGACCTTCAGCGCCATGCAGGCCGGCGTTTACGCGCAGGACGAATACTCGCCGCGTGAAAACCTGCGCCTGACCCTGGGTGTGCGTCTGGACGTGCCCTTCTTCTTCGACGAGCCGGGCCTGAACCAGGGCGTGACGGACCGTTTCGGGAGCAACATCAGCACCCAGAACACGCCGAACGGCCAGCTGCTGTGGGCCCCGCGCCTGGGCTTTAACTGGGACGTTAACAACGATTCGCGCGTGCAGGTGCGCGGTGGTACCGGCGTATTTACCGGCCGCGTACCGTTCGTGTGGATTTCCAACGGCTTCACCAACAGCGGCCTGATTCAGGGTGCGGTGGATGCCCGCCCGGTGACCACCGGCACGCCGCCCAACCAGACGACGACCTACCCGGCCATCGTGACCGATCCTGCCCTGATCCGCACCACCTTCAACGCGGTGCCGACGGCTGAAATCAACGTCATCGACAAGAATTTCAAGCTGCCGCAGGTGTGGCGCACGAACCTGGCCGTGGACTTCCGCCTGCCGGGTGACATCGTCGCCACCGTGGAGGGTATCTACTCGAAGACCCTCAACGACATCTACTACAAGAACATCAACCTGGTGGCCCCGACCGGCCGCCTGGCTGGTCCCGACCAGCGCCCGGTGTATCCGTCGGCTCGTCAGATCGACACGCGCTACACCAACGTACTGCAGCTCGACAACACCAACAAGGGCTACCGCTACAACGCGACCGTACAGCTGCAGAAGCAGTTCACCAGCGGCCTGAACACCAGCCTGGCGTACACCTACGGCATGTCGAAGGAAGTAAACAGCGGCGCCAGCAGCACGGCGCTGTCGAACTGGCAGTTCAACCAGGTGCAGTCGGATCCGAACAACCCGGAGCTGGGCTTCTCGCGCAACGACCAGCGCCACCGCGTGCTGGCTACGGGTGGCTACACCCTGCGCTACGCCGGCGACAAGCTGGCCACGAACTTCTCCGTTATCTACGAAGGCCTCTCGGGCGCGCCGATTGCGTACGTATACGGCGCCGGTGGCCGCGACCTGAACAACGACGGCGGCTTTGCCAACGACCTGATCTACATCCCGCGCAACGCCAACGACCCGAACGAAATCGGCATCGTTAGAACGCCGACCCCGCCGGGTGGCACGCCGGACCCGCGCACGGTGGAAGAAATCCGCGCGCAGCTGGAGGCGTTCATCTCGAACGACCCCTACCTAAACAGCCGCCGTGGTCAGTACGCCGAGCGCTTCGCTGCTCGCACGCCCTGGATGCACCAGGTAGACGTGCGCGTGGCGCAGGACTTCAACTTCACGGCCGGCGGCAAGAAGAACACCATCCAGGTGAGCTTCGACATCCAGAACGTAGGCAACCTGCTCAACAACGAATGGGGCCGTCAGTACTTCGTGCAGAACAACGCCGTGGAGCTGCTGCGTCCGGAAACCACCGGCGTCAACGTTCGCCCGACGTTCTCGTTCCCGGCAACGTTTGCCGCCAACGGCAACCGCGGCTACGACATCTCGGCCTTCGCTTCGCGTTGGCAGGGTCAGCTGGGCGTGCGCTATATCTTCAACTAAGCGCAGCTTAATCTTCAGGCAAAAGGGCGGGGAAATTTCCCCGCCCTTTTTCTTTTGCCGGCTCAGATCGATTCCATCGTTGCGTTATTCACACGCTCAGAATCAAGCAATTAAAATTTAATTAAAATTACAGGCGAGACTTAACAATTCCATAAACCCGGCTGCTGCGGGCTGCGGTAGCTTTGCATCTGCTTTTTGCCGTTTCCCTATGAAAAAACAGTACTTACCACTCCTGCTGGCCCCCACCCTGCTGTTGGCTACGACCACGCCGGGCTGGAGCCAAGGGGTGACCACCTCCTCCATGGGTGGCACCATCACCGATAAAGCCGGCACGGGCCTGCCGGGAGCGACGGTTATAGCCATCCACACGCCGACGAACACGCAGTACGTGGCGCCGACCAACTCGGAGGGGCGCTACAACATCCAGAACATGCGCGTGGGCGGGCCCTACACGGTGCGCATCACCTTCGTGGGCTACCAGGAGGTCACGCGCGAGGGCCTGTTCCTGACCCTGGGCCAGACCCAGCGCCTGGACATCAACCTGAGCGAGGCCACCACCCAGCTGCAGGGCGTCGAAATCGCCGGCCGCCGCGACCCGGTCATCAACGCCGGCCGCACCGGCGCCGAAACCACCGTCTCGCGCGAGCAGCTGCAACGCCTGCCCACCCTGAACCGCTCGTTCGATGACTTCACGCGGCTTACGCCGCAGGCCAGCGGCAGCGGCGGCTTCGCCGGGCGCAACGGGGGCTACAACAACGTGACCATCGACGGGGCCATCTTCAACAACTCCTTCGGCCTTTCCTCCACCGTGGGCGGGCAAGCCAACGCCCAGCCGATTTCGCTCGACGCCATCGAGCAAATCCAAGTGAGCATTGCCCCGTACGACGTGCGGCAGGGCTCGTTTACCGGTGCGGGCGTCAACGCCGTGACGCGCTCGGGCACCAACACTTTCGCGGGCTCCCTTTACGGGTTCTACCGCAGCCAGGACCTGGTGGGTGACAAAGTAGGCGACTTTGAGCAGGCGTACCCGAAGTTCGACCTCAAGAACTACGGTTTCCGCTTCGGCGGCCCGATCATCAAGGACAAGCTGTTCTTCTTCGTCAACGGCGAGGAGGAAACCCGCACCGACCCGCCGACCGGCAACTTCACGGCCAACCGGGAAACCACGGCGCCGGCCGCCGGCTCCACCGTGTCGCGGGCCTCGTTCAACGACCTCTCGACGCTGCAAAGCTTTCTAAGCAGCAAGTACGGCTACAACGCCGGCCCCTTCGAGAACTACGACCTGCGCACCTACAGCCGCAAGGCCACGGCCAAGCTGGACTGGAACATCAGCGACCAGCACCGCTTCAGCGTGAAATACAACTACCTGAAGTCGTACCGCGACGTGAACCCCTCCAACTCCGGGGCGGTAAGCAACACGGCCACGCGCGCGCAGTCCCAGTTCGGCCTGCCCTTCTTCTCGTCGTACTACACCATCAACAACAACCTCAACTCCCTGATCGGGGAGCTGAACAGCACTTTCGGCTCGCGCTCCTCCAACAACTTCACGGTGGGCTACTCGGCCTTCCGCGACTTCCGCGAAAGCCCGGGTGGCGGCTCCTTCCCGCTGGTGGACATTGGCGACGCGACGGGCCGCACGGCGGCCGGCGGCGCGCTGAACGCGACCAACACGCTCACGTCGTTTGGCTACGAACCGTTCTCCGCGTTCAACATCCTCGATTCCGACGTGTACCAGCTTGGTGACAATTTCACCATGTACCTGGGCAAGCACAACGTGACGCTGGGCACTTACAACGAGCTATACAAGTTCCGCAACGGCTTCGCGCCCAACTACTACGGCGCGTACGCCTTTAACAGCCTCGACGACTTCTACGCCGCCGCCCGTACCGACGAGGCCCCCAACGGCTACGTGCGCGTCAACGGCGTGCCGGTGCCCAACACCGCTGCGGGTGCCACGCTGGGCTACGCGCAGCGCTACCAGCTGCAGTACTCGGCCCTGCCGGGCGGCTTCCCCTACGGCGTGACCAACGCGGCGCAGGTAGGCCTGTACGTGCAAGACGAGTGGAGCCCGCTCGACAACCTGAAAATCACGGCCGGCCTGCGCGGCGACATGCCCATCATCTACTCCGACATCGAGCGCAACGCGAATGCGGCCAACCTGACCTTTCGCGACGGGGTGAAGCTGGAAACCGACCGCCTGCCCAAGACGCGGGTGCTGTTTTCGCCGCGCGTGGGCGTGAACTGGGACGTGAACAACGACCGTAAAACCCAGGTGCGCGGCGGCACAGGCATCTTCACCGGCCGCGTGCCCTTCGTGTGGATCAGCAACCAGGCCAGCAACAACGGCGTGCAGTTCGGCTCGTTCTCGCGCACCGGCGCCCAGGTGTCGGACGCGCGCAACGTATTCAGCCCCAACGTGAACGCCTACCGCCCCGACCCCAACGGCTCGACGCCGCTGGCCAACACATCCTACAACCTAGCCGTCACCGACCAGGACTTCAAGTTTCCGCAGGTGTGGCGCACCAACCTCGCCGTGGACAAGGAGCTGTTCGGCGGCATCGTGGGCACACTGGAAGCCATTTACACCAAGGACGTCAACGCGGTGTACCACCAGAACGTGAACCTGCCGCAGGCCGTGGGCACCTCCAAGGGCGCCGACCAGCGGCCGATTTTCTACACGTTCGGCACCATCAATACCTCCGGCGCCAACGCGGGCCTTTACACCACGGCTCCGGTGGGCACGGCCCCGAACGCCCAGCCCAGCCTGATTGCCAACAACCGCATCTACGGCGGGCAGGGCGGCGCTTCGGCCACCAACCCGAACATCTCGGATGCCATCCTGATGAAGAATACCAAAAAAGGGTATTCGTACTCGCTGACGGGCCAGTTGCAGAAGTCGTTTGACAACGGCTTCTTCCTGAGCGCGGCCTACACCTACGCCGATTCGCGCTCGGTGAACGACGGCGGCTCCATCGCCCAGAGCATCTGGCGTGACCGGAGCGTGTCGGGCGACCCGAATGCGGACGTGCTCAGCTACTCGCAGTTTCTGGTGCAACACCGCGTCATCGGCTCGGCGTCGTACCGCCGCGAATACCTCGGTCACCTGGGCACCACCCTCTCGCTCTTCTACGAGGGCGCCCCGGCCGGCCGCTTCAGCTACCTCTACGGCGGCGACATGAACGGCGACAGCCAGAGCAACGACCTGATTTACGTGCCGCGCGACCAGAGCGAAATCCTGCTGCGCGACATTCCCTTCACGTTCCGCAACGCCCAGAACCAGAACGTGGAGTACGCCCGCTACACCGCCGGCCAGCAGTGGGCCGACCTGGACGCCTATATCCGCCAGGATAAGTACCTGAACGAGCGCCGCGGCCAGTACGCCGAGCGCAACGGCGGCGTGCGCCCCTGGCAGCACCGCTTCGACGTGCGCCTGCTCCAGGACGTGTTCACCAACATCGGAGCCAGCAAAAACACGTTGCAGCTGAGCATCGACATCTTCAACGTGGGTAACCTGCTTAACTCGGACTGGGGCACGTTCCGCACGCCCAACCGCACCGGCCTGCTCTCGTTTGCCGGCTACGACGCCCAGGGCCGCCCCAACTTCACTTACCCCTACCTCTCCAACCCCGTGCGCAGCGCCGACGGCAGCGTAACCGCCGGCCGCCCGCTGAACGAGACGTTCCGCAACGATACCGGCGGCTTGGGCTCGCGCTGGCAGGGGCAAATAGGCTTGCGCTACATCTTTAACTAAGCCAACCAGTTAGGCTAGCAAAACGGCCCGGGAGACTTTCCCGGGCCGTTTTTATTTTCGCCGGGCGCAGATTTTTTAGCGTTTTTTTTGCCGGCGTGCTTGCAGATTTGAAAACGCGCTGTACTTTTGCATCACCAAACGCAACCGGCGAATGGTTCCTGAAAACGGGGGATTAGCTCAGCTGGCTAGAGCGCTTGCATGGCATGCAAGAGGTCATCGGTTCGACTCCGATATTCTCCACTCCTGTTTTTAGATTAGCCCCAAGAAGCCCGACCCTCTAGGTCGGGTTTTTTGTTTGGTGCTGGTTCTGCCAGAGTTTATACATCAGCTCCTCCAGCAAACACAAGGGCCCCGGCTTCCAGGAGGAAGCCGGGGCCCTTGTGTTTGCGCTTTGCAGTAGCCGGGCCGCTTATACGAACAGGCCGTCCACGGAGAGGTACCGCTCGCCGGTGTCGTAGCAGAAGGTGAGCACGCGGCCTCCCTGCGGCACTTCGGCCAGCTTCTTGGCCACGGCGGCCAGCGACGCCCCCGACGAAACGCCCATGAAGATGCCCTCTTCGCGCGCCGCGCGCCGCGCGTACTCGAAGGCTTCGCCCTGGCTTACCTGGATGACCCCGTCGAGCACGTCTTGGTGCAGGTTGGAAGGGATAAAGCCCGCGCCGATGCCCTGAATGGGGTGAGGGCCCGGGGCGCCGCCGCTAATGACCGGCGAAAGCTCGGGCTCCACGGCAAACACCTTCATCTGCGGAAACTGCGGCTTGAGCACTTCGGCCACGCCGGTGATGTGGCCGCCTGTGCCCACGCCCGTGATGTAGTAATCGAAGCCCTCGGGGGCATCCTGCAGAATTTCCCGGGCGGTGGTTTCGGCGTGCACCTGAATGTTGGCCGGGTTATCGAACTGCATCGGAATCCAGGCGCCGGGCGTGTCGCGCACGATTTCGTGGGCCCGCTCGATGGCCCCCTTCATGCCTTTCTCGCGCGGGGTCAGCTCCAGCTGCGCGCCGTAGGCGGCCATCAGCCGGCGCCGCTCGATGGACATGGACTCGGGCATAACCAGCGTCAGTTGGTAGCCCTTCACGGCGGCTACCATGGCCAGTCCCACGCCGGTGTTGCCGGAGGTCGGTTCCACAATCAGGCTGTCGGCGGTGAGCAGCCCGTCTTTTTCGGCCTGCTCAATCATGGACAAGGCAATACGGTCCTTGATGCTGCCGCCGGGGTTGGCGCGCTCCAGCTTCACCCACACTTCCACATCGGGGCGGATGGAGTGGAACAAGCGGTTCAGGCGCAGCAGCGGCGTGTTGCCGATGGTGTCGAGAATGGAATTGGCTTTCATGGAGAGTGAATGGTCAGATTGCTCAATGGCTCAATGGTTGAATGGCTGGCCGTTCTGGCGAATCGTTGAACGACCAGCCATTCAACCATTGAGCTATTTAAATGGAAAACGTAAGGTCGGCGGTGGGGTCCTCCACGCGCGTCACGTAGAGCTGCGCCCGGTGGTAGACGCGCGAGTGCGACGGTACGCTCTCGGTCAGCCACACGTTGCCGCCGATGATGCTGTGGCGCCCCACCACGGTGCTGCCGCCCAAAATAGTGGCTCCGGCGTAAATCACCACGTGGTCTTCGATGGTGGGGTGACGCTTTTGGTGGGCCAGCTCTTTGGCCACGCTCAGCGCCCCGAGCGTGACGCCCTGAAACAGGCGCACATGGTCGCCGAGCACGGCCGTTTCGCCGATGACGATGCCCGTGCCGTGGTCGATGCTGCAGGAGCGGCCGATGCGGGCGCCGGGGTGAATGTCGATGCCGGTGCGCTGGTGGGCGTACTCGCTGAGCAGGCGCGGCAGCAGCGGCACCTGCCGCTGGTACAGGGCGTGGGCGAGGCGGTGCAGCCCGAGGGCGTAGAAGCCGGGATACGTGCAAATGACTTCTGCCAAGTCCTGCGCGGCCGGGTCGGCGGCCATGATGGCGCGGGCATCGAGCAGCAGCAGCTCGTGCAGCACGGGCAGGCGGGCAAACAGGTCGGCGGCCAGCTCAACGGGCGATACGGGCAGGCCCGTGACACTGGTCAGCAGCGCCTGCAGCTGCTGCTGCTGAAAATCAAGCCTAGCGGCCACGTCGGCCGGGTCGGCCAGCCGTTGGCCGGTACGCTCGGGAAAGAGCAACTCCAGCAGCTCTTCGGCCAGCAGGCACAGCTGGGGCCCGGGCAGGGGCGGCGGCGCCGAGCGGTGGGCATCGGCCAGGGTGCGGAAAAACGCGTCGGTCATGGCAGGCATGGGTTGGGGCTTGACGCCCCGCCGGAGGGGTTCAACCGCTAAGCTGGGGAAAAGTTGGCGGCCGCGGGCTACAACCGCTACCGCGCTGCCTGCGTTAGGCTAAACAGAACCCGCATTTTCCACGACCCAAACATCCCGTATCATGGCCGACACGACCATCACCAAAGTAGACTCCCGCTTTTCTCCCCACGGCCCGGACGGCCAGAAGTACCTCGCCTCGGGCACGCACGTAGCCATGCGCCTCTGGGAAAACGAGCAGCCCAACGACGCGAAAGAGGCCGTCAGCCGCGCCTACGAAACCGTAGGCTTCGTTATCAGCGGCCGCGCCGAGCTGCACCTGGAAGGCCAGATGGTGCTGCTGGAGCCCGGCAACTCCTGGGTGGTGCCCAAGGGCGCCCAGCACAGCTACCGGATACTGGAAAGCTTCACCGCCGTGGAGGCCACTACGCCTCCGGCCCACGCGCACCAGCGCGACGAGTAACGCTCGTAGGCCCCCTCAGGACAGGCTGCCCGAACTTG
Source organism: Hymenobacter coalescens (assembly GCF_054783195.1). Classification (NCBI taxonomy): domain Bacteria; kingdom Pseudomonadati; phylum Bacteroidota; class Cytophagia; order Cytophagales; family Hymenobacteraceae; genus Hymenobacter; species Hymenobacter coalescens. The sequence continues at coordinate 439,302 of NZ_BAAGRA010000016.1, read as the reverse complement.
GTTTTGGGCAGCTTTTTCTTTGTTCCATAAAATTACTTAAGTATATTGATATCAACTTATTAGCTATAATTTTTCAAAGTCATTATCACCAATTATTGGGGTACAAGGGCCTGCAGGCTGGTTGTGGGCAGCAGTGGGGGAAAAAGCGCCGGGGCTACGTCAACCTAGGGCCGGGCGGTTACGTTTTGGGGGCACACATTGATTTTCTTTCTATGAGACCAACCATACTTGCTTTGGGATTTGCGCTGCTGGGCTTCGGGCCGGCCGGCGCCTGGGCTCAGACCTCCCTTTACGTCAACGACAATGCCACCGCGGGCGACGTGTATACCTCGGCCCCCGGCAGCGACGCGAGCGGCAACGGCTCGGCGGCGGCCCCGTTTGCCACCGTCAACCGCGCCTTGGCCGAGGCCACGGCCGGCGCCACCATCTTCATCGACGCGGGCAGCTACCAGCAGACCATCGTGCTCAACAAGGCTGTGAGCCTGCAAGGCGCCGGCGACTCGCTCCGCAGCCCGGGCAGCGCCACCATCTTCCGCGACGGTCCGCGCGCGCCCGATAACGTGTACAGCGGCACGCCGGCCTTGCAGTTGCTGGCCGGTGGCACGGCCGCACAGCCCATCCGCATCAGCCGCATGAGCCTGCGTCGCTACGATTACGGCATCATTGGCTCCTTCACCGGCGACCCGCTGCAGGGCGTGGTGTTCGAAGACCTCGACATTTTCAAGTGCTACCGCCAGGGCATTGAGCTCGGCGGCAACGTGAGCGACCTGACCTTCCGGCGGGTGAGCATCCGCTTTACCCGCATTCAGGGCGAGCCGCCCATCAGCACCAATAACTTCGGCCGGGGCTTGTTCTTCAACGGGACGGACTTCGGGGCCGACAAGCGCAACCTGCTCATCGAGGACTCCGCGTTTGAGCAGAACCGCCGCGCCGGCATCGACGTGAACGAGCGCGCCACTTCCAACCTGGTGGTGCGCCGCTGCCGCTTCTACGGCAACCTCGGCCCGGCTCTGGCCCTGCTGAAAGTGGCCGGCCAGCGCGACGCGGGCGGCACCTTCACCACCATCGGCGCCCTGATCGAGGACAACGTCATCAGCGACAACGCCAGCAACGGCCTGGAGCTGAAAGCGTGCACCGGCAACGGTCTGGGCAGCGGCCCGGGCTCCTTCGTGGTGCGCAACAACCGCATCACGCGGGGCTTGAACCAGCCCACGGGCCTCGTCAACGACAACGCGGCGGTGGCCGTGGTCGACCGTGACCGAACGGTAGCGGACCGGCCCAGCTTCAACGACGACCTGACCACCAGCGGCCTCTGGATCGAGGCCAACGCCATCCGCGGCTACCGCTCCACGGCCTTTTCCCTGTTCAACCGCAGCGGTTTCGGCATCGTGCTGGAGGGCAGCAACCACCAGGTGCGCCACAACGTGGTGACGCGCTGCCAGTTCGGGGTGCAGATCCAGGACCGCCCGGGCACCACCGAGGAGCAGCTCACCCCTTACTTCGACATTGCCCGCAACGAGCCGCTGACCTCCAGCGGCATCATGGTGCAGGAAAACCTGATTGACTCCTGCGACGTGGCCGGCGTACGCGCCATCAACCTCACCAACCCGGCCAACGTGTCCCTGAACTGGCTCGGCGGCACCGCCCCGGCCGACATTCGCGGCGCCGCGGGCACGGGCGGGCGCGTGCGCACCCTCACGGGCAGCTTCGCGGAGGTGTCCTCGTCGGCGCCTTCGGGCCGGCTGCAGTTCAGCCCTTTCCTCAACAGCGCCGCCGACGTATCGGCCGCGGTGGGCTTTCAGCCCGACCTGAGCTTCCTGAACGTGGCCGCCAACGTGCCCGACGCGGCTCCGGCCGGCAATCTGCAGGAAGCCATGGCAGCCATTACCGACGGTGGCACCATTCAGGCGGAAGGCGGCAGCTACAACGAGGCCGTGACCGTCACCAAAAACGTGACCCTGACCCAGGAAAACCCCGCCTTGACGGTGAGCAACCTGACCCTGAACGGCGCCGGCAAAGCCCTGACGCTGGCCGTGCCGCTCACGATCAGCAGCAGCCTCACGCTCACGGCGGGCCTGATCAACAGCTCGGCAACGAGCCTGCTGGTCCTGGTCGACGGCAGCACCAGCAGCGAAGGCAACGCCGGCAGCTACGTCAACGGGCCGATGCAGAAAGCGGGCAGCACAGCCTTTGTGTTCCCCATCGGCCGCGACGGCGTGTGGGCACGCCTGGGCATTTCGGCGCCCACGGCCAGCAGCACGTTTACCGCCGAGTACGTAGCGCAGGCTTTCCCGAACCAAGCCGCGGAAGCTTCGCTTACCAACGTGAGCCGGGTAGAATACTGGAACCTGGCGCGCGCCGCCGGCAGCGGCAACGTGCAGGTGCGCCTCTACTGGGAAGATGGCGGCCGCAGCGGCATCAACTCGCTGGCCGAGCTGCGCGTGGCCCGCAACGACGGCAGCGTGTGGGTAAACGAAGGCAACGGCGGCACGACGGGCTCCCCGGCGGCTGGCTCCGTGGCATCGGCGGGCGCAGTAGGCGGCTTCGGGCCGTTCACGCTGGGCTCCATCAGCCCCATCAACCCGCTGCCCGTGGAGCTGACGGACTTCCGGGCCGAGGTGGAGGGCGAAGGCCGCGTCCGTCTGCACTGGACCACGGCGCAGGAACGCAACAACCGCGGCTTCGAAATCGAACGGGCACTGAACGGACAAAGCTGGAAAACCATCGGTTTCGTGGCCGGACACGGCACGACCACGCGGGCCCAGCGCTACAGCTACCTCGACGCGTCGGGCCCCACGGATGTGGTGTATTACCGTCTGCGCCAGATCGACCTCGACGGCCAGTGGAGCCATTCGACGGTGGTGGCCGTACGCTCGTCCGTCAGCAAGAAAGGCCAGCTGGCCCTGTTCCCCAATCCTACGGCCAACGAGCTGACCATCCGCCTGGCCGCCCCGGCTACCGGCGAAGCCACGGTGCAGGTGCTCGACGCGGTGGGCCGCACGGTGTGGACGACCACCGTACCCGTGAACGGACAAAACCTGCAGCTGCAGCTGGCGGGCCACGTGAAACCTGGCCTGTACGTGGTGCGCGTGAGCGGCAAAGGCCTGCCCACCGGCGCGCAGCCGCTGCAGGTGCAGTAACCACTCTCCAAGTACCCACGACAGCGGGGCCGCCGAATCAGTGATTCGGCGGCCCCGCTGTCGTTAGTGCCTACAAACCGTTGAGCGCATTGGCTCGACGGCCACCAGGCTGCCGTTATCGGGCGGAGGCGCGGCTGTTCCCGAGCAACTCTACCTTGTCGATCCGGTCGCCGATGTCGAGGCGGTGCACCACGTCCATGCCGCTTTCCACCACCGCGAAGATGGTGTAGCGTCCGTCGAGGTGGGGCGTGGGGCTGTGCGTGATAAACCACTGGCAGCTTTCCGTGTCCTTGCCGGCCGAAGCTAGTCCAACCGCCCCGGCGCCGTAGCCGCGGTCAGCAAACTCGGAGCGCAGGGTATAGTCGGTACCGCCCCATCCATCGCCGCGGGGGCAGCCGCCCTGGGCCACGAAGTTGGGCACCACGCGGTGGAAGTTCTTGCCATTGTAGAAGCCCTGGCGCGTGAGCTGCACAAAGCTGGCCACCGAGCCGGGCGCTTCTTCCACCAGCAGGCGCAGCACCACCGGCCCGCGCGAGGTGCTGACGGCGACGCGCTGCCCGGCCGGAATGGTTTCGACCAGCTGCCAGTCGATGGGATGCTGCGCCGCTGCGCTGGGCGTGGGCGTCGGCACGGCCTTGTTTTCGAGGTAGTCCAGGGCCTGCTGCAGCGCCTGCCAGGCTTCCACGTCGCGGGGCAGGCGGATGCGCTGCTGGGCAGCGCGCAGCAGCGCCAGGTTACGGAAGTCGCGGCGCATCTGCAGTTTTTCTTCCTTCAGCGCCCCCGCCGCCGTACCGATCAGCGCCACGTCGTCGCTACTGATGGCCCGCTCCAGCGTCTGCACGAACAGCGGCTGTTGACCGGCCGGGAAGTCGGGGCGGCTGCGCAGCGCCACCAGGGCTTCGATGCCGTAGGTGCTGACCACGGGCGACTGGCCCGGGGCAAAGGTGGCCTGCTCCACGAAGGCAAACGCGGCGGGGTCTTCGCCCAGGGCCTTGAGCAGAAAGGCCCGCTCGTAGGCATCGGTAGCGGCGGCGTAGCGCTGCTGAATGGCCGTGCGGATGCTTTCTTTTTCGGCCCCGGAAGCGTGGTGCAGGGCCGCGGCCAGCAGCACCGCGCGCGGGCGCCAAGCGTTCAGGCGGGCAGCTTTGTCGAGAAATAGCCGGCCGGTTTCGCCGGTGGCGTGGGTCAGAAAAAACTCAGCGGCCGTTACGGCTACCTGCCCTTGCGCGTCATCGAGGGCCGCCCAGGCAGCTTCCTTTACGGGCACGTACATGCCCGCGTTCATGGCGCGCAGGGCCGCTACGCGCACCCGGTAGTCGGCGTCGCGGCGCAGAATGCCGGCTAGCGTGGGCGCCAGGCCGGGCGCTTTCACCTTGCCCAGCGCCGCCGTCGCAGCGGCGCGCACGGCGTAGCTCGGGTCGGTGGTGGCCGCCGCAGTGACGGGCGCTTCGTAAGCCGTCAGGTCGAGGCGCGGGGTGCGGGCCAGCGTGTGGGCGGCAGCCAGGCGGGCGCCCAGCGGCTGCGTTCGGCTTAGCAGGCTCACGGCACGGCGCACGGCGGCCTCGGACGTGAGCCCGCGCAGGCCGGCACGGTACAGCCCCCAGGCCTGCCCGATGCTCAGCAGGGTATCGGCCGGTGTGGCCGAGGCGGGCAGGCGCAGCAGCAGCGGCAGCGTCTCGCGCCCCACGCAGCGGCCCAAGGCCTCCCATTCGTAGCGGCGGGCGCGGGCGTCGGTTTCGGTATTGATCTGGCTGGCCAGGGGGCCGGCGGCGAGGCTGTCGGCGGTTTGCCCCAGGGCAAACGCGGCGGCGGTGCGCACGTCCACGTTGGCGTCGGACAGAGCGCCAAGCAGGTCGGGCAGCGCGGCGCGGTCCTGCACCGACGCAAAGGCCAGGGCCGCCGCCTGCCGGTAGCGGGCCTTGGGATGCTGCAGGAAGGGCCGCAGCGCCTGGGTCTGGCGCTGGTCCTGGGCCGTGGCTATGCGGCGCAGGGTGCTGTCGGCGGCGAATTGGTTGAGCGGCGTATTGGCGGCTTGCGGAGGGCGGCTGGTGGAGCAGGCCGCGAGCAGCAAACCGAGGGCCGCGAGAGCGGGAAGGGAGCGGGTCATCGTGGCGGAAATTAGGCAAACCGCGCGGGATGCGCACACAGCTGCCCAATGCCTGCGGCACTTCGCTCCAAGACGAATGCGCGGCGCCTTGCTGACCACATCCTGCTCAAACCATTGCGTTCGGCTCGTAAGTAGGTCGAATCAGGAAACGGGCTGAACGGTATCGAGCACCGCAGCCAACTGCCGAAACAGTTCCTCGTTGCCCTGCTGCTGGTACTGGCTCAGCGCCTGCTCAAACGGCGTCAGATCGTACAGAAACGCCTTCAGGTTATCCGCCGTCAGTGCCGGAAAGTGGCGGCCGTAGCCCAGCTTCTCCACTTCGGCCGCGTTGAGCCACTGCTCGAACTGGGCCGGAATGGGAATGGCGCAGACGGGCTTGTGCAGGTACACGGCCTCGGAAATCAGCGAGAAGCCGCCGTTGGTGACCACGGCGCGGGCCGAGGCCAGGTCCGCGATGAAGCCGGCCTCGGAAAACGGGCGCAGCAGCACGTTGCCGTGCGCTTCGTCGCGGTTGAAGCCGAACACGCGAAACTCCTGCCCGGCAAGCTGCTGCAGCAGCGGCACCAGGTCGCGCTGGTTGGTGCTCGACTGGTACACCAGCACGTGCTGGCCGCGCGTGGGGCGCTGGGCCACGATTTCGGGCCGGATGATGGGCGGCACCAGCGTCGTGTCGGGCTTGGCGACGGGCGGGCGAAAGAACGTGGTGACGAGGTAGTGCCGCGACCGGGGCAGCTTGGCCCGCACGATGCCGCGGGCCAGCTCGAAGTTGCCGCGTTCCTCGCGCGGAATAGCCACGTCGAGCTGGGTGCGGCTGATGACCTGCATGTTGTCGATGCTGACCACGGGCAGGCGCTGCGTCTTGGCGAAAAAGTAGCTGAACGACTCGAAGTCGGAAATGACCAGATCGAAGCGGCAGCAGTCCGTCAGCAGGTCGCGGTAGCGCTGAAAGTTCAGCTGCAGGCTGGCCGGCGCCGAGCGCAGCGTAAAGCCGGCCGTGCGGCTTTTCGACACCGCTAGTTCCTTGTAGGCCAGGTGGAAGCCCCGGATTTCGCGCACCCGGCCGGGGAAGTTATCGGCCAGCAGCTTGTAGGCCCGGCTGCTGCTGACCACCTGCACCTCGTGGCCCTGCTCCAGCAGGTGGCGGATGATGACTTTGCTGCGGGTGGCGTGGCCGAGTCCCTCACCGGGGACGCCGTACAGGATATTCATGCGGGGCAGTTGGGGAAGTATGGGCTGGCAAGTAACGAACTGTCGGGCGGAAGCCGCGGCCCCGCCCGCAGCCATTGCTTCGCCCTTGCAATGGCACAGCGGACCAAGCCGCCTCCCCCCTACTCCGTGCGCCGAAACCCCTCGGCCAGGGTGCGGCCGCGCAGGCGCAGGCCGGCTTCGGTGCAGTGCGCGCAGGGCAGTGGAGCGCCCCAGCACTGGAAGCCCTCCCGGGGCACGCGCACCCAGAGGCCCGGCGCGACCGGCACAGCCACCGTAGCGGGCCGTGGCGGCGGCTCGGGCCAGAGCATGCGGCGGGCAAACGGCGCCGGCGCCTGGCGCAGCTGGTAGAGCGGGTCGCGCAGGTTGTGGAGCACCCAGAGCAGCAGCAGCACGGCCGGCACGTAGCGCAGCCGCCCCGCCTGGCTGGGGCCGGGCCAGCGCGGCCCCAGCCAGGGCCACAGCGCCGCCACCAGCAGAAAACCGGCTCCAAAGCGGTAATCAGGGGCGGCCACAAACCAGAACACGCTGCCCAGCCAAGCCACCAACCAGCCGCCGGCCCAGCCGGCTTCTTCGGCAGTGCGGGCCCGGCGCCAGCGCCACGCGGCCACCAGCGGCGAGGCCAGCCCAGCCACCACCACGGCCCCGGGAAAGCCGATCATGGGCGCCCACCAGTTAGGCCACCATTCCCACAGCGTCTGATTCGGCACCGCGTACGGGCTTTGGGCGGAGTTGCGGGCCAGGTTCACAATCATGTTGTGCTCCATGCGGGCGTAGGCCAGCGGCAGCTTCCAATCGACGGCGAAGAAATCCAGCGCCGGCAGCGGGTAAATCAGGTAGCCCGACAGCACCACGTTGCGCGCCAGCCAGGGCAGGGCCAGCAGCAGGCTTAGGCCCAGCGGCAGCAGCCAGTGCCGTAGCGGGCTGGCCGCCCCGCGTCCGGCTGCCCACAGCGCGTAGGCCGGCAGCACCAGCACCGGCGCGGCCGACAGCTTCAGCGTGACGGCCCAGGCCGCCAGCAGCACCAGCACCAGTCGCTGGGCTTCGGTGCTGCGGCCCGGCGGGTGCTGCGCATAGTAGAGAAACAGCAGCACCAGCAGCGCGGCCGTGGTGCAGTCGGGCGTCACCGACGAAAGCCAGACCTGAAACGAGTAAATCAGCAGCAGCAGCAGCAAAGCCGGCGCCCACACCCGGCGGGCATCGAGCAGCGGGGCGCGCAGGCCCGCCACGAGGGCCCGCACCGCCACCGCGGCCAGCAGCAGGTACACGTAGGCGCTGAGGGCGTACACCGGGCCATCGGGCGAAGGCACCCGAAACATCGCCAGCGGCAGGTAGATGCTGGAGTTGAAGGCCAAGCGCCCGTGCAGATTACCCAAGCCCGGCACGGCCGCGTAGCGCTCCGTCCACTGCAGCGTTTGCAGCTGGTAGAGGCCCACGTCGTAGTTGATGGGCCGCTGGGCGGCGAAGGTGAGCAGCCAGCCCAACAGCAGCAGCAGCAGCAGCGCGCCCACGCGTTCGGCCGGCTGCCAGCGGGCGGGCCACTCCCGGCGCAGTGCCGCCAGCCAGCGGCGCCGGTTCAGCAGCAGGCAGGCCAATACCCCCAGCCCGGCTACGCCCTGCGCCAGGGGCCCCACCGGTGCCAGCAACGACCAGCCCTGCAGCGCGGCCGTGAGCAGGGCCAGGCCCGTCAGGCTCAGCCACTCGGGGGCCGGCAGTTGCTCGGCGCCGGCTACGCCCGCGCGGGCCGCCAGCCGAAAGGCCGCCGTGCCGAGCGCGGTAGTGACGGCGGCAGCCAGCAGCCAGACAAGCAAAACGGTGAGCATACGGCCGCAAAGGTGCCGAAAACGTACCCGCGCGCCAACAGTCGTGCAACACCGGCCCGTTTTTTGGATATTGGCGGATTATTTCCTCCTCCTTGCTCTCCAGCCCCCCTTTATGCAGTCCTTTTCTTCGCTGCGCCTGCTGCCGCTCGCGCTGCTGTTAGCCGCCGGTGCGTGCACGGCACCGCGCTCCATTATTTCTTCCGGCAAGGTTACGCCGCAGGGCCAGTTCAAGGTTGGCGGCAACATAGGCTTCAACGTCGGCACGGCGTCCATCGGCAAAATCACCGGCGCGGCCAAGGACCTGGCCAAGCAGGCCCTGGCCCGCGACACGATTCGCTACGAAGAGGGCTTCGATAAGATTCAGGCTGCCACGCTGGCCTACGTGCTCGACCCCACCGTCGCCACCTCCGACCTCTACGTGCGCTACGGCCTGCTCCGCCGCGTGGATGTGGGCTACAAATACTCGTTCGGCGCCCACAGCTTCGACGCGATGTACCAGTTTATGGGGCCGCTGGGCACGCCCGAAAAGCCCGAGGGCCAGCCCGGCGCCGCCTACGGCAGCGTGGGCCTGCAGTTTTCGACCCAGAATGCCAAGCTGCCCAGCATTCCATTCCTCGAAGACACGGAAAGGATTCTGGGCTTTTCGGCGCGCCGCATGGACCTGCTGGTGCCCGTCGTCTTCAGCCATTCCTTCGGCCCCGAGGAGCAGATCGGCAACGTGTCATACGGGGTGGTGTACAGCCACACCTTCCTGAAGTACGGCTTCGAGCCGGGCAAGCTCTTCAATTACATCCCGGGCTCGAACCGCGTCACCGACCGGATTCCGAACCTGGTGGCCCGCCGCGACTTCGGGGCGCTCGGCGCCTTCGTCAACATGAAGCTGGGCTACCGCTATGCTTACGTGCTGCCTGCGCTGGCTATTTACTACCAGAATTTCGGCACCTACGAGCTGCTAAACAACAAGCAGACCAAGCTTAAGGGCGTCACGTTTATTCCCACGCTGGGTTTGCAGTTCCGCATTCCGGCCGGCAAAAACCGCTAAGCACCCGCCAGATCCGTCCTTTACGCACAACGCCCTTCCAAACCTGGAAGGGCGTTGTGCGTCTATTACTCCCCTTGTCTTCTGGTACCGGCTCAGCGCATCGGGGCTTCCTGCTGGTAGTCCTCCGACAGCACCCGGTAGCGGTCGAAGATCGAGCGCACGGCCCGGCGCATCACGATAGATGCCTGCGCGCCCTGCCGGGCCGTGACGTTAGAGGCGTAGCCCTGCCACACCGCGCGGCCGTTTTTGTGGTCGATGAGGGTAATGAGCAACGTACCATCGTTGAGCAGGTAGCGCACGCGGTCGTAGCCCTGCCGCTCGTCAGCGGGCGTTTCGTCGCTTTCCACCTCTTCTTTGCGCATCCACTGGGTGAGTTCGGGTTGGTTGTAGCCGGTGAAGCGCATGGCGCCGTCGAACACGCGGTACGAAATCAGCAGGTCGGGGCGGCGCGCGTTCAGGCGGTAGCCCTGGGCACGCAGGTGCGTCTGGATGGCGTCGCGTACGGTTTCGTCGAGCACGGCCCCGCTATCGGCCGGCGCGCCGGCTTCCACACCCTGCAGAAAGGCGAAGGTGCGGTAGTGACGAAAGTTGCCGGCGTAGCTGTAATCGGACTCGATGCGCCCCTCGCGGGCGGTGAAGCAGCTGCTAAGCAGCAGAGCTAAAAAAGCAGTGGCAGCCGTAGCGGTGGGTTTCATAAGCAAAGCGCGGGCAAAAGGCGTTTGAAAGAATTAGAAGTTACTCATATTTCTACGTACGGAAAAAATATAGCCGTTGATTCTCAAAGTTTAACCTGCCGCCCCGGCTCCCGGCAGCCGGATTTGCTATCTTGCTTGTCCGCCCTTTGGCGGCGCTTCAGCCATGCTCCAGTTTTACCTCAACGACCAGCTCGTGCGCCCCGACCACCGGGCCGGCAGCACCCTGCTCGACTACGTTCGCTACCACCAGCACCTGACCGGCACCAAGATCGGCTGCCGCGAGGGCGACTGCGGCGCCTGCACCGTGCTGGTGGGCGAGTTGCAGCCCCATGACGGCACGGTGCGCTACCAGTCCATGACCAGCTGCCTCACGCCGCTGGGCAACGCCCACGGCCGGCACATCGTCACGGTGGAGGGCATCGGCCAGCCGGCCGGCGGCCTCACGCCGGTGCAGCAGGCCATCGTGGCCGAAGGTGGCACGCAGTGCGGCTTCTGCACCCCGGGCTTCGTGATGTCGCTGACCGGGCACTGCCTGGGCGGCGCGGCCGCCGCGGAGGCCACCCGCGCCAGTATCGACGGCAACATCTGCCGCTGCACGGGCTACAAGTCGCTGGAGCGGGCCGCCGACCGCCTCACCGCTCAGCTGCTGGCGCGCGACGCGGCCCCGGAACGCCTGGCCTGGCTCGTGGCGCAGGGCTTCGTGCCGGCCTACTTCGCCGAGGTGCCGGCCCGCCTGGCCGAGCTGCGGGCTGATACGGTGGCCGACGTGGCGGCCCGCACCGGCGGGCAACTGCCCGCGCCGGGCGAAGGCGCTTCGGCGGCGTACCTGCTCGGCGGAGGCACCGACCTGCTGGTGCAGCGCGCCGACGACGTGCTGGCCGCCGAGGTGCAGCTGCTCTACGGCCACCAGGAGTGCTGCTTTATCCGCGAGCTGCCCGATGGCCGCCTGAGCCTGGGCGGCGCTACCACCGTGGAAGATTTGCGCGGCTCGGCTTTGCTGCAGGCCCGCTTTCCGCGGCTGCGACAGCACCTGAAGCTGGTATCGAGCACGCCCATCCGCAACATGGCCACCGTGGCCGGCAACTTCGTCAACGCCTCCCCCATCGGCGACCTGACCATCTTCTTTCTCGCCCTCGACGCCGCGCTGACCCTGCAGGACGCGGCCGGCCGCACGCGCCAGCTGCCCCTGCGCGAGCTGTACCGCGGCTACAAGCAGCTTAACCGCCAGCCCGACGAGCAGCTAACCGAAATCAGCTTCCGGCCGCCGGCGGAGGGCGAGGTGTTCAACTTCGAGAAAGTCAGCAAACGCACGCACCTGGACATTGCCAGCGTCAACAGCGCCGCTCGTTTGCGCGTGACTGGCGGCGTCATCCAGGAAGCGCACCTGTCGGCCGGGGGCGTAGGGCCTACGCCGCTGTACCTGCACCACACCTCCGAGTGGCTGGCCGGCCAGCCACTGAGCGCGGCCACGCTGCGGGCGGCGGGAGAGCGGGCGCAGGCGGAAATCAGCCCCATCAGCGACGCCCGGGGCACGGCCGAGTACAAACGCCTGCTGCTGCGGCAGCTGCTGTACGCGCACTTCCTGGAGCACTTCCCCGAGCAGCTGACGCTGGCCGAGCTGATTTAATCTTCGTTTTTCGTCGCTCGTTGTTTGTTTTTCGCCGCTACTGGCCCCTGGTGACCTGGCGGCTTTCGGTTGCGGTGAGTTGTGCCCGCCCCGCTGCGTCTTGTGCAGTAAGGCCCCGCGCTTCCGGCCGAAAAACGAACAACGAAAACGCCTTGACTATGCACAACCTCGACGCTGCCGGCCACGTGCGCGGCGAATCCCAATACCTCGACGACATTCCGGTGCAGCGCGGCACGCTGCACGCGGCCGTGTTTGGCTCGCCGTTGGCCCACGGCGTCCTCAACGGGCTGCGCCTCGACGCCGCCCGCCGCGCCCCCGGCGTAGTGCGCATCCTCACCGCCCAGGACATTCCCGGCGACAACCAGATCGGGGGCATCGTGCCCGACGAGCCGCTGCTGGCGGAGGGCCACGTGCATTTCCAGGGCCAGCCGGTGGCGCTGGTGCTGGCCGACACCGAGGCCCAGGCCCGGGCAGCCGTTCGGCTCATCGAGGCCGACATCACACCGCTGCCGGTCATCACCGACCCGCGGGTCGCCCAGGCCCAGGGCGAGCTGATCGTGCCGCCGCGCACCTTCCGCCTCGGCGACCCGGCCGCCGCCTGGGCCGATTGCGCCCACGTCATCGAGGGCACGGCGGAAAGCGGCGGGCAGGAGCACCTCTACATCGAAACGCAGGGCGCTTACGCTTACCCCACCGACGGCGGCGGGGTACGGGTGCACTCCTCCACGCAGGGTCCCACGGCCGTGCAGCGCCATACGGCGCGGGTGCTGGGCACGGGCATGCACAAGGTGGAGGTGGACGTGGTGCGCCTTGGCGGCGGCTTCGGCGGCAAAGAAGACCAGGCCACGACCTGGGGCGCGCTGGCCGCGCTGGCCGCCTACGTGCTCCGCAAGCCCGTGAAGCTGGTGCTGCCCCGCCATGACGACCTGCGCATGACCGGCAAACGCCACCCCTACTCCTCCGACTTCCGGCTGGGCCTCTCGGCCGACCTGAAGCTGCTGGCCTACGAGGTGACTTTCTACCAGAACGCCGGCGCCGCGGCCGACCTTTCGCCGGCTGTACTGGAACGCACCCTGTTTCACGCCTGCAATACCTACTTCATTCCGAACGTGCGGGCCACGGCCTACAGCTGCCGCACCCACCTGCCGCCCAACACCGCTTTCCGGGGCTTTGGCGGGCCGCAAGGCATGTTTGTCATCGAATCGGCCATTGCGCAGGCGGCTGAGCAGCTGGGCGTGCCGGCCTACGAGATTCAGCGCCGCAACCTGTTGCAGGACGGGCAGGTGTTTCCCTACGGGCAGCGGGTGGAGGACTGCAACGCTACGCTGAGCTGGCAGACCGCCGACCGGCAATTTGAGCTGGAAAAGTGGCAGGCCGAGGTGGACCGCTTCAACCAGCAGCACCACGACCGGAAGCGCGGGCTGGCGGTGATGCCCATCTGCTTCGGCATTTCCTTTACCAAAACGGCCATGAATCAGGCCCGCGCGCTGGTGCACATCTACACCGACGGCTCGGTGGGCGTAAGCACAGGGGCCGTAGAAATGGGCCAGGGCGTCAACACCAAGATGATTCAGGTGGCCGCCCGCACGCTGGGCGTCAGCCCCGGCCGGGTGCGCCTCGAAACCACCAACACCACCCGCGTGGCCAACACCTCGCCCTCGGCCGCCTCGGCCACGGCCGACCTCAACGGCAAGGCGGTGGAAATGGCCTGCCGCGCGCTGCGGGCCCGCCTGCTGCGCCACGCCGCCGACGAGCTGAAGATGAACTACGAGGGCCTGGAAATCCGCGACGAGCAGGTGCTAGATGCCGGCCGCCCCGCCGACTCGGACTGGGAAAAGCTGGTGTCGTCGGCGTACTGGAAGCGGGTGAGCCTGACGGAAAACGCCCACTACGCCACGCCCGACCTGTGGTTTGACCCGGCCCAGGAAAAGGGCCACCCCTTTGCCTACCACGTGTACGGCACGGCCGTGGTGCAGGCCACCGTCGACGCCGTGCGGGGCACCTACGCGGTGGACGCGGTGCGCCTCGTGCACGACTTCGGCCAGAGTTTCACGCCCGGCATTGACCGCGGCCAGATTGAGGGCGGGCTGGTGCAGGGCCTGGGCTGGATGACGATGGAGGAGCTGATTTACAACGCGGATGGCCGCCTGCTCAGCAATGCCCTGAGCACCTACAAAGTACCCGACCTGTACAGCGTGCCCCCGGTGCTCGACGTGGAGTTCTTGGAAACGCCCGGCCACCCCAACGCCATCCTGCGGGCTAAGGCCGTGGGCGAGCCGCCGCTGATGTACGGGCTGGGCGGCTACTTCGCCATCCGCAATGCGGTACGCGCCTTCCGCCCGGATGTGCGCCCGGCCTTCTCCGCCCCCATCACCCCCGAAAAGGTGCTGATGGCCCTGCACGGGCCGGCCGAGGCAGTGGCGGCCCCGCTGGCTCCGGCCTCCGCCGCGGCCGCCAGCTAAGGAACCAGCCGCTGCTGGGTGAAATGTGAACGTCCTGCTGAGCCGGCGCCTACCAGCTTAGCAGGACGTTCTGGTTTTCTCCTTGCCCACACGCTCTGGCGACTGGATTCATCTAACGCACAAGCCCCGTTCGGCAGCAGCTACCGAACGGGGCTTGTATGTTGATCAGCCCATGCCTTGCGCCCCGCTAAAACCGGCGGGTAAGCGTTAGCACCCCACCCGAGGGCTCGGCCGGGGATGAGTAGCTGTTTACGCCCAGGGTAGTGCGCGGGGCCGGGGCTTTGGGAGCCAGCAGATTCCAGGCCCCGAGCGCAGCCGTGGCCGTGCCCAGCCCGATGTTGAGAAACGACACCGCCTTCTTGGTTTCGTTGTAGCTGTGCCCGCCGTAGGCCCGCGACTCGTCGTCGATTAGGACGATGGTGCCCAGCGCGGCCTGGCCCAGGCCCGAGGCCAGCCCGGCAATGGCCAGCCCCTTGCCGGGAATGGCCTTGAGCGCCCGGCCGGCGTTGAGCACCGCCAGCGGCGCGTTCAGCCCGCTCCACGCGGCCGTAGCCGCCCCGTAGCCACCCGATACATAGTTTTCGGTGGGCGGGTTGGGCCAGTTGTACGTCGGCTGAATCATGGCGCACTCCTCCAGCGTGAGTCCCGACTGCCCCACCCAGGCCAGCAGCGCGGGCGTGCGCATGTCTTGGATGTAGTCGTACTGGTGCGCGGCGTTTATGCGCTCGGCCAGAGCCCGGCCGGCCGATTGCTCCACCAGGTACCCTACCGCGCAGATGCGGCCGGCATTGTCGATAAAGCAGGGACGCCGCTCGTTGGGGTACGCTTCGTTGCGCGGAAACACGCCGGCCGTACGGTAGCGGTGCAGATGGTCGAGCAACCGGGCGCGGCGCTGCCGCTGCGCCTGGGTCATCTGGCGCACGTCGCGGGCGCGCAGCAGCTCTTCCACGTACGCCAGGTGGGTAGCGATGCGCGTCTGCTCGTTGTCGGTGGCGCGCGGCTCGTGCCCGTAGCGGGTGTGGAAGCTTGCATTGCCCAGCACGGGGTTGATCCGATCAGCGGACCTGGTACGCGTGGCTTCGGCGGGCCAGAACAGCCAGCCCAGGCCAAGCAACAGCAGCGCCAGGGCCGCGGGGCGTAGTGAAGTGCGCATATAGAATGCTTGTAAGAAGGGATGAAAAAGAGCTGTAGGCCACAGTCGACGGGGCACCTACTGCTGGAAGAGCCCGCAGCCGCAGCCAGCGGTTGCATGGCTCGCCGCCGATTTGAGCCGTACCGCACTACTACTCAAGCCAGACATCCTATTTTACGACCATAAAATGCTTTCTTGCAGGTGGATTCACCCACCACCTTGGACCTTCTTAGCGCCTCTCCCCCCGTTCCACGCGATTTGCTGGTATGGCAGCACGCCATTGCGTGTCTGCGGGCCGGCATTCCTGCTACCCTGCTGCTGGTAGTGAGCAGCAGCGGGTCGAGCCCGGGGCGGCAGGGCTTCAAGATGAGCGTGGCCCCGGGCAGCATGGCCGGGTCCGTCGGCGGCGGTATCATGGAGCACAAGTTTGTGGAGCTGGCCCGCAGCCGCATGCACGAAGGCCAGACGCAGGTGCTGATCCGGGAGCAGATTCACCGGGGCGAAGCCGCCCACAACCGCTCGGGCATGATCTGCTCGGGCCAGCAAACCCTGGTGCTGCTGCCGCTGAATGCCGAGGCTCACCTGCCCGCCCTGCGCCTCGTAGCCCAGGCCTTACAGCTCGACAGTCCCGCCTGGTTGCAGCTCACCGCCTCCGGCGAGCTGCGCGTCGACACCTCGTTGCCGCCCCCGGCCCTGGGTTACCACTCAGACGATGAAGGCTGGCGATACACCGAAATGCTGGGCTTCCGCGACCAGCTCATCGTTGTGGGGGGCGGGCATGTGGCCCTGGCGCTGTCGCGGATAGCGGCGACGCTGGACTTCCGCCTCACCGTTCTGGATGATCGGGCCAACCTGAACACCTTGCAGCTCAACCCGTACGCCCACGAGAAGCGCACCGTGGACTACGGCCGGCTGGCCCAGGAAATTGCCGAAGGCCCGCACCAGTACGTGGTCATCATGACCTTCGGCTACCGCACCGATGCGGTGGCGCTGCGGCAGCTGCTGACGCACCGCTTGGCTTACCTGGGCGTAATGGGCAGCGAAGCCAAAATAGCGGCGCTGCGCCGCGAGCTGTGCGAGGAGGGCTACGGCACCGATCAGCTAGCCCATGTGCACGCGCCCATCGGCCTGCCCATTCACAGCCGCACCCCCGAAGAAATTGCGGTCAGCATCGCGGCTGAGCTGATTCGCGTCCGCAACGCTCCGTTCGCTGCCGGGCGCTAGTTGGCGCTCTGCAGCAGGGCGCACTCCTCGATGGTCAGCCCCGACATGCGTACCCAGTGCTGCAGCTCCGGGTGGCGGATGGTTTCGATGCGTTCGTGGCGGTAGCGGCGGTCAAGGTCCTGCACCAGCTCGCGCCCGCCGGTTTGCTCCATGAGGTAAGCCAGGGCCCCGGCGCGGCCGCTTTCGTCGAGCAGGCTGGGGCGGCTGCCAGCCGGCCGGGCCTCGTGCTTCGGAAACCGGCCGGCGGTGCGGTAAGTGTGCAGCAGTTTCAAGGTTTGGTAGCGGCGGCGGCGCAGATGGCTGGGCAGGCGGCGGGTGCCTTTGTGGCGCAGCACGTCCTCGGCGTATTCGAGGTGGGCGGCAATGCGTTCGTGCTCATCGACGGCGGCCGGTGCGTAACCTACCGTGGAAATATAGGCGCCACCGCCCTTGCGGGCAGTGGCCGGATCATGCTGGCAGCCCGTGCCCAGGAGCACGGCCAGCAGCAGGCTGGCGGGGATAAAAAACGGCTTCACGGTGGGTAAGGATAGTAGCGCATAAGCGGCGGCCGGGCTGCGGGCAACACCCCGTGGCTGACGCCTCTACCCCCCATGATCCTAAATTAACCTCGCAGGTTGCAAGAACCTGTAGATTTTCTTAGTCACCGCTGGAATCCTCAGGGTATCAGGTGCATCGGCACCGATTCGGCCGTGTACACTTCGCCATTGCGTAGGCGCAGGCGCCATACAAAGTGTTGCGTGGAGGGCTGCGCCGGCCCGTGCGCCAACTGCAAAGACCAATCGTTGAGCGGTAAGTTGGCCAGGCGCGTACCGCCCACCGGGCTCGTTAGCAGTAGGTCGTTGAGCGGGGTGCCGGCCGGGTGCTGCGCGTCGTAGTCGTAGCGGCTGGTGACGGTCAGCGAGTCCAAGGCTTCCGTAGTGCCTTTGTAGCCGGGCTCTGCCGGGCTGCAGGCCACCGCGGCCGGCACCAGGCCGGCTGACGCGTAGAAGCGCTTCTGCAGGGTAAAAAGCAGGCGAAGGTCGGCGGTGCGCACCGATTCGCCGGCCCCCACGACGCGCCCTGCGCTGGTAGCCACCAGGTCGGTGCCTTCCACGTCAAAGTAAGGCAGGGCGTCGCCCCGGCCGCATTTCTCGCCGGTCAGCAGGTCGCAGGCCGGCAGGCCGACCACTATGCCGCTGAGCAAAAGCCATTTTCGCATGATTAAGGGTAGTTGATGGAGTCGCGAGGAATCAGGTGTCGCAGGCCGGATGAGTTACCTTGTTCAGGGCTGCACCGCCAGCACCGGGGTTTCGGCCTCGTACACTTCCCCGTTGGTCAGGTGGTAGCGCAGGCGGAACTGCTGCGGCCCGGCCTGCGCGGGCGGCACCGTCAGCTTGCAGCGCAGCCCGCTCATGCCCTCGGGGCTGGACGGGGTGCCTTGAAGCTGGCTCAACAGCGTGACGGGCGTGCCAGTGCCGGTATGGGGCAGTAGCTGCACGATGTCGTTGAGGGGCGTGCCGGCCGGGTGCCGGGCATCGTAAGCGTAGCGGCTGCGGATGCTCACCGAGTCCACCTGCTCGGTGTATTCCGGCTGGATGCAGTCGGCCCAGGCCACAAACCCGCCCCGGGCCGGCGCGGCCCCGTAGCGCCGTTCCCGCAGGTTTATGGTCAGCAGCAGGCGGCTGGCCTCGATGCTCTGCCCGGTTTCCAGGACCATAGAGCTGGTGCCCAATGGTTCCCGGTAGGCTTTCAGCTCCACGCCTTCCACGTCGACGTAGCGGTGGCCGCCGCCGCAGTAGTATTTCTGGTCGCCAAACAGCAGCTCACAGGCCGGCAGAGTGAAACCCAGCAGGGCGGCCAGCAGGCTAATTTTAAGCGCGGATCGGGTAAACATGGCGGATAACAACGGTTGACTTACCAGTGGATGCCCGTTTCGGCTCACGGCGTTGCATCCGCTCAGGATATTATTGGTAGCCGGCGGCTTGCAGCCGAAACAGCTCGGCGTAGCGCCCGCCCCGGGCCAGCAGCTCCTCGTGGCTCCCGATTTCGACGAACTGCCCGTGCTCGATGACCAGGATGCGGTCGGCCATGCGCACAGTGCTGAAGCGGTGCGAGATGAGCACGGCCGTTTTGCCCAGGGTCAGGTCCTTGAAGCGCTGAAACACCTCGTACTCGGCGCGGGCGTCGAGGGCGGCGGTGGGCTCGTCGAGAATGAGCAGCTGCGCGTCGCGCATATAGGCGCGGCCCAGCGCAATCTTCTGCCACTCGCCGCCGGAAAGGTCCACGCCGCCGTTGAAGCGCCGCCCGATCATCTGCTCGTAGCCCTGCGGGAGCTTGGCAATGACGGAGTCGGCCAGGCTCTGCTGGGCGGCCTGCTCGATGCGCGGCTGGTTGTTTTTCTCCTCGATGCGGCCCACGGCCAGGTTCTGCCCGGCGGGCAGCTGAAAGCGCACGAAGTCCTGGAAAATGACCCCGATTTCCTGGCGCAGCTCGGCCGGGTCGTACTCGCGCAGGTCGTGGCCGTCGAGCAGGATGCGGCCCTCCGAGGGGTCGTAGAGGCGGGCCAGCAGCTTGACGAGGGTGGTTTTGCCGGCCCCGTTTTCGCCCACCAGCGCCAGCTTTTCGCCGGCGCGCAGCTCAAAGCTCAGGTGGCGCAACGCCCATTTCTGCGCATTGCGGTACTTAAAGCCCACGTTGTCGAATGTAAACCCTTGGCGGATGGGCCGCGGAAACGGCCGCACGGCCTGGCCCTCTTCGGGCCGGCGGATGCGGGGCTGCAGGTGAAAGAAGTCGAAGAAGTCCTGCAGGTACAGCGCGCCCTCGGCCACCGAGCTGAAGCGGCTCAGGATGCCTTCCAGCAGGCCGCGCATCCGGGCGAAAGAGCCGGCCAGGAAGGTGAGCTGGCCGATGCTGATCTGCCCGCCCGCCGCTTGGCTGATGATGTACACGTAGGCCGCGTAGTAGCCGGCCGCCCCTACCCCGGCGAAGAACGTGCCCCAGCCCGCCCGGCGAATCACAAGCGACTTATTCTGCTGGTAGAACTGGTCGGAGAGCAACCGAAACCGGTCGATGAGGAAGCCGGAGAGGCCGAAGATTTTGACCTCCTTGGCCGTGTCGTCGGAGGCGCCGGTCTGGCGCAGGTAGTCCAGTTCGCGGCGCTCGGGCGTCCAGCCGTGCACCAGCGAGTAGCTGCGCTCGTTGAAGTGCGACTCGCCCAGGAAAGCCGGCACCACCGCTACCAGCAGCAGCAAAAGCAGCCAGGGGTTGAAGGCTGCGAGGCCCACGGCCAGGAACGCCATCGTGATGAAGTCCTGGGCCTGCGAAAGCACCTGCGCCATGAGCACGGTGCGCGAGAGGGTCTGGCGGCGGGCGCGCTCCAGCTTGTCGTAAAAGGCGCTGTCCTCAAACTGGTCCAGGTCGAGCTCGGCCGCGTGCTGCATCAGGCGAATCGAGGTCTGGTTGGCGAACAGGTCGCCCAGCAGCGAGTCGAGCAGGGCCACGCCGCGGCCCAGCGCGTCGGAGAGGATGGCCAGGCCAAACTCCAGGGCCACCAGATCCAGCACCGGCGCGAGGCTGCTCTCGGCGGCGGGCTGTCGGCTGAGCAGCAGCACCGCGTCGAGGATGAGCTGGGCCACGTAGAGCATGGCCACCGGCAAGGCCGCCCGCAGCAGGCGCAGCGCCACGTTGCCCAGGGTCAGGCCGGGCGAGGTCTGCCAGATCAGCCGCAGAAATTCGGGCAGGTTTTTCAGCGCCGAAAACCGTTCCCGCACCGTCAGGGCGGGTTTGCCATCGGGCCGCGGACGCTTGGCCGATACGCGTTGGAAAAGATTCGTCCAGAAGCTCATAGGTGCAGGGCTTACGCACACGCCGCGCCAATGGCCGGGCCGCGCCGTTTTGGCAGGGGCGCCGGGCGCCGCGGCGGGCTCCGAAATACCGGGCTACCTTTGCCGGGCCATCCGCGCAGCGCTTACCCATGTCCACTCCTGCTTCCCCCGGGAAGGTTTACACGGCCGGTTTCTGGCTGATGTGCCTCTCGTCCTTCCTGTTTTTTTTGAGCTTCAATCTGCTCATTCCGGAGCTGCCGGACCACCTGACCGGCCTCGGCGGGGGCGAGTACAAGGGCCTGATCATCGCGCTGTTTACCCTCACGGCGGGCATTTCGCGCCCGTTCAGCGGCAAGCTGGCCGATACCGTCGGCCGCATTCCGGTGATGGTGGTCGGTTCGCTGGTATGCTTCGTGTGCGGCTTCTTCTATGTGTGGGCCACCACGGTTTTTTCCTTTCTGCTGCTGCGCCTGCTCCACGGCTTCAGCACGGGCTTCAAGCCCACCGGCACGGCCGCCTTCATTGCCGACATCATTCCGCTGGAGCGCCGCGGCGAGGCCATGGGCCTGCTGGGCGTGGCCGGCACGCTGGGCATGGCCGTCGGCCCCATGATGGGTCCCTACGTGACGGCCGCCTTCTCCCTGAACGCGCTGTTCTACGTATCGTCGGGGCTGGCGCTGCTCTCGGTGCTGGTGCAGGGCACCATGACGGAGACACTGCCCGTGGCCCAGCGGGAGCGGTTTCGGTGGAGCCTGCTGCGCATCAACTGGCATGAAGTGCTGGAGCCGCAGGTGCTGGCCCCGGCCCTGGTGACGCTGCTCTGCCTCTTTCCCTACGGCGCCATCCTGACCGTGGTGCCCGACCAGAGCCGCGTGCTGGGCTTGACGGGCGCCCAAAAAGGCCTGTTTTTCACCTGTTACACGCTTTCCACCTTGGTCATCCGTCTGCTGGCGGGCCGCGCCTCCGACCGCTACGGCCGCGTGCCCGTGCTGCGCATCTCCTCCGTGGCGCTGGTGCTGGCCTTGGTGGTGCTCACTTTTGCCCAGGGACCCTGGCTGTTTCTGGCCGGGGCGGTGCTGTTCGGGCTGGGCTCGGGGCTGAACTCGCCCACGCTCTACGCTTGGACCATCGACCTGAGCCACCCCGAGCGGCGCGGGCGGGCCGTCAGCACCATGTACATCGCGCTGGAAATCGGTATCGGGCTGGGGGCGCTGCTGGCCGGCTGGCTCTACGCCAACGAGCCCGCCCGCTTGCCGCTGGTACACGCGCTGAGCGCCGCCGCGGTGCTGGCGGCGCTGCTGTACCTGCTGCGGCAGCCCGCGCACCGGCCGGTGCAGCGTGCCTAAGCAAGCCGACCACCGAGGCGGATCCAGCAAAGTTCCCTATGGGAGAACGGGGGATTAGCGCAGCACGCAACGTGCTGGGTGCGCCCCGGTCCAGCGGGCCTAGGCAGCCTGCCATGGTGGCTTCAAGCGGTGGATATCTTTCATTGATTCCTCCTAAATATCCCGGCTGGCCTATTACTTTTAGGATACCGAATATGCGCCCAGCCGAGAATTAGCGGCGTCAGGGCTTATTTGGCTTGTTTTCTATTGCTTTCATATGCGATTCTTGTGGTTCCGCGCCGCCCTGCTGGGGCTGGCCGCTACGGCTGCCTTAGGCGCGGCTGCTCAGCCCGAGCCGGTGAAATTTGGCAAGGTCGACGCCTCTTCGTTCGACCCAAAGCAGTATCCCAGCGCCGCCGACGCCCCGGCCGTGGTACTCTGCGACTACGGCACGTCTCGCGTGGAGGGCGCCCAGGACGGTTTTCAGGTGGTCTTCGACCGCGTCACGCGCATTTTGGTGCTGACCAAGGCCGGCTACGAGCAGGCCACGGTGCAGATTCCGCTCTACCACCGCGAGGGAAACGAGGAAAAACTCAGCAACCTGCGCGCCTGCACTTACAACCTGGTGGGCGGTAAGCTGGAAAAGCAGGCCCTCGACCCCAAAGACCCAAAGGCCGTCTTCCGCGAAAAGCTCGACGAGCACCTGAACCTGCGCAAGTTCACGCTGCCCGGCGTGCGCGAAGGCTCCATCATCGAGTACGCCTACACGATCAAGTCGGACTTCGTGTTCAACCTGCAGGACTGGAGCTTTCAGCGCGACATTCCGGTGGAGTGGAGCGAGTACCGGGCCGTGCTGCCGAGCTTTTACCAGTACAAGCAGATTCCGCACGGCTTTTGGCCCTACGCCGTGAAGGACTTCAATGTAGTACCCTACCGCACCTCTTACCGCGCCTCCCAGCAAGACCACTACGGCCGCAATGGCGACGAGAAGGTTTCGACGCTGAGCACCAAGGCCGTGAGCTGCCGCTGGGCCATGCAGCACGTGCCCGCCTTCCGCGACGAGCCGTTCATGACGGCGGCCCGCGACTACCTGGCGGGCATCGACTTCGAGCTGGACGTGATTCAATTCGATGTGGCCCGCCCGCACCAGGTCACTTCCACCTGGGAGAAGATCAGCGAGGAAATGCTCAAGGACGAGCAGTTTGGCCAGTGGCTGGAGCACCGCACGCCCCTCACCGCCGCCGCCGAAGCCCTCACGACCAGCCACCCCGACCCGGCCGCCCGCGCCGCGGCGGCCCTGGCCTTGGTGCAACAGGCCGTTCGCTACAACGGCGAGGAGCGGCGCTACGCCGTCAGCCCGGTGCGGCGCGTGGTGGAGCAGCAGCGCGGTAGCTCCGCCGAGCTGAACCTGCTGCTGATCCGCACTCTGTGCGACGCGGGCCTGAAAGCCGCGCCGGTACTGGTGAGCACCCGCGCCCACGGGCAGGTGCAAACCGAGGTGCCGCTGCTCAGCTAGTTCAACTACGTGGTAGCCTTGGTGCCGCTGCCCTCGGGCCAGGACCTGCTGCTCGACGCTACGGAGCCCGCCGCGGCCGCGGGCACCCTGCCGCTGCGCTGCCTCAACGGGAAGGGCCGCCTCATCGGCCCGGGCGGGCGCTGGGTGTCGCTGACGCCGACCCAGAAACACATGCGCCTGACCAACGCCCGCCTCAGCCTTGACGCGGCGGGCCAGCTCCAGGGCCGCCTGTACCGCGAATACGCCGGCTACGCGGCCCTGGCCGAGCGCAGCCAGCTGGCTTCGGCGGGCGAAAAAGACTACCTCGGCGCCGTGCAGCGCCAGTACCCCGACTGGCAGCTGGCCCGCGCGGCCGTGCAGCAGGCCGCCGACCCGACCAAGCCGCTCATCTTCGAGGCGGACGTGACGCTGCCCGCGGCCGCAGTCGCCGAGCGCCTGTACCTGCCGCTGATGCAGCACTTCACCGAGCGCCAAAACCCCTTCCAGAACGCGACGCGCACCTTTCCGGTCGATTTTGGCACCCAGCGCGAGGATATCACCACGGTAACGCTGGCCCTGCCCAAGGACTACACCGTGGAGGAAATGCCCAAAAACGTCGTCATCGACCTGCCCAATGGCCACGGCCGCTACAGCTTCGAGGCCGTGCTGCGCGAGAACGTGCTGTTTCTGAACAGCCGCCTGCAGCTGCGCAAGACCGCGTACCAGCCCGGCGAATACGCCGCCCTGCGCGAGCTATACACCCGCGCCTTGGCCAAGCACACCGAGCCGCTGGTGCTGCGCCGCACGCCCTAATTCAGCTTTTATCCCCGGTTTTTCCATCCTCATTTCCTCTTTCTATGGCCCACACTTTACTCCCGCGCCTGGCGCTGGCGGCCGGTCTGGTCACCGTTTCTCTCACCGCTTTCGGCCAGGCCGAACCCATTAAATTCGGCAAAGTCGAGGCCAAGGAATTCGACAAAGCCGCCTTTGTGGGCGACTCGGCAGCCAACGCGGTTATCCTCTGCGACTACGGCCGCTCCCGCTTCGATATCGGCCCCAAGGGCGAGTTTGTCGTCATCTTCGAGCGCATCACGCGCATCAAGATCCTGAAGAAGGGCGGCTACGACTGGGGCGACGCCAGCGTGGTGCTCTACCACAAGGGCAGCGAAACGGAAAAGCTCAGCTCCCTGCGCGGCTACACCTACAACATGGGCGCGGGCGGCGTCATCGAGAAAGCCAAGCTGGAAAACAGCAGCGTCTTCACCGAGGAAATCGACGCGAACCACACCCGCCGCAAGTTCACGATGCCCGCCGTGCGCGAGGGCTCGGTGGTGGAGTACGCCTACACCATCACCTCCGACTTCTGGTTCAACTTCCAGGACTGGACCTTCCAGCACCCGATTCCGACCCGCTGGAGCGAGTACCGCGCCGCCATCCCGGAGTACTTCGACTACAAGCAGCTGTGGCAGGGCTACGAGCCGCTGGCCGAGCAGGAGCACACCGACGGCAGCACGCAGTTTACCGTGCGTTGGCAGGGCGAATCGACCTTTGGCGGCCGCACGCCGGGCGGCAGCGAAACCGTGGTGGCCCAGGTGAAAAACCACCGCTGGGTAACCAAGAACGTGCCCGCCCTGCAGCCCGAGCCCTTCATGACGACCCCGCGCGACTACGTCACGCAGATCAACTTTGAACTGGCCGGCCTGAAGTGGCCCCAGCAGCCGTACCGTAATGTGAGCGGCACCTGGGAAAAGATGCAGCAGGAGCTGCTGGAAGCCGACGAGTTCGGCGGGCAGCTACGGCGCGGCGGCTTCCTCAAAACGCAGATAGCGGCCCTCACGGCCCAGTACCCTAATACCGCCGAACGCGCCGCCGCCGTGCACGCGCTGGTGCGCAACAACGTCAAGTCGAGCGGCGACGGGCTGTTCAGCCAGGCCGGCATCCGCAAGGCCTGGGAGCAGCACCGCGGCAACGCGGCCGACGTGAACCTGCTGCTCATCGCACTGCTGCGCGACGCGGGCCTGAAGGCTGACCCGGTCATCCTCAGCACCCGCGACCACGGCCGCGTGGATACGTCCTTCCCGATGCTGTCGCGCTTTAACTACGTGGTAGCCCACGTGCAGCTGACCGACAGCACCCGCCTGCTGGCCGACGCCACCGAGGAGTTTGCGCCCTTCGGCATGCTACCCGCCGCCTGCCTAAGCGGGCAGGGCCGCCTGATTCAGGGCCAGCAGCAGGGCAGCTGGGTTGCGCTCAACTCGCCCTACCGCCACGTGCGCTTCCGCTCGGCCCAGCTGACGCTGGACGAGCGCGGCGCCCTGACCGGCAAGCTGCGCGATGAGCACGGCGGCTACATGGCCCTGCAGGAGCGCGCCGACCTGCGCCAGCAAGGCGAGAAGAAATACGTGGAGAACCTGCTTAAAACCCAGGAGGGCTGGAAAATCGACAAGTTCGCCTTCCAGAACGCCGACGTGTTAAGCAAGCCGTTCATGCTCGACCTGGACCTGCGCGTGCCCGCCGACGCCGAGCAGCCGCAGGGCACCATCTACCTGAACGTGCTGCGCGCCGTGAGCGAAGCGGCCAACCCCTTCCGCCTCACCGAGCGCCGCTTCCCGGTGGACTTCGGCGCGCGCCGCGAGGAAACCAGCATGGTCACGCTGACCCTACCGGCCGGTTACGTGGTGGAAGAGTTGCCCAAAAATGCCGTGGTGGACCTGCCCGACGGCGGCGGCCGCTTCTTGTTCAGCATCACGCCCGTGGGCAATACGCTGCAGATCATGAGCCGCATGACGCTGAACCGCAGTATGTACCTGGCCGAAGAATACGCCGGTCTGCGCCAGTTCTACGAAATGATGCTGGCCAAGCAGGCCGAAAAAATCGTGCTGAAGCGTAAATCATGAGTTACTTCCTTTCCCGTGCCGCTTGCCGGGCTACCCTGGTGCTAGGTGGCGGGCTGCTCCTGAGCCCCCCTGCGGCCCACGCCGGCGCCGACCCGCGCTGGCCCGTCAGCCAAATTCCGGCCGGCCTGCGCGAAAACGCCCACGTGGTCATCCGCCAGCAGGACGACATCATCACCGTGAAAGCCGCCGGGCGGCTGGTGCACACCGTGCACGTGGCCGCCACCGTGCTCGATGAGCAGGGCGAGCGGTGGGGCGCGGCCGTGGTGGGCTACGACAAGCTGCGGCAGATTACCTACCTGCGCGGCAACGTGTACGACGAGGCGGGGCGCCTGATCCGGGGCCTGCGTGCCGCCGATACCAAGGACTACAGCGCCAGCGACGGGTTCAGCCTCTACACCGACAACCGGGTGCGCGTGGCCGACCTGCGCCAGTCGCGCTACCCCTACACGGCCGAGTTCGAGTTTGAAATCAACTCCACCAACACGCTGGCTTTCCCGGCCTGGAGTCCGCAGGAAGAAGAAAACCTGAGCGTGGAGCACGCCACCCTGCGCGTGGTGACGCCCGCGGAGCTGCCGCTGCGCTACCAGGAGGAGCGCCTACCCACCGGCAGCAGCGCGGCCAAAAGCCAGCAGGGCAGCCAGCTCATCTACACCTGGCAGCTGACGCGCCTGCCCGCCGTGGAGCGCGAGCCGTACAGCCCGCCGCTGGCCGAGCAGGTGCCCACCGTGTACACGGCCCCCACCGCTTTCGAGGTGCAGGGCTTCCGCGGCGGCCTCACCAGCTGGCGCGAGCTGGGCGAGTGGGGTTTTCAACTCACGCAGGGCCGCAGCCAGCTGGCCCCCGAAACCGAGGCGAAAGTGAAGGCCCTGGTGCAGGGCGTCACCGACCCGAAGGAGCGGGCGCGCCGGGTGTACGCGTTTCTGCAAAGCTCCACCCGCTACGTATCGGTGCAGCTAGGCATCGGGGGCTACCAGCCCTTCCCGGCCAGCACCGTGTCGGGCACCGGCTACGGCGACTGCAAAGCCCTTTCCAACTACTGCCAGGCCCTGCTGCACGCGGCCGGGGTAGAAAGCTACAGCGCCTGGGTAAGCGCCGGCCGCGAGCGGGCCGCCGTGCGCGCGGGCTTTCCCAACGACCAGTTCAACCACGTCATCCTTTGCGTGCCGCTGCCCAAGGACACGGTGTGGCTGGAGTGCACCTCGCAGAGCGAGGCCTTCGACTACTTGGGCTCGTTCACCGGCGGGCGCCACGCCCTGCTGCTCACGCCCCAGGGCGGCCGACTGGTGCGCACGCCCTCCTACGCGGCCCTCGACAACCGGCAGTTCCGCCGCGCCGAGGTGCAGATCGACGAGCAGGGCCACGGCCGTGCCACGGTGCGCACCATCAGCACCGGCGAGCAGCAGGACGAGCTGGCCCAGATGCTGCACCAATTGCCCGCCGACGAGCAGCGTAAGCAGGCGTACAAGCGCCTGCCGCTGGCGGCCGTCACCATCGAGCAGAGCAGCTGGCAGCCCAACCACCGCGGCGCGCAACCGGCCGTGACGGAACGGCTCACGCTGGCCCTGCCGAGCTACGCCTCGCGCACCGGCCGCCGCCTGTTCCTCACGCCCAACCTGCTGAACCGCATGCCGCCGCCCGCGCCGCGCGTGGGCGCCCGGCAGGCCCCGCTGCAGCTGCGCATGCCCTTCGTGGACGCCGACACGGTGCGCTACAAGGTGCCGGCCGGCTACAAGCCCGAATCGGTGCCGGCGCCGGTGCAGCTGCGCACGGCCTTCGGCAGCTACGAAGCGCAGACGCAGGTGCTGCCCGACGGCACGGTGCAGTACACGCGCCGCCTGCAGATGCCCGCCGGCCGCTTCGAGGCCAAGGACTACGAGGCCTACGAGGATTTCCGCCAGCGCATCAGCAAAGCCGACCGCGCCCAGCTGGTGCTCGTGCACCCGGAGTCGTAAACAGCAGTATTCCGTAGCCGAAGCGTTTCGAGCCTATCGAATCCTGCACCAGAGCCCGGCTGCAATGCGAAAGCGCAGTCATCATGTCCTGATCATGGTGGCTGCGCTTTCGCATTTCGCGCCCGGTGCTTCTGCTTGGGGAAGTGCACGTCGGAGCGGCCATCGGTGAGCAGCACAGCCAGCCGGCAGGCCGCTCCCATCTGTTTTGTTAGACGCGGGAAAATCGACCCCATCCCATTGATTAGCAGCAAAATTACCCAAGCCAGCAACCCTGGCCCGCGTCGATGGTCTATGCCTTAGCGGCCTGTATCCCTTCTGCGGGCCAGCCGGCGCGCCGTTTGCTACCTTCCCGCCATGCTCTTCTCCGCTCTTTGGCTGCCCCTGCTGCTGGCCGCCGCTACCGGTGGCCCGGCCACTCCGCCGCCCGCCGACTTTTGGACCGAGGTATCCGCGGCCGCGCGGCGCAAGCTCGGCGCCCCGCGCCTGCCGGCCACGCGCTACCGGGTGTTCAAGCTGAACCTGGCAGCCACCCAACGCTTCCTGAAGGCCGTGCCCGCCGAAGGTGCGGCCCCTACCCTGCTCGTGGTGCCCCTGCCCGACGGCACGAAGCGGCAGTTTCGGTTGCAGCGCTCGGCCGTGATGCACCCCGATCTGGCGGCCAAGTTTCCGGAGCTGCAAACCTTCGCCGGGCGCGACGCCGCGGACCCTACCGCCGAGCTGCGCCTGGAACTGACGCCCGCCGGCCTGCGCGCCCAGCTCATCGGCTACGGCCGCACCAGCTTCGTGGAGCCCTACCGCCCCGGCGATACAGCGCACTACCTCTGCTTCGACAAAGCCGACCTGCCGCCGGGCAGCAAGCAGTGGTCGGAGCCGCCTAACCCGCGCTAAAGTTCTGACCGCAACCGCTTCCGAGGCCCGCGCAAAAGCCGTAACTTGGGGCCTCTCAACCAGGTTTTTCCTTTTTCTCTACACCCACTCTTTTCACTGCCTATGCGCACACATTCTACCCCGAACGGCGCCCTGCGGGGCGCGCTGCTGGGTGGCTTGCTGCTGACGGGCCTGGCCACGCCGTTTGCTGCCTCCGCGCAGCGCGTGCTCTGGGCCGACGCCAAAGCTGAGCAACTTCCCGCGGCCGCCCGCCGCACCACCCAAGCCCTCGACCGGTACCGGGTGGTCAGCATTCAGGCCGCCAACCTGCGCGCCGCGCTGGCCCAGGCGCCCGCCGAAGTAGGCGCGGGTGCCCGCCGCTCCGCCACGGTGGTGTCGCTGCCGCTGCCCGACGGCACGGCCGGCCGCTTCCGCGTGGTAGAAACCCAGGTCATGCACCCGCTGCTGGCCGCTAAGTTTCCGCAGATCAAGACCTACGCCGCCCAGGGCATCGACGACCCGACGGCCGTAGCCTATTTCGACATCTCGCCGGCCGGCCTGCACGTCATGATCCTGGCGCCCGGCAACACCATTTTCGTGGACCCCACCGCCGACGGCGTAAACCACTTGGTGTTCAACAAGCGCGACATCAACCAGGCCGCACTCGTGCGCGGTATCTGCGGCGTCAACGAATCGGCGGGTGCGGCCCAGCGCTTGGCGCCCACGCAGAACACGCCTTCGGGCACGGCCAGCCGCTCCGGCACCGAACTGCGCACCTACCGCTTGGCCGTGGCCTGCACCGGGGAGTACGCCGCCACCAAGGGCGGCACTGTGGCCGGCGCCCTGGCCGGCATCACCTCCTCTGTGAACCGCGTGAGCGGGGTGTACACCAACGAGTTGGCCGTGCGCTTCCAGCTGATTCCCAACAACAACCAGCTGGTTTACCTGAACGCGGCCTCTGACCCGTACACGAACAGCAGTGGTGCCACGATGCTGGCTGAAAACCAGACCACCATCGACAACATCATCGGCGCGGCCAACTACGACATGGGCCACGTGTTCAGCACCGGCGGCGGCGGCATCGCCCGCCTGGGCAGCGTGTGCGTGGATGGCAATAAGGCTTCCGGCGTAACCGGCTTGCCCAACCCCACGGGTGACGCGTTTGACATCGACTTCGTAGCCCACGAGATGGGGCACCAGTTCGGCGGCAGCCACACCTTCAACTCCATTGCCGACGGCAACTGCACGGGTCCGTCGAGCACCTCGAACGGCACGCGCAGTTCTACTTCGGCCTTCGAGCCGGGCTCGGGCTCGACCATCATGGCCTACGCCGACATCTGCGCGCCGAGCAACATCCAGGCGTACTCAGATCCGTACTTCCACACCCGCAGCTTCGACCAGATCGTGGCGCACCTGAACGGCAACGGCAACTGCGCCGTGCGCACGGCCACCGGCAACACCGCCCCCGTGGTGGACGCCGGCCCGCGCTACGTGATTCCCAAGGGCACGCCCTTCGAGTTGACCGGCTCGGCCACCGACGCCAACAACGATGCGCTGACCTACTGCTGGGAGCAGTACAACCTGGGCCCGGGCGGCGCGCCCAACGCCCCGGTGGGCAACGCCCCCATCTTCCGCTCCTTCCTGCCTACCACCAGCCCTTCGCGCACCTTCCCGCGCCTGAGCGACCTGCTCAACAATACCCAGACCATGGGCGAGTTGCTGCCGAGCTACGGCCGCCGGCTGAACTTCCGCCTCACCGTGCGCGACAACCGCGTAGGCGGCGGCGGAGTGGACTACGACACCGTCTCGGTACCGGTTATCGACGCGGCCGGCCCTTTCCTGGTGACGGAGCCCAACACCAACGTGACTTGGCGCGCCACCGTGGCCCAGCAAGTAACTTGGAACGTGGCCAACACCACGGCGGCCCCCATCAACGCCGCCAACGTGGACATTCTGCTGTCGGTCGATGGCGGGCAGACTTATCCCTACACCCTGCTGGCCGGCACGCCCAACGACGGCAGCGAGCAGGTGACCGTACCGACGACGGTGCCCGCCACCACGCAGGCCCGCCTGAAGGTGAAGGCCAGCGGCAACGTCTTCTTCGACATCTCGAACACCAACTTTGTGCTGCAGGTACCCACGGCGCCCGGCTTCTTCCTGAGCAGCGCCTGCGGCACCACGGCTCCGGCCCCGATCTGCCCCGGCGGCGCGGTGACCTGCAACGTGACCGTAGGCCAGCTTCTGGGCTTCACCGGCCAGGTAACGCTGGCGGCCAACAACCTGCCCGCGGGAATGACGGCCAGCTTCGGCACCAACCCGGCAGCAGCCGGCAGCTCGTCCACCGTCACGCTGACCTCGACTGTTGCGACGCCCTCCGGCACCTACACGATCAACGTCACGGGCACCAACGGTACCCAGGTGGAAACCCAGCCGATTACGGTGGTGGTACGCCCCGCCGTGACTACCGCGCCCGCGCTGACGGCCCCGGCAGCCAATTCGCTGCGCGCCCTGCCCCAGCCGCTCTTCCAATGGTCGGCCATCCAGACCATCAGCTCCTACGACTTGCAGGTGTCGACGGACCCGAACTTTGCGGCCGGCACGCTGGTCATCAACCAGACGGGCCTGATCAACAACCAGTACACGGCTACGGTGGCCCTCACGCAAAACGTCCGCTACTACTGGCGGGTGCGGGGCCTAGCCGATTGCGGCGCGGGTCCGTGGTCGAACCAAGGCGTCTTCGCCGTGGGTCGTCAGCTGTGCATCCCGGTGCCGTTTGCCGCCACCGACGTGCCGCAGACCATTCAGCAGACGGCTTCGGCCCTGGCTAGCTCCTCGCTCACCATTGCGCCTGGCACCGACCCAAACACCCAACTGGTGGCCGGCGACGTGATCAGCGCCGTGCGGGTACGCAACGTGCGCATCACCCACCCCAACGTGGGTGAACTGGTGGTGTCGCTGAACGGCCCGGGCAACCGCCGCATCACGCTGGCCTCGGTACCCTGCTCCGGCACGGCCGACCTGAACGCCAACTTCGACGACGCGGCCCCGGCGCTTACCTGCCCCGCGAATACGGGCGGCACCTACCGCCCGGTAAACAACCTGGATTCCTACCGCGGCCTTTCGCCGTTCTTTAACTGGACGCTGCTCGTCTCGGATCTGATGGTCGGCAACGGCGGTGAGCTGACCGGCTGGGGCCTGGAAATCTGCACGACCCGCGACGCGCTCGTCGCCAGTGGCCGCGAAACCCAGCAGCTGCAGGGCGTGTCGGTGTACCCGAACCCGAGCACCGGCGCCTTTGAGCTGAACGTGGACAACGGCGTGCGCGGCACCCTGACCGTGACCGTGACCGACGCCGTCGGCCGCGTCATCATGACCAAAGAAGTGATCAAGGGTACCGGCCAGTTGCACGAGCGCGTTGACCTGAGCTCGTTCAGCCGCGGCATGTACCAGCTGCACCTCTCGCTGCCCGGCGGCGGTACGTCCGTCGAGAAGCTGATGAAGCTGTAAGCCGCGTCTGCTAAGTAGCATGCAAAAGAGCCGCTGCCCTCGGGCAGCGGCTCTTTTTGGTTCAGCACCGGATTTCGACGGTCGGAACCGACCTCTTTTCAGAACCTGGTGGCTCGCCTTCAGCTTGCGCTGTCACTGGCACGGGCTGGATTTAGCAGCCCCGCCAGGCCACCTAAGGCAGCTGAACCGATAGCGGTAAGCGCCTGCGGCGCTTCACCTCCCTGCGCGCTCATCACGCAAATACAAATGACGCTGGTAACGACTACCGCCCCCAGAATCCAGATAGCGCAACGGTAGGTCCACCGATCCGCGGTACTCGGATTATTTTTGCGCAACTCGTCGATCAAAAGTCTTTTCTCGTCCGGTTTCAGGTTTGTGTCCTGCAGCACAATTTTCATCAGTTCGCACAACGACTCGCTAGCCATTTTTCGTGGGTTAAAGGAATTTTGTAGCATGAAATAGATGCTGCTCGCACCGGCAATTCAGGCCTCTAGCCGCCAGAACTACAGGGCCACCCGCAGCTGGGCCTTGACGTCGCTGCGCTCCGGACCCTGGATTTCATCCAGCCCCGAGCCAACGGTTTTCTGGTTGCGGTAGCGCGTGTGGGCGTAGCGTAGCCATAGCGTCAGGCGGCGGTTGATTTTGACTTCGGCCAGGGCGTAGTAGCGGGTGCCGCGGCCGTACAGGGCCGGGATAGAAAAGGCGTAGAGCACGTCTTGCTCGTAGGCGTACTGGCGGGTGTCGTAGTCGTCGGTATCGAAGAGGGCGTAGCGGGCGGTGAGGCGCAGGCGCTGCCAGGGCTGCACCGTAGCGTCCTGCGCCAGCAGGTAGCCGGTGCGCACCGGTCCCCGGTCTTCGCGGTAGCGCACGCCCTGCACGCGGGTGCGCAGGCTCAGGCTCGGCGTGGGGCTAGTGTCGTAGAACAGCAGCAGCGAGCGGCGCAGCACGGGCTCGGGCATGGGCATGGGCCGCGTTCCGGCGGCATCGTAGGCTTTTACGCGGGTGCGGATTTGGGCGTAGAGCTGGCTGGTTTTGGTGGGCGAAAACGCCACGCGCAGCAGCCAGTCGTAGCCGGTGGAGGGGGCGCCCACCTGGTAGCGCAGCCACGGGAAGCGGAACTGATCGTAGTAGGCCGACAGCTCCCAGCGCGCGATGGGGCGCACTTTCAGGCCCAGGTACAGCCCGCTTTCGTTGATGTTGCGGGTGTTTTCGCCCAGGGCGTTGCCGTAGAGCGTGTGAAAGTCACGGCTATAGTGGCGGTAAAGCACGGAAGCGTCCACGTCGGAGCCCAGGCTGGCCAGCAACCCGTTGACGGTGCCCACGCCGCCGCTGCGGCTGCGGGCCGTTTCGCCGAACAGGCTCACGTTGCGCCAGCCGTAGGCGTAGTGCGCGCCCACGGCCAGGTTGTGGCGGCCGCTGAACTCGTACTGGTTGTAGGGCTCGGCTCGTTTCTGCAGGGGTTGGCTGAAGAGGGTGTTGACGGCCGTCAGCCCCAGGCTCAGGCGGCCCGAGCCGGGCGCGAACGTCAGGTCGCCGCCGGTCACCGTTTCGCGCAGGCTCTGGCGGTTGGCCAGCTCCGTGGGCGTGCGGTGAAAGCCGGTGATGATCAGTCCCGAAGCAAACTCGTCGAACGCCGCGTCCGGCTCGTCGGCGCCGCGCAGGGTGGCGTCGATGCGCTTGCGCGAGGCGAAGCCGGTCAGCTTCAGGGCCGGCACCAGGGCCACGGTAGCGGCGGCACCGCGGAAAAACGCAGTTTCGAGCACCGAGGAATACGGCCGCACGCCCACGTTGGAGCGGCGCAGCGTGGTCACGGTTTCGGCGCCTTTGCCCACCTGCAGACCCGAGGACAGCAGCAACCCCTGCCCGAACTGCAGCTGGTAGTCGCCCACCACCACCGATTTCAGCCGGCCGCGGTCGAACAGCCCGAAGTGCGCCGTGTAGTAATCGAAGCCGTAGCGACGGGTACCGGGGTCCCAGCGAAACTGCTCCCCGGCGTCCTTTTCGGCTGCGAAACCCACCGAGAAGTCGCGGGCGTGGCTGGTGCGAAAGCGCACGAGCAGCTTATCGGGCGAGCCGAGGTAGCGCGTGGGCACGTCGCCGGAGCCGTTAGGCGTAGCGGGCGTGTATCCCTTGCGCTGCTGCAGCACCCGCTCGTAACGCAGAAACAGGGCGTTGTTGTCTTCTTGCCAGATGCGCTGCCACAGCGGGCCGCGGGCGGCGTTGGCGTCCGGGGTGCCCACCGTCACGAAGGGCGCCAACCGGTAAATCGTACGCAGATCGAAGCCGCGGATGCTTTGCAGCTCGTACAGCGCCAGCAGCGGACCGGCCTGCTCGCGGTGCTCCAGCAGGGCCGTAATCTGCGGCGGCGAGAGCAGCAGCAGGGAACCCATTTCCTCGCGGCCGGCCGTGTTCAGGTTCAGCGGCGTCTGCAGGTACTGCAGCAGCGTTTCGTAGAGGTCTTCGTAGGGCACCTGGTCGCTCTGCGGCTCGGCAAACAGCTCCTGCAGCAGGCGGTCCAGGTCGGGGCGTGGGCGCGGGTAGTCCTGCACCTGAGCCCGGACCGGGCCGCAGAGCAGCAGGGCGGCGGCCAACAACGTCACCTTCCGGAGGGCCTCACCCCCCGGCCCCCTCTCCCTAAGGAGAGGGGGAGCCGGATGGTTTATTTGGGGCCCCGCGCCGGACAACGGGCGCGGGGCGCGGTTTCGGCGGGGCATCATGGCTGGGCGGCGGGCTGAGGCTGGGGCGCGGCTGCCGGGGCCGCATCGAAGCGCAGGTTCAGGCTCAGGTGCTGGCTCAGGCCGAGCACGTTGTGGTAGCCGGCTGCGTAATCCAGCCGCAGACGCCCGAAGCGCAGGCCCACGCCGCCGGTGGCCTGCTGGGTGAGCGTGGCCACCCCGGCGCGCACGGCCACGGCTTCCAGGAGCTGGTACTCCAGGCCGGCTTTGAAGTCGGCGTCCTGCTCCACGTCCTTTTCGGTTTCCACCAGCAGCAGCACCTTGGCCGACGGGCGGTAACTCAGGCCGGCCTTGAGCACGGTGGGCACCCGCTCCTGCTGGTACTCGGCCAGCTGGGCTTGGTTCAGGTTGTAGAGGTAGGCGCCGAAGGTGAGCTTGTTGGGAATCACCTCGGCCTGCCCGCCCAGCGACAGGGCCACGGCACGGCGGCTGCCCAAGCCCTCGATGCTGACCTGCAGCACGTCGGCGCGGGCGCCCACGCTCACCAGCCCCAGGCGGTAGCCGTAGCCCAGGCCCACGCGCTGCTCGCTGTAGAGCTTGCCGCCGAAGCGCTGCAGCTCCACGCCCAGCACGCCGTGGCGGGCGGCTTTGGCGGTGCTGCTCTCGGGCTGCCGGCCCAGCGGCACGGCGGCGGCCAGGGCGGCGTTGCTCAGCTCACGGATGAAAAACTGGTTGCCGGCATACACGCCCACTTCCGGGCGGATGAGCTGGCCCAGCCCGGCCACGTTGTTGCCGAGGGCCCACGCGTCGCTGAGCGTGACGGAAGCATTGCCGAGGGCGGCCGCGCGGCCCCCGCGCAGGCCGGGGCCGTTGCCCTGGGCGAAGGCGGCGGCCGGCGTCAATAGCAGCAGGTAAATAGCGACAGAGTAGCGTTTTAGCATAGGCACAACCCTTATAGGCAGGTTAGGCAAATGTATCGGTTCGGGCTGGGGCAGAGCGCACTCCGGCGGAAAAAATAATTGCGCGTGCCAGGCGGAAGCGGACCATCCGCTATCCGTGCCGCGGGCGGCATCTAGCTTGCATTATTCCGCCAAGTTTCTATCTTTCCTCACGAATACAGCATACCCGAATTACCCTACCCCGCTTCCGCTACACCCGTGTTTCGTTGCTGGCACCTGCTTCCGTCAGATGCTGGGTCTTATTGTCGCCCAATCCGCTTTATTTCCGATGCCACATTCTCGCAATCTATTATTAGCGCCGCTGGCCGCGCTGCTGGCCGGCTGCAGCTACGTGGTGGACCCGAAGGGCGAAACGCGGGTGGAGGGCCGGGCCGTGGTGGAGGCCACCGGCCAGCCCGTGCCCTTCCCCGAGCTGCGCCTGGTGCGCGCCGGCCGCGGGGCGGTGGGCGGCAGCCGCCTGCCCGACGTGTTCCACGGCGACGCGCAGGGCCGCTTCAGCTTCCGCTTCCAGGGCGAGGAGGGCCAGCGCTACGACCTGCAGGCCACGGCCCCGCCCGGCTACCTGGCCCTGGTGCAGCCCGAGGTGCGCGGCGGCCGCCGCAACCGGGACCTGCGCCCCAGCTGCGTGGCCCCGGCCTGGGTGCGCATCCGCCTGCTCGACGAGCCGCCCCGCACCCTGGCAATGGTGAATGTTACTGGCTATTTGGGCCAAGATTATCCTATTCGTTACCCGCGCGACACTACTTATGTGCGGCAGATTTTGCCTAAAGACCCGAATGTTTTTTTTGCTTTTATCACCACAAATGGCATCTCAACAACTCAGCAGCAGGCGCTTTTTCCATCCATTATGGATACGGTAAGCGTGACTTTCCGCTTCTAAGCCGCCCTCCGATGTGCTCCATGAAACTTGCCTGCTATGGGCCGCTGGCCGCGCTGCTGGCCGGCTGCAGCTACGTGGTGGACCCGAAGGGCGAAACGCGGGTGGAGGGCCGGGCCGTGGTGGAGGCCACCGGCCAGCCCGTGCCCTTCCCCGAGCTGCGCCTGGTGCGCGCCGGCCGCGGGGCGGTGGGCGGCAGCCGCCTGCCCGACGTGTTCCACGGCGACGCGCAGGGCCGCTTCAGCTTCCGCTTCCAGGGCGAGGAGGGCCAGCGCTACGACCTGCAGGCCACGGCCCCGCCCGGCTACCTGGCCCTAGTGCAGCCCGAGGTGCGCGGCGGCCGCCGCAACCGGGACCTGCGCCCCAGCTGCGTGGCCCCGGCCTGGGTGCGCATCCGCCTGCTCGACGAGCCGCCCCGCACCCTGGCAATGGTCGGGGTTACTGGGTATCTATCAGGTCAGTTAGACCGGGAAATCCGCTACCCGCGCGACACGACCTACGTGCGGCAGTTGGCGGCGTTTGAGCCCAATACCATCACGTGTTTCATTTACGTCAACGGCGTAGAGCAACCGCGTCAACGCCAGAGCTTCACGCCTGCCTTGTTGGACACGGTAAACGTGACCTTTCGCTTCTAGCTTTTCCGGGCTTCATCAAAAAGCCCCGCCGCTGCTTCAGCGACGGGGCTTTTCACATGTAGACCACAGCGGCCGGGCTTACTGGCCCAGCGTAGCCGCGTCGGCTTTTTTCTTCTTGGTCTTCACCTTGATTTTCTGCGACGATTTGCCTTCCGATGCGCCTGGCGCATCAGCCGCCACGGCGCCGGGGTTCGGGCCGTTGTCGACCAGCGTCATCTCGTCCACGATGTGCTTGGCGCCGCCCAGCTTCTCGATGCACCAGAGCACGTAGCGAATATCGGCGTTGATGCAGCGCTTCAGGTCCGGGTCGTAGGCCAGGTCGCCGGTCATGGCTTCCCAGTTGCCGTCGAAGGCCAGGCCGATCAGCTCGCCGCGGCCGTTGATGACCGGGGAGCCGGAGTTGCCGCCGGTGATGTCGTTGTCGGTGATGAAGGCCACGTGCAGCGTGCCGTCCTTGTCGGCGAAGCGGCCGTAGTCCTTGGCCTGCAGCAGCTGGCTTTGCTTGGCCGGCACCACGAACTCGGGGTTGGTGTTATCCTCCTTGTCCAGAATGCCCTGGGCCGTGGTGAAGTGGCTGTAGCGCACCGCGTCGCGGCTCTGGTAGGCGCGCACCGAGCCGTAGCTCAAGCGGATGGTGGAGTTGGCGTCGGGCGAGTACACCTTGTGGGCGTTCTTCTCGCGCAGTGCGGCCACGTACAGGCGGTTGGCGCGCACCAGCCCGGCCTGCAGGCCCTGCGTCTTGGGCAGGATGTTCTGCACGTAGTTCTGGTAGATGGACTGGTAGGTCCTGAATGCCGGGTCGGCTTCCAGCTTGGCCAACGTGGGCGCGGCCAGGAAGGCCTCCAGCTTGGCTTTCGAGGTCAGGAACGAGCCGCCGAACACGTAGTCGGCGTACTTCGGCATCGAGCCGCCGTACTGCTTCTGCACGGTCTGAAACACCTCGGGCTGCTGCTCCTTGGGCACGTCCTGCAGGTACAAGCCCAGCAAGGCGGCAAACACTTTCTGGTCGGTGGCAGCGCTGTAGTCCTTGTAGTGCTCGGCCACGGGCTCCTGCAGGTCCTTCACGGCCTGCTGCACGGCGGCTTTGTCGGTGCCTTTCAGGGCGTTGTAGAGCGGCAGCAGGCGGGCCGAAAACGCAATGATTTCGGTGCCGAAGGCGGCTTCGTTCACGTACTGGGTGCTCAGGTTGTACTGGCGCAGGCCTTCGTAGGCCTTGTTGATGTCGTCGAGCACCAAGCCGTACTGCTGGGCGCGGGCCGGGTCGGTGGCAATCCACTGCAGCAACGCGGCTTCTTCCTTGCGCTTCTGGTCCACGGTCTTGAGGCGCTTCATGCCCTCGTTCTGCCCGATGTAGTACTTCCAGTAGTTGGCAATGTTGGCGTACTTCGAGGCGTACTGCAGGCGCAGGGCCGGGTTGCGGTCCATGTCTTCCTTCCAGAGCTTGAGGCGGGTGTCGCGCAGCTTGATGCGGGCCGGGTTGGTCTGGTCCAGGGTCAGCTGCAGGCCGGCGGCGGGCAGAAAGCGCTGCGTGCGGCCCGGAAAGCCGAACACCATGGCAAAGTCGCCTTCGCTCACGCCCTGCAGGCTCACGGGCAGGTGCTTTTTGGGCACGTAGGGCTGGTTGCCCTCCTGATAGCCGGCGGTGGGCTTGTTGTCCTTGTCGGCGTACACGCGGAACATCGAGAAGTCGCCGGTGTGGCGGGGCCACATCCAGTTGTCGGTGTCGCCGCCAAACTTGCCCACGGCCTCGGGCGGCGTGCCCACCAGGCGTACGTCGCCGAAGCGCTGGTACACGAAGAGGTAGTACTCGTTGCCGCCGAAGAAGTCGCGCACGTAGGCCACGTACTGGCCGTTTTCCTTGGCCGCGTTGCCCAGCTCGCGCTGCCGCTGCTGAATGGTGGCCATACGGGTGGCCTCGGGCGTCTGGGGCGTGATGCCCTCCAGCACTTTGCCGGTCACGTCCTCCATGCGCACCAGAATATCCACGAACAGGCCGGGGTTTTTCAGCTCGTCCTGCTTGGTGGCAGCCCAAAAGCCGTTCTGCAGGATGTTGTTCTGGGTGGTGCTGTGGCTCTGGATGGCGTCGTAGCCGCAGTGGTGGTTGGTTAGCAGCAGGCCCTGCTTCGAGACGAACTCGCCGGTGCAGAAGCCGCCGAGCTGCACGATGGCGTCCTTCAGCGAGGCGTTGTTGACGTCGTAGATTTCCTCAGCGGTGAGCTTGAGGCCTTTCTTCTGCATGTCGGCCTGATTCAGCCGCTTCACGAGCAGCGGCAGCCACATGCCTTCGTCGGCGCGGGCCGCGGCGGGCAGCAACAGCAGCGCCAGCAGCAGGCCCTTCAGCCAGGTACGGTGGAACATTGAATGGGTAATAAGTGAGTGAAACGGTGGAAATTGCGCCGGGCAACGCCGAACCAAACTTACGAAGGCCAGCGTTGACAGCCTAACGCCCGTTCGGCGCGCGGCCGTTCCGCCCGTTCGCCCCTGCTTAACCATTTGCCTGCCGTGTCCGCGCTGTTCAAATCGTTTTTTCTGGCCCTGGTGTGGGTGTACCGCCACCTGCTTTCCCCGCTCAAGCCGGCCACCTGCCGCTACACGCCCACCTGCTCGGCCTACGCCACCGAGGCCCTGCGCCGCCACGGGCCCTGGCGTGGCGGCTGGCTGGCCCTGCGCCGCATCGGCCGCTGCCACCCCTGGGGCGGCTTCGGCTACGACCCGGTACCGGAGCATTAGCGGGATGCAGGGTGGTGCCGGCCGCGCCGTGTTACGCCCAGGTTACCTCCCCGCTCGTTCTTCCGTATAACCCGCAGACCTGGCTGCGTCAGCAGTTGGGCTTTTTTCACGGAAGCTTACGAATATGAACCGACTATGCGCGGGGCTGTTGGGCCTGACGCTGCTGGCCTCTTCGGCCTGCTCCGAAGCTCAGAGCGACAACAAAAGCCACAAGGGTGAAGGCAAAGGTGGCGGCGGCAAAAAGGCCAAGACCTCCATCATGAATCCCGTGGCCGGCCTCACTAAACTGGGCACGCTGCCCGCCGAAGTGCCCGAAAGCTCGGGCCTGGCCAAGGGCCCCGAAGCCGGCACGTACTACACCCACGGCGACCACGGCACCACCCCCACCCTCTTCGTGGTGCGCGACAACGGGGAACTGGTGCGCCGCATCGAAATTCCGGGCATCGGGCAGCAGGACTGGGAGTCCTTGGCGCAGGACAACGCCGGTAACCTCTACATCGGCGACTGCGGCAACAACAGCAACGACCGCCGCGACCTGACCATCTACCGCCTGAACCCGAGCGCGCCCGGCCAAGTCACGCCCATCAAGTTTCGTTACCCCGATCAGCAGGCCTTCCCGCCCGACAAGCAGGACCGCAACTTCGACGTGGAAGCCACGCTCTGGCACGGCGGGCAGCTGTACCTGTTCACCCGCAACCGCGCCCGCGGCAAGGTGTGTAAGATTTACACCCTGCAGGCCAACGGCCCGGCCGAGCAGACCGCCAAGCTGCTGGGCACGCTCACGCTGCCCGGCGAAGTCACCGGTGCCGACCTCAGCCCCGACGGCAAGCGCCTCGTGCTGATGGGCCGCGAGCAGCTGTTTATCTGCGACGTGCCCGGCGGCAACCTCACCAAAGCCCAGCCCCGGGCGGTGGAGCTGCCCGGCGCGGGCCAGACCGAAGGCGTGGTGTTCAGGGACAATAACACCCTCACCATCAGCACCGAGCAGGGCATCTTGTACCGCTACGACCTCCGGTAGCAAACACGCCTGGGCTCTATTTCGCGCGGCGAACGGCGCTTGGCTCCCGAATGATTGGGACCGGCACCGTTCGCCGCTTACTTTTGTTTATCCCTTGACCCAGCCGCCCGCGGGCGGCGCTTTCCCCCACTTCCACAGTATGAGCAGCACTGCCGTATCCACCCTGCGCGCCGGCGTCCTCTTCGGCGACGAGGTACAACAACTGTTTGACTACGCCAAGGAGCAAGGCTTTGCCCTGCCGGCCGTAAACGTGACCGGCACCGACACGGTGAACGGCGTGCTGGAGGCAGCCCGCGAGCTGAACT
The DNA here is from genome assembly GCF_054783195.1 of Hymenobacter coalescens. NCBI lineage: Bacteria > Pseudomonadati > Bacteroidota > Cytophagia > Cytophagales > Hymenobacteraceae > Hymenobacter > Hymenobacter coalescens. The sequence goes on along the minus strand of NZ_BAAGRA010000016.1, from coordinate 397,799 downwards.
CGCCCGTTATCATCCAGTTCTCCAACGGCGGCGCCCAGTTCTTCGCAGGCAAAGGCGTGCCGAACGACCAGCAGCAGGCCAGCATTGCCGGCGCCATTTCGGGCGCCCAGCACATCCACCTGATGGCCGAGCTCTACAACGTGCCCGTCATCCTGCACACCGACCACGCCGCCAAGAAGCTGCTGCCCTGGATCGACGGCCTGCTCGAAGCCGGCGAGAAGCACTTCGCCCAGTACGGCCGCCCGCTGTTCTCCTCGCACATGCTCGACCTCTCGGAGGAGCCCATCGAGGAGAACATCGAGATTTGCAAAGAGTACCTGGCGCGCATGGACAAGATCGGCATGACGCTGGAAATCGAACTGGGCGTGACCGGCGGCGAGGAAGACGGCGTGGACAACTCCGGCGTGGACTCCTCCAAGCTCTATACCCAGCCCTCGGAAGTGGCCTACGCCTACGAGGAGCTGAGCAAGATCAGCCCGCGCTTCACCATCGCGGCCGCTTTCGGCAACGTGCACGGCGTGTACAAGCCCGGCAACGTGAAGCTGCAGCCGGTTATCCTGAAAAACTCGCAGGAGTACGTGAAGGAGAAGTTCGGCCTGCAAGACAAGCTGCCCATCTCGTTCGTGTTCCACGGCGGCTCGGGCTCCTCGCAGGAGGAAATCCGCGAAGCCATCAGCTACGGCGCGGTGAAGATGAACATCGACACCGACCTGCAGTGGGCGTTCTGGGACGGCATCAAAAACTTCTACCAGAAGAACGAAGCCTACTTGCAGGGCCAGATCGGCAACCCCACCGGCGAGGACTCGCCCAACAAGAAGTACTACGACCCGCGCGTGTGGCTGCGCGAGGGCGAAAAGACCTTCGTGACCCGCCTCAAGCAGGCCTTCGAAGACCTGAACGCCGTGAACCGCCGCCCCTCGGGCGAATAAGGCTCCGCACGCCGACCCACAAAAAAGCCCGCTGGCAGTGCCAGCGGGCTTTTTTGTGGGTCGGCGGCTTAGCGCTTCATCTGCACCGGCAGCGGCTTAGCGGCATTGGTTTCCAGGTGCAGGTCGCGCGGGGCGTCTTCCGGGCGGCCGGGTCGGTTCTTGGCCGTCAGCAGCACCCAGAGGCCCACGAAGATGAGCGGAATGCTGAGCACCTGGCCCATGTTGAGCGGCGCCAGCGCCCAGGTGCTTTCGAAGCCTTCCTGGTTTTCCTTCAGAAACTCCACGAGGAAGCGGAAGGAAAAGAGCAGCGTAACGAACAGGCCGAAGAGCAGGCCGCGCGGGGTGTTGGCCTTCATGCGGTTCCAGAGGCCATAGAGCAGCACGAAGAGCACCAAGCAGAACAGCGCCTCGTAAATCTGGGTGGGGTGGTGGAGCTCGTTGGGCACGTTGCTGAGCTCGTGGTGAATTTCGTTGTAGCGCACAAACTTGAAGGCCCACGGCACGTCGGTCTGCTTGCCGATGATTTCCGAGTTCATCAGGTTGCCTAGGCGGATGCACATGCCCCCGGTGGCCACCACGATAACGATGCGGTCGAGCACCCACAGGTAATCGAACTTGTTGTTGCGCGCAAACAGCCACACGGCCAGCAGAATGCCCAGCGTGGCGCCGTGGCTGGCCAGCCCGCCCTCCCAGATCTTAAAGATGTCGAGGAAGTGCTCCGGCGTGAGGTAGTAGTCCGGGTCGTAGAAGAGCACGTGGCCGAGGCGGGCGCCGAGCACCGTACCGAGCAGCATGTACACGGTAATCACGTCGACCCAGTGCGAACGGACGTTTTCCTTGGTGTAAATGCGCGTCAGGATAAACGAGCCGATGATGAAGCCCGCGGCAAACAGCAGGCCGTACCAGCGGAGCGTGAGCGGCCCGAGCTGGGCCAGAATGGGCGAAACGTCCCAGGTGATGTAAGCGAGCATAGGCGCGAAGGGCACAAAGAGTTGGGCAAAAGTAGGCATTGCCCGCCAGCGGCCGGAAGATACGCGGAATCGGCTACTGCGCGCGGCTTACAGCGCCCCTAGCTCGGCCGCAAAACCGCCGCTCAGGATGGGGAAGCGCAGCCAGGAGCGCGGGTCCAGGTTGTAGTCGTCGAGGTGGAACGAGGGCGCGTACCGCTCGCGCTTCCACTGGTTGCGGCTCCAAAGGGTGTAGAAGCGCTTCACGTAGGTCTTGAGCAATTCCGGGTCGACGTCCGCGCTCAGCTCGGCCTCCAGGCGCGTGAGCACCTGCTGCGGACTCAGCCGCTCGTAGAAGGCCAGTCGCTCGATGCGGTTGAGCAGCGGGTAGGGCATCAGGTCCCGCTCGTCGGTCTGCTGGTCTTCCAAGGGGCGCAGCTCGGCCGTGGGCGCGAGGTTGTTGACGCGGTGCAGGCCGGGGTAGCCCAGCTCCGTTTCGGCCCATACCAGCCACTGCTTCACGAAGGCCTTGTCGACGCCGGCAATGGGCGAGATGGAGCCGGCCGTATCGCCGTCCATGGTGCAGTAGCCCACGGCGGCCTCCGAGCGGTTGGAGGTGGTGATGAGCAGGCAGTTGAGCACGTTGGCCAGCATCCAGATGCTGGGGGCGCGCACCCGGGCCTGAATGTTCTGCAGCGTCAGGTCGTCGGTTTTCCAGCTCAGCGCCCGCCCCAGCGCGTGCTCGATCTTGCCGGTGTAGCCCTGCACCTCCTGGTCGATGTCCCAGTGCATGAACACGGCGCCCACGTTGTCGGCCACTTCCAGGGCAGAGAGGTAGGTGTCGTCGGAGGAGTTAACGGTGCCCTGGTAGGCGCAGGTGAGCAGCCGGCGCGTGAGCTGCTGGTTGATGCTGCGTTTCTCGTTGCCGGTGGTCTGCACGCCCGGGTGCGAGGCACCCTGCGTGCGCCCGGCGTCGATTTCCCGGCGGCTTTCTACCAGCGGCCCGCCCGGCAGCTGTCCGTACTCCACCGCAAAGCGGATTTCATCGTCGGAAAACGCGCCCGCCTTGCGCATGAAGCCTTCCACGCCCAGCTCCAGCACGCCCAGGCGCACCAGCTCGGCCACGCCCACGGCGCACATGCACGAGTCGGCCCCGCCGGAGAGGCTGAGCACGAAGCCCTTGCTGCGGGCCTTGCGCAGGTAATCGAACAGGGCCAGGCTCAGCGCCTGGTTCAGCTCGCGGTACTCGTCGGGCGTGGGGAGCGGGGCAATGTCCTGCGTGAGCGGCGGCTCCACCGCGAAGTCCACGTCGGCCCATTCCAGGTCCACGTCCTTGTAGCTGAGCAGCTGGTTGCGCTTGATGAGCTGCCCGTTGCGGGCAATCAGGATTTCGCCGTCGTAGGTGATGCGGCCGGCCTCGTTGCCGAGCAGGTTGGCGTAGAGGTACGTCACCTGGTAGTCGCGCGAGGCCTTGAGCACCAGCTGGTAGCGCACATCGGTCTTGCTCATGGCGAAGTGCGAGGCCGAGGGGTTCACGATGAGCTGCACGCCGCGGGGCTTCAGCCGGCCGGCGGGGCGGTCCGCCGCCGGGCGCCACGCATCCTCGCAGATTTCAAAGCCGAACACCACGCCGCGGTGCTCAAACACCAGGTCGCCGATGGTGTACTCCTCGCCCCCAAACGTAAACGTGGCCGTGGTGCCGGGGCGCCAGGAAGTGAAGAAGCGCGGCTCGTAGTGCACGCCGTCGTTGGCCAGGAACTGCTTGGCCGCGAAGCCCAGCACCTGCTGGTTGCGGATGACGCAGGCCGTGTTGTAGGTCTGCCCGTTGAGCCGCACCGGCACGCCCACGCACACCACCATGTTGGGGTCGGTGCAGCATTGGCGCACCGTCTGCAGGTGCTGCAGCGCGGTTTCGCTCAGCCACTCGTGTAGAAAAAGGTCCTCGCAGCCGTAGCCCGTCAGGCACAGCTCGGGCAGGCACAGCAGCTCTACTTGAGCGTCCTTGGCCTGTTGAATAGCCTCACAGATGTTGCGCAGGTTGTTTTCCCAGTCGATTGGCGTTTGGTTCAGGGCGGCGCCGGCGAGTCGCATAAGCAGAGCGGAATGGATGAAAATCGTCCTGCAAGTAACTCCAAATAGCGGAGCTGGGTTGTGTGTCGGCCTTCAAAGCAGTAGCGCGGGCCTTAGGGCCCGTGCTACTGCTTTGAAGGCCATTGTAGCGGCTATGCGCCCGTGGGCTTACACCCCCAACGCCGCTAACGCCCGCTCGGCCGCCTGCTGCTCGGCCTGCTTCTTGGAGAGGCCCATGCCCGTAGCCACGGCCTCCTCGTCGAGGAGCACGGTGGCCGAAAACTCCATCACGCCGCCGGTGCGCTGCTCGCCGTTCAGCTCGTAGCGCACGGCCTTGCCCTGCCGCTGCGCCCACTCGATGAGCTTGCTCTTGAAGTTGGCCGTGGTCGAGGTCAGCGCCTTCACGTCCACGTAGGGCCGGATCAGGCGCTTGAGCACAAACTGCCGGGCCGCTTCGTACCCATGGTCGAGGTACACAGCCCCCACCAGGGCCTCCAGGGCGTTGCCGTTGACGGAGCGCGAGCGGGCCGAGCGGCTCTGGCCGGGGTCGAGCTGCACCAGCGCGTCGAGCCCCAACTTCAGGGCCAGCTGGTTCATGCTTTCCCGGTTCACGATGCGCGAGCGGATTTCCGTCAGGAAGCCCTCCGGCTCGTAGGGAAACTTCAGGAAGAGGTACTCGGCCACCACCGCGCCGAGCACGGCGTCGCCCAGGAACTCCAGCCGCTCGTTGGACAGGTGGCGCGTCTGGCTTTGCTGCCGCACCAACGAGGCATGGGTAAACGCCAGCCGGTACAAACGCACGTTGCCCGGCGCACGGCCCGTGACGGAGGCAATAGCCTGCCGAAACTGACGGTCGTGGCCGAGCAAACGGCGGAAAATACCAAACAGCGGAAGCGTACGCCCGCTACGCTGTACCATAAGCGAAAAGTTAGTCGCGGAACTTACCAAACACCACCGAAGTGTTGTGCCCGCCAAAGCCAAACGTGTTGCTCAGGGCAATGTTTACCTCTCGCGGCTGTGCCTGGTTGAACGTGAAGTTCAGGCGCGCGTCCAGCTCGGGGTCGTCCGTGAAGTGGTTGATGGTCGGGGGCACCAGGTTGTGCTGAATGGCCAGGATGCTGGCCAGCGCCTCGATGCCGCCGGCCCCGCCCAGCAAGTGGCCGGTCATGCTCTTGGTGGAGCTGATGTTGAGCTTGTAGGCATCTTCGCCGAACACCTTCTGAATGGCCCGCACCTCGGCCCCATCGCCGAGCGGAGTGCTGGTGCCGTGGGTGTTGATGTAGTCCACCTGCTCCGGGCTGATGCCGGCGTCACGCAGGGCGTTCTTCATCACCAGCACCACGCCGTTGCCGTCGGGGTCGGGCGCCGTAATGTGGTAGGCGTCGGCCGACATGCCGCCGCCGAGCACTTCGGCGTAGATCTTGGCCCCACGGGCCTTAGCGTGCTCGTACTCTTCGAGCACCAGCGCGCCGCCGCCTTCGCCGAGCACGAAACCGTCGCGCTCCTTGTCGTAGGGGCGCGAGGCCAGCTCGGGCGCGTCGTTCCGCTCGCTCATGGCCTTGATGGCGTTGAAGCCTCCCACCCCGGCCTCGGTAATGGCGGCTTCGGAGCCCCCAGTCACCATTACATCGGCCATATTCAGGCGGATGTAGTTGAAGGCCGCAATGATGGAGTCCGACGACGAGGCACAGGCCGAGGTCGTGACGAAGTTCGGCCCGCGGAAGCCGTGCTTGATGGAAATGTTGCCCGACGAGGAGTCGGCAATCATTTTCGGGATGAAGAAGGGATTGAAGCGCGGCGTGCCGTCGCCTTTGGCAAAGGCCACGCACTCCTCCTGGAAGGTGCGCAGGCCGCCGATGCCCGAGCCCCAGATAACGCCGACGCGGTCCTTGTCGACGCCCTCGCTGATGCCGGCGTCGGCAATGGCCTGGTCGCTGGCAATAACGGCAAACTGCGAGAACAGGTCCATTTTGCGGCCCTCTTTGCGCTCGAAGTAGTTATCCGGGTTATAGCCCTTCACTTCGCAGGCAAAGCGGGTTTTGAACTTGCTGGCGTCGAAGCGGGTGATGGGGGCCGCCCCACTCACGCCACGCGACAAACCGTCCCAATAAGCGGCAACGTCGTTGCCGAGCGGGGTAATGGCTCCGAGACCAGTAACAACAACTCTCCGTAACGCCATAAAAGGGGTGCGAAGGGGGAAAAACGGGGGAAAGAAAAACGGCCGGCACGAGCCGGCCGGCAAAGCGGTGGTGCTTTAGCTAGGGTAATCGTGCCTTATTTGGCGTGCTCTTCCAGGTAAGCAATAGCTTGGCCCACGGTGCCGATGTTCTCCGCCTGGTCGTCGGGAATGCTCACGTTGAACTCCTTTTCGAATTCCATGATCAGTTCAACCGTGTCCAGCGAGTCAGCGCCGAGGTCGTTGGTGAAGCTGGCCTCCGGCGTTACTTCCGACGGCTCTACGCCCAGCTTATCAACGATGATGCTTTTTACTTTTTCTGCGATTTCAGACATTTCCGTGGGGTTTAAAGAAAACTCGGCCACAAATAACACCATCTTCCTCAACATAATCAAACCGGACCATTGCAATTGCCCTGCCCGGGGCGCTGGTTTAGGCCCTGCAAGTGCGTAGTTTTACGCCCGTTGACCCGATTCTGTGCTGGCCTATGAAAACCTTGACGCTCGACTGCGACTACGATTGCGACTTCGACCTGTTCGGCGTGGTTTCGTCGAGCCGGGACCATAAGCTAGCCTGGACGCTGAACCGCGCCCTGCGCCTGCGCCTGGTCAAGCAGCAGGACCTGATCTACGACCTGCTTACCCGCGGCCGCCTCGTCATCAGCAATTACCTGCACGCGACTGAAACGGCCACGCTGCGGCTACTGCGCAACCGCTCAGTGGACCCCTCACCGCTGAAAAAGCCCTTCCTGGCCCCCGATATCAAGGAGTACGACTACCTGATTCAGGTGGAGAACGGCACCGGCGTACTCGAAGCGGAAGAGCTCATGAGCCAGCTTTCGGCCCTGCCCGAGGTACAATACGTCTGCCGCTTCGACCCGAATACGCTTAAGTTCAAAGAAAACTTGCTCTTTTAAGGGCGCAAACCCTGCCGTGGCACCGGCCACGGCTTAGCCGAAGGACCTTATCACGCTCGAACGACGCTTCCCACCGTCATTTCGCGCGCAGCCAAGGCTCTCGTGTACCTGCTTTAGGATCAACCCAGTAGGCTTTCTCCCCGCAGAGCCGGCTGGGCCTGCAAGCCTTGGTGCCCGACGAAGCCCGCTCTGCTGCGCATGACGGCTGGAACTGCCCGTTTCGCGTAATAAGGTCCTTCGGCTGCGCCTCGGCCAATTTCATAAAAAAACGCCGCAACTAATTTTGCGGCTTCCGCCCCGCTGCACAACACCCCATCGACTATATGGAAAATCGTCCCGGTTTCAACAAAACCAAAATCGTGGCCACCGTCGGGCCGGCCTCCAATACCTACGACAAGCTGGGCATGCTCATCCGCGAAGGCGTGGACGTGTTTCGCCTGAATTTCTCCCACGGCAAGCACGAAGAGCACTTGGCCGTGATTAACCTCGTGCGCCGGCTCAACAAGGACCTGCGCACGCACGTGGGCCTGCTGCAAGATTTGCAAGGTCCCAAGATTCGCCTCGGCGACGTGGAAGGCGGCTCCTTCGAAATCAAGCAGGGCGAGCAGATTACGCTGGTGTGCGGCGAGCAGGAAATCAGCCGCCCCGGCCGCATCAGCACCATCTACCTGGGCCTGGCGCGCGACGTGAAACCCGGCGACATGATTCTGATCGACGACGGCAAGATCGAACTGCGCGTCATCAGCACCGACCGCGAAACGGAAGTGCTCTGCGAGGTCATCTACGGCGGACTGGTGAAGCCGCGCAAGGGCATCAACCTGCCCGACTCGGAGGTGTCGGCCCCGTCGATGACGGAAAAGGACATCGAAGACCTACACTTCGGGCTGGCAAACGACGTGGACTGGATTGCGCTGTCGTTTGCCCGCCGCGCCGAGGACATCCGCTTCATCAAGCAGATCATTGCCGAAAGCGGCAAGCAGGCCAAGGTGGTGGCCAAGATCGAGACGCCGGAAGGGCTCAAGAACCTCGACGAAATCATCGCCCTAAGCGACGCCATCATGGTGGCCCGCGGCGACCTGGGCGTGGAGGTGAAGATGGAAGAGGTGCCGATGGCGCAGAAGATGATCATCGAGAAGTGCAACAATGCCGGTAAGCCGGTGATTGTGGCCACGCAGATGATGGAAAGCATGATTACGGCGCCGCGCCCGACGCGCGCCGAAACCAGCGACGTGGCCAACGCCGTGCTCGACGGGGCCGACGCGGTGATGCTCTCGGCCGAAACGGCCGTAGGTGCCTACCCGGCCGAAGTAATCCGCTCGATGGTGGGCACGATTATGAGCGTGGAAAGCCGCCGCGAGTCGCTCTACCACCATTGGTTTCCGATCAACCCATCGTCGCCCTCGTTCATGGTCGACAGCGTGTTGTCGGCGGCCTGCCACATGGCCAAGAACACGGGCGCCAAGGCCATTACCGGTATGACGCACCGCGGCTACACGGCCTTCCAGATTGCCAAGTACCGCCCCAAGGCCAACATCTTTATCTTCACCGACAACCGCAGCCTGCTCACGACTTTGAGCCTGATCTGGGGAGTGCGCGGCTTTTACTATGACCGCATGGTGAGCACCGACAACTCGGTGGCCGACATCAAGTACATCCTGACCACCACCGGCCATTTGGAGAAGGGCGACGTGTTCATCAACACGGCGTCCATGCCCATCGGGGAGAAAGGCAAAACCAACATGATCAAGCTGAGCGTGGTATAGCACTGCGCTATTCCGCCGCTTACGAAAAGCCCGTGCTGAAGCTCAGCGCGGGCTTTTTTAGGTTCAACGCGTGGCTTTAGCTGCCGCCTTGCTTGCGCAGGCCGAAAATCGGGCCGCTTTTTAAAGGCCGGTAATGCACAAGAGCCGCCGGCTTGGGGCAACGCACCCAACTGCTTAAAACGCGCAAAGGCCCCGCGCCAGAAGCGCGGGGCCTTTGCCAGAACTACGACGTAACGCTCGGCTCCTTAGGCGGCAGCCAGCGTGTTTACGTATTTCGACAGGCTCGACTTGTTGTTCGCAGCCTTGTTCTTGTGGATGATGTTCTTTTTGGCCAGACGGTCCAGCATCGACGATACTTTCTTCAGCAGCTCTTGAGCTTCCGAGGCGTCGGTGGTAGCGCGCAGCTTCTTAACGGCCGTGCGGGTCGATTTGGCTTGGTAACGGTTCAACACGCGCTTGGCTTCGTTCGAGCGAATGCGCTTCAGAGCCGACTTATGATTTGCCATGATGCGAAAAGCGGAAAAACAGAGGTTCTGTCGAGGTTCTAGTCAATTGGGTTGGCAAAGGTAGCCATTGCACCCGAAAATAGCAAACACCTTGGCGAAGAAATGCCTGTAAGTCCCGGCACCGCGTATAGGCCCGTTCTTTAGTCAACCTGCTTTTCCAAGGCATCGGCCTGCTCCAGATGGGTGCGCAGCAGCGGCAGCATCTTGGCCGCCAGCGCCTGCACGGCCGGACTTTCGGCCTTTTTGCTTTTCGCTTCGACCATGACGATGTCCAGCTTGTGGGCCGTTTCCATCACGTCCATGTACCGCTCGTCGAAAGCGCGGCCCGACTTGCCTTGCAGGCGGTCGATGAGTTGCTGATGCATGGGCGTAATGGCCGCTGAGGGCTTCACGCCCAGTTGCGTCGCCACGCTGGCCAGCTCCTGGCTGGCCGTGGTGTGGTGGTCCACCATCATCTGCCCAAACTGCCGGACCGCGTCGGTCGATGCTTCCTGAGCGGCTAACCGGCCGAGTTGCATCTCCAGCTGGTTGCTACTGGCTGCGGTCAGCAGGAATTCAGCGTCGGAAAAGCCGGCCAGGGCCTGGGCAGTAGTAGCGGGAGTATTGTCCGCCGTGCCCGGGTCGTAGGCGCCCAGTACCTCCGAGCCTTCGCCGGGCGGGCGGCTGGCCGCATCGGCCGCTGAGGCAGCTGTGGCGGTGTCGGCATCGGGATTGGTGCTGGTGCAGGCGGAGCCTAGGAGCAGCGAGGCCGCGAGCAGCGGCAGCATGGCGCATTTCATGGGTATCAGGTGGTTGTGGAAGGAGTGCATACGCCGGTTACTCAACCGTAGTTGGTGACGTACGCACTCCGGTCAACCGTGTTCCCGCGTCCATTGCAGCGGCGGCCCGTGCCGCCGCTAGTCTACTTTCTTCTCTAGCTCGCTGGCCATGGTGCTGTGGGAGCGCAGCATTGGCAGGTTTTTCGAAGCAAAAGACTGCACGGCCGGAGTTTGGGCGCCTTTGCTTTTGACTTCGAACATGGCAATATCCAGCTTGTGGGCCGTTTCCATGGCGTCCATATAGGCTTCGTCGAAGTCTTTGCCTGACTTTTTCATCACCTGATCATACATCGTCTGGTGCACCGGCATCAGCGCGGTGGGCATGCTGATGCCGAGCGGGGTTGCCACGGCTTTCCAGTTTTGCGTGGCCTTGCCGTGGTGGTCCACCATCATCTGCCCAAACTGCTTGACGTTGGCGTTCGTGGATTTTTGGGCCGCCAGCTGCCCCATCTGCACTTCCAGCATGTTGCTGCTGGCTGCCGTCAGCATAAACGTTGGGTCGTCCATGGTGGCGAAGGTGCCGGCAAAGGCGGTCAGGTCGCTGGCTATGTCCGTGGCGCTGCCCGAGCTGGTGGCGGTGCCCGTGCTGCTGACGATGCTGCCACCCGAGCCGCCGACTACCTCCGTGCCGGTGCCGCTGGTACCGCTGGTGCCGGTAGCCGAAGAAGAAGCGGCGTTGGACGACGAGGCGTCGATGGGGGTGCTGCCGCCCGTGCTGGCGCTATCGGTGGTGGAGGAAGAAGTGCTGCAGGCAGTGGTGAGCAAGGCAGCTGCCAGCAAATACGAGAGGGTTTTCATGGTGCTAGGTCATTTGGTTGAACGTCAGGGGTATGGTACGATAGTTATTCCGTGCTTGTTGGTATTTTATCAACATCAACCAATAGACTATCAAGCTATTACCTCAACAGTAAGCGCTTCTTTACTTCGTCAAGGACTGCCTGCGCACCCATCGGCACTTCCAGCCTGACGTTGGCGTTTAGCAAGTAACGCGCGGTGCTGGCCAGTCCAATGGTATGCATGCCGAAAGAATTGCGTATCTTCTACAGCCCCCGTTGTTCCGCCTCCCCCTACCCTGCCTGCAGCTATGCCACTCGTCACCGACTCCCGCTACCGGCCGCCGTTTTACCTGTTCAACGGCCACCTGCAAACCATCGTCCCCAGCCTGCTGCGGGAGGTGCCCGAGGTGCAGTACCAGCGCCAGCGCGTGGAAACGCCCGACGGCGACTTTCTCGACCTCGACTGGGCCCGCACGGAGCACGTCACCGATACGCTGGGCATCATCTCGCACGGCCTCGAAGGCGACGCCGGCCGCCCGTACGTGCGCGGCATGGCCCGGGCCCTGAACCAGGCCGGCATCGACGCGCTGGCCTGGAACTACCGCAGCTGCAGCGGCGAGCCCAACCGCCTGCTGCGCGCTTACCACCTCGGCGACACCGATGATTTGCACTTCGTGGTGCAGGAAGCGCTGCGCACTGGCCGCTACCGTCGGGTATTTATGACGGGCTTTTCGGCGGGCGGCAACATGACCCTGAAGTACCTGGGCGAGGATGCGGACCGCGTGCCGGCCGAAGTGGAGCGCGCGGCCGTGTTTTCGGTGCCCACGGACCTGAAGGCCGGCTCCGAGCACATTTCGCGGCTGGAAAACCGCATTTACCTGAACCGCTTTCTGAAAACGCTGCGCGAGAAAATCCGCCGCAAAGCCGAGCTGCTACCCGGGCAACTGAGCGTGGAGGGCTTGGAAGAGCTCAGCGACTTTCCGCAGTTTGACGATCGGTACACTGCCCCGCTGCACGGCTTCAAGTCGGCCGATGAGTACTACGAGCGCAGCTCCTCCGGCCGCTACCTCGATGGTATCCGGCTCCCCACGCTCATCGTCAATGCGCAGAACGACCCGTTTCTGCCGCCGGCCTGCTTTCCGCGCGCGGCGGCCGAGCGCAGCCCGTATGTATTTCTGGAAACGCCCGAAGCCGGCGGCCACGTGGGCTTTGCCGAGGGGCTGCCCTCCGATGGGCAGTATTACTCCGAGCGCCGCGCGGTGGAGTTCCTGACGGCGGCGGTGCCGGCGTAATAGCTGTCCAGCCCGGCGCGGCTGCCGGCTACACCAAGCCTGCTAAAACAAGCAGCCCCACCCGTAACCGGGCGGGGCTGTTTGTTTTAGCGCCGTAAAGCAGTAGTCAGCGCCTTACACGTTGTTGGTGCGCTTGCCACGGGCCAGGGCTTTGTTGGCCGGCACAAACACGACTTTCTTCGTTTCGAAAAACTCCTCGCTGAAAAAGTCGCTGAGGTTGGTGACCTGCGCCACCAGCCCCGATTCTTCTATCTCTTCGGTCAGGTCGCCGCCCTTCAGGTAATAGAGGCCGTGGGTTTCGCTGGCGGCGGCGGTGTTGGTGTAGCGCTGGGCAATCCAAGGGTGAAAGTTGGCAAGGCGCGTCACGGCGCGGCTCACCACGAAGTCGAACTTCGGGCGCACCTGCTCGGCCCGGATCTGCTCGGCTGTCACGTTGTGCAGCTTCAGAGTATGAGCCATGTCCTGCACGGCTTTGATTTTCTTGCCGATGCTGTCGATGAGGTGAAACTCGACCTCGGGAAACAGGATGGCCAGCGGCAGCCCGGGCAGCCCGCCACCGGTGCCCACGTCGAGCACCGAGGAGCCGGCCGGAAACTGCACCACCTTGGCAATGGCCGCCGAGTGCAGGAAGTGACGCTCGGCGAGGTTGTCGACGTCGGTGCGGGCAATGAGGTTGACGCGCTCGTTCCAGAGGCGGAACTCGCGGTCCAGCAGTTCGAACTGTTCGCGCTGACGCGGCGTGAGGTCGGGAAAGTAGCGGAAGAGGATTTCCATCGTCGGGCAAAGGTAAGGCGCCGGCGGCCGGCTGTCATCGTGCGCCCGGCAAACCGCCGGCAGGCAGGCGCGCTGGCCGAGGCATCGACCCACCACCAAACCATGAGGCCCCGCCGAACTAAATCGGCGGGGCCTCGTGCAGGGAACCAGCTAGGCTAGATGATTTCCTTCTTGTTCTTTACCATGTCATAGAGCAGCTCGCGGGCGCGGTGCAGCTGAGCTTTCACGGTGCCGAGCGGGGCTTTCAGCTCCTGCGCGATTTCCTCGTAGCTCAGCTCATCGAAATAGCGCAGCGTGACGAGGCGCTGGTATTTATCGGGCAGCCGCGACACGACGTGCTGCATGATTTCGATTTTCTGGTTTTTGATGGCCGACTCCGCCGGGTTCAGGTTGTTGTCGCGGAAATCGATGGTGATTTCGTCGCCGTTGTCAATCTTGATGGCCGAGTCGATGGACATCGTCTTGATTTTATTCTTGCGAATAAAGTCAATGCAGTTGTTGGTGGCGATGCGGAACAGCCAGGTGCTGAAGGCGTACTCGGGGTTGAACTTGTGCAGGTTGCGGAACGCCTTGGCGAAGGCCTCGATGGTGAGGTCTTCGGCGTCGTCGGGGTTGCGCACCATCTTGAGCACCACGTGGTACACGGGCTTCTTGTAGATCTGCATCAGCTCGGCGTACGCCTTTTCGTCGCCCTTTTCCACGGCCGAACGAATGAGCTTAAAGTCGTGCTTGGCCTTGGCCGAGAACTGCTTCTGGAGTTCCTGATTATTTACTTCCATCGGGAGGGGTTGCGGTAGAGCACTAACGAGGCTGTCAGGAGAGAGTAGGCAAAAAAATACCCCGCGTCCAGAATCGGTATCAACCACCAGGGTTGCCGGTCGTGGAGGCGGCGGCTGGCCTGCGCGTACGTAGCAACGACGGCCGAGGTTCGGACGCCCCACACTGCCGCCAGCGCTACCCACTCAGGTTCAGGCACTACAAATGCCGCCAGAGTTCCAAGGTAAAAGAAGCCGTTAGCTAAGATAAAGGTTCCAATCCGAACCCGGTCGGAAAAACGGTAGCGGGTGCCGGCCGACAGGTGCCGGCGCTTCTGCCGCCACCACTGGCCCCAGCTGCCGGGCGCCTCGCTAACGGTTTGGGCCTCAGCCGCCGTAACGACGGCCGCGCGCCGGCCCAGCTGCACCGCGTCCTGCACCAGCAGGTCGTCGTCGCCGCTCAGGCGCCGGATGTGCGAGGCAAAGCCCTTGGTGGCGAAGAACGTTAGCTTGGTGTAGGCCAGGTTGCGGCCCACGCCCATGTAGGGCTGGCCGCGCTCGGCGAAGCTCAGGTATTGCAGGCCGGTGAGCAGCGTTTCGAAGCGCACCAGCTTGTTGAGCAGGCCCGGCGTTTCGGCGTACGGGCTGTAGCCGAGCACGAGGTCGGCCGGGGCCTGGATAGCGTTTTGGTCGAAGCCGCGGGCCATGTGGCGCAACCACTGGTTGCTGGCGGGCAGGCAGTCGGCGTCGGTAAAGAGCAAGTAAGGGTAGCGGGCCACCTTGATGCCGAGCGTGAGGGCGTACTTTTTGGGGGCGAGGCCCTCGGGCGTACTGCCGATGGTCACGAGCCGCACGTTGGGATAGTATTGGGTCAGCTGCTGGGTGAAGAGGCCGGTATCGTCGTTGGAGCGGTCGTCGACGAGCACCACCTCGAAGGTGTCGTAGTCCTGCTGCAGCAGCAGGGGCATGAGCTGCCGCAGCTGCTCCAGGGCGTTGCGGGCCGCCACGATGATGGACACCGGGTGGGCTTGCTCATGCACCGGGGCCGGCTCCACGGCTTCAGGCACGCGCCGCAGGGCGAAGGGCAGAAAATAATACGCGACGTAGACCAGCTGCACCAGCACGCTGAGCACGAGCAGCCAGGAAACGGGCGAGAGGTGGAAGGGCAAGGTGGGTACAGCTTATTTCAGCCCGCAAAGGTAGCCGGCCGAAGGGCTCGGGTGGTCATGCGAATCACGCGAAGGCGCAGAAGGATTGGCGGGCGGGCCCACCGGCCGCCGTAGCGCGCGAGGAAGGAATGCGGCGCATTGCGCGCAATGCCGGCCGGTGGGGTTACCTTTGCGGCTTGTTTTCCCGCTGCTTACGCGCATGACCTTCGACCTCGTCGCCCACGACCCGCAGAGTAAAGCCCGCGCCGGTGTGCTCACCACCGACCACGGCACCATTGAGACGCCCATTTTTATGCCCGTGGGCACGGTAGGCACCGTCAAAGCCGTGCACCAGCGCGAGGTGAAGGACGACGTGCAGGCCCAGATCATCCTGGGCAACACCTACCACCTGTACCTGCGCCCGGGCCTCGACACGCTGCGGAAAGCCGGCGGCCTGCACCAGTTCAACGGCTGGGACCGACCTATCCTCACCGACTCGGGCGGCTACCAGGTGTATTCGCTGTCGAACACGCGCAAGATTAAGGAGGAGGGCGTCAAGTTCCGCTCCCACATCGACGGCTCGCAGCACCTGTTCACGCCCGAGGGCGTGATGGACATCCAGCGCGTCATCGGGGCCGACATCATCATGGCCTTCGACGAGTGCACGCCGTGGCCCTGCGAGTACGACTACGCCCGCCGCTCGCTCGACATGACGCACCGCTGGCTCAAGCGCTGCATTCAGCGCATCGACGAGACGGAGCCGCTCTACGGCTACGAGCAGCAGCTGTTTCCCATCGTGCAGGGCAGCACGTTCAAGGATTTGCGGGTGAAGTCGGCGGAGTTTGTGGCCGAGCAGGGCCGCGCCGGCAACGCCATCGGCGGCCTGAGCGTGGGCGAGCCGGCCGAGCTGATGTACGAAATGACGGAAATCTGCTGCGACATCCTGCCGGCTGATAAGCCGCGCTACCTGATGGGCGTGGGCACGCCGGCCAACATCCTGGAAAACATTGCGCTGGGCGTGGACATGTTCGACTGCGTGCTGCCCACCCGCAACGCCCGCAACGGCATGCTCTTCACCACGCAGGGCATCATCAACATCAAGAACAAGAAGTGGGAGCAGGACTTTTCGCCCATTGACGCCGAACTCGGCGGCTACGCCAGCACGTTCTACTCCAAGTCGTACCTGCGCCACCTCTTCCACGCCGGCGAATACCTGGGCGGCATGGTCGCCTCGGTGCACAACCTCACGTTCTACCTTTGGCTGGTGCGCAACGCCCGCGAGCAAATCCTGGCCGGTACCTTCCGCGAATGGAAGGAACGCATGGTGAAGCAGTTGATGATACGGCTTTGATTCAATGAACAATGAACAATGAGCAATGAACAATGTCGTTCTGTCTGCTCATTGATAATTGCTCATTGTTAATTGTTAATTGACAATGCTTCGGCTACTCGATAAATACGTCCTTGGCAAGCTGCTCACCACCTTCTTTTTCACGGTGGTGGTGCTGGTAATGGTTATCTGCGTGATTGACTTCACGGAGAAAAACGACGATTTCATCAAGCACGACCTGGGGGCCTGGCAGATCATCACGGAGTATTACCTGAACCTGTTCCCCTACTACGCCAACCTGCTCTCCCCCATCACCGTGTTTATCGCCACGGTACTGGTGACGGCCCGGCTGGCGGCGCGCACCGAGATTGTGGCCATTCTGGCCAGCGGGGTAAGCTTTCGGCGCTTTCTGCTGCCCTACGTGATGGGCGGCACGCTGATCGGCGGGGCCATCTTCGGGCTGATCGGCTGGGTGATTCCGTTGGCCAACAAACCGCGCGTGGCCTTCGAGCGGAAGTACGTGAAGAACCCTTACCGCTTCCAGGGCCGCAACGTGCACATCAAGATCGGGCCGAAGGACTACGCCTACCTGGAGAGCTACGACAACTCCTCGAACGTGGGCTACCGCTTCGCCATCGAAACCATCGACGGCACCCTGCTCAAGCGGCGCCTGCAGGCCGAGGCCATCAGCTGGGACACCACCAAAAAGGTGTGGCGCCTCACGCCCCAGACCGTGCGCACCATCCGCGACGGCAAGGAAACGCTGAAGACCTACCCGGCCCGCGACACCACCCTGAACCTCTACCCGAAGGACTTCGCCAGCACCTTCAAGCTGCAGGAAACGCTCACCACGCCCGAGCTGAACCGCTTTATCCAGGAGAAAATCGACCGCGGCGCCGACGACACGGAAATCTACCTGGTGGAGAAGTACGAGCGGCTGGCCTACCCCTTCGCCATCGTGATTCTCACCGTCATTGGGGTGATTATGAGCGCGCGGAAGTCACGCAACGGCGTGGGCGGGCAGATTGCGCTGGGCTTCGTGCTGGCGTTTATCTACATCGGCTTCGTCATCCTGAGCCGCAACCTGGCCCTGGTGGGCGGCATCAGCCCCATCCTTTCCGCCTGGGTGCCCAACCTGGTGTTCAGCACCATCGGGCTGGTGTTGTACCGGTTTATTCCCCGATAAATTGTCAAATGGCGGCATGGCTAAATGGCTAGCCGTTCTGGCGAATCGTTGGACGGCCAGCCATTTAACCCTGCCGCCATTTAGCCATTCAATCCATGCTCAAAGACTACCTCCGCCTCCACTTCATCGTGTTTTTGTGGGGCTTCACGGCCATTCTGGGCAAGCTGATTTCGCTGCCCTCGGTGGAGCTGGTGTTTTACCGCACGCTCATTGCCTGCGTGGGGCTGGCCGCGCTGATGCAGTTTCGGCAGCAGCCGCTGCGGCTGCCCACGCGGCAGGCGCTGCAGCTGGTGGGCGTGGGCGTATTGGTGGCCGCCCACTGGATTACCTTTTTTCTGGCCGCCCGGCTGTCGTCGGTGAGCGTGTGCCTGGCCGGCATGGCCACCCTGGCCCTATGGACCTCGCTGCTGGAGCCCTTATTGCTGCGGCGCCGGGTGCGCCCCTACGAGGTGGGGCTGGGCCTGCTCACGCTGCTGGGCCTGTACGTGGTGGCGCAGGCCGTGCACGGCGCCCCGGCAGGGGCCACAGCCGCGCAGGAAGCGCAGGAGCGCGGGCAGTTGCTGGGCCTGATGGTGGCCATTCTGTCGGCCGGCATCGGGGCGCTGTTCAGCGTGCTCAACGCCAAGCTCATTCAGCAGCAGCCGCCCCTGCGCCTCACGTTCTACGAAATGGCCGGCGCCTGCCTGAGCATCGTGGTGTTTCTGGTGGCCCGGCCGGCCTTCGGCGGCGAGCTGCCCCAGCTCAATCCCACGCTCATGGACTGGGTGTGGTTGCTGCTGCTGGCGGGCGTGTGCACGGTTTATGCGTTTTCCAGCTCGGTGGAGCTAATGAAGCGGCTGTCGGCCTTCGCCGTGAACCTGAGCATCAACCTGGAGCCCGTCTACGGCATCATCATGGCCGTGCTGCTGTACTGGTTTGGCGTGCCGGGCTTCAGCCAGGAACGCCTTTCCACGGGCTTCTACCTCGGCACCGTGCTCATCCTGGCCAGCGTGCTCATCCACCCGCTGCTCAACCAGTGGCAGCTGCGCCGCCGCCAGCCCACCGGTGCCGAAGCAGTAGAGCTGGTGGAGCGGTAAGCCGGCCGCTACAGACTCCCGTCCCAGACCAAGTACTCCGCCGGCAGCGGCATTGCGGGCGGCAGCTCCTGCCCCGGCCACAGCCCGAACACCGCCGAGCCCGAGCCCGACAGGCTGGCGTACGCCGCCCCGGCCGCGTACAGCTGCTGCTTCAGCTGCCCGAGCAGCGGGTACTTCGGCGCCAGCGAAGCCTCAAAATCGTTGACCACCGTTTCGCTCCACGTCTCCACCGGCCCTGCCAGGGCCTCGCGCAGGGTGTGCTGCGGCGCCTGGGGCGTTACGCCGGCGTAGGCTTCGGCCGTGCTGATGTGCAGATTGGGGTAAACCACCTTGCAGGCCGCGCCGCGCAGTTGCGGCAGGGGCAGCGGCGTCAGCTCGTCGCCGCGGCCGGTGGCCAGGGCGGGCTCGTTGCGGATAAAAAAGGCGCAGTCGGAGCCGAGGCGGCGGGCGTAAGCCTCCAGCTGCTGCTCGGTAAGCGCAAGGCCGAGCACCGTGTCCAGGGCGCGCAGGGCAAAGGCCGCATCGGCCGAGCCCCCGCCGAGCCCGGCGCCGATGGGCACCACCTTGTGCAGGTGCAGCTGCACGGGCGGCACCCGCGGAAAGTCGGCCTGCAGCAGCTCGTAGGCCCGGCGGCAAAGGTTGGTGGCCGGGTCGCCGGGGATGGGGCGCCCCGTGAGCGTGAGAGCAGTGGCCGCGCCGGCCGGCGCGGCCAGCACTTCCAGAGCATCGGACCAAGGCAGCGGCACCATCACCGTTTCGAGGGTGTGAAATCCGTCGGGGCGGCGCTCCGTGATGTGCAGGCCGAGGTTGAGCTTGGCGTTGGGGAAGACGAGCATGCCGCAAAAGTAGCGCGGTTGGCGCGCCGTAGCACAGTCGTAGCGCGGCCTTCCGTCCGCGTCCGCAGATAGAGTAACTCTGCGGATCCGGACAACGGTCGTCGCAACGAGCAAGACTACTAGCTGGGGACGCGGACGGAAGGCCGCGCTACAGCCACGCTACGGCAAACAACCGGTTCCGCCTGACGACGCCTTAACTTGCGGCCTCACCCCTCTCTCATGCCCTCCGCCACCTCCTGGTACCTGGCCTGGGGCAAGCGCGCCTTCGACGTGTCGCTGTCCGCCCCGCTGCTGCTGCTGGCGCTGCCCGTACTGGCGCTGGCGGCGCTGCTGCTCGCGCTGCAGCCGGGCCGGGCCAGGGTGCTGTTTCGGCACCCGCGCCCGGGCCGGCACGGGCGCATCTTCACGCTCTACAAGCTGCAGACCATGACCGAAGCCCGCGACGCCACGGGCCGGCTGCTGCCCGACGCGCAGCGCCTCACGCGCCTGGGCCGTTGGCTACGCGCCAGTTCCCTCGACGAGCTGCCCCAGCTCTGGAACGTGCTGCGCGGCGACCTGAGCCTCGTCGGGCCGCGGCCGCTGCTGGTGGAATACCTGCCGCTGTATTCGCCCGAGCAGGCCCGGCGCCACGCGGTGCGGCCCGGCATCACGGGCTGGGCGCAGGTTAACGGCCGCAACGCCATCAGCTGGGAGCAGAAGTTCCGCTACGACGTCTGGTACGTCGAGCACGTGTCCTTCGCGCTCGATTTACGTATTCTAGCCCTGACGGCCGCCCGCGTGCTGCGCGCCCACGGCATCACGGCCGCCGGGCAGGCCACCACCGAAGCCTTTCGGGGCTCGGCCTCTTCTTTCCCTGAGTAAGCTGCATGACCCAACTCTTCTTTTCCGATTACGAAGACCCCGATTTCACCGGCGTACGCCCCCTGGTTATCGTTGGCGCGGGCGGCCTGGGCCGCGAGGTGCTGATGCTGGTGCGCCAGATCAACGAGGTGGAACTGCGCTGGAACGTGCTCGGCTTCTACGACGACCAGCGCCCCGCCCACGACCGCGTGCACGAGCTGACCTGGCTGGGCACCATCGCCGACCTGAACGCCGTGCCCGAATCGGTGTACGTGGCCGTCGCCGTCGGCAACAGCCAGCAGCGCGCCGCCGTGGTGGAGCGCCTGACGTCCGCGCGCCTGCACTTTGCCACGTTGGTACACCCGTCCGTGACGCTGCGTCCCTACCAGTTCGTGCAGTTGGGCGCGGGCTGCATCGTGTGCCAGGCGTGCATCTTCACCTGCGACATCCGCCTGGGCCGCCACGTACTCGTCAACCTGGGCTGCACCGTGGGCCACGACGCGGTGCTGGAGGATTTCTGCTCGCTCATGCCGCACGCCAACGTGGGCGGCGAGGCCTACCTCGAACGCGAGGTGTACCTGGGCACCAACGCCACCGTCATCAACCAGGTGCGCGTGGGAGCCCGCAGCATCGTGGGGGCCGGGGCCGTGGCCGTGCGCGACCTGCCCGCCGACTGCACCGCCGTGGGCGTGCCGGCCCAGGTTATCAAGCAGCGCGGCTAGCACCCCAAACCACCGAACTTGCGCCGCCCGTACATCTTCCGGGGACGCGCCCCCTGTTCTGCCCCTTGCTTCACTGCCCGCTGCCGCCCTGCGGCCGCCGGCCTTCCGCCCTCCCCGATGCGTAGCGACGACCACGACCGGCTTTACCTCTCGCCGCCCCACCTTGGCCGCCACGAGCTGAACTACCTCCACAAGGCCATCGAAGACAACTGGGTGGCCCCGGTGGGCCCCAACCTCGACGGCTTCGAGCGCGACCTGTGCCAGTACACCGGCGCGGCGCACTGCGTGGCGCTCAGCTCGGGCACGGCCGCCATTCACCTGGCGCTGCGGCTGCTCGGCGTCGGGCCCGGCGACGAGGTGCTGGTGCCCTCCTTCACCTTCGTGGCCACGGCCAACCCCGTGCGCTACCTTGGCGCCGAACCCGTTTTCATCGACAGCGAAGCTTCCACCTGGAACCTGTGCCCCGAGCGGCTGCGCGAGGCACTGGAAGACCGCCGCCGGGCCGGCAAGCGCCCGAAAGCGCTGATCGTGGTGCACCTCTACGGCATGCCCGCACGCCTGACGGAAATCCTGGCCGTGGCCACCGAATACGAGGTACCCGTGCTCGAAGACGCGGCCGAAGCCCTCGGCTCCCGCTACCGGCAGCAGCCGCTGGGCTCGTTTGGCGAGCTGAGCGTGCTGTCGTTCAACGGCAACAAGATCATTACCACCAGCGGCGGCGGTGCCCTGCTCACCCCCAATGCCGACTGGGCCCGCCAGGCCCGCTTTCTGGCCACCCAGGCCCGCGACGCGGCCCCGCACTACCAACATTCCGAGCTGGGCTACAACTACCGCCTGAGCAACCTGCTGGCCGGCATCGGCCGCGGGCAGATGGAGCTGATCGAGGACCGCGTGAAGCGCCGCCGCGAGATTTACGCGCTCTACCACGAGCTGCTGGCTTCCCTGCCGGCCGTGCAGGTGGGCCCGCCCGAACTCGCCGACGTACGCGCCAACCGTTGGCTGACCACCATTCTGCTGCAGCCCGAGCACACGGAGCGCACGCCCGAGGAGCTGCGCCTGCACCTGGAAACGCACAACATTGAGGCCCGGCCGCTGTGGAAACCCCTGCACCTGCAGCCGCTCTACGCCGCGGCGGCCATGTACGGCGGCCACGTCTGCGAGGACCTGTTTCACCGCGGCCTGTGCCTGCCGTCCGGTTCCGCCATGACCGACGCCGACGTGCGGCGGGTAGTGCAGGCGCTGCGGGAAGTACTGTAGCGACCCCGGCTAGTGCCGGCGCAGCCAGGGCCCCGGCTGATACCGCACGTCGAAGCGGCCGGCGCGGAGCGGCAGCGCCTCGCTCCGGCCGTGGCGCCGGTTGTATAGGTGCCCCTCGAAGGTGCCCGACACCACCCGAGCCACCGTATCGAAGCGGGTAATCGTGACGCGCACGCGCTGCAGCTCGGTGCTCACGTAGCCCGTATCATCGGCTGCCGGGCGCGTCTTGTGCTGCCACAGGCTCATATAGGGTCCGAAAGCCGTGTGCGAGCTGGTAGTGTCGGGCCCGAGCACGTACATACCCGGACCGCGCAGACCGGGCAGGTTCAGGTAAATGTTGCGCAGCTTTTCGCCCACGCGCATATACGCCGACACCTGCAAGGTAAAGCGGCGGCCTGGGCGGCGGTCCAGGTCTACGTCGAGGCTGGCCATGGCGCCGCGCTGCCGGCAAAGTCCGGCTTCGAAAACCGGTAGAAAGTCGCGCCACACCTCGCCGCCGAATTGGCAGCCGGCGGTGCCGGCCCCGATTCGGGTGGCAGGCGGCAGCGCCAGACGTAGCTCGCCGCGGCGGAGCAGCCTGTCGAGGCGGACCCGCTCGGTCTGGCAGCGGCGCTCAGCGGCTTTCAGCGCATCCAGCAGTTGCTGCTCGTCGTCGTCGAGGCTAAACTCCCGCGCCGGCTTCTGCACCGGCGTCCACTGCTCGTAACCCGGCGGCACGGCCGCGGCGTGGCCCCGGATTTCCAGCTCCACCGGCGTCACCCACCGCAGCAGCGGCGTCACCGGCGTCAGCCGTACGTGGCGCGACTCCTGGCTTGCCTCGGTGAGCGTCCACACCGTGCGGCGCTGCGAAACCAGCAAGGATTGCCCGCGCCGGAAGTACACGTACTTCGTTTTCCAGGTACCGGGGCTGGTGTCAGTGCCGAGGAAAAACTGGTGGGCATAATGGGCAAACATCCAGCCCGGCGTGCCCAGCGGCCCGAGCAGCAGCAGCGATACGCTCAGCCCAACGCCCACGCCCAGCCCGCCCCACAGCAGCACCGGCAGCCCGCGGCCCCACCCGAAATGCCGGGTCGCGGGAAACACCAGCAGCCACAGCCCGACGTGCAAGCCGCTCACTACCGTCTGGTTGGTAGTTTCGAGCGAAGGCAACGCCACGAGCAACGTGCCCGCCAGACACAGCAGCCACAGCCACGCCAGCACCGCTCGCAGTCTACCGGCCGTTGATTTTATACCAATTACCGCCGCCGGATAGCGCCGCCCCAGCAGCCTAGCGGCGAAGTACCCCAATAATACTGCCCCTATCAGCAGGTATACCATAATGACGGCTAGGCGAACTTGGTAGCTTGGATATTATTACCAAGGCGCTGAGGATTGCAATGGGTTGATTGGCAGTTGAAATTCGGTAGCCGTGGTAGGCAACTTAGCTCAAAACCTAGTATAATGGGTTTATTAAGTTCATTCGTCGGCACAAAACCCGCGTTGAGTAGTACAAAGTTGGTCGCAGTGGTATAACCCGACTCCTTTTTTTCGAATTAGCTCAGGGCCTGCTGCAGATCCGCCAGCAATTCGTCCACGGGCTCAATTCCCACCGACAACCGCACCAATCCGATGGTGATGCCCAGCGCCTGCTGCTGCTCGGGCGTTAGCGCGCGGTGCGAGGTGCCCAGCGGATACGACAAGGACGAATCGACCCCGGCCAGGGACGGGGCGAAGGGGAAGCGCTGGGTGCGCCGCATGAAGTGGCTCACAGCTTCCTGGTCGTCGGCCAGCTTGAAGGAAAGCATGCCGCTAAACAATCCTCCGCCCTGCTCGGCGGCCAGCGCATGCTGCGCGTGCGTAGGCAGGCCTGGGTAGTACACCGACCGCACGGCCGGGTGCTGGCTGAGCATGGTAGCTATGGCCAGGGCGTTGTGGCTGTGCTCCCGGATGCGCAGGCGCAGCGTCTTGAGGCCGCGCACAGCCAGCCAGCTTTCCATCGGGCTCAGGGTAAGGCCATAAAACACGCCGATCTGCTTGAGCCGGGCCGCTACTTCCGGATCGGCCGCCACGGTCACGCCGGCCGTCACGTCGCTGTGGCCGGCAATATACTTGGTCACGCTGTGCAGAGTGATGTCGGCCCCCAGGGCCAGCGGCCGGGTCAGCAGGGGCGTGGCGAAGGTATTGTCGACAACCAGCTTCAGTCCCAGCGCGTGGCAGTGCGCAGCCAAGCGGCGCAGGTCGGCCACGCGCAGCAGCGGGTTGCTGATGGTTTCGGCCAGCAGCAGGCGGGTGGTCGGCTGCACAAACGACTCCAGCGCGTAGAGCTGCTCGAAGGGCACGTACGTCACCGTGATGCCCATGCGGCTTAGCTCGGTGTTGAGCAGCGCGGCTGAGCCGCCGTAGATGTCGGCGGCGCACAGCACATGGTCGCCGGCCTGGCAGTAGGCCAGCAGCGCCGCGAAGATGGCCGCCATGCCCGAGGACGTGGCCACGGCTCCCGCGCCGCCCTCCAGCTGCGCTACCGCCGCGGCCAGTTCGTCGGAATTGGGGTTGCCGTTGCGCGAGTAGAGGTAGCGGCTGGTCGGGTCCTGGAAGTATTGTTCCAGCTCGTCCAGGTCCTGAAACTTGAAGACCGACGTCTGGTAGATGGGCGTGATTTTCGGGTGGATATCCATGCGGAGCAAGGCAAGGCGGCCGGCGAAGGGCGCGCAGGTGAAGGCTGATGCGTTGGAAGTGCAAGCTACGCCTGCCCGATGGTTTTTAGGCGAACGGCCGCGGCCGGGGCTACTGCTCGCCGGTAATGCGGGCGGCCCGGTTTTCGCGGCGAAACACCTCCATCAGCACCAGGAAGTACGACACCAGCAGCGGCCCCACCACCAGCCCAATGATGCCGAAAATCTCCACGCCCAGCACCAAGCCCACCAGCGTTACCAGCGGGTGAATGTCGCCCATGCGCTTGGCCAGCACGATGCGCAGCAGGTTGTCCACGTTGATGATGACCACCACCCCCACCAGCAGAATGCCGATGGCCCGCCCTGTTTCGCCCTGCGAAAACTGGTACAGCGCCGCCGGTCCCCACACCAGGGGCGTGCCCAGCACGGGCAGAAAGGCCATGAAAAAAGCCACCACGCCCCAGAACAGCGGGTCGGGCACCTGGAACAGCAGCAGCGTGAGGCCCGTCAGTACGCCCTGCACCAGCGCCACCAAGGCCTGGCCCAGCACGTTGGCATTCACGTTGTTTTTGAGCGACTCGCCCAGCTCCGTCATGGTTTCGCTGCGGAAGGGCAGGTAGCGGCGCAGCCCGAGCAGGAAGTAGGTTTCCTGCATAAACAGGTAGTACATCGTGAAGAGCATCAGGCCCACCACCACCAGGAAGTTCAGCGCGCTGCTCGCCAGCGTCGGCAGCCAGCTGCTCACGCGGCCCGCCACCTGCTGCAGCAGCTGCCGCACGTTCTGCTGGGAGGTTACCTGAAAGCCGGTAGCCTGCTCCAGCTTGTGCACCGCGTCCAAGATGCGCTCCGGGTGCCGGGCAAAGGCCACCAGCCGGTCGATCAGCAGGGTGCTCAGCGCGTAAAAAGGAATCACCAGCACCACCACCGTGACCAGCAGCACCAGAATGGTGACCAGGCGCCGGTTCCAGCGGCGGCGGTGCACCAGCGCCACCCACAGCGGCCGAAACACCACGAACAGAATGCCCGCCGCCAGAAAAGCCGTCAGGTACTGCGCCAGCCCCATCACCATCAGCCCGCCCAGGCCCAGCAGCGAGGCAATCAGCAGGACGTGGCGCTGCCGGGGGGTGTAAATGTTTTCGATGGCGCTGAAGGGGTCCGGGAGCTGCGGCATGCGGAAAGCAATGGAAAACGTACGACGCCGCAACGATACGACAACGGCGCCTTGCCGACCGCGCCAGGGCATAAAAAAAGCCGTTCCTGCCGGGGCGGCAGGAACGGCTTGCGTACGCGGCGTAGGCGGGCTTACACCAGCACCGACTCCGCCAGTACCGTAACGTTGTTGCGCAGCACTTCCACCACGCCGCCGCTCACCTGGAACGACTCGCGGCCGGCCGCGCTGGTCACGCGCAGCTCACCGGCCTGGAGGGCGGCAATCATGGGCGCGTGGTTGTTGAGCACTTCAAACTGGCCGGCAGCGCCCGGAAATACGGCCGAAGAGACTTCCCCCTCGAACACCTTCCGGTCCGGCGTGATGATTTCTAAACGCATATCGTTGATTGTTTAATTGTGAAGTGTTGATTGTTGGATGTTCAGAGACTTTGAAACAATCAACACTCCACAATCAGCAATTAAACTATCGGGCTTCAGCCAGCAGACGCTCACCCTTGGCTACGGCGTCCTCGATGGTGCCCACGAGGTTGAACGCCGCTTCCGGCAGGTGGTCGTACAGACCGTCGATGATGCCGTTGAAGCCTTTGATGGTGTCCTTGATGTCCACCAGCACGCCTTTCAGGCCGGTGAACTGCTCGGCCACGTGGAAGGGTTGCGAGAGGAAGCGCTGCACGCGACGGGCGCGCGATACCACCAGCTTGTCTTCTTCCGAGAGTTCGTCCATGCCCAGGATGGCGATGATGTCCTGCAGTTCCTTGTAGCGCTGCAGAATCTCCTTCACGCGCTGAGCCGTGTTGTAGTGCTCGTCGCCGATGATGGCCGGGTCGAGGATACGCGAGGTCGAGTCGAGCGGGTCCACGGCCGGGTAGATGCCCAGCTCGGCGATTTTACGCGACAGTACCGTGGTGGCGTCCAAGTGGGCGAAGGTCGTAGCCGGCGCCGGGTCAGTCAAGTCATCTGCCGGTACGTACACGGCCTGCACCGAGGTGATGGAGCCGCGCTTGGTGGAGGTGATGCGCTCCTGCATGGTACCCATTTCGGTAGCCAGCGTGGGCTGGTAACCTACGGCCGAGGGCATACGGCCCAACAGAGCCGATACTTCCGAACCAGCCTGGGTAAAGCGGAAGATGTTGTCGACGAAGAACAGGATGTCGCGGCCGGTACCGGTGCCGTCGCCGTCGCGGAAGTTTTCGGCTACCGTCAGACCCGACAGGGCCACGCGGGCACGGGCTCCGGGAGGCTCGTTCATCTGGCCGAACACGAAGGTGGCCTTCGAGTTGGTCATGCCCGCCACGTCTACCGCGTCGAGGTTCCACTCACCTTTCTCCATGCCGTGCATGAACTCGTCGCCGTACTGTACGATGCCGGCTTCGATCATTTCACGCAGCAAGTCATTGCCTTCGCGGGTACGCTCGCCCACACCGGCAAATACCGACAGACCCGAGTAGGCCTTGGCGATGTTGTTGATCAGCTCCTGAATCAGTACGGTTTTGCCTACGCCGGCACCGCCGAACAGACCGATCTTACCACCCTTGGCGTACGGCTCGATCAGGTCGATAACCTTGATGCCGGTGAAGAGGATTTCAGTGCTCGTGGAGAGGTCCTCGAAGCGCGGGGCCGAGCGGTGAATCGGCAGCGAGCCGGTAGCCGAGGGCTGGGGCAGGCCGTCGATGGCCTCGCCCACCACGTTGAACAGGCGGCCGAGCACGGCGTCGCCGGTCGGCATCTGGATCGGGGTGCCCAGGTCACGTACCTCGGCGCCGCGGGTCAGACCGTCGGTCGAGTCCATGGCAATGGTGCGCACGCGGTCCTCGCCCAGGTGTTGCTGGCACTCCAGGACTACGCGCTGGCCGTTGTCTTTGATGACTTCGAGGGCGTCGAGAATGTTGGGAAGCTTGGAGCCTTCACCCGCGAAGCTCACGTCCACGACGGGGCCGATAACCTGGGTGATTTTGCCGGTATTCGCCATTGCAGTTCTTTATAGGGAGAATGAGAGCAGTTTCAGGCCGCAAAAGTACGGACCATTCGCCGCATGGGCAAACCGGCTCGGCCGTGAAAAAGTGCAGAAACTTTTCTGGCTGAAAATCACCGCAAAAAGGCCGTTTCTAAGCCCCTTGAGGGGCTTTCCTCAAAAATTTTTTTCGGGGAAAATTTGGAGGCCGCCAAAACAGCGGTACATTTGCAAACCCAAACGGCACAACCACTGGTTACCGCAAGGGAAATTGTCCGATGGTGTAACTGGCAACACGCTTGATTTTGATTCAAGAAAGTCCAGGTTCGAGCCCTGGTCGGACAACAAAAAAGGCGCTGGCCCCCTCTTCGGAGCGGAGTCGGCGCCTTTTGCGTTTTCCGGTGCTGGCGGTACGGTCCACGCGGTAGCTGCGGCAGCGGCCCCGCCGGGCCGCCGATCCAAGGCAGTGCGCGCGGCCGCTTCGCGGTTCCGGTGTCTTGGTTTGCTTACCCCCTAGTCCCCTTTCCCTCATGGCTTCGCAGGTCAAAATCTTCTCCGGCACCACTTCGCGCGAAGTGGCCGAAAAAATCGCCGCCGCCTACGGCACCCAGCTCGGCGACCTCACCATCCAGCGCTTTTCCGACTCGGAAATCGGGCCGAGCTTCAACGAGAGCGTGCGCGGCTGCGAGGTGTTTCTGATCCAGAGCACCTTTCCGCCCGCCGACAACCTGATGGAGCTGATGCTGATGGTGGACGCGGCCAAGCGCGCCTCCGCCCACAAAGTCAACATCGTGATGCCCTACATGGGCTACGCCCGGCAAGACCGCAAGGACAAGCCGCGCGTGAGCATCGGCGCCAAGGTGGTAGCCGAGTTCATTCAGAGCGTGGGCACCGACCGCCTGATGACCTGCGACCTGCACGCCGGCCAGATCCAGGGCTTCTTCGACATTCCGGTGGATCATCTCGACGGCTCCACCATCACGGCGCCTTACATCCGCTCGTTGAACCTGGAAAACCTCATCTTCGCCTCGCCCGACGTGGGCGGCGTGGTGCGCACCCGGGCGTTTGCCAAGAAGTTCGGCGCCGAAATCGTGGTCTGCGACAAGATGCGCCTGCGGGCCAACGAAATTGCGTCCATGCAAGTCATCGGCGACGTGACGGGCATGAACGTGGTGCTCGTGGACGACATCGTCGACACGGCCGGCACTATCTGCAAGGCCGCCGATTTGCTGCTGGAGCGCGGCGCGGCCTCGGTGCGGGCCGTCATCACCCACCCCGTGCTCAGCGGCCCAGCTCACGAGCGCATCCGCAACTCCTCGCTGGTGGAGCTGATTACGACCGACACGATTCCGCTGCGCCAGGAAAACCCCAAAATCAAGGTCATTTCGGTGGCCGACCTTTTCGCCCGCGCCATCCACAACGTGGTGTCGCACGAATCGATCAGCTCGCTCTTTATATAGAGGAGTTCTGATAAATCTTCTGTCATCCTTCGCGTTGCTTGCTCAGGATGACAGAAGATTTGTAGTTCCGCTATCCTTGACCTGCACATATAGTTGCTCCGCGCTTTTCAATCCCAACTTAACCGCGTACCTTTGCGGCTCCTTCGGCTGCACTGGCCGGGCGGAACAGTTTCATTTCAAGGTCTTTAACCGGACCACACTTTTTCAACACCAGTATTATGAAAAGCCTGGAGATTGTAGGGTTTAAAAGAGCGAATCTCGGCAAGAAAGAGGCCAAGCGTCTGCGCCTGGAGTCGTACGTACCGTGCGTGATGTACGGCGGCGAGACGCAGGTGCACTTCCACGTGCCGGCCATTCTGTTCCGTGAGCTGCTGTACACCCCGGAGGTGCACATCGTTGATCTGAACATCGAAGGCGACACGTACCGCGCCATCGTGCAGGACGCCCAGTTCCACCCCGTGAACGAGATGCTGCTGCACGTTGACTTTTTGCAGCTGCAGGAAGGCAAAGAGGTGAAGATGGACGTGCCGATCAAGTACGTAGGCGTTTCGCCGGGCGTGCAGCAAGGCGGCAAGCTCGTATCGAAGCTGCGCAAGCTGAAAGTAAAGGCCCTGCCCGAGAACCTGCCCGACTTCGTGGAGGTGAACATCGGCGACCTGGGCCTGGGCAAGTCGATCAAGGTAAGCAAGGTGGAAACCACCGGCTACCAGATCCTGACCAACCCGCTGTCCCCGATTGCGACCGTGGCCATCCCGCGTGGTCTGCGTGGCCAGCTGCAAGCTGAGAAGTAATTTCTTCGCGTTTCGCGCAAGAGAAAATCCTGCTTCGCCTCGCGGCGGGGCAGGATTTTTTACGTTTGCGCCCCAGTAAGACTTCTGTATGAAATTTCTGATCCTCTGCCTGGGCAACATCGGGCCGGAGTACGCGGATACGCGGCACAACGTGGGCTTTATGGTGGGTGACTACCTGGCCCGCAAATTCGAGGCGGCGCCCTGGGTGCTGGGCCGGCACGCTTTCACCACCGAAATCAAGCACAAGGGCAAAACCTTCGTGCTGGTGAAGCCCACCACCTACATGAACCTGAGCGGCAAGGCCGCCGCGCACTGGCTCAGCACGCTGAAGCTGGAAAAGGAACAGATGCTGGTGGTAACCGACGACCTCGCCCTGCCCTTCGGCAAGCTGCGCCTGAAAGGCAAAGGCTCGGCCGGCGGGCAGAACGGCCTGAAGCACATCCAAGAGACGCTGGGCACCGACGAGTACGCCCGCCTGCGCTTCGGCATCGACTCCAGCTTCAGCAAGGGCCGGCAGGTGGACTATGTGCTCAGCCCCTTTTCGGCCGACGAGCAGATTGACCTGCCGCTACGCCTGGAAAAAGCCGCCGAGGCGGTGCTGGCCTTCGGCACGCTGGGCATTGAGCGGGCCATGAACGTGGTGAACGTGAAGTAAATCCTTTATGCAAGTCGACGTTGAGGAATTAGCTTTTCTGTTTCAAAGAGCCATTGTTTATCTCGGAAGCATCAGTGCGCGCTTTGACCTAGAAACAGATTATTATGCCCTCGTCCCGACGGAGAAGTGACAAAACCTGGAACATCCTCAACCGGTCATAGGCTCCCTATTTGATGATGCAGCCGAGCTCAAACGAGTTCTTGTAGGCGAAGCACCATTTGCCGCCGTTGACTTGGATCGGTTGACTGCTCTCCTGCGAGCTTTAAGCCAAACGGTTGCGCCGATCTAATTCAACCAAGTTTTGTCAATATAACGCAAAAGCCCCGCCGTATGCTTACGGCGGGGCTTTTGCGTTTCTGAGTAGAGCTACGCCACGAACGAACCAGGCCGCACGGGCTGGCCGGGCTGCATCAGGCTGAGCTTGCCGTCGGCGTTTTCGGCCATCAGCAGCATGCCCTGGCTTTCGATGCCCTTGATTTCGCGCGGGGCGAGGTTCAGGAGTACCAGCACTTGCTGGCCCACCAAGGCCTCGGGAATGAAATGTTCGGCGATACCCGAGACGATGGTGCGCTGGTCAAGACCGGTATCCACGGTCAGCTTGAGCAGCTTTTTGGTCTTGGCGACCTTTTCAGCTGCGAGGATGGTGCCGATGCGCAGATCCATGCGGCCAAACTCCTCGAACGACACGTTTTCCTTGGCCGGCTGCACAGGCGTGTTGGCCAGCTGATTGGCTAGTTTGGTGTCGAGCAGCTTCTGCACCTGGGTTTCCACGGTCTTGTCCTCGATTTTGTCGAAGAGCAGGAAGGCTTCACCGAGCTGGTGACCGGCGGGCAGGGCGCGGGAGTTGCCGGCCGTGGCCCAAGAGGCTTTTTCGGTGTTCAGCATGCGGCCGAGGTTGCCGGCAGCTTCGGGCAGAAACGGTTCCAGCAGCGTGACAAGGCTGGCAGCCAGCTGCAGGGCCACGTGCAGCACGGTGCCGGTGCGGGTCTCGTCGGTCTTGATGAGCTTCCAGGGCTCCATGTCGGCCAGGTACTTGTTGCCCAGGCGCGTGAGGTTCATCAGCTCATTGAGCGCGTCGCGGAAGCGGTAGTTTTCAATCAGTTCCCCGATGCGCTGCGGGAAGTCGGCCAGCTGGGCGAATACTTCCTGGTCGGCGGCGGTCAGCTCGCCGGCGGCCGGTACCTGGCCGCCGAAGAACTTGTGGGTGAGCACCACGGCGCGGTTCACAAAGTTGCCGAGGTTGGCGACCAGCTCGTTGTTGTTGCGCGCCTGGAAGTCCTTCCAGGTGAAGTCGTTGTCCTTGGTTTCGGGGGCGTTGGCGCAGAGCACGTAGCGCAGCACGTCGGCCTTGCCGGGAAAATCCTGCAGGTATTCGTGCAGCCACACGGCCCAGTTGCGCGAGGTCGAAATCTTGTCGCCTTCCAGGTTTAGAAACTCGTTGGCGGGCACGTTGTCGGGCAGGATGAAGTCGCCGTGGGCCTTGAGCATCGCCGGGAAGATGATGCAGTGGAACACGATGTTGTCCTTGCCGATGAAGTGCAGCAGCTTGGTGCCCGGGTCCTGCCAGTACTTCTGCCACTCGCCGTCGGGCAGCAGGTCTTTGGTGGCCGAGATGTAGCCGATGGGCGCGTCGAACCACACGTAGAGCACCTTGCCCTCGGCGCCCTCCACGGGCACGGGCACGCCCCAGTCCAGGTCGCGGGTGACGGCGCGCGGGTGCAGGCCCTGGTCAATCCACGATTTGCACTGGCCGTACACGTTGGTTTTCCAGTCTTGCTTGTGGCCTTCGATGATCCACTCGCGCAGCCAGGGCTCGTACTGATCCAGCGGGAGGTACCAGTGCTTGGTTTCGCGCAGCACCGGTTGGTTGCCGGAGAGCATGGAGCGCGGGTTGATGAGCTCCGTCGGGCTCAGCGAGGAGCCGCACCGCTCGCACTGGTCGCCGTAAGCGTTTTCGTTGGCGCAGGTAGGGCAAGTGCCCACAATGTAGCGGTCAGCTAGAAATTGCTGGGCTTCTTCGTCGTAGTACTGCTGGGAGGTTTGCTCGGTGAACTGCCCGGCCTCGTACATCTTGCGGAAGAAGTCGGAGGCCGTTTGGCGGTGCGTGTCGTTGGAGGTGCGCGCGTAGATGTCGAACGACACGCCGAAGTCTTTGAACGAGTCGCGGATGATGGCGTGGTACTTATCGACCACTTGCTGGGGCGTGACGCCCTCCTTCTGGGCGCGGATGGTGATGGGCACGCCGTGCTCGTCGGAGCCGCAGATAAACTTCACGTCGCGGCCCTGGGCGCGCTGGTAGCGCACGTAGATGTCGGCGGGCAGGTACACACCGGCCAGGTGGCCGATGTGCACCGGGCCGTTGGCATAGGGCAGCGCGGCCGTGACGGTATAGCGTTGAGGAACAGTTTGCATCGGGAAGGAAAACAACGAAGGCCGCGCGGCACCGGAGCCGGCAGCCAAACAAATTCAAATTTGAAAGCGCAAAGAAAGGACGATTGGGCTACAATTGCGGCGTTCAGCCGGTTACGTGGGCGCCGGCCAGTGCAAAAAACTTAACATAACGGATTGATAACAATTACCTTGATTTACGCGTCAAACAGCACAGGTTGTTTAATCCCACCACATCATGGCCGCTACCCCTACGAACACTCTACCGCTGGCAACCCAGCCGGAGGCAAAACCTGGCAAGAAAATGAGCAAGAAGGAACTGAGCAAAACCGAGCGCAAAGCCCTGAAAGCCGAAGAAAAAGCGGCCAAAGCCCTACGTAAGGCAGCCTCTCTGGCGGCGGCCCACACCAGCATCGACCTTCCCATCGCGGAGCCACAGCTATCGAAAAAAGAGCAGAAGCGCCTCGCCAAAACGGCCGCCAAGCAAGCGCAGAAAGACCTGGACCGGCGCCTGAAAGAATTGGTGAAGCGCGTCCGGCAAGAAACCAAAGCCCGAATCCGGGAGGTGGTAGCCGAAGCTACCGCACGCTTGGAGCAGGAAACCCATCAACTGCTGGAAGAGGCCCTGGGAACCACCATGCCCACGTCGCAAGAGAGCGTCAAGGCCGACCCAGCGACGTCCGCAGCCCCGCAACCGGCCGCTGCTGCCGCCCCACGCACCACGGCACCCGCCCGCAAGCCAGCGCCGCGCCGCCCGGCTACTGCTGTACCGGCAGCGGCACCGGCAGCAGCCCAACCCGCGGCCCCGTCCCGGGCCAACCGCTCGCGTACCTCAGCCGCCGGCCGCAGCCGCTCAGCTAACACCAATGCCACGGCACCGGCCGACACCACACCAGCCGTCAACGATATCTAGCCTGCCCCCCACGACAACGCCCCGGCCACCCGTTTCGCACGGGTGGCCGGGGCGTTGTCGTGGGGGGCAGGGTCTTAGGGCCGCCGCAACGAATCCGTTCCCGTAACGCCGGGGTTGCCCTGAATGCGGCGCATGCGCTCCTCCTGGGTGGTGTTATTCGGGTCGTTGGTATTTACCGATTCGATGCGCTGCCGGCCGCCGGAAGCGGCTGCCTGTTCGCGCACCTGAGGCACCCGGCCCGGGGTAGCATCGGGCGTGGCGCTGCCCGTGCCGACCCCGCGGTTGTAGGCGGCCTGACGGTCGGCGTCCGAATTGATTTCGGCCGGGGCACGGTCGGCTTCCAAAGCGCTATCGGAGGAAGTGCAGGAAGCCAAGGTCAGCGGTAGCAGCGCGGTGGTGCAAAAGACAAAACGGCGTAATGAGTTCATGAGCGGCTGGGCCGGCGCCTGAATGCGCCACCCCTACCCTGCTGAACGCAAGTGCCGCGCCGATGTTTGCCTTAACCGGCCGGCACCGGCAGCGCAGCCCGGATGCCATCCCACAGCGCAACGCGCGCCTCCATGCACTGGCGCGCGACCGTGGCGGCCTGCGCCCACTTCGCTGCCTCGTCGGCGCACAGCTCGCGCACCACCTGCTGGGCCAGCGGGGCGTGCGCCTGCTCGTCGAGTTCGATGTGCCGGTCGAGGTAGTAGGTAAATGTATCCAGCTGCCCGGGGAAACGCTGACGCAGGTCGTGCACGAGGTGACGGAACATGGCCGGAATCACGTCTTCCCGGCCGAAAGTAAAGGCGGCGGCCACCGCGTGCGGCTGGCCCGACCGCACCACCGCGAAGGTGTGTTGCACGAAGGTCCGCACGCTGGCCGGAGCCCCGGCGGCCTCCAGACCAGCCTCGACGCTGGCCCCGGCTGCCAACGCATCGAGCAGGCGCTGCACCGGCGCGGTATCAGCCCCGCACTCGCGCATGGCACGCAGGTACAGCTCGAAATGGCTGGTGGGCTGCCCCTCCGGATCGACATCGGTTTCCTCCTCCAACACGATTTCGTTGATGAGGCGGCGCGTACTGGGGTTGCCGCGCGGCACCCAGGGCACCGTGGTGCACGTCAGTTCGCGCTGCAGGGCTTTGAGCAGCGACATGAAGTCCCACACGGCAAAAACGTGGTGCTCCATAAATACGCGCAGGTCATCTAGTGAGTGCAGCGACTGGTATACCGCGTGGTCAAGCAGACGCTGACGCGCCGGTGCCAAGCTGGCTTGTAGGGTACTGATGGGGTCTGGGGTCATGCGCAACGGGCAACAGAAGAAACTGAGACAATCGGAACCGCAAAATTGCTGCAGCCGGACTGCATAAACGCACCCGACGGGCAAGGCGGATTGGCCCCGGGCCCAGGGCTGGCATCACTCCGGCTTTCGCCGAGCGTTATGGGATAAACCCGGGGCTGCGTCACGCAAATACCAGTTGCCGAAAACGGCGGCTGGCTTATTTGCGCTTTTCGAACACCATTCCGTTGCCGTCCATGCAGTAGCGCAGGCCGGTAGGCTTGGGGCCGTCGTTGAAAACGTGCCCAAGGTGACCACCGCATTTAGCGCACAACAGCTCGTCGCGGCTCATGCCGTACGTGTTATCGGTGGTTACTTTCAGGCTTTCGTTGGTGGCCGGCGCCCAGAAGCTCGGCCAGCCCGTACCCGACTCAAACTTGGTATCGGAAGTAAAAAGCAGGTTGTGGTCGGCGGCGCAGTAGTAGTTGCCCTTCGCGTGGTTGTCGTGGTACTTGCCGGTAAAAGGCCGCTCGGTGCCCTGCTGGCGCAGGATGTAGTATTGATCGGGTGTGAGCTGGGCCTTCCATTGCGCGTCGGTTTTGCGAATGGGAAACTCGTCGGGCTTGCCCGTCGCGGGTTGGGCCTGGGGGTATTGCTGGGCCGAGGTCAGCTGAACGGGCGCCGCCGTCTTGTCGGCAGCGCCGGACTTTTTGTTTTGGGAGCAGGCTGGCAAGGAGGTCAGGCACAGCAAGCTAAGCAGCAAAGAAGAAATTTTCATGGGAGCGATAAGCCGGGTTCTTTCACCGGCCAAAGTGCGGAACTAGCAGCAGAACGCGGCGGTTTGGGGATTCGTTCGTCCTACCTACGGAGCTAAGCACCAGTACGGTTTGCTCTGAAACATTAAGGTTAACAAGCATTTGCGAGGAACATTCCGTACCTTTGCACCCGCAAAACCGCTCTCATGCAGAACATCCGCAACATCGCCATTATCGCCCACGTTGACCACGGCAAAACCACGCTCGTGGACAAGATCATTCACGCGTCGAAGCTCTTCAGTGAGCACCAGCATTTCGACGACCTGATCCTGGACAACAACGACCTGGAGCGTGAACGTGGCATTACCATCGTTTCGAAAAACGTATCGGTTCGTTACAAAGACGTTAAAATCAACATCATTGACACTCCCGGTCACGCCGACTTCGGCGGCGAGGTGGAGCGCGTGCTGAAGATGGCCGACGGCGTGCTGCTGCTCGTCGACGCCTTCGAAGGGGCCATGCCCCAGACCCGCTTCGTGCTGGGCAAAGCCATCGACCTGGGCCTAAAGCCCATCGTGGTAGTCAACAAAGTCGATAAGGAAAACTGCCGCCCCGACGAAGTGCACGAGCAGGTGTTCGACCTGATGTTTAACCTCGGCGCCACCGAAGACCAGCTGGACTTCGTGACGCTGTACGGCTCCAGCAAGCAAGGCTGGATGAGCACCGACTGGAAGCAGAAGACCGAGGACATCACCCCGCTGCTCGACGCCGTTATTGCCTCCATCCCGCCGGCTCCCTTCTACGAGGGCACCCCGCAGATGCAGGTGACTTCGCTCGACTACTCGGCCTTCGTGGGCCGGATTGCCATCGGGCGCGTGCAGCGCGGCATCCTGAAAGAGGGCTCGAACATGAGCCTGATGAAGGCCGACGGTTCCGTGAAGAAGGTGAAGATCAAAGAACTGCAAGTATTCGAAGGCCTGGGCAAAGCCAAGGTAGCCGAAGTGCAGGCCGGTGAAATTTGCGCCGTAACGGGCATTGAAGGCTTCGACATCGGCGACACCATCGCCGACGCCGAAAACCCGGAGGCGCTGACCCGCATCAGCATCGACGAGCCGACGATGAACATGCTGTTCACCATCAACAACTCGCCGTTCTTCGGCAAGGAAGGCAAGTTCGTGACCTCGCGTCACCTGCGCGACCGTCTGTACAAGGAAACGGAGAAGAACCTGGCCCTGCGCGTGCAGGAAACCGACCGCGAAGACACCTTCCTGGTGTACGGCCGCGGTATCCTTCACTTGTCGGTACTCATCGAAACGATGCGCCGCGAAGGCTACGAACTGCAGGTAGGCCAGCCGCAGGTGCTCTACAAGGAGGACGACAACGGCAACCGCCTGGAGCCCATCGAACACCTGGTGGTGGACGTGCCGGAGGAAACTGCCGGCAAGGTTATCGAACTGGTGACCATGCGCAAGGGCGAACTGACCATCATGGAGCCCAAGGGCGACCTGCAGCACCTGGAGTTCAACATCCCGTCGCGCGGCCTGATCGGGCTGCGTAACAACGTGCTGACCGCCACCGCCGGTGAGGCCATCATGAACCACCGCTTCCAGAGCTACGAGCCCTACAAAGGCCCGATTCCCGGCCGCATCAGCGGCTCGCTCATCTCGATGGAAACCGGTGCCGGCACCGCCTACACCATCGACAAGATGCAGGACCGCGGCGAGTTCTTCGTGGATCCGGGGGAGGAAGTGTACGCTGGCCAGGTTATCGGCGAGCACACCCGCCCGAACGATTTGACCATCAACATCCAGAAGGGCAAGAAGCTCACGAACATGCGTGCTTCGGGCTCCGACGAAAACGTGAAAATCGTACCGAAGCGCCAGTTCTCGCTGGAAGACGCCATGGAATACATCCAGAAGGATGAGTACCTGGAAGTGACGCCGAAGTCGATCCGCATGCGCAAAATCCTGCTCGACGAAAACGAGCGTCTGCGCTCGGCCAAGAAAGCTGACTAAGGTTTCCTGCTTGTTTTTAGAAAAAGGCGCGGCTTCGGCTGCGCCTTTTTTGTTTGGCCAAACGGCACCACAAATCTGCTAAACAGCATAAAATAGGCTTAATACTATATAATTTTGCTGCCTGATTCGCTCCTCTCCTTCCGCCACTTTGCATGAAGAAAAGCTTACTCCTCCGGTATCTTTTACTCCTCACCACATTCACGAGCGCCGTTTACTCGGCGCAAGCCCAAGGCATCGGCATCGGCACCACCCAGCCCGACGGCGCGGCGGCCCTCGACGTTAACTCCACAAACCGGGGCTTTCTGCCGCCACGCATGTTGCAGAGCCAGCGCGGGCAGATCCCCGTCACGGCCCAAAGCGCCGGGCTGCTGGTGTATCAAACCGACGGCACGCCGGGCTATTATTACTACACCGGCACGGGCTGGATTCAGCTGGGTGCTCAGGGCCCGGTAGGTGCTACGGGGGCCACAGGCCCGCAGGGTTCCCAAGGGCCGCAAGGCCCACAGGGACCGGCCGGCGCGCTGGGGCAATACGGCGACGGATCGGCGGGCGCCTTCAACATCGCGACGGGCAACACCCTTGATCTGACTACCACCAGCGGCTTCAATTCGCTGGCGGGGCGGCATCACCTGCAGTTTACCACCCTCAATATCTCCGGCAATCTGATTGTACCCAGCGGGACGGTCATTCGCTGCACCGGCGATGTAACCATCACCGGCACCATCACCGTGACCAGCGGGGCCGAAGACAACGGTAACGGGGCCCCGCACCCGGGAGTAGCCCGTTCTGCTCCGGGCACCATTACCGGCGGAATCGGGATGAGTTCGGTTTCGGCGGCCGGTCTTACATACGCCCCGGTGGCTGCTGGCGGCGCTGGCGACCGAACGCTCAACGGCACGGGCGGAGAAGGCGGCGGCTCGATTGCCATCGTGGCCCGCGGCACCCTCACGCTGGCAGCCGGGGGCAGCATCAATGCCAACGGCAACAGCGCAACTAATACCGCTACTACTGGTGACGTAGGCGGCGGCGGAGGTGGCGCTGGGGGCATCGTGCTTCTCGCCGCCCAGGGCAACCTCACCGTGTCGGGAAGCATTCGGGCAAACGGCGGCGCCGGCGCGGGTGGCATCAACACCAACGGCGGCACCAACGGTGCGGGCGGGGGTGGCGGCGGCGGCGGCGGCATCATCCACTTGATTTCCAGCGCCACCGCTTCCGTAGCGGGCACGCTGCAAGCCAACGGCGGGGCAGCGGGCACCGACGCTTTCTCGACGACGCAAACGGGCGGCTCCGGCGGCGGTGCCTGCGGCGGCAACGGTGGCAACGGCGGTGGCAGCTTGGTATTCAACGGTACCGCTTCGGCTGCTCAGGCGGGCGGGGCGGGTTATGTCATCCGCACGGTGGTACCCAGCCCGGAGTTGCTCATTCGGTAATTTGCCGGTCTCGAAGACGCCCAGGGCGCGGCTGCGGCCTCGCTCTGGGCGTTTGTATGCAGGGTTACCGCTTGCGCAGCAGCCACACGTCTTGGCTGGCGCTGCCGCCGTGGCGCTGGCCGGGCAGGTGCTCCAGCACTTCGGCTTGCTGCCCAAACAGCTTCTGCAAGTAGCTGGGCGGCTGGAACGCGGCGAAGACGCGGTGGCCCTCGTCCACGTTGCTGCGGACGACGAGCTGCCCCGCATCGAAAGTGGCGCGCTCGACCTCGGTCATAATCTGGTGAAAGGCGGCGCCGTGGGTGGTGAACAGCAGTACCCCGCCCGGGCGCGTGACGCGCATCAACTCGTCGTACCAGCGCTGGTGGGCGGCAGCGGAAAGGTGGGTAAAAATGGAAATGCCGTACACAGCGTCGAAGCTATTGGCCGCGGCCTGCAGGGGTGGATTCAGCTCGTTGAGCAGAAAGCTGATGCCGGGCAGGTTTTCGCGGCACCACTTGATGGATTGCGGGTTGTAGTCGGTGCCGGAGTAGCGGCAGCCACGGTTTACTACTTCGGGCAGGTGGCGAACGACGCGACCGGGGCCGCAGCCCCAGTCGAGGATGTGGGCGTTCTGCAGTTCCAGGTGGCGGCCCAGGTGGTCGCGTACCCAAACGGCCGTGTCGCGCCCTCCTTCGTAGTACTTGCGGTAGTTGAGTTGAAAGGACTCGTACATCAGGTAATCCGGCGGCAAGACCACGTTCGGATGGGCTGCCCGCCAGGCCTGGTTCAGTTGCCGGTTGCGGTAGCGCATGAGCCCGTAGCGCAGGCGGTCGGCGGCGTGCATGAGGCCCGCTTGGCGGAGCAGATTGGTCAGCAATCCTTTGTTCATCGCCGCAATATCCCCTTTTAGCACCCGGGATAAAATCGACGCGCCGTTTTTTCCGCTTCCACTCGCTGCGGCCACGACGCCCACATTTTCGACGAGCAGGTGTCAGTGCTGAATTTCACGGTGCTTGCGA
Source organism: Hymenobacter coalescens (assembly GCF_054783195.1). NCBI lineage: Bacteria > Pseudomonadati > Bacteroidota > Cytophagia > Cytophagales > Hymenobacteraceae > Hymenobacter > Hymenobacter coalescens. The sequence goes on along the minus strand of NZ_BAAGRA010000016.1, from coordinate 357,247 downwards.
AACCGGGGTGCGGCTTCCGGCCGCCGCCGGGGTACGCGCAAGGGTATTACCAGCCCCGGAGACTACCGCCCGAAGCCGGTGGTGCTTGGTCACCGACGCGGAAAAAAACTTGCTTACCAACGCCAAGCCCCGCCAAGCCTGGCTTGTTCTGAACTGGGGGTGAAGCACTGGCCACTACTGGTCAGGTCAGCCACAGCGAACGGAGCTGTGCCCGAGCGAAATTTCTGTCAACACCGGACATGAACGACGCGTTGCGCCTGGCACCAGCCTTTTCGGCTTGCCAACGAGGAAAGGGCTTGCCGGATCAGGTCGACCTGATCCGGCAAGCCCTCCCAGGGCAATGCGGCAGCGGCAGGGCTTATTGCACCTGTAACTGCCGGCTTTCTGACTCGCCTCCGCTGGTCACCCGCAGGGTGTAGAGCCCGGCGGGCAGGCTGCGCACGTCGAGTAAGAGGTCGGCATCGGTGCTGCTGTCGGCCACACTCAGTTCGCGCACGGCGTGCCCGAAGTGGTTGTAGAGCACCACTTGCGCCCGGCCCCTGCCGGGCAGCCGCAGCGTCAGCTGCTCGCTCGCCGGATTGGGGTACATGCGCAGCGTGCTCCAGTCGATGCTGCGCCGGGCAAAGCGGTACGTGGTGCCCGCCAGAAAGCCCGCCCGGCCGGTGGTCGTGAGCGTGGCCGCGCCTGCCCGCACGCTGCCCTCAAAGTAGCCGCCCAGATACACCTGCGCCTGCAGCGAAGCCCCGCCGGGCGCGACGGCCAGGCCCTGCGGCGCGCTGATGCTGCCGCTGGAAACGGGGTCGATGCTGGTTAGCATTTGCGCGTCGCCGTCGGGCTCGTACGTCAGCAGCCGTAGCGAGGAGCCCGCGCGGGTTCGTGGCGTGGCGTAGGCCACGAGGGCCTGCTGCAGCAGGGGCAGCGGCGAGAGGTTGGCCACCTGGATGTCTTTGAAATTGCCGGCCTCTTGGACGTTGTTCACGATTCGCACCCAGTCGGGGGTGCCGCCAGCGTCGAGTCGCGCGACAAAAGCGCCAACGTTGTTGCCCGTGTTGGGGCTGAGGTAACCGAATATCACGTTGGTGCCCGGGGAAGCCAATCCGGCGACAAAGCTGTTACCCAGGGCATCAACAGCTATGGATTGGGCTTGGTTGTCTACACCGGCACCACCGTTTCCCTGCCGGGCCCAACTCATTGCCCCGGTGCGCTGATCCAGCCGCCCAACGAAGGCCGTGCTATTCGCCCCCAAGCCGTCGAGCTGGACGCTGCCCCACCGCAAAGGCCCCACAAAGCGGCCCACCACGTAGCATCCGTGCTGCGCATCGACGCCGATGTCCAGCCCCGCAGCGCTAAGCGGGGTGGGGGCGGAGGCCCCCCAGCGCGTGCGGCCGTCGTAATCCAGGGAGAAAATCATCAACTGCCGGCTGCCCAGCACCAGGTCGTAGCCATCGTCGAAGTGGACGGTGCCAGAGGTTTCCCCGGTCACGTAGCTATTGCCCCGCAAATCGGTGGCGATGCCGGAGCCGATAACTGGCCGGATACTGTTACCGGCGCGACGTGCCCAGTCGACCTGGCCCCGCGGCAGCAGTTTGAGCACCAGCACGCTCGGAAAGTTGGTCACGTCGGGACTGGCTACGCCGAAGCTGGTCAGGGCGCCGCCGCCGGTGTTGCGGGTGATGGTGCCCACGAAGCCGGCCACGACGTAGGCCTCGCCGGTGAGCGGGTTCACGCTGATATCGTGAGCGGTGGCGGAGCTTTGGTAGCGCACGGGTACGGCCGAAGGTTCCGGCCCGATGCTGGTGGCCCACACGGCCCGCCCCTGCGGGCTGAACTTGGCCACCAGCACATCGGTCGTGTTGCTGCGGCTGGTGAGGCTGGTTTGCCCCAGGGTGATGGTGCCGCGAAACTGGCCTGTAACGTAGGCGTTGCCCGCGCCATCGGTGGCTACGGATTTCACTTCGAAGGGCTGCACATCAGCAAAGCGCCAGGCAATGGTTTGGCCCTGGCCGGGCAAGGCCGCGCCCAGCACGGCCCACAGCAAGCAGAATAAGCGTACGTTCATGTCCAAACAAAAAAGCGGGTAGCATTGACACGTATTTATCCATCAATCAGCGCTTTATCTTCACGCCGCGCAAAACCAGCAGCCACTGATGGGCTTTGCAACCGGATGCCGTCGACGGCACATCGGCCGCAAACATAATAACATACCAATAAATAATATTATTTAGTTAATACGAAATATTACCTACCTGGCTGGGCAGCAGCGCCGTTGCCGAACCAGCCCGCCCGGCTGCCCAGCTGGCTTAGCGGCGTACCTCAAACCCATCGTAGCCCTGCACCGGCCCGGGCTGTGCCTCCACCTTCTCCACCCGCGCCAGCGGCGGGCCCTGCCGGCACCACTGCGCCAGCGCGGCCAACGCTTCACTCGTGCCTTCGGCTTCGATGGTGACGGTGTCGTCCGCGTTGTTGCGGGCGTAGCCGTGCAGACCCAGCCGGTCGGCCTGCTGCTGGGCCGATTGGCGGAAAAATACGCCCTGTACCCGGCCGTAAATGCGGAATGTGCGGTGTTCGATGCTCATGGGCGGCGTTGCTAAAGGTGGTATCAGCCCCGATACGGAAGTAAGCCGGTGCGGGCTGCAACCCAACGAAAGTGCCGAAATTCGGGCCGGCCATCAGCATGCGGACGCCGGGCCACGGCCGGTTGGCGCCGGCATTCGTAGGTCCTGTCGGATTTCTCGCTACTTGCTACGTACCCCTTCCTCCATGCGCTACGCCCTTATCAATGGTCACCTGTACACCGGTGCGGCCTTGCTGACCGACCACGCCGTACTGATACAAGCCGACCGCATCGAGGCGGTGCTGCCCGCAGCCGAGCTGCCCGCCGGGGTGCCCCGCCACGACCTGCACGGCCTGCGCGTGGCTCCTGGTCTCATCGACCTGCAGGTGTACGGCGGCGGCGGCGTGCTCTTCTCCACCCACCCTTCGGTGGCGACGCTCACGCGCCTGGAAGCAGCGCTGCGCCAGCAGGGCACCACGCATTTCGTGGCGACCATGCCCACCAACGCCCCGGAAGTGATGCACGAGGCCATGCTGGCCGCCCGCGCCTACCACGAGGCCACGCCTGGCACGGGCCTGCTGGGCGTGCACCAGGAAGGCCCTTACCTAAATGCGGCCAAGCGCGGGGCGCACCGGGCCGAATTTGTGCGGGCACCTGATCTGGCCGAGGTAGAAGCATGGCTGGCCGCCGCGCCCGGCCTGCTGCGCCTCGTGACGATGGCGCCCGAAGTAGCCACCCCCGAGGCCGTAGCGCGGCTGCGCGCGGCGGGCGTGGTGCTCTCAGCTGGACATTCCAACGCCACCTTCGCTGAGGCGCAGCGTGGCTTCCGGCAGGGTTTTACGGCCGCCACGCACCTGTTCAACGCCATGTCGGCGCTGGGAAGCCGCGAGCCGGGCCTGGTGGGCGCCGTGTACGACGACGCGGCGGCCCACGCCAGCATCATCGCCGATGGGCAACACTGCGACTTCGCGGCCGTGCGCATTAGCCACAAAATCATGGGTGAGCGGCTGTTCCTGATTACAGACGCGGTGGAGGAGAGCCCCGAGGGCGCCTACCAGTTCCGGCGGGCCGGCGACCGTTTCGTGGATGCGCAGGGCACGCTGGCCGGCTCGGCGCTGAGCATGCTGCAGGCCGTGCGCAACTGCGTGGAGCAAGTGGGCCTTTCCCTGGAAGAAAGCCTGCGTATGGCCACGCTCTACCCCGCCCGCGTGCTGGGCCTAGAGCAGCAGCTGGGTCGGTTGGCACCCGGCTACGAAGCCGCGCTGTGCGCCTTCGACGCGGACTTCGTGCCGCGCGCCGTGGTGACACATGGCGCGCTGCAATGGCTGCCGACGTAGCCGCTCAGGCCTCGCTGATGCCAGTCCTTAGTTGCTGCGCTGCCGTACGGCCTCGAAGGTGAGCACCGCCGTGGCCGTGCTCACGTTCAGCGAATCGATGGTGCCGCGCATGGGAATGATGATGGTTTCGTCGCAGGCAGCCAGCAGCTCGGGCGTGAGGCCGTCGGCTTCGGTGCCCATCACCAGGGCCGTGGGGCCGCGGAAGTCGTAGTCGGTGTAGGGCCGGGCCGTGGGCGTGAGGGCGGCGGCGTAGGTGCGGATGCCGTGCTGCCGGCACCAAGACAGCAGCTCCTCGCGGGAGGTGGCCACCACCGGCACCGTAAACACGCAGCCGATGCTCGAGCGGATGGCGTTGGGGTTGTAGAGGTCGGTGCGCGGGTCGCACACGATGACGGCGTCGGCCTGGGCCGCGTCGGCGGTGCGGAGCACGGCGCCCAGGTTGCCGGGCTTTTCCACCGCTTCCAGCACCAGCAGCAGCGGGTTCGGGGGCAGCTGCAGGTCTTGCAGGCGGCGCTGCGGCGGGCGGGCCAGGGCCAGCACGCCGTCGGAACCTTCGCGGTAGGCTACTTTTTCGAACACGGCCCGCGACACCTCAAACCACTCCGTGTCGTCGGCCAGGGCTTGGCGCAGCTCGCGCTGCCCGGCGGCGGGCAGCAGCTCGGGGCACACGTACACGGTGGGCACCGGCACGCCGGCGGCGCGGGCCACCGTCAGCTCGCGCAGGCCTTCCACGATGGTCAGGCCCAGCTGGCGGCGCTCGGCGGATTTCTGCTGCAGGCGCAGCAAGGCCTTGATGCGCGGGTTCTGGGGGCTGCTGATGGGGTCGGGCATGGCAAAAGGGGCGACGTCCGACGGACGAGGTCGGGCGCTGGCGGCCGCGAAGATACGCCAACGCGGCCGGGCCGGCTGGCGTATCTTCGCGGCCGCCGGCCCGGGGCGGGCCGGCCCGGCATTCCTTCTTTGATGGCCATTCAGACCCAAACCAAACTGTACATCGGCTTCGCCATTGCGGCGGGCGTGCTGCTGCTGACGGCCGTGGCCTCGTTCGTGAGCATCCGGCAGCTGCGCCTGCGCACCCTCTCGGTGGAGCACAGCTACCAGGTGATGCAGCAGCTCAAGGACGTGGAGCTGCGCCTGAAAGACGCCCGCTCCGGCGTGCGCGGCTTTCTGCTCACCACCGATTCCACTTACCTGGACACCTACACCCGCACCCGCACCCAGGTCAAGGAACGCTTCGACGAGGCCAAGTGGCTGGTACAGGACAACCCGCCCCAGCTCATGCGCCTCGACACGCTGGAGGCCATGCTCAACGCCGAGCTGCGCCTGTTTGCCGAGCTGACGCGCCCCAACGCGGCGCTGTCCCGCTCGGCCATTCAAACGGCCCTCGACACGGACCGCCAGAGCATGCGGGCCATCGAGCGGCTGCTGAGCAGCATGCGCACGGCCGAGCTGGGCCTGCTCTCCGAGCGCAGCGACGAGCAGGACACCTACGAAAGCCTCACGCCGGCCGTGATTCTGCTCTCGGCGACGGTGGCCGTGGTCGTCACGCTGTGGCTGTTTTGGCGCGTGGGCGTCGAAATCAGTGCCAACGACCGGCTGCGGGCCGAGCTGGCCGCCACCAACGCCAGCGTGGCCCAGCGCATCGGCATCATCGAGCACCTGGCCGAACAGGTGGTGCAGGGCGACTACAAAGTCAAGATCAAGGACAAGGAAAGCGACTCGCTGGGCAACCTGGCCACCTCGCTCAACCGCATGACCCAGACCCTGGACGACACCTTTGGGGCCCTGGAAAAGCGCAACCGCGAGCTGGACCAGTTTGCCTACGTGGCCTCCCACGACCTGAAGGCCCCGCTGCGCGGCGTGAGCACCGTGGTGAAGTGGATCGAGGACGAGCTGGGCCACGAACTCTCGCCCAAGATGCGCGAGTATTTCGGGCTGATGAAGGGCCGCCTCACTCGCCTGGAAGACCTCATCAACGGCCTGCTGGCCTACGCCCGCGTGGGGCGCACCCAGCAGAAGCTCGAGGAAGTCAACGTCGAGCGCCTCGTGCACGACGTGGCCGACCTGGTGGTGCCGCCCACCTTCGAGCTGCGCCTGCCAGAGGCCCTGCCCACCCTGGTCACCGACCGCCTGAGCCTGCAGCAGGTGTTCACCAACCTGCTGAGCAACGCCGTGAAGTACCACCACACGGGCCTGGGCATCATCACCGTCGGCTGCCGGGAGCTGAAGAAGGAGTATGAGTTTCGGGTGCAAGACGACGGGCCGGGCATCGCGCCGGAGTACCACGAGAAAATCTTCCTGATGTTTCAGACCCTGCGCGACCGGCACACGGCCGAAAGCACCGGCATCGGACTGAGCATCGTGAAAAAAATCATCGACGAACAGCGCGGCCGCATCCGCGTGGAATCGGCCGCCGGCCAAGGGGCCACGTTCGTTTTCACCTGGCCGAAATCGGAAATAAAAACGCCGGTGGCGTAGGGCCGCCCGGCAACTGCCGCCCCGTTTGTGCGTACCTTTGGGCTTGCCTATGGATGATGCTATGCGTTCGGTTTTGCTGGTAGAAGACGACTTTTTCGACACGATGACCGTGCAGAAGTCGTTTGAGAAATTCAACGTTCCCCACAAGCTGTACACGGCTTTCAACGGCCTCGAAGCCTTGGATCTGCTGCTGGGTCGCAACGGCGCCGAGCCCATTCGGCCCCTGCCCGAGGTCATTCTGCTCGACCTGAACATGCCCAAGATGAACGGGCACGAATTCCTGACCGAGCTGCGCACCCAACCCGACCTGCGCCACCTGCCGGTGTACATCACCACCACCTCCGAGATGGACATTGACCGTTTGCAGGCCGACAACCTCGATGTGCAGGGCTACATCGTGAAGCCCATCGACTTTGAAAACACGCGCGACATGGTGCACAGCATGAACCTGCTGGAAACCTTGCTCAAGCCGGAAAATTAGCCCGGCCCAGCGCCCTTTCCCAAACCGACAGCCGGCCTGCCCGTGCTGTCGGTTTTTTTATGCAGTAGCACGTGGAAGGGTTTTTGCTAGCTTGAGCCCGCCACGGCACCGGGCCTGTTTTGTAGCAGCGCCCGCGGTGGGCGCGGAAGATTTCGGGCGTGGTAAGCCGCACGTCGCCCAAGCGCCGTAAAAAGCCCGGCGGACGGCGGAACGTCTTACCGGGTGGCCGTCGTTTCTGGCTTCAGTACCAGCACGCTGGAAATTGTCCCTTGCCGTTGTTCTTTTGTCGGCGTGGGGCATGCTGCCGCCCTGCTTCTGCGCGTTTTCTTCGGTACCCGATTGTTCCGCTTACGCCTTCTCTACCATGACTATCCGTCCGCTGTTGCTTGCTTTCGGACTGAGCGGGGCACTCTTGGCCCCCGCCGCCGCGCAAGACACTCCTACCCAACTCAACACGCCCCCCGCCGCGCCCGACACCGTGGCGCGCACCGCGCCCGCGCAGGCCGCCCCGGTCCCGCAGGCGCCCCAGCCGCGTTACCGCATCGGCCTGATCAACGGCGCCGTGTACGCGGCCGACGACGTGGAGATGCGCCAGCCGGCCATCGGCCGCTCCTACCTGCTGGTCAACGGCCAGCAGCGCTTTGAGCTGGACCAGATCAAGTTCTACCAGGACGAGACCGGCCACTACATCCGCACGGCGCTGCCCGGCTCGCGCCGGCAGGCCACGCTGCGCCGCGATAAGACCGGCCGCATCAGCACCTACTCCATCACTTCGCAGCAGTACGCGCCGGGCGCTTTTGGCGGGCCCTGGGGCTACGGCCCCGGCTTCGGCTACGGGCGCTTCGGCAGCCCCTACGGCTTCGGCGGGCCCTACGGCGGCTACCCCTACGGCGGCTACCGCACAGTGAAGACGGAATACTTCAGCAAAGACGGCGGCCCGATTCAGGACATGAGCTTCCGCAACCTGAGCGTAGCGCTTTCCGACAACGCCGGCAGCGCCGAGCTGCTGCGCGACGTGGCACGTCTGCGTCGCTTCAGCACGGCCGGCTACGTGGTGGGCGGCGGCATGATGTTGGCTGGCATGCTGAACACGTTCAGCGGGGCCAACCGCATTTCGCCGCTGGTATTCGTGTCGGTGCCGGTGCTGCTGGTACCCACCCTGCTGAGCGGCTCGCAGTCCAAGAAGCTTAAGCAGGCCGTGCAGCTGTACAACTACGGCAACGCGGCGGCCCGTTAACCCGGAGCTTTTTTGATTCGCCTTGGCTAAGCCGGTACCCGCCACGGGTACCGGCTTTTTTACGTCTGCCCCAACCGCCGCCCGCGCCGCTGCGTTTGCCGGTATTGTGTCCACCTCCCCTACTTCCGCACCCGCTGCGCCCGCTGAGTTTGGGGCCCGCCAGGCCTTGGCCCTGCTGGCCCACGAGCGGCTGTGCGCTCTTTACGGGGCGCCGTTCCGGTTTTTCAGCGTGAAAGACCCGCTGAGCGAGCTGGTCAGCGCCATCCTTTCCCACCGCACCCGCAACGCCGACTCGCACCAGGCCTACCAGCAGCTCACGGCCGCATTTCCCACCTGGGCAGCGGTGCGCGACGCGCCTACCGCGGCGGTGGAAGCGGCCATTCACCCCTGCACCTGGCCCGAGCAGAAGGCACCGCGCATGCAGGCCATTCTGCGCGAGCTGACGGAGCGCCTGGGCGGGCAGCTGGACCTGCCGCAGTTCAGCCAACAGTTGACCGAGCTGCCCGTGCCCGACGCCCGGGCCTGGCTGGAGACACTGCCCGGCGTGGGCCCCAAAACCAGCGCCGCCACCCTGCTGTTCAGCACCCTGCGCCGCCCGGCCATGCCCGTCGACAGCCACCACCACCGCGTGGCCCAGCGCCTGGGGCTGATTGGCCCGAAGGTGGGCACGGAAGCTTCCCACGCCCTGCTCGAAGCGCTGCTGCCGCCCGGCTGGGACGCCCAGCAGGTGTACGACCACCACGAGGCGCTGATGTTTCACGGGCAGAAATGCTGTTACTTTCGGAGCCCGGCCTGCGGCCGCTGCGTACTGCTGGATGTGTGCCCTACCGGCCAGCAGCTGCGCAGTACAGCCCCCGCCCCGGCACCGCAGTAGCAGCGCATCCATTTTTCGCCATCATCCCCCAGCCATGAAACCTACTTACGGCGTGCCGGCCCTGCTGTCGGCCATCATTCCCGGCCTCGGCCAGCTCATCAAAGGCCAGATCCTCAAAGCTGTGTTTATCTGGGTGATGAGCGGCGTGGTGGGCTTTCTGCTCTGGTGGACAGTGGTCGTGCCGCTCGCCCTCTGGGCGTGGAACGTGTACGACGCGTACAACTCGCCCGCGTAGCGGTGAGTTGGTGAGTTGGTGAAAGGCCTATGGGAAATGCCAGCGTTAGTTGTGCCTTTTGCGGAATTTTGCACGCTGGCTGCACGTCAACTCACCACTTCACTATTTCACGCCATGGCCACGCTGCACCTCAGGGCCAAACCCAACGCCCGCCAAAACGAACTGCTGCAGGCACCCGACGGCAGCCTGACGGTGCGCCTGCACGCGCCAGCCCAAGACGGCAAGGCCAACGACTGCCTGCTGCGCTTTCTGGCCGAGGTGCTGGCCGTGCCCCGCAGCAGCCTGACGCTGCTTAGCGGCCACACGGCCCCTTTCAAGAAGGTTGACGTGCCGGGCCTGACCGACGCGGAGCTGCGCGCGGCCCTGGCGGCTCATCGGAAGTAGCGGCGGCTACGTAGAACCGGGAAACCAATCGGTACGGGCCGTGGCCTTGCCGCTACGAGGCTTCACGCACTATGCACATGGTATTTCCCACTTGGCTACTGGCCGGTTTCTGGGGTCTGGTTTCGGGCTCGGCGCTGCTGCTAGGGGCAGCGGTCGGCTACTTTGTGCACGTGCCGCAGCGGCTGATTGCGGCCATCATGGCTTTTGGCAGCGGTGTGCTGATTTCCACCCTCTCGCTGGAGCTGATGGAGGACGCCTACGCCCGCGGTGGGTTTAACGCCACCGGCCTTGGTTTTGTAGGCGGCGCCGGCGCCTACACCCTGGCCAACTGGCTGCTGGCCCGCTACGGCGCCAAGCACCGCAAGCGCTCCGGCCACCACCAGGCCCAGGAGCGGCAGCAAGTGCAGGCTGGCACCACCGAGGGCAATGCCGCGGGCGACGACAACGGCATGGCCTTAGCCGTGGGCGCGCTGCTCGACGGCATTCCCGAAAGCATCGTCATTGGGCTGAGCATGCTGGCCGGCGGCGCAGTGAGCACCGTGGCCGTGGCGGCCATTTTTCTCTCCAACCTGCCCGAGGGCCTGAGCAGCGCCGCCGGCATGAAGAAGGCCGGCCGCTCGGCCCGCTACGTGCTGCTGCTCTGGGGCGGCATCGCGCTGGTATCGGGCCTGTCGGCGTGGCTGGGCTACGCGGTGTTCAGCCAGTTTTCGGCCAACGTGGTGGCGGCTACCACCGCCGTGGCCGCCGGGGCGGTGCTGGCCATGATTGCCGACACGATGATTCCCGAAGCCTTCGACGTGGCCCACAACTTCACCGGGTTGATTACGGTACTGGGCTTTCTGGCCGCGTTCTACCTGAGCAAGCTCGACCAAGACGACCCGAACGCGCCGACGGTTATCGAGCACGTACGGCCCGTACAGCCGGTCGACCGCTAAGCCCCAGGGCGAAAGCCAGGCCGCCGTTGAGTGCCACGATGCGCAGGGTGTATTCCAGGATGAAGATTATCCGAATCAGGTCGGTGTCGTGACGCAGCAGCGTTTCCAGCACGTACACGAACACGGTGCCGGCGTAATACACCACCACGCCCACGCTGGCCACAAACATCGGCGCCTGCGTCAGCGGCTCCCGCGGCGGGTCGCTGAGCACCTGCTCGAAGTAGGCCACGACCAGCCCAACCAGCAGCACGGCCTGTCCCGCGTGCAGGTACGGGCCGTTGCCGACGCGCCAGTCCATGAACCATACCGTTTCGACGAGGCCGCCCAGGGTGAAGGCCCCGAGCAGCCAGGGCACTGCCCGGCGCCGCCGGCCGGTGAACGTGTGGTAGTAGGCGCCGCCGAGCAGCACGGCTTCCAGCCACACCTGGCTCCGCAGAAACAGCAGGTTGTTGTGCCACACGATGCGCCCGTATTCGCACAGCCCGCCGAACAGCAGGGAGCCCAGCAGCGCGCACGCCCACAGGCAATGCTGCGCTGGCGTCAGGCGGCGCCGGTTCACCAGGCCCACTGCGGCCGGCAGCAGCGCCGCGACGACGCTCCACACGTTTAGCTGCTTGGAAAGGGCGACCAACCACTCGGAGGATATCGTCATCTAGCCTGAAAGATAGGCCCCGGCGCGACACGCCCCAAGCCCGGACGGCGGACCCGCCCAAAAACGAAAAGCCGCCAGTTTCCCCTCTGGCGGCTTTTCTTCCACTTCACTGAACCTCCCCCCTGGTCCGCGCCGTGGGTGAACAGTCAGCCCCGGACGGCGACTGACGGCGCGAAGTCAGCTTGGCTAGTGCACCGGCGCGGGCGTAAGCTCCTTGCGGTAGGTGCGCTCAAATTCTTCGTCGATGTGGTACGTGGATTCTTCATGCTGGCTCAGGTCGAGGCCCAGGTCCTCGTCGGCGGGCTTTACGCGCAGGGCGAAGAACCGACCGGTGACCTTGAGCAGCACCCAGGCCCCCGCGAAGGAGTACCCCACCACAATCAGCAGCCCCAGCACATGGTTGCCGAACACCGTGACCGTGCCGTGAATCAGCCCGACCTTGTCGGCAAACACACCGGTGAGGAGCATGCCCACGATGCCGCCCAGGCCGTGGCAGGGAAACACGTCGAGCGTGTCGTCGATGCTGGTACGCGAGTTTTGCCAGTGCACGGCTGCGTGGCTGATCAGCGCCGACACCACCCCGAACAAAATGCTCTGCCCGTAGCTGACGTAGCCGGCGGCCGGCGTAATGGCCACCAGCCCTACCACCGCCCCCACGCAGGCCCCCACGGCCGTGGGCTTGCCGCCGCGCACGATTTCAACCAGCAGCCAGGCAAACAGCGCCGCCGCCGAGGCCAGGTTGGTGTTGACAAAAGCCGTAACGGCCAGCTCATTGGCCCCCAGCGCCGAGCCGGCATTGAAGCCAAACCAGCCGAACCACAGCAGGCCGGTGCCCAGCATCACATAGGGCACGTTGGGCGTCGAGAAAACCGCCTTGCGCTGGTGCGTGGTGCGCGGGCCCAGCACCAGGGCGCCGGCCAGCGCGGCAATGCCGGCCGAGATGTGCACTACCGTACCGCCCGCGAAGTCCAGCACGCCCCACTGACGCAGAAAGCCTTCGGGGTGCCACGTCCAATGCGCCAGCGGGCAGTAGATGAAGAGGCAGAAGAGCACCATGAACGCCAGGTAGCCCTTAAAACGCACGCGCTCGGCAAAGGAGCCCGTTATCAGGGCCGGCGTGATGATGGCAAACTTCAGCTGAAAGGCGAAGTAGAGGATGAACGGAATAGTAGGCGACAGCAGCGGGTGCGGGGCCGTGCCCACGCCGCGCAGCATCAGGAACGTGCGCGGGTCGCCGATGAGGCCGTGCCAGGAGTCGCCGTAGGCCAGCGAAAAGCCCACGAAGTAAAACACCAGCGAAATGACGCCCAGCGCGACGAAGCTTTGCAGCATGGTGCTGATGACGTTTTTGGGGCGCACCATGCCGCCGTAGAAAAACGAGAGGCCCGGCGTCATGATCAGCACCATCGCCGTGGCCGTGAGCATCCAGGCTATATCGGCCGCATTGAGCGAGCCGGGCGCGGCGGCCGGGTGCTCGGTGGGGGTAGCGGCGGCCACGAGTGCCGCCAGCAGCAGACCACCCAGCGCGATACGGGCTACCGACAAACGGGAAGGATTAGAGGAAGCCATACAGCCTTGATTTTTCAGGGGCTAATTTACAAATCAATACAATTTTTCAGTAGTACCCCCTTGTAAAAATATGAATGAAATTGAAATTATACTTCGTTTTCATCTTTACCTCCCTGCTAAAACAAGCCCCCGTTCTCAAAACACCCACAACTTATGTACGGACGCTAGCAAGTCGGCTGCGCTGAGTATGGAGGCCGCTTGGGCGGCTGCAAACGCCCTGAAACGCGTAGCTTGCGGGTAGAACACGTTTTTTCGTTCGATGTCGACCCTACCCAATCCCGCCGACCTGCAGCCCTTGCTCGACGCACTGGCTTTTTCGCCCGATAATCTTCCCCTGCGCCGGCACGTGGCCGCGCTGCTGCGGCAGCTGGGCCGCCTGCCCGAGGCGGAGGAACATTACCGCCTGGGGCTGCGCCAAGCGCCTTCCGACGCTGATCTGCAGCTCGGGCTGGCCGAAACCTACGCGGCCCTGAGCAAAACGTCGGCGGCGCTGGTGGTACTGGAAGAGCTGCTGCACACCGAGCCGGAACACGCCCGCGCCCACTTGCTGCACGCGCGCCTGCTGGCCCGCGCCGGCGGTCCGCCCGACGAAGCCCGCCAGGCCTACCAGCAGGCCCTACAACTCGACGCTGGTCTGCGCGACGCGGAGCTGGACGAGCAGCTGGGTCTGCGCCCGGCCGCGCAGCCCGCCGGGGGCGGCGGCCCCGCGGAGTACACGGCCAGCGTCTCGCCGCTGGGCCTGGACGAACGCGCCCTGTTCGCGGGGCTCGAAAAGCCCACCATCGACTTCAGCGCCGTGGGCGGCATGGAGGCCGTGAAGGAGGAAATCCGCATCAAAATCATTCACCCGCTGCAGTACGCCGACCTCTACAAGGCCTACGGCAAGGCTGCCGGCGGCGGGCTGCTGCTCTACGGCCCGCCCGGCTGCGGCAAAACGCACCTCGCACGGGCCACGGCCGGAGAAGTAAAGGCGTCGTTTATCCACGTCGGCATCAGCGACATTCTGGACATGTGGATGGGCCAGAGCGAGAAGAAGCTGCACGACCTGTTTGAGCTGGCCCGCATGCAGGCCCCGTGCGTGCTGTTTTTCGACGAAGTGGACGCGCTGGCCGCCAACCGCCACGACCTGCGCCAGAGCGCGGGCCGTACCCTCATCAACCAGTTTCTGGAGGAGCTGGACGGCGCCCGGCACTCCAACGACGGCGTGCTCATCCTGGCCGCTACCAACGCCCCCTGGCACCTCGACCCGGCCTTCCGGCGCCCCGGACGCTTCGACCGCATCGTGCTGGTGACGCCGCCCGACGAGCCGGCCCGCACCTCCATTCTGGAAGTGATGCTGCAAGGCAAGCCTGTGGAAGACAAGGTGAGCCTAAAAGCCGTGGCCAGCCAGACGGCCGGTTTCTCCGGCGCCGACCTCAAGGCCGTGGTGGACACGGCCGTGGAAACGCGCCTGCGCGAGTCGATGCGCGCCGGGCGGCCCCTGCCCGTGCAGCAGAGCGACCTGACGGCCGCCGCCAAGCAGGTGCGGCCCAGCACCAAGGAGTGGTTTGCCACGGCCAAGAACTACGCGCTTTATTCCAACGAGGGCGGCACCTACGACGACATCCTAGTGTACCTGGGCATCAAGAAATAACCTTGAGCCGGCGCGTCGGGCCCTAAGGCTCCGCAGCCTATGCGCACGGCCGATTCGAAGGCAACGACGCGGCGCGAAGCACCCCCAAGCCATGAGTGCGGATATCAGCTCTGCCGACCGCCAACGCCTGCGGGCCCTGTTTGGCCTCCGTCGTCCGGAGCTAGCCGAGCAGGCGCTTCGGCGGCTGCTGCAGCAACACCCGCAGTCGGTCTGGCTACACGGCATGCTCGCGTGGGCCCATTACCAGCAGGATCAATGGCCCGCCGCCCGCGAAGCGGCCGCCACGGCCGTGGCGCTGAACCCGGAATACAGCTACGCCCACTACTTGCTCGGGCTGGTTGCCTTGGCTGAAGGCCGGTTGGGGCTGGCCGCCGTCAGCCTGACCGAAGCCCGGCGCCTCGACCCGCTCGCGGCCAACTACCAGACCGCCCAAGGCATGCTGTACTACGCCCAGCAACGGTACGGCGAAGCCCTGGACGCGCTGGCGGAGGCACTGGCCCTTAATCCTACGGCCACCGATGCCTGGCGCTTTCGGCACGCGGCCCTGGTGGGCCTGGAACGCTACGCCGAGGCCGAACAAACGGCCCGGCAGTGGCTGCGGCTGGAGCCCCAGCACCACCTGGCGCAGCAGGCGGCGGGGCAGGCAGCCCTGCGCCGCAAAGATTACGCGGCCGCCCGGCAGCACCTCGCGGAAGCTCTACGCCTGCAACCGGATTGGCCGGGGGCCAAGCGCGACCTGGCGCAAGCCCTGAAGGGCCGATTCCGGCTGTGGCGGTGGCTCGACGCGGGCTACGAGCACATGCAGCGCCTGTACGAGCGCGGCCGACGCGGCAACGTGCTGGCATGGGTGGCGGTGCTGGCCGGCAGCGTGGTGGTGGCCTATCTTTGCGTACCGCTGTTGCTGCTGCACCTGGGGGTGTACCTGCGCTGGCGCCTCGATCCGCAGGTGCGGCACCTACTCCAGTCGTCCAAACGGAGGCGCTGGCTGAAGAAAACGGCGGGTACGCAGCGGGGCACGTGGATCTGGGTGCTGACCTTAAGCTCGCTGCTGGGCGGACTGATCTGCCTGCCCTTCAACGACACCTGGGGCTACCGGCTGTTGGGCCTGGGCTTGGTAGTAGGAATCATTGCGGAACGTTTCACCGATAAATCCGCCGACTAAAGGCGCCAGATTTCGGAACTTGCCACCGGGCAGCGCCACCGTCCCCTGCCTTTTGTTTATGCCCGCTTACTTGGATACCTCCCGCCTCCACCTGCTGCTGCAGCACAAGCGCCCCCACGACGCCGAGCAGGAGGCCCGCCGCCTGCTCACCGACGACCCCGAAAACGGTTACGTGCAGGCGCTGCTGGCCCTGGCGCTGCTGGAGCAGGACCGCCTGCCCGAGGCCCAGGAGGCGGCCCAGCGCGCCATTGCCGCCGAGCCCGAGTACAGCTTTGCCTACCACCTGCTCAGCGAAACGCACCGCCGCCAGCACCGCCTGCCCGAAGCGCTGGAAGCCATCGAGGAAGCCCTGGCCCTCGACCCGGAGGAAGCCATTTACCACCACGTGCTCGGGCTGATTCGGTTTCAGCAGGGGCAGCTGCAGGCCGCCCTGCGCGCCGCCGAGGCAGGCCTGGCCGCCGACCCCGCCAACGTGGACTGCCTGGGCCTGCGGGCGCGCTGCCTTTCCCGCCTGGGCCGCCGCGACGAGGCCGAGGCCAACTTTGACGAGGCCCTGCGCCAAAGCCCGACCGACGCGGGCACCTACGCCGACCTGGGCTGGGTGGCGCTGGAGCGCGGCCGGGCCAAAGACGCGACCGGGCATTTTCAGGAGGCGCTCCGGCTGAGCCCGACCATGGAGTACGCCCGCGAAGGCCTCGTGGCGTCGCTGAAAGCCCGTTACTGGCTCTACAACTGGTTTTACCGTTACGTAGTCTGGACGCAGACGCTGAGCAGCAGCACGCGGATGGGCATGTTTTTCGGCCTGTACCTGCTTTCCCGCTTCGTGCCAGTGCTGCTGCCGCTGTACTTGGTGCTGGTGTTCATGAGCTGGTTTGCCGAGCCCATCTTCAACTCCCTGCTGCGCCTGAACCGCCACGGCCGCCACGCCCTCAGCCCGACCGATACGCGCGACTCCAACCATTTCCTGGCTACGCTGCTGGGCGGGCTGGCCCTGCTCGGCGCCGGCGTGTACACCCACACCGAGGCACTGCAGGTGCTGGGGCTAGTGGGCCTGGCCCTGCTGTTCCCGCTGGTGGGCCTGCAGCGCGAAGTGCTGCCCGCGCGGCGCCGCCAGTCCATGTGGTACGGCAGCGCGCTGGCCCTGGTGGGCGTAGCGGCCGCCTTGCTCACCGGCCTCGGC
The DNA here is from genome assembly GCF_054783195.1 of Hymenobacter coalescens. NCBI lineage: Bacteria > Pseudomonadati > Bacteroidota > Cytophagia > Cytophagales > Hymenobacteraceae > Hymenobacter > Hymenobacter coalescens. The sequence continues at coordinate 340,536 of NZ_BAAGRA010000016.1, read as the reverse complement.
CACGAGTGGGGCGACCTGCTCTTTAAGGCTTTCGGGTTTGGGTGGCTGGCCTACATCTGGCTGTTTGCCATCCGCAGCACCTGATTGCCTGAATACCTGACAAAAACGCCCTGCGGGGCCCGAACGAAGCAGTCTGGTCGCTTCGTTCGGGCCCCGCAGGGCGTTTTCGGGCCGCTGGAGGCGCTTACCCGGCATAGCGGCCGAGCACGTTTTCCAGGTATTTCTGGGCCGAGCCGGTGTTGAGCAGCAACAGTTGCTCGTGGGGTTGCAGCCAGCCCGTGGCCAGCAGCTGCCGGGCGGCCATCCACACGGCGGCGCCTTCGGGGGCCACAAACAGGCCTTCCAGGCGGGCCAGCTCGCGCATCCCTTCCACCATGTCGTCGTCGCTGATGCTCAGGGCGGTGCCCCCCGACTCGGCCAGCACCTGCAGCATCAGGGCCTCGCCCAGGGGGCGCGGCACGGCCAGCCCGTTGGCAATGGTGGCCCGGCCCTGGTAGTCGTGGCAGTTGGGCTGGCGGCCGGCCAGCGTTTCCACCAGCGGGCAGCAGTTTTCGGCCTGCACGGCCACCATGCGCGGCAGCTTGGCGTCGGCGGGCAGCCAGCCGAGGTCCTGCATTTCGCGCAGGGCCTTCCAGATGCCGATGAGGCCGGTGCCGCCCCCGGCCGGGTACAGAATGACGTCGGGCAGCTGCCAGCTGAGCTGCTCGGCCAGCTCGTAGCCCATGGTTTTCTTGCCCTCCAGCCGGTAGGGCTCCTTCAGCGTCGAGACGTCCAGCAGGTGGCCGTCGGCGTTCAGGGCGCGCACGCGGGCGGCGCAGTCGTTGATCAGCCCGTCGACGAGCTGCACGTCGGCCCCGTACCAGTAGCATTCCTCCTTGAAGGCCTGCGGCGTGTGGCGCGGCATGACCACGGTAGCGGGCAGGCCGGCTTTGGCGCAGTAAGCGGCCATGGCCACGCCCGCGTTGCCAGCCGTCGGGATGATGCAGCCCTGCGCGCCCAGCTCCTTGGCTTTCGACACGGCCATGCCCAGGCCCCGCGCCTTAAACGAGCCGGTGGGGTTCTGGCCTTCGTCCTTGAGCAGCAAGGAGCGCAGCCCGTACCGGGCGCCCAGCCGGCCCAGGGTGAGCAGCGGCGTCATGCCCTCGCCCAGGCTTACCTGGTTAGCTTCGTCGAGCAGGGGCAACATTTCGCGGTAGCGCCACATGGTGGCCGCACGCGTCAGCAGCACGCTTTGGGGCAGTTTTTCACTTTGCTGGTAGCGCGCGAGCAGCGGCACCGCGCAGCACGTGGAAACAGTTTGGGGACGGAAGGCGTCGTGCGGGGCGTGGCAGCGGCTGCACACCAGGGTACTTAGGCAGCTGGGGGTGTCAACGTCAATGAGCATAGCGGGCCGGGGTGTACTGGGCGGCATCCATACGGCGGAAGTCCACTTCCCCAAACGCCGGCAAGTAGGCCCTGGGTTATGCCCGGAGCAAATGGTAATTCGGCATAGTCTATTCCAGATTGGAATAGTAGCGCAGGGCAAACTGCATAAACTCCCGGAAGGGTGTGAGTTGCTCCGTACCCCGGCGCTGGATAAACTCGAAGTGTCGCGTCAGGTGCAGGTCGCGCACGGCCACCTCGGCCAGCTCGCCGGCGGCCAGGGCCCGGGCCACGGCCTGCCGGGGCAGAAAAGCCAGCACGTGGTCGTCGACGCGCACGAAGTTCTTCAGCGCCTCGGTACCGCCCAGGCGCACCTGCACTCGCAAGTCGGCCAGGCGCACGCGCTGCGCCAGCAGGGCCTGCTCCAGCACGGCCAAGGTGCCCGAACCGGCTTCGCGCAGGGCCAGGGGCACGTCGTAGAGGTCGGCCACGTGCAGCACGCGGTGGCGCAGCGGGTTGCGCGCCGAGCACACGGCCACCACGTCGTCGGTGAGCAGCGGGGTGTAGGTGACGTGGCTGACGCGGTGAATGCCCTCGATGACGCCCAAGTCGATTTCGTGCTCCAGCAGGGCCTTCAGGATGTTCTCGCTATTGCGGTTTTTGAGCGTGAGTTGGGTGTGCGGGTTCTGCCCCAGGTAAGCCGACAGCACAGGCGGCAGCACGTACAGCGACACGGTGGTGCTGGCCCCGATGACCATGTGGATGCCGGGCGTGAAGCGCGGGCTCAGGGCAGCCATTTCCTGCCGCAGCTCGGTTTGCAGCTGCTGGACCTGCAGCAGCTTGCGGTACAGCAGCTGGCCGGCGGGCGTGAGGGCCACCGCGTTGCCGAGCCGCTCGAATAGCCCGACTTTGTAGTATTCCTCCAGCGCCTTCACTTGCTTGCTCACCGCCGACTGGCTCAGAAACAGGCTCTGGCCGGCCTTGGTGAAGCTCAGCCGCCGCGCCACCTCCAAAAATACCTCGTGCTGGGACGACAGCATGGCCCTACTCCGTTGCCAGGCCCACGATGGCCGCCACGGCCCCATTTACCACCTCCGCCATCCGCCGAAAGTCCAGGGTGTCGATGGTATCGGAGGGCAGGTGGTAATGGGGGTTGCGCAGAAACGACGTGTCGTTGAGCATCACCGCGCGGTGGCCGTAGTGCCAGTAGTTGCGCTGGTCCGAGAGGCCCGCGAGGCCCGCTTTGGCGGGCAGGTTGATGCGCTGCACGTCCACGTCGGCAGCGGTTTGCATCAGGCGCTGTACGCGCTCGGCAAAGGCCTCCTGCCCGGTGCAGCCCACCACCGTGATGAAGTTGCCGGTGCTGGGGTAGTGCTTGGCCAGCTCCTCGTTGGGGAAGCGCTGCGAGCCGGGCTCGTCGCGGAAATAGCCGATCATCTCGTAGCAGATCATGGCGTGCACCGGCACTCCGGCTTGGTGCAGGGCCTTGGCGTGGATGGCGCTGCCCATGTACTCGCTGGCGAAGTAGGGCGGCTCTTCGTTGGGGTAGGCCACCAGCTCCACGCAACGCTTCAGTGTGGGCTGCAGGGCCTGCAGCAGCCGGGCCGTTTCGAGCAGGCCGGCCACGGCCGAGGCGTTGTCATCGGCGCCGGGCTGCTCGCCGCACACATCGTAGTGCGCGCCCACCACCACGCGCTCGGCATCGGGCGGCCCGAAAAAGGTCATCACGTTGCGGTACTGCCGGCCGTCGGCTTTGAAGGGCTGCTCCTGCACCGGCAGGCCGGCCTGCTCAAACCCGGCGCGGATGTAGTCGGCGGCCTGGTTGAGCGAGGTCAGGTTGCGGTAGTGGCGGGCCGGCTGCAGCTCGGTCAGAAACTTAACGTCGGCGTAAAGGCGGTCCTGGTCGGCGCGCATGCGGGAGGAGGCTGATGGGCAGGCTAAGCTATACGATAAGCGCTTACCTGCGGCCACCCCCGCGCTGCTCATCCGGCTGGTGGCATAAAACCGACTTCCCCAGCCGCATCAGTTGCACCTGGTTTTTCCCGAATCAGCCCGCCGGCGCGGCTACTGCCGCTACTGCACCTTGGCTAGTTGCTGCTGCAGGGAGTTGGCGTAATCCACGAGCCGGGCCATGTGGAAGCTGTCGGTGTACTGCAGGCGGTGGTCCCGGGCGTACTGCTCGATCAGTTCGGCTTCGGCCGGAAAGTACGCCAGCAGGTCACGCTTGGGCTTGCGCAGCGCCACAATCTGGCCTTGCGGCGTGGCTAGGTACAGCAGTTCGCGCACATCGGTATAAGACAACGACATGCTCTGGTAGCGGGGCGCGTAGCCCATGGCACCGCCGGTGTACTGGTCGGCGATGGGCAGGGCCCGCTGCACCAGCTGCTGGCGGCGCAGCAGGATTACCGGGCCGCCATTGAGCCGTTCAAAAAAGGCCGGAGCGGCCGCCGCGTTGTAGTCCCGGTCGTGGTTCCAGGGGTACACCAGAAACGGCCGGGCGCGCTGCACATCGCGCCAGCGGCGGCGCAGGCGCTGCGGAGCCGCCGCCGGGTTGCCGTACACGCTTGCGGGCAGGCGGTCGAAGCGCATGATTTCGTGGCGTACGGCAAAGGTGCGCACGGCCAGCGCCGGCACGGTGCGCACGGTGTTGTCGGGCATCGTTATCAGCAGCAGATCGGCCTCCTGGTGCAGCGCCAGGGAGCCGCGCAGGGTGTCGCCGCTGGTGAGCACCACGGTGCTCTGGGCAAACTCCTGCATCATCACCGGCCGCTGGCTCTGGCCCCAGGCTCCCACCGGCAGCACGCCGGCCAGGAGCATTCCCTGCAAGAAGCGTAAAGGCTGTTTCATGACCGGAGGCTGGCTGATCTAAGCTAACGAAACGTAGCGGGCCGCCAACGAGTTGGGCCGCGCATGGGACTTCTAAAATAACACCGAAACGCCGGGCAAGCAAGCCCAAGGGGCAGCAGTTGCCCAGTAATTGCGACGTACCCAGCCCGGTGCGGGGCTGTTGAAAAGGCGGCCCTGGAAACGAGAGCCTGCCAAGTCACGAAGAATTGCAGCGGCGATTTCAGAACACGTGGATTTCGCGCAGCTCCAGGGTGAGGTAATCAGGGTAGCGAAGCACGTCAAACGCAGCCGTCAAATCACTCCAAAAGCCGTTCAGCGGCAGCGCGTACCAGATTTCACCCACGATGATAACTCCTGTTCGGTGGGGATGGTCGTAGGGCTCTTCTTCCGCCGTTATCTCCTGGTAACGGCTAGCATCGCCTGCCCGAAATTGTGCTGTTGCTATTGGCGTAACCCGATAACCCTCAGCCTGCTCTTTTCGCTCTTCGATCAGCCCATACCCGTAAATCAACTCCCGTATCAATTCAGGGGTCCATCGCTCAGGAGTATCCTCGTATTCCAGGCTGTGCTCGGTAAACGCATAGGCCTTTTCGTACTCTTCCCGGGCCAGCATTTCTACCCAAGCTTCCACGGCGCTCAGAAGCTCAGCCGCGTCAGCCTGGAGCGTAAAACGAACCGGTGTTGAAATTGATACCTCTTTCATAACGCCGAAATTACCTTGCGGTGGCCTAACCAGCCGCACTTGTTCAGCCCGGTTTTTCTCTACCTTTCCGGCCGCCGCCACCCCTCCCCTATCCCCGTTATGCCTACCCCCCGACTGCTCCGCCTGCCGCTGCTGGTGCTGCTGGCTATGCTATGCGCGTGCTCGAAAAACGGCGCCGACGACGCGGCCGCCAGCCCCGACGGCGAGGAAATCGACCCGTACGAAAACCTGGTCTTCAGTTTTGATGAGCCGGTGGCCGCGCCCGCCCAGCTCAGCCGCTGGGACACCACGCAGTACCTGCAGTTTGAGCCGTCCGTGCGCGGGCGGTTTATGTGGACCTCGGAGCGGGAGCTGGTGTTTGCGCCGGCCGAGCCCTTCCGGCCCAGCACGGCCTTCAAGGCCGAATGGCGCAAAAAGGCCCTGCCCGCCACCCAAACCAAAACGCCCGAGCTGAAGCGGACCCGCTTCCACACGCCCTACCTCGACCTGGGCACGCCGCAGGTGTTCTGGACCGCCGGCGAAACGAGTGGCGCGCCCCAGGTGCGCCTGAACGTGGTGTTCAACTACCCCGTGCGCCCCGACGAGCTGCGCAGCCACCTGCGCCTGTCGGCCAACGGGCAGGTGCTGCCCTTCGAGGTGGTGTCGAAAGAAGCGGACCGCACGCTGGGCGTGCTGCCCACGCAGCCGGTGGCCGCGGGCAGCGCCGTGCAGATTGATGTGCTGCCGGGCTTGCTGCCGGTGGGCGCCGAAGCCCCGGCCGAGGTGCAGAACGGCGACGCGGCGGGCCAGGCCAACGCCCGCAAGCTCTCGGCCGCCGTCACCGTGCCCGACCCGCAGGACCTGCAGGTGCGCGAGCTGACGGGCACCGTGGTGGACGGCGAGCCGGTGGTGAACCTGCTGCTGAATCAGCCCGTGGACGCGGCGGCCGTGCAGCCGCTGATTACGGTGCAGCCCACGGTGGCCTACACCGTGGAAAGCCTGGAAAACGGGCTGCAGCTGCGCGGCGGCTTCGAGGAAGGCAAAACCTACACGGTGAGCGTGCAAAGCGGCCTGCGCGGGCAGTTTGGCGGCGAGCTGCAGCGCGCGTTCAGCCAGGCCGTATCCTTCAGCGACGAGCGGCCCAGCCTGAGCTTCGCCCACGGCGACAAGGCCATGTACCTCGGCGCGGCCGGCCTGCGCAACCTCGGGCTGCGCATCAACGAGGTGGAAAAGGTGCGGGTGAGCATCTACAAGGTGTACGCCAACAACATCCGCGAGCTGCTGTGCTCCGGCCAGCAGTACGGCTACGACGAAGGCAGCGAGGACGGCGGCGACTACGAAGAGGGCGGCGAATACGTGGACCGCAGCTACAACTATTACAACACGGCCGATTACGGCAGCCTGCTCACCGAGCGCACCTACACCACCGCCGGCCTGCCCAAGCAGGGCGCGCTGCGCCTGCTGCACCTCTCGCTGCAGGACCTGGAGTTCGGCAACCAGCTCAAGGGCCTGTACGTGGTGCGCGTGCAGGACCCCGAGCGCACCTGGCTGCAGGTTTCCAAGCTGGTGATGGTCTCGGACCTGGGCGTGGTGGTGAAGCAGGGGCCGCAGGGCGCCACGGTGTTCGTGAATTCGCTGCGCACGGCCAAGCCCGTGGGCGGGGCCGCGGTGCGCTTCATCAGCCTGAACAACCAGACCATGTTTCAGGGCGCCACCAACGCCCGCGGCGTGGCCCAGATGGGCGCCGTGGGCGACACCCTGCTGGCCCGGCGCTTCCGCCTGGGCGCGGTGATGGTGCAGAGCGGCCAGGACTTCACCTTCCTCGACCTGGAGCGCAGCCGCGTGGAAACCTCGCGCTACGACGTGGGCGGCCTGCAAAGCAACGCGGCCCGCTTCCAGGCCTTCCTCTACGGCGACCGGGACCTGTACCGCCCCGGCGACACCGTGCGCACCAACACCGTGGTGCGCACCGACGACTGGCGCCTGCCCGGCGCGGTGCCCATGAAAATCCGGCTGCTGCTGCCCACCGGCAAGGAGTACGCCAGCTACCGCCGCACGCTGAGCAAGCAGGACGGCTCGTTCGAGGCGCAGTTTGTATTACCCCCGGCCATCATGACCGGCCTCTACACGCTGGAAGTGCTGACGGGCAACGACGTGCTGCTCACGTCGCAGAAAATCAGCGTGGAGGAATTCATTCCCGACCGCCTGAAGGTGAGCGTGACGGCCGCGCCGAAAGTGGTACGGCCGGGGCAGACGGTGCAGGCCACGGTGCTGGCGCAGAACCTCTTCGGCCCGCCGGCCACCGACCGCAAAGTGGAAGTGGAGTTTTCGCTCAAGCAGAAGCCCTTCGCCCCGAAAGACTACGCCGGCTACGCATTCAGCCTGGAAAGCGGCACCGAGCGCCGCGGCTCCTACGGCGAGGAGGGCAGCGAGTCGTCGCTGAACGAGCGGTTTGAGAAGGCCGTGCGCGAAACCCGCACCGACGAGCAGGGCCGCGGCACCGCCGCCTACGAAGTGCCCGATTACCGCGACCTGGGCACGCTGGAGGGCACGGCCTTCGCCACGGTGTTCGACGAAACCGGCCGGCCCGTCAACCGGCTGGCCACTTTCGAGGTGCGCACCCAGCCGGTGCTCTACGGCGTGCAGCGCCTGCCCGAGCTGCTGAGCACCCGGCAGCCCGCCACCATCCGCGTGGTGGCCCTCACGCCCGAGGGCAAGCCCGCCCGGCAGGCCGCCGAGGTGCGCGTGGTGCGCCTGCTCTGGGAAACCGTGCTGGAGCGCCAGGGCGGCCGCTACGTGTACCAGTCGCAGCGGCGGCAGGAAACGCTGCTGACCAAAACCGTGCAGGCCGCCCCCACCGGCGAGCTGACGTTTACGCCCACTTACTCGGGCGAGTACGAGGTGCGCGTGGCCCGGCCCGGCGCCGCCACCTACGTGGCCAGCCGCTTTTACGCCTACGGCTACGGCGACACGCAGAGCAACGCCTTCGAGGTGAGCAACGAGGGGCAGGTGGAAATCGAAGCCGACAAGGCCAAGTACCAGCCCGGCGACAAAGCCACCTTGCTGCTCAAGACGCCCTTCCCCGGCCGCGTGCTGGTGACGGTGGAGCGCAACCGCGTGTTCGAGCACTTCTACGTGGATACCGACGAGAAATCGGCCCGCGTGACGGTGCCCATCACCGCCGCCCACGTGCCCAACGTGTACGTGACGGCCACCGCCATCCGGCCCATTTCGGCGGACAGCAAGGTGCCGCTGACGGTGGCCCGGGGCTTCGTGCCGCTGACGGTGGAAAAGCCCGGCACGCATTTGCCCGTTGCCATCAAGGCCCCGGCCCAGAGCCGCTCCCAGACCTGGCAGACAGTGGAGGTGCAAACCAAGCCCGGCGCGGCCGTTACCCTGGCCGTGGTGGACGAGGGCATTCTGCAGCTGAAAAACTACCAGACCCCCGACCCCTTCGGCTACTTCTACCAGAAGCGCGCCCTGGAAGTCTCGGCCCACGACGTGTACCCCTTCCTGCTGCCCGAGCTGGGCACCAGCTCCTCGGGCGGCGACGGCTACGACCTCGCGCGCCGCACCACGCCCGTGCCCTCGCGCCGGGTCCAGCTGGTGGCCCGCTGGAGCGGCCTCAAGCGGGCCGACGACAACGGCCGGGTGCAGGTGCGCGTGCGCGTGCCGCAGTTCAGCGGCGCCCTGCGCCTGATGGCCGTGGCCTACACCGGCGACGCGTTCGGCTCGGCCGACCACACCATGCGCGTGGCCGACCCGGTGGTCATCAGCACCGCCCTGCCCCGCTTCATGAGCCCTGGCGACACGATTGACGTTAGGATTACCTTGACAAATACAACCAATAGGGAAATTATCGGCTTGGCTGGCTTTGTAGCGACAGGCGTAAATGAAAACTTCTCTTTGGATTACGAACTGACCAGACAAATCAGCAAAGGCCCCCTTGCTTCATTGAATCCTGACGTTCCGACGCCGCACTCTTACGCTGGGGCTAGGGCTCTTATCCCTTCACTGAGCCTAAAACCAAATGCAGAAACCGTAGTGAGAGGACGAATTGTGGCAAAATCCATTGGCACCGGGAAGGTGTTGGCTGGAATCAAGGTGGGCAAGGAAACCTTCACCGAAACCATCGAAATACCCATCCGCCCGGCTTCGCCCCTGCAGATGCGCACCGGCGGCGGCACGGTGGCGGGCGGTAAGACCCAGGCGCTGGATTTGCGCACCGATTTCCTGCCGACTTCGCAGCGCAGCCAGCTGGTGCTGAGCCGCTCGCCCATGACAGAGTTCAGCAAGGATTTGCGCTACCTGCTGCAGTACCCCTACGGCTGCCTGGAGCAAACCGTGTCGGCGGCTTTCCCGCAGCTGTATTACCCCGACCTGGCCGCCACGCTGGGCCAGACCAAGAAAGCCCAGCGCTACAACCCCAACTACCACGTGCAGGAGGCCATCCGCAAGATTGAGAGCATGCAGCTCTACAACGGCGCCCTCAGCTACTGGCCCGGCGGCGACTACGACAACTGGTGGGCCACGGCCTACGCCGCGCACTTCCTCTTCGAGGCCAAGCGCGCCGGTTTCGCCGTCAACCAGGGCATTCTGGACAAGGTGATGCGCTACCTGCAGTACCGCATCCGCAAGCGCGAAACCGAGGAGTACCAGTTCATGGACGTGAACAACATCGCCCGGCAGAAGACCATTGCCAAAAAGGAAATTGCCTACTCGCTCTACGTGCTTGCCCTGGCCGGCAAGCCCGACCCGGTGGCCCTGAACTACTACCGCGCCAACCAGCGCCTGCTCGCCCAGGACTCGAAGTTCGTGCTGGCCAGCACCAGCGCCTTATCGGGCCAGACCAAGGGCTTCCGCGACCTGCTGCCGCGCTCCTTCTCCGAGCCCGCCGCCCGCCGCGCCCTCGACGGCTCGTTCTACTCCCCGGTGCGCGACCTGGGCCTGGCCCTGAACACCCTCATCGAAGCCGACCCGAACAACCCGCTGGTGGCGCAGATGGCCCGGCAACTCTCGCGACAGGTGAAGCAGGCCGGCTGGCTAAGCACCCAAGAGCGCGCCTTTGCGCTGCTGGCCCTGGGCAAAGTGGCCAAGCAAAACCGCAACAGTACCGTGACGGCCACCCTGGCCGAAGCCGGCGGCCAAGTGCTGGGCCAGTACAAAGGCCCGCAGGACCTCTCGGTAAACAACGTGGCGGGTCGTCGCCTGCGCCTGCAGACGCAGGGCACGGGCAGCCTGTACTACGCCTGGACGCTGGAAGGCATTTCGCCCACCGGGCAGGTGCGCCAGGAGGATCAGTACCTGCAGGTGCGCCGGCAGTTCTTGGACCGAACCGGCGCGCCGCTCGGCCGGGCCGAGTTCCGCCAGAACGATTTGGTGGTGGTCAAAATCACCCTGCAGGCCGCCGACGCGGCCGGCGAGGTGCCCAACGTGGCCATTACCGATCTGCTGCCGGCCGGCTTGGAAATCGAAAACCCGCGCATCGGGGCGGTGCGCGACCTGACCTGGGCCACCGACGCGGCTACGCCCGACTACCTGGACGTGCGCGACGACCGAATCAACCTCTTCACCACCGCCACCACCCAGCCCAAGCACTTCTACTACCTGGCCCGCGCCGTGTCGAAGGGCACGTTCAAGCTCGGCCCGGTGAGTGCCGACGCCATGTACAACGCCGAGTACCACAGCTACAACGGAGCCGGCGTGGTGCGGGTGCGGTAGCACCAGCCGGGTTGGCCGGGCGGATCCACCGCCCGGCAGGTACGAAAGCAGTAACGGCCGCAAACGGGTGTCAGCGCCCGATTCGCACGTTGAAACAGACCCAAAACGGCTGTCGGCCCTCGTTCTGGAACGGGGCCGACAGCCGTTTTTTGTGCGGGCGGCGTTGGCTTGGGCAATCGAGGCGCTGAGGACGGCCCGTAGCGGCCGGGGCGGTAGCCATTCAGCCGCTCACGGTTACTGCGGCGAAAACTCCCAGAACTGGTTGTAGAGGCCGTTGCCCACGTCGCGGCCGCGCAACACGTAGCCCTTGCCGGGGGCACTCAGATGCACTTTGCCGGTAAAAATCAGGGGCTCAAAGTCCGCCTCGCGCGCCCAGGTGTTGGTGGCGGGATTGTAGGCGTAGAGCATGTTGCCGCCCATGGCGTACCCTTTACCACCCGCCGTGAAGCCGTTCGGTTCGTAGTTGGTCACGGGCAGGTCGGCCTTGCGCGTCCAGCTGTCGGCCACGGGGTCGTACTCCCAGAAATCGGTCAGCAACGCCGAGCTCGTGCCGGTGTCGCCGCCGCCCAGGTAGCCCTTGCCGCCGAGCGAGAAGTACGTGGACAGGTAGCGCCCGGCGCCCGGGAAGCTGCGCTTGCGCGTCCAGGTGTTGGCGGCGGGGTCGTACTCCAGCACACCCTTCGTGTACTTATCGGTATCGACAAGGTAGCCCCGGCCGTTCAGCCCAAACACGGCGCCGTGGTGGGCGTTGATGCGCCCCGGCGAGCTGCGGTGGCTCCACTGGTCGGTAGCGGGGTCGTAGCGGTAAAAGCGGATTTCATCGACCGGGTAGTTGTACAGGTACACGCCCACGTAGGCGTAGCTGCCCGCCACAAAGCTCAGCAGCTCGCCCGCGCGGGAGCTTAAGGCCACTGTCCCGACCGGGTGAGGAGCTTTCGGGACCCAGGTGTTGGCGGCAGCGTCGTAGGCCCACAGCTCGTTGGTGCCGGGCACCATCGCGTAGGTTTTGCCCGCCAGCGTAAACCCGGTGCCGTACATGCCCGCGCCGCCGGGGAAGTCGGCCTTGCGCGTCCACCGCCCCGATACCACCACGAAAGATTCGTGGGTGGTTTCCGCCTGCTTGTGCACCGTCAGGGTGAGCGGCCCGGTGGCCGCGTTGGGGGGTACGGTTACCTTTAGCGTGTCGAGGGGCGTGCCTTTGCGCACGAAGCTGGCTTTGGCTTCGCCGGCAGTAAATTTGACGACGTTGTTGGCCGGCGTCGCGCTGAAGCTGCTGCCCAGAATGGTAACAGTGGCACCCGGCGCGGCCGCCTGAGGCGAAAACCGCAATACGCGCGGGGAAGCCAGGTTTTCGGGCTGTTCGTCGTTACGGCCCCGGCAGCTTGCCACTACTAGCAAAGGCGCTGCGGCCAACAGGATTCGGTTCATATATTTATGATGGTGAGCACCGCTAATTATTCTGTTCATAAAGGTAGCAACCGTATCAAGTTTGCGGTGCGTTTTCTGGCTTTGCGGCCGCTCAATCGGGTATGCGCCAGCTGCTAAGCCCCTTCCTTCGCGCCACCCGGCCCGGGGTGCGGTGGCTGCGGGCCGGGCTGCTGAGCCTGGTAGTCGTGCTGGCCGTGGCCCTGAGCCTGAATTGGCTGTTTCCCCTGCCCCCGGTGCCGCCCTACTCCCCCGTAGTGCTGGCCGCCGATGGCGCGGTGCTGCACGCCTACCTCTCGCCCGACCAGAAGTGGCGCCTGGCGGCCGAACTGCGCGACATAACCCCCACCCTGCGCCGGGCGCTGATTGCCAAGGAAGACCGGTGGTTTTACTACCACCCCGGCATCAACCCGGTGGCGCTTCTCCAGGCGGCCGGTCGCAACCTGCGGGGCACGGGCCGGCGCACCGGGGCCAGCACCATCACCATGCAGGTGGCCCGGCTGCTGGAGCCCAAACAGCGCACCCTGGGCGGCAAGCTGCAGGAAATGCTGCGGGCCCTGCAGCTGGAGGCGCATTACTCCAAGGACGAGATTCTGCAGCTGTACCTGAACCTGGTGCCCTACGGCTCGAACGTGGAGGGCGTCAAGTCGGCCGCGCTGCTGTACTACGGCCAGCCCCCGCACTACCTGTCGCTGGCCCAGACGGTCACGCTGACGGTGGTGCCCAACAACCCCACCGGCCTGGCTCCCGACCGCCACAACGCCCGCCTGCTGCGGGCCCGCAACGCGTGGCTGCGCCGGCTGGGCTCCCGCGGCGTGTTTCCGGCCAAAGACATCGAAAACGCGCTGCTGGAGCCCTTGCTGGCCCGCCGCCGCGCCGCGCCGCAGCTGGCGCCCCACCTCTCGCGCCGGCTGGTGCAGGAATGGTACCGGCAGCCGGCCACGGGCCGGGCCGCCAGCGCGTCGGCCGGCGGGCTTTACTCCACGCTGGTGCGGGGCAAGCAGGCCAAAGCCGAGGACCTGACCCGGCAGTACGTGCGCCGCCTCGCGCCGCTGGGCATCAGCCAGGCGGCCGTGCTGGTGGTGAATAACCGCACCCGCGCCGTGGAAGCCTACGTGGGCTCAGCCGACTTTGGCGACGCGGCCGCCCAGGGCCAGGTCGACGGCATTCGGGCCATCCGCTCGCCGGGCAGTACGCTGAAGCCCTTCCTGTATGCCGTGGCCCTGGACCGCGGTCTGGTCACGCCCAAGCGGGTGCTGCCCGACGTGCCCACCAGCTTCGGCGGCTTCCGGCCCGAAAACTTCGACAAGCGCTGCAACGGCGAGGTGACGCTGGAACGCTCCCTGGCGTACTCGCTCAACATCCCGGCCGTGCACGTGCTGCAGCAGGTGGGCGTGGGCCACTTCACCGGGCAGCTGCAGCGGGCGGGCTTCCGCACCGTGGCCCGGCAGGCGCCGCAGCTGGGCCTGAGCACCATCCTGGGCGGCTGCGGTGCCACGCTGGAAGAGCTGACGGGCCTGTACGCCACGCTGGCCACCGGCGGCCGCTACGAGCCCCTGCACCTGACCCAACCGGGTCGCGCCGCGACGGCGCCAGCCCAACTAGTGTCCGAATCGGCCGCGTTTCTCGTCACCGATATTCTTTCCCAGCTCGTGCGGCCCGATTTGCCCGTGGGCTACGAAAACTCGCTGCGCCTGCCGCGCATTGCCTGGAAAACCGGCACCAGCTACGGCCGCCGCGACGCGTGGAGCATCGGCTACAACCGCCACTACACCATCGGGGTGTGGGTGGGCAACTTTACCGGGCAGGGCGCCCCCGCCCTCACCGGCACCGACGTGGCCACGCCCCTGCTCTTCGACCTGTTCAACGCGCTGAGCTACAACGACGGCGGCGAGTGGTACGCCCCGCCCGCCGGCCTCGACTTTCGCCTCGTGTGCCCCGTTAGCGGGCAGGTCCCGGGCGCGCACTGCCCCGACCAGGTCATGGATTACTTTCTGCCCGGCGTGTCGGACGTGCGCCGCTGCGAGCATCAGCAGGAGGTGTTTGTGGCCGCCGACGGGGCCGTGAGCTATTGCCGCGCCTGCCTGCCCGCGGCGGGCTACCGGCGGGTACTCTTCCCCAATTTCTCGCCCGAAGTACTGGCCTTCAAGGCCGCGCAGGGCCTGCCCCACGCCGTGCGCCCCCCGCACAACCCAGCTTGCACCTTGGTGCGCGCCGCCGACGCCGCGCCCGATCAGGCCCCGCGCATTCTCTCGCCCACGCCTAACGCCGAGTACGTGCTCGACCGCCACGACTCGCAGCAGCTGCAGCTGCGCTGCGCCGCCTGGAGCGACGTGCGGCAGGTGTACTGGTACGCCAACGACCAGTTTGTGCGGGCCGCCGCGCCCACCGAGGCCGTGTTCATCCGCCCCGCCGCCGGCCTGTTGAAGATATCCTGCGCCGACGACCACGGCCGCAACACCAACGTGCAGGTGCTGGTGGAGCACCTGTAGAGGCCGACCAGGATGTGTGCCGGTGCGCCGCCCAAGCGGCCGCGGCGCCTGCCCGGGCTACGTGCCGAAACCCTACGGCAGCAGTGCTGCGCCAGCTACCAACCGCCGCCGTCCGGGCCTACGCCTTGCAGCGCGGCTTCGCGGCGCTGGGCCGTGAGTAGCCACTCGGTGGCTTCGCCTTCCTGGCTGGCGTAGTGCAGCCTGTAGGGCAGCGGGTCGTCGTCGGCCAGCTCGGTACGGCGCAGGCTCTCGGCATCCACGAGGTGCAGGGGCGACACGAGGTAGCTGAAGTACAGGCGCCCGCCCAGGCGGTGCGCGGTCTGGGGCGCAAACTCGTCGAACACCCAGCGCGTGACCACCGGGCTGGAGCTGGGCCGGCGGCGCGCGTCGAGCAGCCAGTAGCGGCACTGGTGCGCGTCCACCTGCTCCAGGTGATGGAAAAGGCGGCGAATCTCATCGTCGGTGGTGGCGCTCAGCCAGCGGACTACCAGAATGTGCAGATCGGGGCGGTAGGAAAGCTCGACGAGCGGAGACGGGGCGGAAAGGCGCATGCGGGCACAACGGGAAACTGCGGCTGCATACGCAGCCGGCCGCGCCCAGTTGGGCTTCGCGGGCGCGGCACATTCAGTTGAAACGCACTCCGCTATCTTCGGCAGGTAATGCGACTCGTTATGCGCCTTCTGCTTTCTGCTTTCGTTGTTTGCGCGGTATCGGCTACGCGGCTTTCGGCCCAGAGCGTGGAGCCGCTGTACGTGGGCACCGTGCCCAACTCCAAGCCCAGCGAGGTAAAGGAAACCAGCGTGACGCTGGCCAACGGCGGCGTGCGCATCTCCAACGTGGTGCAGCCCACGCTGACGGTGTTTCGGGCCCCCAGGGACAAAGCCAACGGCACGGCCGTGGTGGTGTGCCCCGGCGGCGGCTACGCCCGCCTTTCCATCGACCACGAGGGCTACGACGTGGCCCGGCGGCTTACCGAAATGGGCATCACGGCCTTCGTGCTGAAGTACCGCCTGCCCAACGAGCAAACCCAGCCCGACAAAACCACGGCTCCGCTGCTGGATGCCCAACAGGCCCTGCGCCTGGTGCGGCAGCGGGCGGCCGAGTTCGGCGTGAACCCGGCGCGCGTCGGCATCCTGGGTTTTTCGGCCGGCGGGCACCTGGCCAGCACGGCCGGCACGCACTTCGCCCAGCCGCTCGGGGCGCCGAAGGACAACATTTCCGTGCGCCCCGACTTTCAGGTACTGCTTTACCCCGTCATCAGCTTTTCCGACAGCCTGATGCACGCCGGCTCGCGCACCAACCTGCTGGGCCCGGCACCCGCTGCCGAGCAGATCCGGCTGTACTCCAACGAGCTGCAGGTGACGCCCCAGACGCCACCCACCTTCCTGGTGCACGCCGCCGACGACAAGACCGTGAAGGTGCAGAACAGCCTGCGCTTCTACGAGGCCTGCCTGCACCACGGCGTGCCGGTGGAAATGCACCTGTACCCGCAGGGCGGCCACGGCTTCGGGCTGCACAACAAGACCACCAAGGACGACTGGATGGGCCGTCTGCAGAACTGGCTGGATGCCGGCGGCTGGCTGACCCGATAAAATATTTCAACCGGCCATTTCCTTCGCCAAAAAGCCCCTGCAAATGCGTTTTCAGGGGCTTTTTGGCAATATCCAATGTTGCTAATGCACCAGCTTTGGGCGCTGTGTAACCTTCTTTCCACCGCCTCAGTTTAGGGTTGTGTATCCGGTTTTGGCACAGTGCTTGCAAAACACCAAACAGAACTCGGAAACAAATTTTGGTACTGGTTCGCCGAACCTTTAATTGAGACACAGCCATGAAAAAGCTCCCGTATATCTTCAGCCTGATGCTGGCCCTGGTGATTCTGATGCAGTCGGTTTCGGTGCAGGCCCAGGATGGTAAAGTAAGCCCGCAGGCCAAAGGCGCCATCATCGGTGGCCTCGGTGGCGCCGCTGCCGGTGCCATCATCCACAAGCGCAACCGCGTGGTGGGTGGCGCAGTAGGGGCCGCCGCTGGTGCCGGTACCGGTTACATGATCGGCCGCAACATCCAGAACAAGAAGAAAGCCCAGGCCGCCGAGGCCGCCCGCGTAGCCGCCGCCAACCGCGCCGCCCGCGCCGAGCGCAGCGCCGCCGCCGCCCGTGCCGAGCGCAACGCCCTGGCCCGCCGCGCCGAGGCCGCCGAGCAGAAAGCCGCTCTGGCCCAGGCTGGTCAGCTGCCGCAGCAGCAGGCCTTGCAGCCCCAGGGCCAGTATCCGGCTATGGCCACCGGTTTTGCCGCCGCTGGCACCCCGGCCATGCTCTACAACACCAGCAACACGATGGCTGGCGCTTACCTGCCGAACAACTCCTACGGCGACCGTTCGACCCCGTACGCTTCTTCGGAAGTACGTCGTAAGAGCTGGTAAGCAGCCCGCTGCTATCTTCCCCCGAAAACCCAGGCCTTCGGGCTTGGGTTTTCGCTTTCCCTACCCCAACCAAACCCGTTCCATGAAAGCATTTGCATCCGTTCTGCTTGCTTCCGCCCTCGCCGCGGCGTGTACCAAAACCGCCGAAACCCCGGCTGTGAACGTGCAGACCCTCAACCAGCAGTTCATCAGCGCCTGGAACTCGCGCAACGCCATTCAGCTGGATACTTTGCTGGCCGACGACGTGCACTTCCTGCAGGGCGAAGCCCACTACCAGGGCAAGTCGGAGGTGTCCGATAAGTGGGTCCGCGCCACGATGGGCACCATCGAGGACCTGCGCCTGCGCGTGGTCAGCTCCGGCAACGACGCGACCACGGCCTACGAAGGCGGCACCTACTCGGTAGACGTGCTGCCCGCCGGCCCTGGCCAGCCCGCCGGCGAAGGCGAAGGCAACTTTATCCTGCTCTGGAAAAAGAACCCCAAGGGCCTCTGGAAGCTCAGCTACGCGCAGCTCGAAGGCCTGCCGGTGAAAGCGAAGTAATTGTCCGCCGCTTTGCGACGCGAAACGCCCCGATGACCGGAGTCATCGGGGCGTTTCGCGTTTTAGCACCTTGGCCGGTATGTACACAGCTATTGCGGAGCGTTTTGAGAGCGAAGAAGCCGCGGCACAGCTTTTAAACTCTCCGCTGAGCCTACTCCTCGCTTCCCTGCGGGTACTCCTCCCCGTCGTACACCGGGGCCATGTGCTGCTCTTCCTGCTCGGTAAACAGCCGGGAGCGAATCAGAAAGCGCACGCCCAGCGGGATTTCCAGCGAAAAGCTCGCGCCGCGGCCCTTGGTCACGTCGACGGTCAGCTGGGTGTGCTTCCAGTATTCGAACTGCGCGCTGCTCATGAAAAAGTCGCAGCCGTGGATGCGGCCCAGCCACACATCGTTGCTGCCGACCTTGAACTCCCCGGCCGGGAAGCACATGGGCGACGACCCGTCGCAGCAGCCGCCGCTCTGGTGAAACATCAGCGGGCCGTGCGCCTCGCGCAGCACGTCGATGGTGGCTTCGGCGGCCGTGGTCACGAGCACGCGGGGGGTAGGTTCAGGCATTGGCATGGGTTCAGGTGGGTTGAGATGGCAGCAGGCACTTATGGGCTGTTCAATGCGCAACAGGCCGCGCCACCGCCACGGGAAGCGGCACGGCGCGGCCTGCGGCGGCAGCACGCGAAACAAGCAACGCGGGGCGTTTTACCGGCCGGGCCGGGTGCGTCCCCACGGAATTTGACGCGCACCCTGGCCCCGACCGGTAACAGCGCGCCCCCACGCGCTGTGTGAGGTGGTGATTTAGTGACTTAGTGAAGTGCCGTTCTGAATTTCGCTGAGTCGCTAAATCACTAAATCACCATTAGAAGAAGCCCAGCTTCTGCTGGCTGTAGCTGATGAGCATGTTCTTGTTCTGGCGGTAGTGGTTGAGCATCATCTTGTGATTCTCCCGCCCGAAGCCCGACTTGTGGTAGCCGCCGAAGGGCGCGCCGGCCGGGTAATGGTGGTAGCAGTTGACCCACACGCGGCCCGCTTCGATGGCGCGCGGTACCTGGTACAGCTCGTGCGCGTCGCGCGTCCACACGCCCGCGCCGAGGCCGTAGAGCGTGTCGTTGGCCATGGCTATGGCTTCCTCGGTGGTCTTGAAGGTGGTCACGGACACGACCGGTCCGAAAATTTCCTCCTGGAAGATGCGCATCTTGTTGTGGCCCCGGAAAATGGTCGGCTGGATGTAGTAGCCCTCGGCCAGCGCCCCGTCTTCCTGGGCGTAGGCGTCGCCGCCCACCAGCACCTCGGCGCCCTCGGCCTTGCCGATTTCCAGGTAGCTCAGGATTTTCTCGAACTGGTCGTTCGAGGCCTGCGCGCCCATCATGGTTTCCTTGTCGAGCGGGTTGCCGAGCTTGATGGCCTTCACCCGGGCAATGACGCGCTCCATGAACTCGTCGTAGATGTCTTCGTGCACCAGCATGCGCGAGGGGCAGGTGCACACCTCGCCCTGGTTCAGGGCAAACATCACGGCGCCTTCCACGGCCTTGTCGAGGTAGTCGTCGTCGGCGTCCATCACCGACTTGAAGAAGATGTTCGGCGACTTGCCGCCCAACTCCATGGTCACCGGAATGATGTTTTCGGAGGCGTACTGCATGATGAGGCGGCCGGTGGTCGTCTCGCCGGTGAAGGCCACCTTGTTGATGCGCGGCGACGAGGCCAGCGGCTTGCCCGCTTCCAGTCCGAAGCCGTTCACGACGTTGAGCACCCCGGCCGGCACCACGTCCTGAATCAGCTCCATGAGCACCATGATGGAGGCGGGCGTCTGCTCGGCGGGCTTTACCACCACGCAGCAGCCGGCGGCCAGCGCGGGCGCGATTTTCCAGGTGGCCATCAGCAGCGGGAAGTTCCACGGAATGATCTGCCCCACCACCCCGATGGGCTCGTGCACGTTCAAGGACACGGTCGTCTCGTCGAGCTCCGACACGGAGCCTTCTTCGGCCCGAATTACGCCGGCGAAGTAGCGGAAGTGGTCGACGGCCAGCGGCAGATCGGCCGCGAGGCACTCCCGGATGGCTTTGCCGTTTTCCACGCACTCCACGGCCGCCAAGTGCTCCAGGTTTTGCTCGATGATGTCGGCAATCTTGAGCAGAATGTTGCTGCGCGTGGTGGCCGAGGCGTGCTTCCAGGTCTTGAAGGCCTCGTGCGCCGCGTCGAGGGCCAACTCGATGTCCTCCTTGGTGGAGCGCGCCACCTTCGTGAAGGCCTTGCCGTCGATGGGCGACAGGTTATCGAAGTACTGTCCTTTGACGGGTGCTACCCACTTGCCGCCGATGAAGTTGTCGTAGTGGTCCTTGAACTGGGGGCGGGCAACCAGGGTGGAGGTTCTTTCTAGCGTTTCCATGCGGATGGGAATGGGTTGTGGTTTCGATAGCCCAATCTCCCTGTATTCTGCTCCAAAACGCTGTCTTATCCTCTCAACAAACTCACCGATTGTCGCAACTTAGTAAGTACTTGCTCACCGGACATAAATGAGCGTAATTCCGCCCACCACTGCCCTTAGCTTGCCCCGCTTCGGCCCGTACGCCGGCCCGGCCGGCGCAACCAAGTGCCTGCTTTCGGGTTGGTTACCTAAATTAGGAGTCCGCGTTTTCGTTTCTGGCTTACCCCCCGCCCCCATGAGCCGAACCCTCTTGCCCACGCCCATCGCCCTGAACCGCCCAGCCGACCTGACGACGCTGGTCGAGCACCGCACGGTGTACTCGCTCAACGCCTTCGAGCTAAACATCTTCGAAACGCACCAGCAGGCTGCCCGCGTGCCCCTGAACCTGGGTTCCTTGGTGCTGACCACCATGCTGCGCGGCAAAAAGGTGATGCACCTGCCGGGCCGCGAGGCGTTTGAGTACCTGCCAGGCGAGTCGGTCATCGTGGGCGAGCAGCAGACCATGGAAATCGACTTTCCGGAGGCCGACGAGCAGAACCCGACCCAGTGCTTGGCGGTGGCCATTCCGGCCGACACCATCCGCGCGACCATCGATTTGCTGAACGAGCGGTACCCGCGCGTGGAGGAGCACCAGCCCTGGCAACTGGACGACCGTGATTACGCCCACCTGCACAACACGCCTGAGCTGACGGGCACGCTGGAGCGCATCATCCGCGTGTCGCAGGAGGATACCGGCGCCAAGGACGTGCTGGCCGGCTTCACCCTGCAGGAGCTGCTGGTGCGCCTGATGCAGACGCAGGCCCGCAAGCTCATTTTCGACCATTACGCTCAGCACCTGACCTCCCACCGCTTCGCCCACGTGGTGCAGTACATCAAGCGCAACCTGGCCGAACCCCTGCCGGTGGAGAAGCTCAGCGAAATGGCCTGCATGAGCAAGGCCACGTTTTTCCGCCTGTTCAAGCGCGAGTTTGGCCTCACGCCGGTGGAGTACATCATTCAGGAGCGGCTGAAGGAGGCCAAGCGCCTGCTGCGCCACCCGCTGAGCACCGTGGCCGAGGTGTGCTACCGCGCCGGCTTCAACAACCCGGCCTACTTCCAGAAGCTGTTTCGCAAGCACGAAGGCCTTACGCCGGGCCTCTACAAAAAGCAGCAGGGCGTCATCGGCTGATCCGGGCTAGCTTTGCGGCATGGCCGACGACCTCGACACCCTGATTTATAGCTTATCGGACAAGCAGAAAGCCGTGTTTGCCGGCCTGCTCTGCGAGCGGCTGCTGCCGCAGTACGAGGCGTTTTGCCAAGCTGTAGGCTGGGGCAGCCCGGCCGTGTACGAGCGCGGCGTGGAGCTGCTCTACAACTCCGGCCTGGGCGAGTTTCACCGGTCGGAGGCCGCTTCGCTGCTCGAAAAGCTGGAGCTGGTCACGCCGGCGCTGGCCGAATTTGACCACCCGCTGACGTCGTTTGCGCTGGACGCCTGCATCGCCCTGCACGAGGCGCTGCAGTTCCTCGTCGATCAGCAGGAAACGCACATCAGCAACGGCGCCACCGCCACCCTGGACAGCGTGGAGCTGTTCGTGCAGGAATACCGCCGGCTCAGCCCCGACCAGCGCGGTTTCGACGCCACGGTGGCCGCCGACATGTTTATGCAGGCCGAAAAAGCCCGGCAGCACCGGCTACTCGACGCGCTGCTCAGCGTCCACGAGTTCGATGCAGCCAGCATCCACGCGCTGCGCCGGCTCAACGGTAGCGGCGGCATCATCGACGTGGCGCGGCTGCCACAACGCCCCACCTATTGACCTGCTCAAGTACACGACCGTTCCTGTCACCTGGGGTCGGTCAAAACACCACGCTGTAGGGCGCGTCGGCAATGGCTATTTTCTCTTCGGCCAGCTTCACACCTAATATTTCGTGCACGTTCACCCGGATGCGGTTGGCCATCTGGGTCAGCGGCAGGTCGTTGCTGTCCTTGCCGAAAGGGTCCTCGATTTCGTCGCCGATCATTTCCACGCCCAGCAGGGCGAAGGCCCCGAACATGGTGATGGGCACCATAAAGTAGCCGTACGTGGAGAGCAGTACCAGCGGCATCACCACCAGAAACACCGTGATGAAGGCCTTGATGAAAAAGCTGTAGGAGAACGGAATGGGGGTTCTCTGAATCCGTTCGCAGGCGCCGGTCACGTCCAGCAGGGCCTCGTGGTGGCGCTGAATGGCCAGCAGGTGCACCGGCAAAATCAGGTCTTGGCGCAGCAAGTCCTCGTAAAACTCCTGCAGGGTGGCTGCCAGCAGGGAGGGCACATGCCCGGATTGGCGCAGCCCCTCCATGAATTCGGGGCCCAGGTCTTCCAGCTTTTCAAAGCGCACGCCCCCGCGCAGGTGGCCGTCGAGGGCCATCGGGAAGTTGGAAAGCAGCTTGGCGAGGTGAAAACGGTTGACGTGGTCGGTGGCGGGCAGGCGCGCGTGCAGCAGCACGGCCAGGTTGCGGCAGTTGTTGATGAGCTGCCCCCATTGCCGACGGCCTTCCCAGAACCGGTCGTAGGCGGTGTTGGTGCGGAAAGCCAGCAGCAGGCTGAGCAGGATGCCCAGCAGCGAGAAATACTGCGGGTCGACGGTGAACTTTACCTGCATTACCCCGCGCCCCAAGATGGCCACGGCCGTGCCGTAAAGCCCCGAGAGCAGCACCCGGTGCAGCAGCTTGCGGATGATGGACGACTTGTGCAGGTGGCGGAAAGCGTCCCACCAGTCACTTGACTTGTAAACAATCATGGGCTACACACGGGGCGAAAGCGGCCCCACGGGCAAAGCTACGCCGGGCGCCCAAATCCCCGGACCCGCCGCTAGCCGCCGTAGCTGATACCGGTCACCTCCACGGTTTCCTCGCGCGTGCCCAGGTGCAGCGGCACGGTTTGCCCCAGCTTGGCGCCGAGCACCGCCCGCGCAATGGGCGCCACAAAGGCCACTTTACCCTCGGCCACGGAGGCCTCGTCCACGCCCACGATGGTGAAGCGCCGCTCCGTACCCGGCTTGCCCCCGCTGCGGGTGCGCAGCGTTACCGTCGCTCCGAAGCGGATTTCGTCGGCTGGCTGCTGGCGCGGGTCCACCACCTTGGCGCTGGCAATGCGGGCGCTGAGCAAGCTGAGCCGGCCGTTGAGCAGGCTCAGCTGCCGGGTGCGGTCCGTGTCGTTGTCGCGGTTGGCCTCCACCTGGGCGCGCTCGGCTTCCAGCGCCTCCAATTCCTCGCGCAGCAGCTCCAGTCCCCGCGGCGTGACGTAGTTGGGCGTGTTTGGGGGCAGGGCTGCCCGGGGGGGTATGATGGGCGGCTGTTGCGAGTCGTCTTCTTTTACAAAACCTCGGCTCATGGGTGTTCAAACGTAGCCGCCAATAATTTGTGGCGCATGCCTACCATTAACCTGCTGCCGGCCGTGGCACCCGCAGCAGTCGTTTCGGGCGACGCCCACCCAAGCCGCAGCGGATTGTCCGGCAGCCTTGTTACCCGTACGTATCATTCCCGCCCTACAGGCAGCCTATGGCCGAAGCACACAAGCAACCCTTATCCGCGGCACCCGCTGCTCCACCGCTCAGCAGCAGCCTGGTCTGGCTTATGTCGGTGACCTGCGCGCTGGTGGTGGCCAACATCTACTACAACCAGCCGCTGCTGGGCGAAATCGGCCGCACCTTCGGCATTCCCAGCGGCCGGGCCAGCCTCATTGCCACCGTCACGCAAGTGGGCTACACGCTGTGCATGTTGCTGGTGGTACCGCTCGGCGACAAGCTGGAGCGCAAGCGCCTGATCCTGGGCATGCAGTTCGGGGCGGCCCTGTGCATGGCTGCCGCAGCCTGGGCACCCAGCTTCGGGGTGTTGCTGGGCGCCAGCCTGCTGATCGGCGTGTGTTCGGCCGTGCCGCAGCTGCTGCTGCCCATGGCCGCCCACCTGGCGCCCGCCGCAGCCCGCGGCCGCATCGTGGGCCGCATCATGAGCGGGCTGCTGATCGGGATTCTGCTCTCGCGCACCGTGAGCGGCTACGTGGGCGCCCATTTAGGGTGGCGCACCGTGTTTGGCGGCGGGGCGGCCGCCATGGTAGTGCTGGCGGCCGTGCTGGCCTGGCGCCTGCCCACCGACCGGCCGGCCTTTACCGGCACGTACGGGTCGCTGATGAAGTCATTGCTGACGCTCACCCGCACCCTGCCCGCGCTGCGCCGGTCTGCCCTTATTGGGGCGGCCATGTTTGCCGGCTTCAGCGTGTTCTGGACGACGCTGGTATTCCTGCTCGAAGGCCCGCCCTACCACTACCGCAGCGACGTGGCCGGCTTCTTTGGCCTCATTGGCGCCTGCGGGGCGCTGGCTGCGCCGTTGGCGGGCCGTACCGCCGACACCCGCGGCCCCGATTACGCCATTCGCATCGGCATCGGGCTGGCGGTGCTGGCCTACGTGATTATGTTTCTGGGCAGCACTTCGGTGGCGGCGCTGGTCGCAGGCGTTATCCTGCTTGACGTGGGGGTACAGGCCACGCACATTTCCAACCAGTCGCGCGTGTTCTCGCTGATTCCGGAGGCGCGTAGCCGCCTGAACACGGTGTACATGACGGCCTACTTCATCGGCGGGGCAGTTGGCTCGCTCAGCGGCGGGTGGGCGTGGACGCACGGCGGCTGGCCCGGCGTGTGCGCGGCCGGGCTGGCCTTCGTAACGCTGGCCTTGGGCGCCGGCCGCTTCACCGGGCGGGCCGCCGCGTAGGGGGCGTATCGGCGCGCCCCGGCTGGCGCCCGCCGGAGCGGGCCGTCCGGCAGCCGCACGTCCGGTTCTTTCTTCAGCCGCACCGGGCCCTGCTGCCCCTTACCGGCAGCACGATGAGGCCGTGGCCTACCCCGTGGGCAGGTGCCGATGCAAGCTCATCGGCAGGGTGATTTTTATTTCGTATTCTTTTTTCATCCCGAGAATGTTCTTGATATTCAAGGACAACTATCCAAATCCACCATGGAAGTGTACCAAAAACTCGCACACCTCATTCTTTCTTCTTCTCATGAAAAAGCCAACCTCTACCCTCTGGCTTGCCCTCGTAACGGGCAGCCTCCTGTTTGCTACCGGTTGTGAGCAGACGACCATCGCGCCCGCGCCGACAGCTACCGCCGTGCAAGACCTCGCCGACGACAACGAGCGGGGCATTGAAATCAGGGTGGCCGGCATCTACTCCCTGACCGGCCAACGTTTCTCCGCGACCCTGCGCGTGGAAGGCTTCCGCATCGCCGGCGGCGGCGAAATGTACACCATGGTTTCGCTGAGCCAAATCGGCGGCGGATTGTCCAAGGAAGATATTGCGCTGCTGGAGGCCACGCAGCTGGCCTTTTTCACCAACTACCCCGACAACACAGCCTACTCATACTTCAACGCCTGGCAGACCGAGACCAGCTCGTTTCGGTTCAGCCTGTCCCGGCGGGACCTGATCAACGCCGATCCGACCGTGGTGCTCAACGAAGAGTACATCATCACACTCGATCAGCAGACTCCTAAGTACAACCGGATTTCCGCCACCATTGCCAACATCGTGGCGCTTTGGAACCCGGCCACCACCAACGCCGCCGGGCAGCCGTCTTTCTCGGGCTCGGGCCTGAATGCCTCGGGGCTGGTGATGTTGGCGGATTACCTGAACAGCATTGCGGTCATTGTGGGCCGCCCCTAACACCTCACGTTGAACGGCAGGGAAGGATAGCCCACCCGGGCATTGGAAGCCGGCGACTCGGCCGGCTGCGCAGCGCGCACCGCAAGACCTTACGAAATCCTTGTTTTCCACCCGCCGGTGGACGGGCCGGCGCGTGCCGGTTAGGGTCGTCCCCGTTAGGGCTGTGGAGGGGTCCGGCCGGTTGGCTGGCGCCGCGCCGAGGCTTACTCCCACCCGCCCCCCAGCACCCGCACCAGCTGCACGGTATAGCGCAGCTGCTCGCCGCGGCTTTGCACCAGCAGGCGGGCTGCATCCAGGCTCACGCGGTTGGCGTCCACCACCTCGAAGTAATTGGTCAGCCCGGTGCGGTACCGCTCATTGGTCAGGCGTACGGCGGCCCGAGCCGCGCGCTGGGCGCGCTGCTGGGCCGCCAGTTGCTCGTAGCTGTAGCGCACGTCGGCCAGCGCGGTTTCTACTTCCTGAAACGCCGACAGGGCCCGCTGCCGGTATTCGGCTGCCCGGGCTTGGTACTGCGCTTCGGCGGCTTGCTGAGTGGCACGGTTACGCCCACCGTTGAACAGAGGGATGGAAACGAGCCCGCCCACATAGTAGGTATAGTTCTCGGCGACGCGGGGCAAATCCACCAGCCGGGCGCTCTGCGGGCCGATGTAGCCGTTCAACGACACGGTTGGCAGGCGAGCCAGCCGGGCCACGTCCACCCGGGCGTTGGCGGCGGCCAGCTGCCGTTCGGCGCGCTGCAGGTCGGGGCGGCGGGCCAGCAGGGCGGCGGGCAGCGCCACCGGCACGGCGGGCGGCGGGCCGGGCACGCCGGGGCGCGGGGCCAAGGCAAAGGTGCTGGCCGGCTGGCCCACGGCGGCGGCTATGGCAGCTTCCAGGCCGGCGCGCTGGCGCTGCACATCGAGCAGCGCGGCTTCCACCAGGGCCAGCTCGCTTTCGGCGCGGCGCAGGGCTATTTCGTTGTCGACGCCTGCCTTGAAACGCGCCTGGGTGAGCTGTACGGCCCGCTGCCGGTCCTGCCGGGTGGTGTCGAGCACGGCCGCGTCGGCGTCGAGGGCACGCAGGCCAAAGTAGTAGGTGGCCGCGTCGGTGGTAAGGGTGAGCTGCACAGCGCGCAGGTCGGCCTCGGCGGCCTGGGTTTCGGCGCGGGCGGCCCGCACCCCGCCGCGCAGCCGGCCCCACACGTCGGCCTCGTAGCTCACGTTCAGGGGCACGTAATACTGCGTTTGCACCACGCCGCGGGGGTTGTTGGCCCCGTCGCCGAGGGCAAACGGGATGGGACGTAGGCCCGAGAGGCGGGTGCGGTAGGCCTGCGGGTCCAGGGTTAGCTCGGGCAGGCGGTAGGAAGTGGCAATGCGCAGGTTGGCGCGGGCCTCTTCCACCCGGGCCGCGGCGGCTTGCAGGGTGGGGCTGTTGACCAGCGCCTGCGTTTCCAGGGCGGTTAGCTCAGGGTCGGCAAACAGCTCCCACCACGGCGGCAGGGCCGGCGGCTGCTCCAGCGAGGGCACTTCGGCGGTGGTCAGCGGCTGCGGCACGATGGGCGCGGCCGGGTCAGCTGGGGTTTTCCAGGTAGTGGGCAGGGGCACCGCGGGCGGCTGGTAGCGCGGGCTGCGGGTGCAGCCGGCTAGGCCCAGCAGCCCGGCGGCCACCAGCAGACCCAGCAGAAAACAAACGGCAGACCTCATGCGCGGGCGGCGGTTAGGGAGCGACGATGGATACGGGAGCAACAGCACGGCCTTTAGGGTTTACTTTGTGCTGATTCGCCCCCTGGCGGCTTGCCGGCGCCGCGGGCCGCCTGGGCATCTGGCCGGCCAGGGCCCGCCGATTTCTTATCCACGGGCAGGGACTGGCGCGGGCGGTCCGGCTCGTAGAGCGGCTCGGGGCCTTCGGGCTTATCCTTCTTGCCCTTTCCTTTTTCGTCCTTGCCGGGCTCGGCTTTGCGCACTTCCACGGCCAGCCCGTCGCGCAGGGTTTCGCTGGGGTTGATGACCAGCAGCTCCCCGCCCTTCAGGCCCTTGATTACTTCCACCTCGTCGCCAAAGTCCCGGCCGGGCACGATGGGCTGGTAGTACACCTTCTGGTTGCGCACCACCACCACGCGCGGCTCCAGCCCACTCGGCACCAGGGCGTTGGCCGAAATAATTACGCTCGGGGCATTGCGCGGCACCCGGAAGCGAACCAGGGCGAACACGCCGGGCTTGAGCTGTTCCTGCCGGTTGGGCACTTTCACTTCGGTGAGCAGGGTGCGCGTGTCGGGGGCCAGGGCGCCGGCGTCGCGCGAGACGCGGCCGGGGAAGGGCTTGTCCGGAAATTCAGGCACGATGACGTCAGCCATGAGGCCGCGGCGGATGCTGGGCGTGAAGTTCTGCGGCACGTTGACGAAGGCCCGCAGCGTGTCGGTTTGCTCCAGCTTGAAAAGTTGGCGGCCCTCGGCGTTGCTCACCGCAATCAGCCCGCCCACTTCCGCGTTGCGCTCCGTGACGATGCCGCTGAACGGAGCTGTGACGAGCCGAAAGTCGCGCTGGGCCAGCAGCTGGTTGAGAATGGCGCGCTGGGCCTCGTACTGCGCGCGGCCCTGGTCCAGCTCCTGGGCCGAAATGGCGCCCGGCAGCCCCACGTTGCGCAGGCGGTTGTAGCTGGTGCGGGCCAGCTCGGCGTTGGCGCGGGCCTCGGTCACGCGCTGGTCCAGCTCGGGCGTGGCAATGCGGGCCAGCAGCTGCCCGCGCCGCACCCGCGCCCCGATGTCGGCGTACCAGGCCTCCACATAGCCGTCGACGCGGGCGAAAAGGTAGGTTTCGCGGTTGGCGCGGGTGTTGGCCGGCAGCTCCAGGCGGGTGGTGTCGGGCGCTTTCACGGCGGGCAGTACACGCACCACGGGCTTGGCAATGAGGGTGGCGCGGGCGGCTTTTTTCCGCTCCTGGCTTTTCTTGATGCGCGGAATAATGCCCACCAGCAGCAACACCACGAATAAGCCGCCCGCAATCAGCGCCACCAGCCAGAACCGCCGCTTGCTGCGCGGCTTCGACTCGTTGCCGGCGGTCTTTTCGTCTTCCGAATCCACGGCGTTGGCTGACTTATCGTCGGTCTTCTCTGAATTCCGCTCCGAATCCGCCGGCTTTTCCGGGTTGCCCTTTGGCTTCTCGGCGTCCTTATTCTCCCGTTTGTCGTCAGCTGCAGAGTCCTTGTTCTTTGCGGCCGATTTCGCGTCTTTTTCGCCGGACTTGTCGTCTGCGTCTGCTTTAGCCGCGTCCGCGTTGCCCTCTCGCTCCTCCCCTTCTTTCTGCTGCGAAATTGGGTTTTCGCCGAAGCGCATGTGGTCCTTGATGGCTTGCCCGGGCTCGTTGTGGTTTACCGGGTCGGGCGCGGCATGGGCGTCCGGGCTCGGGTCGTCGATGCCGTGCTCGTCCGCGTGGCGGCGCTGCTGGCCCGCAGCGTCCCCAGCTTGGGCGTCGTCTTCGTCGGGGCGGTCGGGGGTCGGTTTATCGGGCTTATCGGCGGACATGCGGCGGCAAAAACACTAACTACGGAGTCGATACAGGACTAGGCGGCTTGCTGCGCGGCGGCGGCCGGCTTTTTCTTTAGAATGCTGTACATCAGCGGCACGAACAGCAGGGTGGTAAACGTGGCCAGCAGCAGCCCGCCGATGACGGCGCGGGCGAGCGGGGCATTCTGCTCGCCGCCTTCGCCCAGGGCCAGGGACATGGGCAGCAGCCCGATAATGGCCGCCAGGGCCGTCATCAGCACCGGCCGCAGGCGGGTAAAGCCCGCGTCCAGGGCCGCGTCGGCGGGGCTTAGCCCGGGCTCGGCGGCCATCCGCTCGTTGGCAAACGACACCACCAGAATGCTGTTGGCCGTGGCAATGCCGATGCACATGATGGCGCCCATCAGCGAGGGCACGCTGAAGGTGGTTTGCGTCACGAACAGCATCCAGAGCATGCCCGATAAGGCGCCCGGCAGGGCCGTGATGATGATGAACGGCGTGAGCCAAGACTGGAAATTGACCACCATCAGCAAGTACAGCAGCAGAATGGCGCCCACCAGCCCCAGCCCCAGGCCCAGAAACGAGGTGCGCATGCTCTCCACCTGCCCCCGCACTTCGATGAATGAGCCCTCCGGTAGGTTCAGCTCCACCGACTTGACGATGTCGCGGATGTCCTTGCTCACCCCGCCCAGGTCGCGGCCTTCCACGCTGGCGTAGATATCGAGCACACGCTGAATGTCGTAGTCGCTGACCACGGCGGTGGCCAGCTCGCGGCGGGTGGTGGCGAAGTTGCCCAGCAGCTGCGCTTCGGGCTGGTTCGGGCCGGTAATGCCGATGTTCTTCACCTGATCGAGCGTGGCCAAGCGGCTGGGCGGCGTCTGCACGGCCACGGTGTAGTTCACCCCCGACTCGGGGTTGAGCCACTGGTTGGGGTTGGTTTGGGTGCTGGAGCTCAGGTTGACCAGCACGTTGTCGGCCACGTCGCTCTGCGAAAGACCGGCCTGCTGGGCGCGGGTCCGGTCCACGTCGACGCGCAGCTGGGGTACTTTGGTTTGAAAGATAAAGGCGTCAACCACGCCCGGCACGGCCGCTATTTTGGCTTGCAGGCGCCGGGCCAGGGCCTCGTTTTCCTCCACCGACCGGCCCGTAATCTGCACGTCGATGGGCGCGGGCAGGCCGAAGTTGAGCGTCTGGTTGACGATGTCGGCCGGCTGGAAGAAGATTTCCAGGTCCGGGTACTCCTGCTTCACCCGCCGCCGGATTTCGGCAATGTACTCTTCGCTCGGCCCGTGCTTTTCCTTCAAAGCCACTAAGATTTCCCCGTCGCCGGGCCCGATGACGGGGTTGTCGCTCAGCAGCAGGTTCACCGGGATGTTGGGCAGGCCGATGTTAGACAACACCAAATCCAGCTCCTCGGCCGGAATCACGCGCCGGATCAGCTGCTCCACTTCCCGGAAGCGCCGCTCGGTTTCCTCCAGCCGGGTGCCCGTGGGGGCGCGCACGTGCAGGCGGATCTGCCCCGCGTCCACCTTCGGAAAAAAGTCCTGCCCGATAAACGGGTATAAACCGGCCGACACCACGAACAGGCCCACAAAGCAGCCGACCACCAGCTTGCGGTGCGCCAGGGACCAGCGCAGGGCGTCCCCGTAGGCGTCGCGCAGCTTGTTGAAACGTTTCTCGAAGCCCAGGTGCACCCGCCAGATCCAGCTTTTCTCGATTTTCTCGGCGCCCTTTTTCTCCTCATCGGTCAGCGGCGCTTCCTCGGCTTCCTGCTGCGGGGTGTCGCGGGCGGCTTCCTTGTCCTGCTCGGCGGCGCGCAGGCGCTGCAGCCCCTGCTCGGCCCTGCTCACCGGCTGCCCGTCGCGGATTTCCTGGCTGGGCACCCGTTCCGGCCCCTGCTGGTGGTAGATGGGCAGCTCCTTACGCATAAACACCGAGGCCATAGTCGGCAGCAAGGTGCGCGAGAGCAGGTAGGAGACGAAGAGCACGATAATCACCGTGGTGGCCAGCGGGGTGAAAATGTCGGCGGCCACGCCCGTCAGAAAAAAAATCGGCACGAACACAATGGCTAGGCCCAGCGTGGACACCAGCGCGGGCAGGGCCACTTCGCTGGCGCTGTCGAGGATGGACTTTTTCACGCCCTTGCCCATGCTCATGTTGCGGTGCAGGTTTTCCACCTCCACCGTCGCGTCGTCCACCAGGTTGCCGATGCTCATGGCCAGCCCACTCAGGGTCATGATGTTGAGCGTTTGCCCGAGCCCGTTCAGGATGATGATGGTGAGCAGCGCGGCCAACGGAATGGAGAGCGTAATCATGCCTGTGGAGCGCCACGAACCCAAAAACAGCAGGATCATCACGCCCGTCAGCGCCGCCGCTGTCAGCCCCTCGATGACCACGCCCGTGATGGCCGAGCGCACAAAAAACGATTGGTCGAAGAGCAACTTCACGTCGAGGCCCGGCGGGGCCGTGTTCAGCACCTGCGGCAGCTCCCGTTTGATGCCATTGATGACGTCCAGCGTGCTGGCCAGGCCACTTTTCAGGATGGGAATCACCGCCGTGCGTTTGCCGTCCTGGCGCACCAGGTTGCTTTGCACGGCCGCGCCTTCGTGCACGAAGGCCACGTCGCGGATGTACACCGGCACGCCGTTGACGGTCTTGATGGGCAAATCGTTGAGCGACTGCACCAGCTCGGGGCTGCTGTTCAGGCGCACGTCGTACTCCCGGTCGCCGATTTTGGCCACCCCCGCCGGCAAAATCACGTTCTGGCTGACCAGGGTATTGACCACGTCGTTGCCCGAGAGGCCCTTGCCGGCCAGGGCTTCGGGGTCGAGGTCGACCATGATCTGCTTGCGGCGGCCACCGTTGGGCACCAGCAGCGAGGCGCCCTTGACCACGGCCAGCCCCGGGCGGATAAACGAGCTGCTGGCATCGTAGAGGTCGGCTTCGCCCAGGCTCTCGGAGCTGAGGCTGGCCTGGGCAATGGGCACGTTGGAGGCCGAGTAGCGGATGATCAGCGGGGCCCCGATGCCCTCGGGCAGCCCGCGGATGAGCGTGGCCGTGATAGCCGTCAGCTGCGCGACGCCGGCATCGGGGTCGGTACCCGACTGAAAAAACACCTTGATCAGTCCCACGCCCTTGATGGCACGCGACTCCAGGTGCTCAATGTTGTTGACGGTGGTGGTGTACACGCGCTGGTTCACGTTCAGCACGCGCTTGTTCATCTCTTCGGCGCTCATGCCCTCGTAGCGCCACACCACGCCCACCACCGGGATGTTCACCTCTGGAAAAATGTCGATGGCCATCGTCAGGATGGTGGCTATGCCCCCGGCCACGATGAGCAGGGCCATGACAATGAAGGTGTACGGGCGCGACAGCGCGATTCGGACTATCCACATTCCTTCGCGGCAACTAGGGCGGCCACCGCAGCATGCGGCGGCCATGGGGTGCCTGTTGCATACGGAGACGCGAGGGTTTCAGCCGAGTTGGCGCTTGCTAACGCCCAAGCCCTAAGCCGCCCCGGCCACGCGCGCGTCGCGGCTTGGGGCCTGGTTGGTTCTTGCCCGAAGTGGCCTGAATCGTTCTGCCGGGCCCTGCCGCCGTGCGAGCCGCGCCACGTCTTCCTTAGTGCTTGCCCGGTCCGGAATTTTCTGGCGCGGCGGGGCCTTGCTTGTTATCGATGGGGCGGTACTGCCGCTCGCGGGGCTGTTTTTCGGTGAGGTACTTCCAGTAGCGCTTGGGCATGTGGCGGCGGTGCAGCTTCACGTTTCGGCGCTCCGGGATGTTCACGTGGTCGAAGTAGGCCTGCCAAAGTACCTGAAACAGCGGCTCCCGCTCGTCGAGCACGGCCGCCGATACGGCGCTGCTGCCCGCCGCCACGGCCTCCACGGCCCCGTCGAAACTCACCACGTCGGTGCGCTGCAAATCATAGTAAAGTCCGTAGCGGCGGCGGCGGTCGAAGATCAGCCAGCGCTGGTCGGCGTAGCGCTTGGTAAAATGCTCGGCGATGAGCGGCAGCACGTCAAAATCGGGCTCGATACTGGCATGAAACAGGCCGTCCTGGGTTCGTTCGAAGCGCACGAAGGCCTCCATGCGGTGCTTCTCGCGAAACAGCTGCTTGGTCACGTCGGCCAGGGCGCGCACCGTGTCGTTGCCGAAGTTTTCGCTGATGTCGGCCCCGCCGGCCTCGATGGCCAGCTGCACGTAGCGAAAGATGAGCAGCTCCCGATCGGGGCGTTCCGACAGGAAGGCTTTGTACAGATTGGTACGCGCCTCGCCGGGCATGTGCCGCAGCAGCCCCTCCCACACGCGCCGCGCCTGCGCTTCGTCGGTGGGCACGAAGTGCGTTTCGCTGAAGAGGCCGCCCTGCGCGCTGCCTTCCTGCTCAATGGCTTCGGGCCAGAGACGCCGCTCCCAGCAGGCCAGCAGCACCGACAGCAGCCCGTCGAAGGAGCCGTCGTAGGTGAAGCGGGCGGCCGCGTCGAAGCGGGGCGGCAGGGCCCCGCCCCGCCGCAGCGACGTAACGGCTGGCTGCGCCGGCAGGCCCGGTGCCCGGCGTTGCAGAGAAGTAATGCGCGGCTTTTTCAAGAGAAGAGCAGGTAATGCAAGCGGTGTGGTCAGGCTTGTCGGACAAATGGAGGTGCCCCACCACGACGCCGTGCGGGCCGGGCGGGTGAAAACGGTGGAACCGAGCAGATCAGTCTCCGGTGCCGTTCACTGGTGCTTAGCTTCCCCGAAGGCTGCCCCTTCCCCGTGGGGCAGCGCGTCGGCCAGAAACTCCAGTAACAGTTCATTCACCCGCTCCGCTTCCTCGTGGTGTACCCAATGGGTGGCCTTGTCGAAGTACGTCAGCCAGCCCTGGTCGCAGTACTTGAGGCTTTCCTCGGCCATGCGCGCTTCCAGAAAGGCGTCGCGGCGGCCCCAGATGAGCTGCAAGGGCACCGTCACACGGCCGTTGCGGGCGCTCTGGCGGCCGGAGCGGGCGGCGGCCCTATACCAGTGAATCATGCTGCGCATGGCGCCCGGCTGGCCCCACGCTTCCTGGTAGCGGCGCAAATCCGCTTCGCTGAACGTACCGCGCCGGCTGGTGCCCACCAGGGTTTTGCGGCCGGCCCACCAGCGGCCCAGCCGCGCCAGCCGCTCGGGCAGCCACGGCAGCTGAAAAAAGAACGCGTACCAGCTTTTGCGGCGCTGGCGCCCGCTGCGGCGCAGGGCACGCCCAAACACGGCCGGGTGCGGCACGTTCAGAATGACGGCCCGCGCCACGCGTTCGGGGTGTTGCATGGCCAGATGCCACGCCACGATGCCGCCCCAGTCGTGCCCGACGATGCTGGCCTGATGCCGGCCGGCCGCCTCGAGCAAGCCCACCACGTCGGCCACCAGCTGCGGCACCGCGTACTCGGCCACGCGCCGGGGCTTGGCCGAGAGGTTGTAGCCGCGCTGGTCGGGGGCCCACACGCGGTAGCCCGCGGCAGCCAGGGCCGGCAGCTGCCGGCGCCAGCCGTACCAGAATTCCGGGAAGCCGTGCAGCAGCACGACCAAAGGCCCCTCGGGCGGTCCGCACTGCACCACGTGCAGGCGCACGCCGTTGGTATCGGCGTAGTGGTCTTCCAATGCGTAGTCCATAGTCCCTATACCGCGGCGGCGGCAACAGGTTGAGGCGCACGCACTTGATGGCGCTTACGCGGCCTCGGCGGGACGCTGCTGGGCGGCCAGCTGCTCGCGGCGGGCCTGCAGCTGCTGGCGCACCAGCGGCAGCAGGTCGGAGAGGCGGCAGCAGCAGGCCATGCGCGCCACTTTATCGGGTTGCTCACCGGCTTCGAGCGGCAGGGCGGGCAGGTCGCGGTGGGAAATAGTCATGTCGGTGTTGAGAGAAGAGGTTGGGAAGGGTTAGCCGGCCTGGCGAAAGAGGTCGAGCTGGGGCGACACCAGATCGGGCGCGGTGACGATGGTGGGCTCCGGCGCGAACAGGTCGAGCTGGCGCTTGACCAGGGACGAGCGCGTCTGCCCGTCGCCGTAGAGGATTTTGCGGCGCACGGTCTGCTCGTCGTACTCGCGCTTTTCCAGGGCCATGCCGCGGCAGGTGATGAAGTAGCGCGCCCGGCGCAGCACCACCCCGAACTTGTGCAGGTGGTCGAGGGTGAGCGGGGCGAAGCGGCGGGCCGCCACGATGCGCTTCGCGGACTTCATACCGATGCCCGGCACGCGCAGAATCAGCTCGTAGTCGGCCGTGTTCACGTCGACCGGAAACACGTGCCGGTGGCGCAGGGCCCAGGCCAGCTTCGGGTCGATTTCCAGGTCGAGGTGCGGGTGCTGGGGGTCGAGGATTTCGTCGGCATCGAAGCCGTAGAAGCGCATCAGCCAGTCCGACTGGTAGAGGCGATGCTCGCGCATGAGCGGCGGCTGCACCACCTGCGGCAGGCGCGCGTCGCCGCTCACGGGCACGTACCCGGAGTAGTACACGCGCTTGAGGCCGTAGCCCTTGTAGAGGCCGTCGGCGAGCTTGATGATCTGGTGGTCGGTTTCGGGCGAGGCGCCCACCACGAGTTGGGTGGTTTGGCCGGCCGGCGCAAACTGCGGGGCCTTGCGAAACAGCTCCCGCTCCTCGCGGTTCTGGGCCACGTTGCTCTGAATCTGGCTCATCGGGGTCAGAATCTCGGCGTAGTTCTTTTCCGGGGCCAGCGCCTGCAGGCTCAGCTCCGAGGGCAGCTCAATGTTGACGCTCAAGCGGTCGGCGTACAGGCCGGCTTCCTTGATGAGGTCTTCCGAAGCGCCGGGAATGGTTTTGAGGTGGATGTAGCCGTTGAACTTCTCCTCGGTGCGCAGCTTTTTGCAGATGCGCACCAGCCGCTCCATCGTGTAGTCGGGCGAGGAGAAGATGCCGCTGCTCAGAAACAGGCCCTCGATATAGTTGCGGCGGTAGAAGTTCATGGTCAGGTCCACCACCTCGTCCACCGTGAAAGCGGCGCGCTTCACGTCGTTCGACTTGCGCGAAACACAGTAGGCGCAGTCGAAGATGCAGTGGTTGGTGAGCAGAATCTTCAGCAAGGACACGCAGCGGCCGTCCTCCGTGTAGGAGTGGCAGATGCCCATGCCCTCGGCGTTGCCCAGGCCTTTGTTTTCGTTTTTGCGCTTGCCGCCGCTGCTCGAGCACGAGGCATCGTACTTGGCGGCATCGGCCAAAATGCTTAGCTTTTCTATGATTCGCTCGTTCATCCAGGGGCTGCGCTTTGGGTTGTAAAGAACCAGAAAAACCGCCTTTTGAACAACAACGTTCCAGTATTTTTGGGACTAATTTTTTTAGGAATAGTTCCGCCGCTGGCCGCGTGGTCAACAGCCCGACGAGTGGTTTCGTATCTTCGGCAGCGACGCCCGGGGCCCGGGCTGAGTTTGCTAAGTTGTGTTTATCTGTTTGCCGCGCTTCCTGTTTGTCCTGCTCACGCTGGTGCTAGCCCTGGCCCCAGCCGGCCGGGCCGTAGCCCAGCAGGTAGGCGCCCCGCCCGCCCCCGACACCACGCGCCGCGGCCCGCAGCCCGTCGACTCGCTGCGCCGGCGCTTCGATGAGCAGCGTTTCCTGGGCGGCTTGAAGGCGTACACCAAGCGCAAGACCATCCTGGGCAAGGCCGCTTCCGTGCTCTTCAACTTCACCGAGCGCCGCGAGGAGCAGGGCGGGCTCGACGCGACCCTGCTCGACCGGCAGTACGACCGGCACAACTACAAGGTGGTGCGGCGCGTGGAGGTGAAAGCCCTCGACGCGTTCGGCTACAACATCAACGACACGACGCGCGTGCCGCGCAACATCCTGGAAAAGGGCGGCAACGCGCTGCACATCATCACGGCGCGGCGCAAGATTCGCAAGCTGCTGCTGTTTCGGCCCGGCCAGGAGCTGCAGCCGCAGGCCCTGGCCGAAACCGAGCGCCTGCTGCGCCAGACCGACTTCATCCTCGACGCGCGCGTGCTCGTCAACGAGAAGACCTCCACCAAGGACAGCGTCGACCTGAAAGTCATCACCAAGGACGTGTTCAGCCTGAGCGCGGGCCTGCAGATCCGCGACGTGGGCGCGGGCCTGCTCACGCTGCGCGACAAGAACTTCCTGGCCCGCGGCCACGACTTCCGCAACCGCCTGGACTACGGCCTCTCCAACCCGCAGGGCTGGCGCTACGAGGGCAGCTACACCGTGCCGCTGCGCAACTACCTCACGGCCCAGGCGCGCTACCGCAACCAGTGGCAGTACGAGGAGATGGGCGCGTCCCTGTACCGCGGGTTCGTGTCGGTGAACACGCGCTACGCCTACGCCCTGAACCTCTCGCGCTACGACCAGGGCCTGCAGCGCACCTACCCCACCGACGGCACGCCGCCCCGGTTCGATCCGATGGGCTCCACCGTGGCCGACGCTTGGGTGGGCCGCGCGTTTCAGCCGCGCTCCTACGATTTGGGTTACGACAACCCGGCGCGCATCATCGTGGCGGTGCGGGCCCTGCGCACCGATTACTACCGCCGGCCCGACGCGACGTTCGTCAACAACAACACCGGCCTGCTGAGCCTGGGCTACAGCGTGCGCCATTACTACAAGGACCGGTATCTGTTCGGCTTCGGCCGCACCGAAGACGTGCCCACCGGCTCCCTGCTCACGCTCACCGGCGGCTACGACGTGAACAGCCGCAACACCCGCCCCTACCTGGCCGGGCGCGTGGCGCTGGCCGGCTTCAACACCCTGCGGGGCTACCTGTACGTCAACGGCGAGTACGGCCGCTACTTGCGCAGCGGCCGCTGGCAGGAAGGCGCTTTCACCGGCGAGCTGCTGGCCTTCACGCGCCTGTACCACACCGGCAACTGGCAGTGGCGGCACTTCTTCTGGCACCGCAGCATCATCGGCATCGGCCGGCCGCCAACGGACCGGGCGCTGAGCATTGCCGGCGACCGGGGCCTGCGCGGCCTCAGCGACGACGGCACGCTGCGCGGCACCAGCCGCTTCGTGCTCAACTACGAGGCCAACGTGTTCACGCCCGTCTCCTTTCTGGGTTTTCGCCTCGCCGGCATTGCCTGGGCCGACGCGGCCTGGCTGAGCACCAACGGCCGTCCTTCGCCCTTCCAGGGCAAACCCTACACGGGCTTCGGCCTGGGCGTGCGCCTGCGCAACGAGTACCTGGCCGTCAGGACCATTCAACTGCTGTTTGGCTTTTACCCCAACGGCATCGACGACGGGCAGGGCACGCGTCTCTACCAGACCTCGCGCAACATCTACCGCTTCAACGATTTCAGCTTCGGCCAGCCCAGCATCGTGCGCTACGACTCCAACCTGTAGGCGGCGGGAACCACAGGAGCCTAGGCATACGGAGTCCAGGTGCGCACGCCGCCGGTTAAATGGGCACCGGCCGACTGCCCACAAAACCCCACCTTTGTAGTGGCGCGTAAGCACGCTGAGCGGCTTGGCTTGCTCCGTGTTTCCTGCCCCTTGACCCTTGCTCCTCCCCTGCCCATGAATCTTGGCGACTATAACGACTTGGAAGTAGCCCGCTTCGTCGAATTTGGTGTGTACCTGACCTCCGACGACGGCGACATTCTCATGCCCGACCGCTACGTGCCGGCCGGCGTGCGCGTGGGCGACGTGCTGCGCGTGTTCGTGTACCGCGACTCCGAGGACCGCCTCGTGGCCACCACCGACGTGCCGCTGGCCCGGGTAAACGAGTTTGCCGTGCTCAAAGTCACCGATACCGGCGCGCTGGGCGCCTTCCTCGACTGGGGCCTGCCCAAGGACCTGCTGCTGCCCCTGCGCAACCAGCCCAAGCGCGTGCACACCGGCGACCGGGTGCTCGTGTACATCTACCTCGACGCGGCCTCCGACCGCCTGGTGGCCACCGCCAAGTGGGAAAAATTCACCGACCGGGAGCCCCGGCTGGAGCCCGGCCAGCAGGTGCCGCTGCTGGTGGCTGGGCAGAGCGAGCTGGGCTACGCCGTGCTCGTGGACGGCCGCTACCAAGGCCTGCTGTTCCGCAACGAGGTGTTCAAGCCGCTGAGCGTGGGCGATACGCTGCCCGGCTACGTGCGGCAGGTGCGCCCCGATGGTAAAGTGGACCTGAGCCTGCAGCGCCAAGGCTACGACGAAGCCCTGGCCGCCGCCGAATCATTGGTATTGTTTCTGCGCAAGGCCGGGGGCAAGCTCTCCATCACCGACAAAACCGACCCGGAGGAAATCTACCGGCGCGTGGGCATGAGCAAGAAGGTGTTCAAGAAAGCCCTCGGCACGCTTTACCGCCGCGGCCAGGTGGAGCTCCACCCCGACCACACCCGCCTCATCGACGACGCGGAATAGAGCCTTGCAACCTTGCCGGCGGCCGGTGCATCTAGAATGCGCCGGCCGCCGCTGCTTTACGGGTGCTGGCGCGTGCTGATTTTCGATAAATACCCACTTCCAGGTATTGGATTTAACCCTGATTCAAGTACATCTTTGTAGATTCAAACTCCTACCCTTGCCGCTTCTCCGGTCTCTATCACTTGGTTTTGATTCTCACCCGCGCTTCCAGACGCATTCCCCCTTTCTAGCCCATTCCGGCCTTGCTGCCTGAACCTGACGGCCGGCGTTGGCCCCCCTTTTCTACTAATTCTGGCGCGCCGGTGCCCCTGCCTTTTTCCGTCTTACCCTTTCCACTTCCCATTTTTCGCATGAAACACTTCTTCCCTTCCATCCTTACTGCCGCGCTCTGCACGGCGGCTATCGGCAGCTACGCTCAGGGCCAGCACCAACACCGCGCGGCTAAGCACAACTGGAGCAAAGCGCCCCACGCTGAAGCAGCCTTGGCCGCCCGCGGCATCAACGCGGCTGTGACCCTGCCGGGCCGCAGCGTCAGCCACTACTGGGACGACCAAACCAACCGGTGGGCCGACGGCCGCATCACGGCCTATACCTACGACACCCGCGGCCGGGTAACGCAGATGATCGAATCGGACTCGGTCACGAACGCGCCGTATGGGAAGTACCTGCTGGCCTATAACGCCCAGGGCCAGATGACGGAAGAAATATCGCAGTACTGGACCGGCATGGCTTACGTCAACAGCAGCCGCGACCTGATCAGCTACGACGCGCAGGGCAACGAAACCCAGTACCTGAGCCAGGAGTGGCAGAACAACGCCTGGGTGACGCGCTACGGTACCCGCATTGCGAATACCTACAACGCGGCCAACGTGCTCACGCGCCAGGTAGAGGAAGACTGGGACCAGAACACCGGCACGTGGCTGCCGGACTCCCGCCAAACCTATACGGTGGACGCCAACAACCGCTGGACGGCCATGCTCCACGAGGACTGGGACAACGGCGCGTACGTCAATGGCTACCGCCTCCAGAACATTACCTGGTACGACTGGGCCAAGCTGCTGCCCTCGAGCCTCGTGGAAGAAGAATGGGACGCAACCACCAGCACCTGGATCGATGCGTACCGCACCACCACGACTTACCAGCCCAACGGCAGCCGCGTGGAAATCGGGCAGGTGCAGACCGGCCCCACCACCTGGCTCAACGACGACCGGCACACCTACACCAACGACAACTTCGGCAACGAAATCCTGCACCAGGGCGAAACCTGGACCAACAACGCCTGGGTTATCGACCACGCCGACCGGAACCTGATCAGCTACACGCCCACCAACGAGATGCGCCGCACCCTGGCGCAGGACTACGACACCAACCTGGGCCGCTACGTGAACCAGGAGGTGACGACCTACGGCAGCTTCGTCACGCTGGCGGCGCGCCGTTCGGCGGGGCTGGCCGCCGCCGCGGCGCTCTACCCCAACCCGACGCTGGGCTCGGCCACCTTCACGCTCACGGGCCTGCGCGAGCAGCCGGCGGTGAAAGCCGAGCTGGTCAACGCCCTGGGCCAGGTGGTGCACACGCTCACGCTGCGCCCCCGGCAGGGCGCCATCCGCCAGCCCCTGGACCTGGGCGCGCTGCCCGCCGGCCTCTACCGCCTGCGCCTGCACGCCGCCGAAGGACTCGTCGTCACGCCCATCGTCAAGCAATAATGCCGGGCCGGCCCGTCGCTGGATGGGCCGGCTACTGGCTTTGGTACAGAGGCACCCGGCTAGCGGCCGGGTGCCTCTGTACGTTACGGCGAGGTAGCAGCTGGCCGCGGAGCGGGGCGCCAGCAGCCGGAGGCAACCTTCGGCCCGGGAGGCCGTTGGGAAAACCGCTTTTCCTTCTTTCCCGATCCTTTGCCTGACATGGACCCCTCTTCGTCGGCCCCCCAGAAAGTCGCCCTCATTGCGGGCGCCAGCGGCCTGGTGGGCAGCCAGCTGCTGCCTCTGCTGCTCAGCTGCGGCCGCTACGCCAAAGTCATCAGCATCGGCCGCCGGCAGCTGTCGCTGGTGCACCCGCGCCTGGAGCAGCGCGTCGTCGACTTCGACCGCCTCGAGGACCACCGCCTTTCGCTTATCGCCGACGACGTGTACTGCTGCCTGGGCACCACCATGCGGCAGGCTGGCTCGCGCGAGGCTTTTTACCAGGTCGACTTCCTGTACGTGGTGAAGCTGGCCGCCCTGACGGCCGCCAACTTCGCGGCTCAGTTCATGGTAGTGTCGGCCATGGGGGCCGATGTGGCGTCGGCTTTCTACTACAGCCGCGTGAAAGGCGACATGGAAGCGGCCGTGCGCCAGGCGCCGTTTCGCGCCATTCACATCTTCCGGCCGTCGTTGCTGCTGGGCAGCCGCCCCGAAAAGCGGCTGGGCGAGCAGCTCGGGGCCGCGCTGCTGCGGCTGGTGAGCCCGCTCCTGCTGGGGCCGCTGCGCCGCTACCGGGGCATCGATGCGCAGGTCGTGGCCCAAGGTATGCTCAACGCCGCTTACCAAGAGGGCGGCGGCGTGCGCGTGTATTTGTCGGATGAAATTGCGGCGGGCATCTCCCCCATGGCCTGAATTGCACTCGAACTAGTAAGTTTGCTTCCTCGAACCACAGAAAACAAGCTTAGCAGTTCGCATTTTGCATCTTTCCATGAAAAAACCACTTATCCTCCTGCTCTTGCTGACACTGACTCTTGGTATCGGCCAAGCGTCGGCGCAGACCAAGAAAACCAGCACCAAGTCCGGCAAGTCATCGGGCAAGAGCAGCGGCGGAGGCGGCGGCAGCGCCGGCTACAAAACGGCCATCGGGCTGCGCGGCGGCAACTACGCCTCGGGCCTGACCATCAAGCACTTTTTCAACCCGGGCAAGAACGCGGCCGTGGAAGGCCTGGTGACCACCGAGTACCTCGGCAAGGGCGCCCGCTTCACCTTGCTGTTTGAAAAGCACTGGACCATCGTGCCCGACGTGAAAAACCTGCAGTGGTACGTGGGCGCGGGCTTGCACGCGGGGGCCTACCGCGGCCGCTACTACTACGTGGTGGAATACCGCCGCAAGCACAAGGACCGCACCTACGTGTACTTCACCGACGACGAAGTGTACCCCGTATTCGGCGCCGACTTCATCCTCGGCCTGGAGTACAAGATTCCCGACCTGCCGCTGGTTATCAGCGCCGACTACAAGCCCTACTTCGACGTGTTCAAGTACGGCAACGGCGTGTACCAGGACGCAGCCGTGAGCGTGCGCTTCGGCTTCTAGACTTTCCCCGCTCAACTTCTATCAAACGGCTTCCGGTGCCCCCGGAAGCCGTTTTTTATTGGCCTGCTGCCGCTGCCCGC
This sequence comes from Hymenobacter coalescens, assembly GCF_054783195.1. NCBI lineage: Bacteria > Pseudomonadati > Bacteroidota > Cytophagia > Cytophagales > Hymenobacteraceae > Hymenobacter > Hymenobacter coalescens. The sequence goes on along the minus strand of NZ_BAAGRA010000016.1, from coordinate 297,821 downwards.
GCTGGCATCAGTCTTTCGCTGTTTCAGGCATAGCGCAACTTTATACCCTCATCATACAACTTACCGACGGGGTGCTGACTCCTTGCTACGTTTTGGTTTCATCTCCCTTCCTACCACTATGCACCCCGTTTCACTACCCGCGCTGGCGGTCCTCGGCCTCGGCTTAAGCTTATCTTTCACGGCCGAGGCCCAGACATCCAGCCGCTGGCAACCGCTGCACGCTTCGAGCGCCCACCGTACGGCTGCTCCCTTGCTGGCGGCCCGCGGTACGCTCGGCACCGTCACTCGGCCCGGCCGCGCCGTTTCCTACCGCTGGGATGACCAGCTCAACGCCTGGGAGGCCGCCCCGAAGCGCACCGCCTACACCTACGACGCGCAGGGCCGCCTGAGCACCGCCACCGAGACGGACTCGCTGACCGGAGCCAACCAGCTGCGGGAGCTGCACGCTTACACGGGCCAGGGCCAGCCGCAGGAAATCATCTACCAGCAATGGAACGGCGGCGCCTGGGAAAACGCGGAGCGCGAAGTGCTGCTTTACGACGCGCGCGGCCGCGACCAGGGCTTTGAGCAGTACAGCTGGCAGAACAACGCCTGGGTACTGCGCGGCGGCAGCCGCGCCATCCATACCTACAACGCCGCCGGGGGCCTCACGCAGACCGTGTACGAGAAATACAGCGCCGGGCTGGGCGCGTACGAGCCCGAATCCCGCGAAATCTACACCCTGGACGCCGCCGGCCAGTGGACCAGTCTGCTGAGCCAGGACTGGGACAACGGCGCGTACGCAGACAGCTACCGCCTCCAAAACCTGACGTGGCACAACTTCGCGCAGCTGCAGCCCGCCGGCTACGAGTACCAAGCGTGGAATGCCGCCAGCGGTATTTGGGACGAAGACGCGCGTCAGACTTTCGCTTACCAGACCAACGGCAGCCTGGTGGCGCTCGGCGAAATTCTCGTTGGCCCCAACACCTGGGTAAACGCCGAGCGCTACTCCGAGACCTACGACAACTACGGCAACTACCTGGGCTCCTCGCTCGAGCTTTGGGCGGGCGCGCAGTGGATCACGGCCCTGGCCGACCGCCACCTGCTGACCTACGACGCGAGCCACAATGTGCTGCGCGACGTAGCCCAGGACTACGACGATACTTCCGGCACCTACTACAACAGCAAACGCGTCAACTACGGCAGCTTCGTCACGCTGGCGGCGCGCCGTTCGGCGGGGCTGGCCGCCGCCGCGGCGCTCTACCCCAACCCGACGCTGGGCGCGGCCACCTTCACGCTCACGGGCCTGCGCGAGCAGCCGGCGGTGAAAGCCGAGCTGGTCAACGCCCTGGGCCAGGTGGTGCACACGCTCACGCTGCGCCCCCGGCAGGGCGCCATCCGCCAGCCCCTGGACCTGGGCGCGCTGCCCGCCGGCCTCTACCGCCTGCGCCTGCACGCCGCCGAAGGACTCGTCGTCACGCCCATCGTCAAGCTGTAGGACGGCTTCCATAACACGCCCAACGCCCCGGTAGAACCGTCTACCGGGGCGTTGGGCGTTAGTGGCGGCTGGCTGCCGGAATCCGATCGGCGCGCTAGCGCACCACGATGATGCGGCGGCCACGGGGCACCGGATGGTAGTGCGGCCGCGGTCCGTAGTACGGTCGCGGGGCGGGGCGGTAGTAGGGCCGCGCGCGGTAGTACGGGCGGGGGGCCGGCGCCACGATGACCGGCGCCGGAGCTACCACCACCGGCGGGCGGCGGTCCACCACCGTGTAGGCGGGCGCCACGCAGCTCGTGAGCAGGCCACCGACGGCCGTGGTGGTGAGCAGCAGCAAAGCTTTCAGGGAAATACGCATAGACAAAGGCGCCCGCGGGCGCGGTTAGGTACTGCAGATTAGACGCAGCCGAAAAGGCGGGGTTTAATGCCGCTGGTTGCGAAAATCAGTACTTAACCGTGCCCACGGGCGCCCTAGGCGAGTAGCAATGGATGCTGCCGCCTTAGAGCGGCACGCGCACGGAAGCATCGGTGGCGCCGCCGAAGATGCCGAAGCCCGGCTGCACGTTGGAGTACAGCGGCGTGGGCTCGGCGAAGGGGTTGCCGTCGTTGTTGGTGTACTGCACGAGGCTGTTGTAAAAGAGGAACAGGTCGCGGGTGAGGTGGGACAGCGTGATTTCCAGGTAAAGCGGCCCGCCGGGGTTGTTGGCGTAGTAGGTCACCACGTTGGAGAAGCTCAGGCGCCGGCCGTTCACGTTGGCGTCGCTGAAGGGGTATAAGTTGTACGTGGAGCCGGCCTCTGAGAGGCGGTACTCGGCCACGCTGGCAGCCGCGTCTTCCTCCAGGTCCAGAAAGCCCGCGGGCTGCCCCTGCTGGTCCACCAGGCGCGCCACGGCCAGGTAGTGGTCGGCGGTGCCGCCCGGCTCGTCGAACGATACGGTGACGCGCATGCGGCTCTGCCCGCTGTTGCTGCTCAGGGGCGTCACGGTGGCCTGCACGGGCACCTCGGGGGGCAACGTCAGGCGGCTTTCGGCCGGAGCAATGCCCGGCACGCTGGCGCGCACGCGATACTCCTCGCCGGGCCGGAACTGGTAGCGCAGCGTGGGGCGGTAGGTGCCGGGCTGGCCGAAGTAGGCGGCCGGGCGGTAGCGCTCCACCACGCGACCGGCGGCGTCGCTCACCTCCACGGTGGCGTCGTCGCGGCCGTCCAGGGGGCGCTGGTCGCGCAGGCGCTGGCTGACGCTCACGAAGGGCCGGCGCCCCACAAAGTCGGTGCGCCGCGCCGAGTCGTCGGGCATCAGGTTGTCGAGGGTCAGCTGCAGAGCCACGCCGGGCGTGTGCTCGGGCTCGGGCACGTCGACGGCCATTTCGCAGCCGGCCAGCAGCATCGGCAGGCCCACCCAGGCCCAGGCGCGGTGCCGAGCGGGGGCCTGCGCGGCGGCACCGGCCTTCGCGGCCGGGCGGGTAGCTTTCCGAAGCAGGGAAGTCAGCATAAATCGGGCGGGTTAGAATCGAAAGCTTTTGCTGAAGGACGGAATGATGGGGAACAGGCTGATCTGCCGGTAGCCGGCCTCCTGCTGGCGGCCGTTCACGTCGACGAAGGCGTCGCGGTAGTAGAGGAAGTAGGGGTTGCGGCGGCTGTAGGCGTTGTAGAGCGAGAAGCTGTTCACCACTTCGCCCCACTTCTTTTTCTTGGTGTGGCTTAGGTCCACGTCGAGGCGGTGGTAGGCGCGCATGCGGTAGGAGTTGCGCGGGCCGTAGTCGTCGAACTGGCCGAAGTCGGGGCCGAGCGTGTAGCGCCCGCGCGAGAGCGTGACGGCGTTGCCGGTGCCGTACACCCAGGAGCCGGACAGGCGCAGCGTGGGCGTAAACTGGTGGATAATCACCAGCGAGGCATCGTGGCGGCGGTCGTACTTGAAGGGGTAGATGCGGCCCTGGTTCAGCTCCGGGAACCGGCGCCGGCTCCAGGCCAGCGTGTAGCCGATCCAGCCGGTGGTGCGCCCCGACTTCTTTTGCACGAACACCTCCGCGCCGTAGGCCCAGCCCTGGCCGCTGGTGACTTTATCCTCCCAGTTGCTGTCGGTGGTGCCCAAGAAGCTGGCGCCTTCGCGGTATTCGATGAGCCGCTGCATGGGCTTGTAGTAAGCCTCCAGGCTTAGCTCGTAGTCCTCGTCGCGGAAGCGCAAGTTGCGGGCCGCGCCCACGGCCACCTGCTGGGCTTTCTGCGGCTTGATCTTGGGCGTGGCGGGCACCCACAAGTCGGTGGGCAGGCCGATGCCGCTGTTGGTGAGCAGGTGAATGTACTGCGTGGTGCGGGCGTAGGAGGCTTTCAGCGCCCATTCCGGCGTGAGCAGGTAGCGGGCCGATACGCGCGGCTCCACCGACGGAAACAGCTTGTCGCGCACCATAAAGCCGTTCACGCGCAGGCCGGCGTTGAGCTTCAGCCGGTCGGTGATTTTGTAGTCGTCCTCGGCGTAGAGGCCCAGTTCCTGGGCGTGGGTGCGGGTGCCGATGTCGAAGGACGGGTTGGCGTTCGGGTCGGAAGAGCGGGCCTGGGCCGCCCCGGGTCGGAACTGGTGCCAAATCCACTGCCCGCCGAAGCGCACGTAGTGGTTGGGCAGCGGCACGTAGTCGAAGTCCGTTTTGAGCGTCCAGTCGCGGATGTTGGAGAGGTACTGCAGCCGAAACTTGTCGGTGCGCAGGTCGCCGTTCGCGTCGCGCCGCCGCTGCTCGTCATCGATGCCCACGTCGAACTGGTAGCGGCTGAAGGTGAAGTGCGTGTTGGCAAACAGCCGGTCGTTTACCACGTGGTTCCAGCGCAGCGCGGCCGTCAGGTTGCCCCAGCCTAGCGCGTCGCGCTGCTGGGCGTACTCGCCGTCGTTGAACTGGTCCTTGAAGCGGGCGTAGAACTCGTCGCGGCCGGTGTAGGCGCTCAGGTACAGCCGGTCGCGGCGGCCCAGCTTCCAGTTCACCTTGCCGTTCATGTCGTAGAAGTAGTAGCCTACCACGGTGCCGGCCGCCGCGACCCGGATCAGCGGCCGGGCCAGCACGTCGATGTAGGTGCGGCGGGCCGAGAAGATAAACGAGGCCGTGTCCTTCTTGATGGGCCCTTCCAGGGTGATGCGCGAGGCAATGAGCCCGATGCCGCCCTCGCCGTGAAACTTCTCCATGTTGCCCTCCTTCATGCTGATGTCGAGCACGGAGGAAAGCCGGCCGCCGTAGCGGGCCGGGAAGCCGCCCTTCACCAGCTCCACGTTATTGAGCGCGTCGGCGTTGAACACCGAAAAGAAGCCGAACAGGTGGGAGGCGTTGTACACCGGCGTGCCGTCGAGCAGAATCAGGTTCTGGTCGGGCGAGCCGCCGCGCACGTACAGGCCATTTTGCCCCTCGCCGCCGCTTTGCACGCCGGGCAGCAGCTGCAGCACCTTCAGCACGTCCCGCTCGCCAAACAGCGCCGGCACGGCCTTGATCTGGTTCAGCGGCAGGTTCACGGTGCCCATGCGGGTGGTTTCGGCCAGCTTGTCCTGCCGCGTCCCCACGATTTCCACCGCTTGCAGCTCGCTGCTGGCCGGCTGCAGCCGAATGGTCAGCGTCTGGCTTTTGTCGGCGCGCAGGGGCAGCACCTGGCGCTGGTAGCCCAGGTACGAGGCCAGCAGGCGCGTGGTATCGGCCGCCGCGGACAGCGTAAGCGAGAAGAAGCCGTAGGTGTTGGTGGCCGTGCCCTGGCCCGAGGCGGGGTGCACCACCGCCACCCCGATCAGGTTTTCGCCGGTGCTGGCGTCGCGCACGTAGCCGCTGAAGGTGATGCGCGCCGGGGCCGGCTGCTGAGCCACGGCCACGACGGCCGTCAGCGCACTGCCAAGCATAGTCAGCGCGCCGGCGCGTAAGCATGTTTTCATAGCAACGGGAAAGAAGAAGGTCGGGACCGGAGAAAGAGCAGCGCCGGCCAGCATTGGCAGCGGCTGGGCCTTCAATCGCAGAGAGAAGTGCCGCCGGACTTTGGTTGTATATAGCCGGTAAAAAATATGCTCCCATCCGCCCCAGCGGCCCACCGGCCAAACCGCCCTCCTCCCGGGAAGCGCCCGTTGCGCCCCAGGCATCCGGGGCTGGCCGACGACGGATTGAGTGGATCAGCGTCTGAGTACCGGCTCAGCCGTAAGCTGATGAAAAAAGAACGTCATGCGTCGGCTTCGCTCAGCCTGATGCCCAGCGGAATACACTACCTAAGTGTCGGATCAACGGGCGATGCAGCGCGGGCTTTCGCCCGCGTCCGCCAAACGAAACTGGCCAGCCGGACCTGGGCGAAAGCCCGCGCTGCATCAGCGGCTACGTTGCCAAACGCTCCGCAACCGGAGCTACCAAAAAACAAACCCCGCGGCCGGGTGGGCCGCGGGGTTTGTACGTCGCGGGTGCGGGCTTACTTGCGGCCGGCGGCGTAGTCGGCGTTCAGGCGCTTCAGGATGATGTCGGTGATGTCGAGGCCCTGGCGGGCGTAGGCGATGGTGCCGCCGCCGGCCACCAAGATCAGGTCGTAGTTGTTTTCCTTGCCGTAGCCTTCCAGCAGCTTGTTCACCTTGGTGAGCACCTTTTCGGTCATCTGGGCTTCTTCCTGCTGGGCCTGCTGCTGCAGCTGCTGCTGGCGCTGGGCCACCTGCTGCTCCTGCTGCTGCAGGCGCTGCTCGGTGGCGGCGCGCTGCTCGTCGGTCATGCCGGCGGCCGATTTCTGGTAGTTCTGCACGGCCGTCTGCAGGCTTTGCACGTTGGTGCGGTGCTGCCGCTCCCAGCCGGCCACTTTGCGCTCAAAGGCCTTGCGCGCGTCCTGCAGGCCTTTGTAGCTGTCGAGCAACTTGTTGGATTCCACGTAGGCTACTTTGCGCACGTTGTCCTCTTCTACGGCCGACGCCGCAGTGGTCGGAGCGGCCGGAGTTACCGGCGCGGCCTCGGCCGAATCCGGGGCGGCCTTCGTGGTGGAGGCAGGTGCCGCGGCCGGGGCCGGCGCGGCAGACTTGTTGGCGAAATGCAGGTAGAACAGCACCCCGACGGCAATCAGCAGGATGGCGTTGAGGGCGAGTTGAAGGGGAGAGTTTTTCATGAAGTCGTGAGGCAGCGGGCGCGGACCTCGCGTGGCCCGCATTCGACAAAGAAACGCTGAATTGCCGAAACCCACCCAGACAAACCGGGCGGGACCCTGGAAGGCACAACAGGGGGCCATGCAAGGTACGTCACGCTGTCAGCAGGTGCTGGCCCACCCCGCGGGCGGCCGCGCCGGCTACCGGGCCGGGGCTGCCTCCACGGCCACGTGCAGCAGCGCGTCGCCCTGGTTCACCACCGGCATGTGGTTCAGGCCGATGATGTAGCCGCTGAGCGGCGACACCAGCCGCACGGCCATTTCGCCGTACGGATCGGCAATGATGCCGTACTCCTGGCCCTTTTCCAGGTACTGCCCGGTTTTCAGGCCCGTACGAAACAGCCCGGAGTACTTGGCTCGCAGCCAAGTGTGCCGCCGACACACCACGGTAGCTTGCGCGGGCGCCGGCGCCTCGGCCAGCATGCCCAGGTGGTGCAGAAAGCGGAACGTACCGGCCGTGGCCAGCTCGATGCCGTGCTCATCCAGGCGCAACGACTCGCCGGTTTCGTACACGATGATGCGGCGGCCCTGGCGCATGGCCGCCTCGCGCAGGGAACCGGGGCGCAGGTCGGCGTGCAGGGTGAAGGGCGCGGCAAAAGCGGCGGCCAGCGCGTCGGTTTCGGCATCCACGCCGAGCAGGCAGCGCACCTGCGGGTGGTTGGAGCGCGCCGCGCCGCCGGTGTGGAAGTCAATGCCGTAATCCACCAGCGGCATGATTTCGCGCATGAAGCGGTGGGCCACCCGGCTGGCCACTGAGCCGCGCGGGGAGCCGGGAAACGAGCGGTTCACGTCCTTGCCGTCGGGCACCTCGCGCGAGAAGTTCAGGAAGCCGTAGATGTTCAGGATGGGAATGGCAATGATGCTGCCCTTGAGCGGCTTTTGCAGCTGCCCGCGCCGGATCATGCGCCGGATGGTTTCGATGCCGTTCACCTCGTCGCCGTGCATGCCGGCCATCAGCAGCACCGTGGGGCCGGGGTTGCCGGAGCGGAACACGTGCACCGGCACGTCGATGACGGTGCCGGAGGGCAGTTTGGCAATGATCAGACGGGTGAGCACCTGCTCGCCGGGTCGGATGACGAGGCCGTTAAGCAGCAGGTCGGCGGGGCCGTGGTGGGCGGGGGCAGTAGGCGTGTCGGACAAAGGCGGAGCGGTAGAAATTGAAAGCCGCCGACCCGGCCCGGAAGCGGTGTCGGCGGCTTTCAATTTCTCGATTATTCCGCAGTTTGTGGGCCGCCGGCTTATTCCACCACCAGCCGGCGGGCAGTAACGGCGTGCGTACGCTCGTTGCGCAACCGAAGCATATACACGCCCGGCGGCACGGTTCGCAGGGACAAAGTGACGACGGCACCGCCCGAGCGGCGGCTGAGGAGCGGGCGCCCGCGCAGGTCGAGCAACTCCACGGTGCGCCGCACGGTGTCGTAGCAGGCAACGGTTACCTGCTCGTGGGCAGGATTGGGGAACACCTCAACCCGGGCAGGAAATGCCATTCGAGCCGGGGCCATTGCCGGTGCACCGCCGCCGAATTCATCGGCCGACACCACCCGGTACACGGGATATTGTGGCACGGCCGCGGCGTAGAATGGGCGCAGCATCTCGGCGTCGTAGCGCAGCCGTACCTCGCTGGAGTCCTTGGCTTGGTAGGTAACCAGCGCCGCATAGTCGCCCCGGTTGACGGCGGTGTGCAGTAGCATCTGCTGCGAAAACTGATCGGTCAGTCCCTGCACCTGCTCCCGCTTCAGCGAAGCCGCGTGCACGAGGTAGGTGCCATTGCGCTGCTCCTCGGTTAGGTAATACAGGCGGCGGTATTTTGTAGCCCACGCGTATAGCAACGTGTCGCCCTGCCCTGTGCGGGTGATGAGGTTTTTGCGGGTGGCGGGCTCGAAGCGGATGGTCAGCGCCTGCGTGTCGCGGGCAGACACCAGCACGATGCGGCGGCCGAGTACCTGCTCCAGGTTCACCGGACGCCGCACGGCATAAGGCTCGAAGCTCAGGCTGCTGCCACACCCGCTGCTCAGCAGCGAAAGCAACGCAGCAATCGAAAACAGACGTGGCATAGCATTGAATAACTGAACGATGCACTACTCATGCCGCCGGCTCCGACAAGGTAACCCGTCACTGCTGGAGCGGCCTACAGGTGCTGCTCGTCCGACTGCGTATCGGGCAGGGCTTTGGTGCCCGATTTGCGCGTGGGCTTTTTCTTGACGGCCTTCTTCTTGGCGGCCAACTCGGCGGTGTACTCGATGATTTTGCCGGCAATGTCGAGGCCGGTGGCTTTTTCGATGCCCTCCAGGCCCGGCGACGAATTCACTTCCAGCACCAGCGGGCCGCGCTTGCTCTGCAGCATGTCTACGCCCGCAATGCCGAGGCCCAGGGCCTTGGTGGCGAGCAGGGCGGCCGCCTTTTCGGCGCGGCTGAGCTTGACGAGCTTGCCCGAGCCGCCGCGGTGCAGGTTGGAGCGAAACTCGCCCTCCTTGCCCTGCCGCTTCATGGCGCCCACCACCTCGCCGTTGACCACGAAGGCGCGCAGGTCGGCGCCTTTGCTTTCGGCAATGAACTCCTGCACGATGATGCGGGCCTTGAGGTTGTGAAAGGCCTCAATCACCGACTGCGCGGCTTTTTCCGTCTCGGCCAGTACCACGCCCAGGCCCTGCGTGCCTTCCAGCAGCTTGATGATGACCGGCGCGCCGCCCACCTGCTGAATCATTTCCAGCACCTCGTCGGAGTAGTTCGTGAAGGCCGTTTTGGGCATGCCCACGCCGGCGCGGGCCAGGATTTGCATGGAGCGCAGCTTGTCCCTGGAGCGGACGATGGCTTGGCTGTCGACGGCGGTGCGCACCTTCATCATCTCGAACTGCCGCACCACGGCCGTGCCGTAAAACGTGACGGAAGCCCCGATGCGCGGAATGATGGCGTCGAAGCCTTCCAGCCGTCGGCCCTCGTAGATGATGCCGGGCGTGCCCTGCTCGAGCACAAGGTTGCACTGCAGGTGGTCGATTACTTCGACCTGGTAGCCGCGCTGCTCGGCCGCCTCCACCAGGCGTTGGGTAGAATACAGCTTCGGTTCACGGGAGAGAATCGCCAGCTTCATGGGAGCGAGGAATAGCAAAGGAAAGGAATAGACGGACCGGGCACGGGCCTAGTCCGGGATGGCGCGCTGCTGGCTGCGGTACGAAACGTTGCGCCGGGCCACATCCACCACCAGCCGCGCCTGCCGGAGCAGGGCCCGCCCGACCAGGACGGGGTACTTCATGTCGGAGCGGTCGGAAAGGGAGAATTCCGTCTCGATGTCTTCGCCGAACAGACGAATGACGGCCCGGATGACGTAGCGTTCCTGCACGTCGCCGTTGGAGGAGCGGATGTCGCGCAGCGAAAACTCGGCGAACTGCAGCGGCCGGCCGTGAAAAGCGGGGTGGGCGTCGTCGAGCAGCAGCACGCGCAGCAGCGGCCGCCCGTCGGGCAGCGTGTCCACGTGGATGTCGGAACAGTGGATGGCGCCGGTGAAGGCGCCGGTGTCTACCTTGGCTTCGATGCCGCGCAGCTGAAACTGCGGAAAGTCGACCAGCTCACGGCGGCCGACGATGCGCTTCGGGGGTCGACGGGGGTGCGCCTTCTTCACGGAGACAAAATACGGGCACGGCGCGCAGTCGACCGGCAGCGGGCTGGTATTTTTTTCCGGCCCGCCCGGCTTGGAGGCAGCCGGGCGCCTTCAGCATACCGCTCTGCCCCGCTGCGGGCCTTTTTCGGAGTCGGGCAGCGGGGCAGCGTCATTAGCCAGCGTAGCTGATGCGGTACACGCAGTCGTTCTGGTCGTCGGACACGAGCAGGGAGCCGTCGGGCAGCACCAGCAGGGCCACGGGGCGGCCCCAGGACGATTGGCCCTGCAGCCAGCCGGAGGCGAAGGTTTCGTAGGACGTGGCCTTCTTGCCGGTGGCATCCAGCTTCACCAGCGTGATGCGGTAGCCGCTCTTGCGGCTGCGGTTCCAGGAGCCGTGCTCGGGAATGAACACCTGGTTGCGGTACTGGGCCGGAAACATCTTGCCGGTGTAAAACTTCATGCCCAGCGGGGCCACGTGGGCGCCCAGTTTCTGGGCCGGCGGCGCGTAGGTGCTGGCCGATTTGCCCTTGCCGAACTGCGGATCGGGCAAGTCGCCCTGGTGAATGTAGGGAAAGCCGAAGTGCAGGCCGGCCGTGGGGGCACGGTTCAGCTCGCAGGCGGGCTTGTCGTCGCCGAGCATGTCGCGGCCGTTGTCGGTAAACCAGAGAGCCTTGTCCACCGGGCTCCAGTCGAAGCCCACCGTGTTGCGCACGCCGTAGGCCACGGTTTCCAGGCCCGTGCCGTCGGGGTTCATGCGGTTGATGGTGGCGAATATGGGTTCCTCGGGCAGGCACACGTTGCAGGGCGCGCCCACCGGGATGTACAGCTTGCCGTCGGGCCCGAAGCCGATGTACTTCCAGCCGTGGTGCTCCTTGGTGGGCAGCTGGTCGTACACGACGGCCGGCTTGGGCTTCTGCCGGAGCGTCTGGGCGATGTTGTCGTAGCGCAGCACGCGGCTGATTTCGGCCACGTACAGGGCGCCGTTGCGCACGGCCACGCCGTTGGGCTCGTTCAGGCCCGAGGCAATAGTCACCACCTCGTCGGCTTTGTGGTCTTTGTTGCGGTCGGGCAGGGCGTACACTTTGTCGCCGCGGGTACCCACGTACACGGTGCCGTCGGGGCCCAGGGCCAGGGAGCGGGCCCCGCCCACGTTCTGGGCGAAGTAGCCGATGCGGAACCCTGCGGGCAGCTTGATTTTGGCGAGGTTATCGGGGGCCGGAGCCGGGCGGGAGCCGGCCAGCGGCAGTAACAGCAGGAGCGGAAGAAGTCGGCGCATCATAGCGCTACCAACCTTCGGACCGGGGCAAAGGTTGCGGCCCCGCGCAGGGTATTTTAGCGCCGGCCGGCGTCCCGGTCGCGCAGCAGCTGCTGGTATTCCCGCTCCGACCAGCTCTGCTCGTTCACGAAGCCGTAGGTGGCCAGGCCCTGAATGCCCAGGCCCACGCCCCAGAACAAGGCCGGCCAGATCGGCCAGGGCACCCCGGTGCCGTAGGTGCGGTGGTCGGTGAAGTACCACACGGCCCACAGCAGCGCGTTGACGAGTAGGTAAACGACCAAATGGGATTTGAATTTGGCGCGGGCGCGGGCGATGCGCCACAGCTGAGGGTCACGTTCTTGAGCTTGCATCGCAGTACAGAAGAAAGGGTTAAGTCTATTCAAGCATTCAGCCAGCCAAAGTCCAGAGCCGGTCATTGCCCACTAATTCGTTGGGCCTTGGCGCGGGCCTGACTGCAGGCCCGGCGTTCCTAGCGCTGCTGCGGGCCCTGGCTGCGCTGCAGCTGCTCGTACTCCCGCTCGGTCCACCCCGCAACCGGCCACACCGAATAGGCAGCCAGCCCTTTGAGGGTCAGCCCCACGCCCCAAAACAGCATCACCAGCAGCGGCCATGCGTGGCCGCGGTGCCCGGAGACGTACCACACGGCCCACAACAGCGCGTTGACCAGCACGAACGTGAGCAGTTGGGATTTGAATTTGGCGCGGCTCTGGGCCAGGGTCCACAGGTGCAGGTCGCGGGTCGGGGTGTTCATGGTGTTGGTGGTTTGGCGTTTAGAATGAGACAAACCTAGCGCTGCGCCCCACCCGGCTTCAACTAAAAGAGGCCCGAACGGCAACCTTTAAGCCCGAACTGTCTAAAAAGACGGATGAGCTGTCGGCGCGCCCGGCCTCGTGGTCACCCGTAGCTGCTCCCCCACCCTCGCCTTATGCCCCTGCCCTACTCCGCCAGCCGCGCCTTCGGCCGCATCCTGCTGGCCCAAGCCGATATTACCACGCTCGACACCGACGCCATCGTCAACGCCGCTAACTCCTCCCTGCTCGGCGGCGGGGGCGTCGATGGGGCCATTCACCGCGCTGGCGGCCCGGCCATCCTGGAAGAATGCCGCCGCCTGCGCGCGGGCCACTACGGCAAGGGCCTGCCTACCGGAGAGGCCGTCATGACCACCGGTGGGCGGCTGCCGGCGCGCCACGTCATTCACACCGTGGGGCCGGTGTGGAACGGCGGGCACAAGCGCGAAGCCGAGCTGCTGGCCGGCTGCTACCGCAACTCCCTGCAGCTCGCCGCCGACCACGAGCTGCGCAGCGTGGCTTTTCCCGGCATCAGCACCGGCATCTACGGCTACCCCAAGGCCGAGGCCGCGCGCATCGCCGTGCGCACCGTGCAGGTCTTTTTGGCCGACCATGCCCAGCCGGAAACGGTGGTGCTGGTGGCCTTCGACGACGCCGCGCTGCGCCTCTACGAGCAGGAGCTGAGCCTAGAAGCCTGAGGACTGGGGCCGGTGGGGGCCGCCGTCAGGCGGCCCAGCGCAGCTCCTCGGGGTGGCGGCGCAGGTAAGCGGCCACGTCGTAGAGCAGGCCGCCGTGGCCGGCGTCGAGCAGCACGGTGTGGGCGCTGCTCAGCGAGCCGATAAAGTCGCGCAGCCCGGTGTGCGGAATCACGCGGTCGTGCCGGCCGAGGAAGAACGTGACGGGCGTCGGGCGCTGGTTGAGCAGCCGGGCCAGCCGACGCGTGTCGAAGGTGAGGTGGCGGAAGCCCGTCCAGCTGCGGTACACGCGCAGGCGCTTTTCGCGGCTATCGAGCTGCCACTGGGCAAAGCGCACCAGGCCCGTATCGACCACGCGGCGCTGCGCTAACGCGTCGATGAGGTTCAGCAGGCGCTGGGGGCGCAGCACCGCCCGGCCCAGCACGCCGCGCATCCACGGCGGGTACGTGGCCAGTGAGTACCAGAACTGCGTGCGGATGCCGTCGGGGGCCACCAGCCAGAGGTGCGCCACCTGGGCTGGCAGCTGTTCCAGCAGCGTCAGGGCAAACTTGGCGCCCATGCTGAAGGCCAGCAGCCCGAACGTGTCGATACCCTGCTCGCGCAAGAATTGCGTCAGCAGCGCGCCCAGACGCTTTTTGGTCAGCGGCGCATCGGCCTTAGCCAGCCGGCTGCGACCGTGATAAAACAGGTCGAAGGCGTACACCGTCACCCGCTCCCCCAGCAGCGCGGCCAGGTGCCGCCAGTGGCTTTCGTTTTGGCCGTAGCCGTGAAACGCCAGCACGGGCAGCGGCCCGTGGCCGTACACCTGGTAGTGCAACTTGGTGCGGCCGGATTCGACGAACATGGTTTAATAATTAAGAATTACTAATGAACAATTAATAATGAGTGTGGGTGGCAATGAGCAATGAGGCTACCGGCCCGGTTTCGCCGATTGTTCATTATTCATTGATTCAAAGCTTCGCCACGCCGCCCGACACCACAAACTTCATGACCTGGGAGCTAGGCAAGTCCACGTGCGTCACGTTTTCGCGCGGCACCAGCAGCAGCTCGCCCGAGAAGTTGTAGGAGTCGGGAAAGTACACGGCCACGAGGTCGGGGCGGTGGATGGAGCTCATCGATTCCTGCGTGACAAAACCCAGCTTAAAGCACTCGGTGCCGGCAAACACCTTCACCAGCACCGGCGCGTTGAACTTCTGCTCCTCGCCTAGCAGCGCATCGAATATATCCTTGATACTGGAGTACAGAATGTTAACCACCGGCAGGCGGTTCAAAATCCGCTCCCCCAGCACGATGAAGGGCCGCATCTGCGAGCCGATGAAGCCCACCACGGTGAGCATCACCACCATCAGCGCCAGCCCCAGGCCGGGCACGCCGTTGATGTCGAAAATGGTGTCGAGCCAGTTGAAAAACGCGAACAGGATGTACACCGTCAGCGTGACGGGCGCCAGAATCAACAAGCCGCGCAGGAAATAGCCGAGTATCTTTTTGATCATCGCAACGCAAAAAAACGCCCGGCCGGAGCCAGGCGCACTGTATCTGTAAGCGGAGGGCCGCTGTGTTACGGTCCTACAGGGCGACAGCCTCCCCGATTTCGGCAATGCGGTCGGCCACGCGCTGCATCAGCCACATGGGGGTGCTGGTGGCGCCGCAAATCCCGACGGTACCCACCCCGTCAAACCACTCGTCCTGCAGTTCCTGCTCGTTTTCGACGAAGTAGCTGCGCGGGTTGGTTTGGTTCACGACTTGAAACAGGGCCTTGCCGTTGGAGCTTTTGCGCCCGCTCACAAACACGATGACGTCGTGCTCCTGGGCAAACTTGCGCAGCTGCGGCTCGCGGTTCGACACCTGCCGGCAGATGGAGTCGTTGGCGTCGAAGCTCTGCAGCTCGCCGCCGGCGGCCGCGATGCGCTCCTCGATGAGCTGCTTCATGCGGTAAAAGCCCGCCGTGCTCTTGGTAGTCTGGCTGAACAGGGTCACCGGCCGCGTGAAGTCGATCTGGTCCAGGTCCTGCTCGGTCATTACGATGAGGGCGCGGTTGCCGGTCTGGCCGGCCAGGCCCGCCACCTCGGCGTGGCCGGGCTGCCCGTAGATGACAATCTGCCCGTTCTGGCGGCTCGTCGCGTCGAAGGCGTGCTTCACGCGGTTCTGCAGCTTGAGCACCACCGGGCAAGAAGCATCGATCAGCTCGATGTTGTTCTGCAGGGCCAGTTGGTAGGTTTCGGGCGGCTCGCCGTGGGCCCGGATGAGCACCTTGCAGTCGTGCAGCTCGCGCAGCTGGTCGCGGTCGATGATGCGCAGGCCCTGCTGGTGCAGGCGCTCCACCTCCATGCGGTTGTGTACGATGTCGCCCAGGCAATACAGCTCCCGCGAGTCCTGCAGCTCGTCTTCCGCCATTTGAATGGCGTACTCGACGCCAAAGCAATACCCGGAATTCTTATCGATGGTGACGTTCATTCCTACAAAGTTCGGAAAAAGACCAGTGGCAATTACCACGCCGATCTAACTAACCTTGTCCCAAAAAGCCAACTGGTCAGTATGGTGAGAACAATACTACCGATACGTAGTTCCGGGAGCCGGTGAACGACTCTTGCTGGTATTATTCCGCTACGGTTGAGCTTATTACGGCCTGAGGCCGGGGCTTAGCCCGTCCAAAAGGCTCAGCCGTTCTCCGCCGCGCGCAGCCCGTCGACCAGCACGGACGACACGCGCTCCAGCACAAAGTCCACTTGCTCGTCGATGGTGATGTGCGAGGTGTCGAGCAGCACCGCGTCGGCGGCGCGGCGCAGGGGGCTTTCCGTGCGCGTCGAGTCGAGGTAGTCGCGCTTCTGCAGGTTCTGTACGATGTCGTCGAGGGGCACTTCCTCGCCTTTGGAGGCAAGCTCCACCTGCCGGCGCATGGCGCGGGTGTACACGTCGGCGGTCATGAAGATTTTCACTTCCGCGTCGGGAAAGACGGTGGTGCCGATGTCGCGGCCGTCCATCACCACGCCGCGCTTGCGGGCCATGCGCTGCTGCTGGCGCACCATGGCGTGGCGCACGGCCACGATGCCCGACACTTCGCTGACGGCGTTGGAAATCCGCATCTGGCGGATTTCGTCTTCCCGGATGACGCCGTCGAGGCACAACTCGTTGCGGCCCGAGCGGCGGTTCCGTTTGAAGGTAATCTGCATGTGGTGAAGGGCTTCCTCCACCCGCGGCAAGTCCTCGAACGGAATGCCGTGTTCGAGGAGGTAAAGCGTGACACCGCGGTACATGGCCCCGGTGTCGATGTAAGCATAGCCAAGTTCGGCGGCAACGGCCTTCGCCGTGGTGCTTTTGCCGCAGGAAGAGTAGCCGTCGATGGCTATGACGATATTTTTCATCTAGGGAGCGGTCGGCGGGCCGTCGTCGCGGGGAGCGGCAGCGGAATCCACGTCAACCGACGGGTGGGCTGAGCCGAGAGGCGCTCGGGCACCGATTGGTAAAACCCGACCACCGATTCGGTGAGTCCGTGCGTCAATTGGCGGTCCACATGCTCGAACGGCCGCACAAAGGTATGGGCTCCGAGTTGGATACCCATCACCCCGGCCGCATTGTGCTGCCAGCTGCCGCCGAAAGCACGAATGATGCACTCGCCCAGAAAGCAGCCTAACGCATTGACTACGTTGGGTCTGTCGGCCGAGCCCAGGGCTTCGCGCTGCTTTTCAATAAAATCTGTCAAAACCTGCACGGCGGCTTCGTCAAAGGCAGGTACGTTGAGTTGTTGCCGCACGGCTTCCGCAGCGGCTCGCAGCTCTTCCATGGCAGTAGGTGTGAGAAATTGAAGGAACGAAAGAATGATCAACCTGCGAGAGGTTGATAACGTAGTTACAAAATTTCTACCGGAACGAGCCAAAAGGCACATAAAAAAGCCTCTAGCGAGGCTTTTTATGAGAATCAAATAAGAATATTTGAAGATAGTCCAATTTCAAACTTGCTCCGTTTGTTTAGATCCAGCCGCGCTTGGGCAGCGGCTCGGCCAGCCGCTGCGGCACCGAGGCGTAGAACGCCGTGACGGAGTCCTGCAAGCCGTTGTCGAACTGCAGCATCACCCGGTAGAAGGGGTTGAAGAAGCGCTGCTGCCGGAAGCCCACGCCGGTGGTGCCGTCGGGGCCGGTAGCCCACTCGCCCTGGTGACCCTGCACCAGGCACTGCCCGAAAAAGGCGCCGAGGGCCAGCACGACGCCCTGAATGTTGTCGCGGGAGAGCAACGGGCGCTGCTGCTCGATAAACTCGGAGAGGCGCTGCACGGCCGCTTCGTCGAAACTACTGACTTGCAGCTGCTGGCGTACGGCTTCGGCAGCCTGTTGGAGGTGAGCAAGCGGATGTTCGGGGGCCATGGGCAAGAAACGCGACGCGTTAGTTGGTGGGAGCCGCGGCCGGCTGGGCAATCAGCCCAAAGCCACCGGGCTTGTCCCGAAGATAATACTCCAGGATGGGGCGGGCGTGAATCACGTCGTATTGGCCGGCGCGCAGCTGGCTGCCCAGCACGGGGTGGTCGCCCACCACGGTCAGCATCAGCTGCTGAAAGGCCGTGCGGTCCTGGGGCAGGGCCAGGGCCGTGCCGTTCGGAAACCGCAGCACCGGCACGAGGCCGCTGGCACTGTTGAACTCGAAGAATTCCACCTAGGGACGGCGCCACATGAGGCGGCCGAGCACCGTGGTGGGCGGAATGGGCGGGGCGCCGGCCTTGGTAGGCGCCGGAAACCGCACGTGCTCCACCACGGCAAAGGTGTCGCGGCCCAGCACCACCTGGCGAAACTCCGGCAGGGCGTACGCTTTCTCGGCCTTACCCGAGCCGGCGCGCAGGCCGTTGTTGGTCAGGTACACCGCCGTCCAGGGCTGCCAGTTCAGGCTGTCGCGGAGCTGAAAGCTGCCTTTGCCCTTGCGGAAGTACTGCTGGTCGGCGGTGGCTATCAGGGCCACGTTGGTGGCGGCCCGCACGGCGTTGACGATGAGAGCCGCCTGGGCATGGGCGCCGCCAGCCAGCAGGCACAGCGCTGCCAGCAAGACCAAACGCCGGGGAAGAGTAATCATAAAGGGGAAAAGAAGCAAAATCAGGTGGTGAAGCGGCTGCACTACAGGGCTAGCGGGCTGGCGCGGGTTGGCTGCGGGCCCACTGCGCGTAGGTGGTCATGATGCGCTTCATGTGCTGCGGGCCCAGCTTGGCCCCTTCGATGCCTTTGGCCACTTCGGGGCAGCGACCGAACTGCGGCAGCATGGCTTCGGTGAAGTTGGCGCGGCCCTGCGGCACGAGCACGGCCGGCCCATTCGCGGGCTGTAGCACCAGCATGTGGCCGCCAGGATTGTCGCCCACCGACGGCCCTTGATAGAGGTAAAGTATGTGGTACGGCGTGCGGTAGAGCTGCTTACCGAATGCCCGCGCGACGTGCAGCCGGCTATTTTGGTCAAAGTCGCGGGCTACACCGAAGGTATCGGCATCGACCACAAAGCGCGTGACGATACCAGCGGCGTACTGTACCCTCTCTTTGCTTTCCGTTTCCCGCACGCTCAGCGCGGCCCCACCCTCTTCAAGAAACAGCTTACCGGTCTGCCAGCTGCCGTCGGCCAGCTGGTAGCTGCCGGGTTTATGCGTTTTGAATTTGGGGTAGACGAAGGTGGTCATGCCCTGCGCCCGGGCGGCCACATCTAACAACAGCAGCAAGGCGGCAGCGCCTGTTAGGCGTCTAATCATTTCGGAGTAGGTAGCGTTAGTTAGCGGCGGACCTGCAGGTACTGCCAGATAACAAAGGGAGTTTGGGAGTACACGAGCTGCCCGCTGCGCATCCGCTCCCGCAGCTCGGCGTTGTCGGCCAGAATGGGCAACATGAACTCCTGAAACGCCCGCGGCTGCTGCGGCACGGTTTCCAGCGGGCCGTCGGCAGTGCGGCGCAGCAGGTACACAATGGTCGGCTCGGCTTGGTTGGGCCGGTCGAAGTGCCAACGGGAGTACACCGCGTAGCCGTCCTGCCGCACCACTTGCTGCACGAAGCCGGCCGCGCAGTGGTAGGGCTTCTGCTTGATCTGGTAGTCGAACTCGCGCAGCACCTGGAAGGTATCACGCTTGACCACCACGCGCTGCAGCTGATCCGCCGCGAAGCGCTGGCCCTTGGGGTGCTCGGGCGTGGCAGCTACCAGCAGCAGGTCTCCGCCCCGCAAACACACTTCCCCGGTCTGCCAGCTGCTGCCGGCTGCCAGGTAGCTGCCGGGCCGGTACACGGGCGGGCCGGAATTGGAGAAGGCATTGATGGCCGTGCTGACCATGTGCACCCCGCCAGGGCTCAGCACGGGTACCACCTGGGCCTGCCCGACGCGCGCGAGGCTGAGAAAAAACAACGCCAGCAGCAGGGCGCGGGGTAAGTCGCAGAATCTAGACAAGGGGGAGAATGCGTAGGATGAAGCTAGTTGGCCGCGGCTTTCAGGCTGGCCGTATTGAAGCCGCTGGGCTTCCACTCCAGGTAGGACGTCAGGATTTGCTGGATGTAGCTGGACTCCAGGCCGCCCTGGCGCAGCTGCTCGGCCAGCATGGGCTGGTCGCCCACCAGCTTGAGCATAGCGGCCGAGAAGTCCCGGGTGTTGCGGGGCAGCACCACCACGGTCTGGTCCGGGAAGCGCAGCATCGGTGCGGTGCCGCCCATGGCCCGGTAATGGAACAGCTCCACCTGCGGGTGCCGCCACACGCGCTGGCCCAGCAACGGCGAATCGGCCACTTTCCCGGAGCCGCCCAGCAGCACGTTGTGCATCACCACAAAGGAATCGGCATTGACCACAATCTGGCTGAACTGGTCGAGGCGCAGGTGTTGCGCATCCTTTTTCTTGCCCACCACCATGCCGGTGTTCGACACGCGCAATTCCGCCTCGGGCTGCCACTGCGCCCCCGGCAGCTGGTAGCTCCCGGGGCCGTGCCGGTAAAAGTCGTGGTCGGCCCGGGCCACCGTGGTAGCCAGGTTGGTCACGGCCAGCGCCAGCAGCCCAATTTGGGCCTGGCAGGCGGTATGCAGGCCCAGTCCGAGCGCCGTCAGCAGCCCTGCCCGGAACGCGAAACGCGTGGGTAGCAATCGAATCATAGAGGTAATGTACCGATGAGAAAATGTGCTGAAGTGCTCGGGCTTCCTTATCGGGTGGCAGCGGCCAACACGGCCGCCCAGGCACGATTTGAGCCGAGGTTTTTCCTGCTAAGATAAAAGTGCGGACGGGTTTTTGGTGAACCTGCGGCGCGTAACCTGCCTGCAGTCAGGAGCCTGGCCGATCTACGGAGCTGCCAGCAGGGCCGTGGTGTGGAACCCCGTGGGCTTCCACCGCAGGTAGGTTTCCAGAATCTGCCGGGTGTAGCTGACATCGAGCTGACCGGCGCGCAGCTGCTCGGCCAAGGTGGGATGGTCGCCCACCAGCTCCAGCATGGCCTGCTGAAACTCCTTGCGCTTGCGCGGCAGGGCTATAGCGGCTTGCCCCGGAAAGCGCAGCACCGGCACCGGCTCGCCCACGGCCTTATCGACCATAAACAGCTCTACCTGCGGCCGGCGCAAGGTGCGCCGGCCCAGCACCAGCACGCGCGCGGCTTGCCGGGGCTGCCCCCACACCTGCACGTCGTGAATCGTCTGGAAGGAATCGACGCCGATGACGACGCGCTCCACCTGGTTGAGGTAGTACGTTTGGGGCTCTTTGCCCCGGCCAGCCGATAGCTGCACGTTGTTCACGGCCAGGTAGTCGGTCTGCCAGTCGGCGCCGGCCAGCCGGTAGCTACCCTTGCCGCGCCGGAAGTAAAACTCGTTGGCCGTGCCGAAGCCTTCGGCGTCCGAGTTGGCTCGTAGCAGCCCGACGATAATGGCTGCGGCCTGCCCCTGGGCCGAAACCGTAGCTTGTGAGCCAAGCAGCAGCACGGCCACGCCACAGGCACGCCGTAGTGTTCTTTGAGCGGGCAATGGGGAATACGTTTGAGTCACCGCTAGCAGGTGGTGTTGTCGGGTTGGCACACCCGGGTCGGGCTCTAGTGGCTGTCGCAGGGGCAGGGCACGTGGCCGCCGCGGGCTTTGCGCTTGTAGGAAGCCGTTTTCTTTTGCTGCACGGTACGGCGGGCACAGCCCGTGGTGATGGGCAGCGTGGCGGCCAGCGTGCAAACAGCCAGCAGCAGGGTCAGCGTCTTTCTCACCGGTAATAGCATTGTTAAACAAAGATAACCTTCTTTGCCGCCCCGCTTCACGCGTCGCCCCGGTGGCGCTATACTTTTCCTCCGAACCTGCCCCTGCGTTATGCCTGCTGATTTCACCCTGCGCCTCAACGTCGTCGACATCGAAGCCCAAACCGCCCGCCCGGCTACCCTGCGCGTGGCGGCCGGGCGCATCGCGGCCATTGCGTACGAGGCCGAGGCCCCCGACCCGGCCCTCCCCTACGCGCTGCCGGGCTTCGTCGACGCCCACGTGCACGTGGAAAGCTCCCTGCTGGTGCCGGCCGAGTTTGCGCGCCTCGCGGTGGTGCACGGCACGGTGGCCACCGTCTCCGACCCCCACGAAATCGGCAACGTGCTCGGCGTGGCCGGCGTGGAATTCATGCTCGACAACGCCCGCCAGTCGCCGTTTCACTTCTGCTTCGGGGCGCCCTCGTGCGTGCCGGCCACCGTGTTCGAAACGGCCGGCGCCACCATCACCGCCGACGACATCGAGCAGCTGTTTCAACGCCCCGAAATCGGCTACCTGGCCGAAATGATGAACTGGCCCGGCGTGCTCCACGGCGACGCGGACGTGCTGCGCAAAATCGCGCTGGCCCGGCAGTACGACCTCCCCATCGACGGGCACGCGCCTGGCCTGCGCGGCGAGGACGCCCGCCGCTACGCCGCCGCCGGTATGAGCACCGACCACGAGTGCTTCACCGCCGACGAAGCCCTCGACAAGCTAGCCGTGGGCATGCACATCCTGATCCGGGAAGGCTCGGCGGCCCGCAACTTCGAGGCGCTGGTGGACCTGCTCCACGAGCACTCCGCCCACATCATGTTCTGCTCCGACGACAAGCACCCGGATTCGCTCGTGCTCGGCCACATCGACGCGCTGGTGCGCCGCGCCGTGCAGCGCGGCATCGACGTGTGGAAGGTGCTGCGCGCGGCCTGCCTGAACCCCGTGCGCCACTACCGCCTCGCCGTGGGCCAGCTGCGCCCCGCCGACGCGGCCGACTTTATCGTGGTGGACAACCTGCGGGATTTCCGCGTGCAGCAAACCTTCCTGCGCGGCGAGCTGGTGGCCGAAAACGGCCGCACGCTGCTGCCCACCGCCGCGCACCAGGCCCCCAACAACTTCCACGCCCAGCCGGTGCAGCCCCAGGACTTTGCCCTGCCCGCCACCGATGATACGGCCACGACCGCCCCGGTACACGCCATCCGCTGCTACGACGGGCAGCTCATCACCAGCGCCGACCCGGCCAGCGTGCCCGTGCAGGGCGGCCAGCTTCAGCCCGACGTAGCCCAGGATGTGCTCAAGCTCACGGTGGTGAACCGTTACGAAACTGGCGCGGCGCCTGCCGTGGCCTTTATCCGCGGCTTCGGGCTGCGGCGCGGCGCCCTGGCCAGCAGCGTCGGCCACGATTCGCACAACATCACCGCCGTGGGCTGCTCCGACGAAGCCATTGCCCGCGCCGTCAACCTCGTCATCGAGGCCCGAGGCGGGCTGGCAGCCGTGGGCGACGACGGCGAGGAGTTGCTGCTGCCGCTGCCGGTGGCCGGCCTGATGTCGGACGGCGAAGGCTACGCCGTGGCCGAGGCCTACACCGCCGTCGACAAGTTGGCCAAGCAGCTCGGCAGCCCCTTGGGCGCCCCGTTCATGACGCTGTCGTTTATGGCCCTGCTGGTAATTCCCGCGCTGAAGCTGAGCGACAAGGGCCTCTTCGACGGCGAGAAATTCGAATTCGTGCCGGTGTTACGGTAGCGCGTGGTAGCGCGGACTTCCGTCGGCGCTACCACGCGCTGACGCATCATAAAAAAAGGCCACCCGAGCAGTCGGGTGGCCTTTTGTGTGTGGTCTATCGAACTTAGTTAGCCAGCGCGAAGCGCTTGTCCAGCAGCTTCTGCATTTTTTCTTCGGTGAGCGGCTTGGCCAGGTATTCCACGCCTTCGTACTGGGCCACCCGCGATGTGTCGGCCGAATGCATGGAGGTTGTGAGCACCGTCATGACGGTTTTTTCGCGCACTTCCGGTGCCAGACGGCTGTACTGGTTCAGGAATTCGAAGCCGTCCATGCCGGGCATTTTCAGGTCGACGAAGACCAGCTCCGGCACCTGGTTGGTGGCCACGGCGGCCGGGCCCCACAGCTGGTGAAAGGCCTGCTCCGCGTTGGTGAACGACAGAATGTTTTCGGCCAAATCCAGCCGCTGCAGCAAGCGGTTGTTCAGGAAACTGGTCGTTTCGTTGTCGTCGATCAGGACGACCTGTTGTAGTTTGCGAGACATAAGGTTGACCTGGTTAAATGACTGAAACTACCGGCCACGCCTTGCAGTCGGGAATACTAAGTTACTCAAATTAATCGAGCCAGCCTTGCTCGCGCATCCACTCGTCGTTGTAGATTTTCCCAAGGTAGCGGGTGCCGTGGTCGGGCAGCACGATGACCATCGTGTCGCCTTCCTTCAGATTCTCCTTGGCGTACTCGAGCGCGCCATGCACGGCCGAGCCGCACGACCAGCCCACGAATAAGCCCTCTTCCTTGGCCAAACGGCGCGTCATGAGCGCGGCATCCTTGTCGGTGACCTTGATGAACAGGTCGATCAGGTCGAAGTCCACGTTCTTCGGCAGGATGTCTTCGCCGATGCCCTCCGTCTTGTAAGGGTAGATTTCGTTTTCGTCGAAAACACCCGTCTCCTTGTATTTTTTAAAGACGGAGCCGTAGGTATCGAGGCCGATGCTGACGATGGCCGGGTTTTGCTCCTTCAGGTATTTGGCCGTGCCGCAGATAGTGCCGCCCGTGCCCACCCCGCAGGCGTAATGGGTAATGCTGCCCTCGGTCTGCTGCCACAGCTCGGGGCCGGTGCCCTCGTAGTGCGCGGCCGTGTTGGATAGGTTGTCGTACTGGTTCGGGTAGTAGGAGTTGGGCGTTTCCTGGCTCAGGCGCTTGGCCACCGAGTAGTACGAGCGGGGGTCTTCCGGGGCCACGTCGACGGGGCACACCACCACCTGCGCGCCCACGGCCTTGAGGATGTCCTGCTTTTCCTTGCTCTGCTTGTCCGACATCACGAAGATGCACTGGTAACCCTTGGCAATGGCGGCCAGCGCGAGGCCCATGCCGGTGTTGCCCGAGGTGCCTTCGATGATGGTGCCGCCCGGCTTGAGCAGGCCGGCCTTTTCGGCGTCCTCGATCATGCGGATGGCCATGCGGTCCTTCACCGAGTTGCCGGGGTTGAAGTACTCGACTTTGGCCAGAATGGTGCCGGGAATGCCTTTGGCGACGCTGTTCAGCTTGACCAGCGGCGTGTTGCCGACGGCTTCAATGATGTTATTGAGGTACATGCGTGGGAGGTTGGGAAAGCGCAAAGGTAGAGTTTTGGCAAAGTTGCCGACGCATCTACTTGTGCCTGTCTTGGAACCGAAGCAACTATTAGTGCTGGAACATGCCAACAACATCCCGCGCATGATGGTGCCCGCTGGCAGGAATGAGTGTGAGTCTACCGGACTTGGCACTCCTTGAGGGCGGGGCCAAAGTCAGCCTCACCAGTTAAAGTTATTCGAAACCACGAGCCAGCCAACAAGGCCGCTTACCGTAACATACAAAAGCGCCCCATCCAAGTAGGAAGGAGCGCTTTTGGTGCGCATCTAGAACTTGCGTGCGCAACTATTGCCGCACAAAACGTTTTACTACTGTCCCTTCGCTGGTGTTCAAGCGTAAGCTGTACACTCCGCTGGGCACAGAGGAAAGGTCCAAGGTTTCGTGCAGGGCGCCTCGCTTTGGCTGCAGTTCAAAAGTGCGCACCACCTGCCCAACGTTGCTGATGAGTTCGACATTTATGGGCGCAGAAGAATGCAGCCCCGCTAGGCTAAAGGTCGCGTATTCAGCAGCTGGGTTGGGGTACAGCGAAGCCGAGGCCGCCAGCTCTTGGTTGCGGGCGGCGGTAACAATTGTTTGGAAGTCGCTGTGGTTAGTGCGTTCAACGTTGACAAACGAAGGCATCGTTTGATTGCGTATCTGCGTTACCTCCCGCAGGATGCGGTCATTCGCACCGTAAGAAATAAGGGTACGTCGCTCTTCGTCCAACTCCCAAGCGGCACCATCCCAATTCTCTTCGAGCAAGCCGACTTGGTTGCCAGTGCCGTCAAACGTGATGGTTTCCCGATCAGTATTAGTCCACGTGTTGTTCTCCTTTTTCTGACTTACTGTGACGATGCTAGCGGGGCTATGCGTGAGGGCGTGACGAAAATCAACCCAGCGGGACTCTGCCGTGTTCCACAGCTGCTCATCGTAGGATGCAAGCTGCCTCTGTGACCAATTAGCCCATACAATATTGAACGTGCGCTCTTTCTCTACATAGGTACCATTTTCCCAATTTTGCTCGCTTACCGCCGTGTACTGACCATTGGAAATGGTATAGACAGTCCGATCCGATTTGGAAAAGCTAGGTGCTAGCGCCACTCTGGCTTCCCGCTCAACCTGTTGAATTAAACTTCCGTTGCGCGAGATGACATAGCGAAAAGCCATTGAGTTTACCCAGGTACCGCTGATCCAATTCTCAATTGCATAACCGGTAATATCGCCAAAACTATCGTATGTAATGATGTAGCGGCTTAGGTCAGTCCAAGCACCATTGCTCCAGCCAGAAGACAAATACTGGGTCGGGCGGCCCTGTCCATCGTAAGAATAGGTTACCCGGAGCGAAAGAACGTTGGTGCTCGAATCAGAAATAATCTGCTGGCTGGGCAACCCCTGTCCATTGTAAGTGGTAACCGTCTTCACGGCCGATGATCTGTCCCAGGCACCGTTTCCCCATTCGTATTGAACAGTTGTGCCGGGCTTGTAAATGGTAGCGCTGGTGCGTGCAGCCGAGTGGCCACTGACCTTCGAAATTTCATATTGAGGCGGAGCAGGGGCATAAGGCGCACGGGAAGCTTGGGCCTGGACGCCTGCGGTTGTTGCGACGAACAAAACGGCCGCTAGTACATGTCGGGAAATGCTCATAAGAAGGGAGAAAGGTTGAAGGACTGCGTAGCCCCCAGCAAATGCGACATCAATACTGCCTCGTAATGCCTGCCGCGGGATGCAGCAAAATTCTACGCTGCACGCTCAACGCACAATCACACAAGCATGTGGTGACCAGCCCGCATGTCGTCAGGGTTCCTTTTTGTTTTCGTTTGCGCATGCGGCACGTACGCTATGAGTTTGCCGAGAAAGCGAAAGGTCCATGCAGCGTCTTCCTCGGCGCCTTCACCTTTCAGGTTGAAAGGCTCACTCTATTGTTGTCTGCGATTATCACCGCAGCTTGTAGAGGCCGGCGCAGCCTTGCCTCGCCGCCCGAAAAGGCTACCTTTGCCGCCGGCTCGCCGTAGGCGGGCTTTTCCCACCGAAATATCTTCACTCACCTTCCCACATGAGCGTACTGGTCAATAAGGACTCGAAAGTGATTGTGCAGGGTTTTACGGGCTCCGAAGGCTCGTTTCACGCCCAGCAGATGATTGACTACGGCACCAACGTTGTTGGCGGCGTAACGCCCGGCAAGGGCGGCCAGCAGCACTTGGGCCGGCCCGTGTTCAACACCGTGGCCGACGCCGTGCGCGAAACCGGCGCCGATACCTCCATCATTTTCGTTCCCCCGGCTTTTGCCGCCGACGCCATCATGGAGGCCGCTGATGCCGGCATCAAGGTTATCGTGACCATCACCGAAGGCATTCCGACCAAGGACATGATTGCGGTGAAGGAGTACCTGAAGGGCCGCGAAGGCCTGCGCATGATCGGCCCGAACTGCCCCGGCGTGATGACCGCCGGCGAGTGCAAAGTGGGCATCATGCCCGGCTTTATCTTCTCCAAGGGCAAAATCGGCATCGTGTCGAAGTCGGGCACGCTGACCTACGAAGCCGTAGACCAGCTGACGAAGGCTGGCCTGGGCCAGACCACGGCCATCGGCATCGGCGGTGACCCCATCATCGGCACCACCACCAAAGAAGCGGTGGAGTTGCTCATGAACGACCCCGAAACCGAGGGCATCGTGATGATCGGCGAAATCGGCGGCGGCATGGAAGCCGAAGCCGCCCGCTGGATCAAGGAAACCGGCAACAAGAAACCCGTGGTAGGCTTCATCGCCGGCCAGACGGCGCCTCCCGGCCGCCGCATGGGCCACGCCGGTGCCATCGTCGGCGGCGCCGACGACACGGCCGCCGCTAAAATGGCCATCATGCGCGAGTGCGGCATCCACGTGGTGGATTCGCCGGCCGAAATCGGCGACACCATGCTGCGCGTGCTGAAAGGCGACAAAGTAGAGGCGTAAGCACTACCTGCCTGACATCAAAAGCCCCGGTCTGTAGCAGATCGGGGCTTTTTCATTTGGTCCCCGGCTGCGCCGTTACCGGGGCCGATACGTAATTCCTAGCCCTAGCAGGACCGCCGCCCCACGGTTGAACCCGACCAATTCCTGCTCGGTGGGTGCCGTTTCCTGAGCTACGGCCGAACGCCGCCGGCTGAGGGAAAGCGCCGCGCTTACTTCAGCGTCCCAGCGTTCGGGGGCTTGTGGCGGCCCCAGCCGCACCCGCACGAAGCCACCGGGCTCGTGTCGCTCTTGCTGGCTAGCCGGTAAGCGGTAAGCGGCCTGCTGGTTCGGATCGGTAGCCGTCAGCGAAGTAAACCGCACCTGGGCGTAGCGGTAGCCCATCCCGGCGGCTGCACGCGTTGCCTGGTACACGACGCCCAATTGTGCGTAAGGCTTGCGGTAGCGCGCGAAGTACTCATACTGGTACCCGCCATAGAATATTCCCAATCGTTCGACGGTGCGGGCTCCTTTCGCCCAGGCGTCCCCCGCACTGGCCTGCACCGTCCAGCCGGGCCGTAAGCTCCAGTAAGTGCCCAGCCCCAACCCGATTTGGCGGTTGCGGTGCAGACGAGCCCCGGCAATCGGGTACTGCGGACGCCAATCCCCGCTAGCCAGGAGCAGCACATGGTTGACGGGGGAATAAGCCGCGTTGCCTTCGAGGCGGCCCGTAAACTGAGCACTAGCCCGCAATTCGGTTTGCCCGGCCCCGTTGATAACCGGCAATGCCGGCTGCACGGGGGCGTACACCGTGCAGCCAGTTAGGGCCGCGGCAGTAAGGCAGTAGCGGATATGAGGCATCGGTTAGGTGGGGTGACTACCGCTAAAAGGACTTCATTTTGCCACATTCAGTTAACCCAATTGGTGCTGGTATCTGACTTTTCCAATTTTTCTAAAGCCGCGGCCGCCCATGCTCGAAGCACACCATCAACCCTGGTTGCGGGCTGTCGGCAGAGCAGCCCCTGACTTTGCAGGTAAGGCTTTTGCGCTCTGGGCCAAGCCTATCAGACCTGCCAGTACCACAAGTCGGCTTCCGCGGCCTACTCCCCGCGCCCGTCGCCGCCCACGTTGATGATGATGCCCAGGCTGAAGACGGAGTTGCCGGCTGTCAGGTACTTGCGGTTTTTCAGGCCGAAGTTCCACCCGCTCATGCTCTGAAACTTCAGCGGCCCGATGAGGCCGATGCGGGTGTAGGTCACGGGCTCGAAAAAGATGTTGTCCTCGCCGGGTACGCGCACGCCGTTGACCGTCAGCTCGGGGGTGTTCAGGTAGCTCAGGCGCATGGCGGCGCCGTAACGAAATTCCCAGGTGCGGCCCAGGAACGCGAAGGCGTCGCGGTCCTTCTTGGTGTAGTTCACCTGCGCGAAGTACTTCTCCATGCTGGCCGACACGGTCTTGGTGACTTCCCCCGAGCGAGTCCGCTCGGTGCGCTTGCCATTGCCGTAACCGGCCCCGGCGTACACTTCCAGGATGCGGCTTTCGTCGGCCCCGAAGCGGGTGTGGTAGCCGATGCCCAGCTCGCCGAAGTCCTGATCAAAGATGTTGCGCTTGCCGTTGGTGTGCAGAAAGGAGGCCGTACCGATCAGCCCGACGTGCTCCCCCACCGCGTAAGCGCCCTGGGCCGACACGTTGGCCTTCCAGTTGGTGTGCAGGCCACCGCTGAATTCGCCCTTCTGGGTGAGCATAGGCGCGGCGGCGGGCGGCGGAAAGTAAATGGAGGCGCAGCTGCTGAGCAGCGGCAAAATGCCCAGGGGCAACAGGGGTCGGAGGGCCATGACAACAGCGGTTGGGATGGGTAAGCAACGCCCAAAGCGGCGTTTCGTTGTATGGAGGGCCGGGGGCCGCACACGCCCCGCCGGGGCACCCCGGCTCAACCACACCCCAATATGACTGATTCGAAGCGTTTTGACGCTATCATCATCGGCTCGGGCCAGGCCGGCAATCCGCTGGCGTACGCCCTGGCCGACGCCGGTCGCCGCGTGGCCCTCGTCGAGCAGCACTACCTCGGCGGCTCCTGCATCAACTACGGCTGCTCGCCCACCAAAACCCTGCTCACGGCCGCCCACCGCGCCCACGCCATCCGCACGGCCGGGGAACTGGGCCTGCAGGTGCCCGCGCCGGTGGTGGACATGCCCGCCGTGCTGGCCCGCAAGGACGCGCTGGTGCAGCGCCACCGCGAAGCTATCCGCCAGAACCTCACCCAAGAGCACCCCGGCATTACGGTGCTGCACGGCCACGCGGCCTTCACCGGGCCGCGCACCCTGCTGTTCACGCCCAAGCAGCGCATTGCGGCGGAGCGCCTCACGGCCCCGCTTATCTTCTTGAACACTGGCACGAGCCCCGCCTGGCCCGATATCGAGGGCATTCGGGACGTGGGCGCACTGACCAACGAAACGCTGCTGGATTTGCCGGAGCTGCCCGAGCACCTGATCATTCTGGGCGGCAGCTACCTCGGGCTGGAGTTTGGGCAGATGTACCGGCGCTTCGGCAGCCGCGTGACCATCGTGGAGGCCGAGGCCCACGTGATGAGCCGCGAAGACCCGGATGTGCAACAGGCGCTGCAGCAGGTCCTCGCCGACGAAGGCATCGAGTTTGTACTAGGGGCCCGCGCCCGGCGCGTGTCGCGCGGGGCCGACGAGCAGCTCACGCTCACGGTGGATACCCGCCGGGGCGAGCGGCGGCTGCGCGGCTCGCACTTGCTGGTGGCCACCGGCCGCCGCCCCAATACCGACTCACTCAACCTCGCCGCCGCCGGTATCGAAACGGACGAGCGCGGCTATATCCGGGCCGATGAGCAGCTGCGCACCGGCGTGCGCGGCGTGTACGCGCTCGGCGACGTGAAGGGCGGCCCGCAGTTCACCCACATCAGCTACGACGACTACCGCATCGTGCGCGACCAGCTGCTGCACGGCCGGCGGCGCACCACCGCGCAGCGGCCCACGCCCTACGTGGTGTTTACCGAGCCGCAGCTTGGGCGCGTGGGCCTTTCCGAGCGCGAGGCCCAGGCGGGCGGCGTGCCCTACCGCGTGGGGCAGCTGCCGGTGTACCACATCGGGCGGGCCCGCGAAACCAATGCGCCCGCCGGCTTCATCAAGGTGCTGGTGGGCGCCGACGACCGCCTGCTGGGCGCGGCCGTGCTGAGTGAGCAGGGTGGCGAGCTGATGGCCATGCTGCAGATTGCCATGGCCGGCCGGCTGAAATACCCGCAGCTGCGGGACATGGTGCTGGCCCACCCCACCTGGGCCGAGGCCCTGAACAACTTGTGGAGCCGCCTGAAGCCGCCCAAAGGCTAGGCGCGGCCCGGTACCGGATGCTGGCTGTAAGCGAAATTTGTCGCGGAGTGCGGATAAGCGCTCCACCTCGCTGCGGGTAACAAGCCTGGACTGGACACCTTGCCCCGGACGCCGCAAAGCCCGGGCTACTGCGGGCTAACGGCCCACGCCCAACCGGCCCCCGGTGGCGCATTATTTTTTCCAAATCCCAGCCAACCTTTGCGGACGGCGGCGGCACTTTCCGCCAAAGCTACTCCCGTGATACCGTTGCCTGCCTCCGACGCGCCCTCCGAAGAACAACTGCTGCTGGCCGGCTGCCGGGCGCAGGACCGCGCCTCCCAGTATCGCCTGTACCAGCGCTACAAGTCGTCGATGTTCTCCTCGGCCCTG
The DNA here is from genome assembly GCF_054783195.1 of Hymenobacter coalescens. Taxonomy (NCBI): domain Bacteria; kingdom Pseudomonadati; phylum Bacteroidota; class Cytophagia; order Cytophagales; family Hymenobacteraceae; genus Hymenobacter; species Hymenobacter coalescens. Next base: position 266,704 of record NZ_BAAGRA010000016.1, on the reverse strand, counting down.
CGGATTCTGGGCGACCGGGAGCTGGCGCAGGACGCGCTGCAGGAAGCCTTCGTGGATGTATTCCGGCAGCTGGAAAGCTTCCGGCAGGAGTCCACGCTCGGGGCCTGGATTCGCACCATTGTGGTGCGCAGCGCCCTGCGGGTGCTGCGCCGCGAGCAGCGTATGGAGGTGTATGATCAGGACCGGCACCCCGAGCCCCTGGTGGCCTGGCACGACAACCTTACCGGCGAGGCCCTCGAAAAAGCCATCGGCGAGCTGCCCGCCGGCTACCGCGCCGTCTTCTGCCTGATCGAGGTGGAGGGCTACATGCACCGTGAAGTAGCCGAGATGCTCGGCATTTCGGAGGGCACCAGCAAATCGCAGCTGTTCCACGCCAAGCGGCTGCTCCAAGTCAAACTGCACCACCTATACGCATGAGCCACTTCCCCGAACTGCCCGCAGAACCCGGGCAGCACAACCTGCGGCGGGCTCTGCACGAGCTGCCTCCCCACGAACCAGACGAGTCCCTCTGGACTCGCATCAGCGCCCAGCTGGCCACCGAAACCGCCGTGGCCCAGGCCCTGCCCCAGCTGCCTCCCCACGAACCCGACGACGACCTGTGGGCCGTCATCGTGGGGCGGCTGGATGCCGAGCCGCTCACCCCGCTGGCCGTAGCGGAGGCCTCGCCGCTGATGCGAGCCGCCGCCGAAGCGCCCACCGAGCCGGCCCGGACGCTGGCGCCTCCGGCCGCCGTGTACCGGCTCTGGCCCGCCCGCACCTGGCAGCTGGCCGCCGCCGCAGCCGCGGCGGTGCTGGTGGTAACGTTGGTGTGGTGGCAGCGCCCCGCCCGCCCCGCCCCGACCGTAGCCGCCGTGCCGACCGCCCAGGAAACGGTGAGCTACAGCGAGGAAGTACTGCCCGCCCCGGCCGCCGCAGCCCAGCCCGGCTTCACGGCCAGTGGCGCCTTCGACCCGCTCCAAACCCAGGGCGTGGCCTTTATCGACGCGCACTGCACCTCGCTGCCGACGGTGTGCCAGTCGGCCGAGTTTCAGGAGCTGCGCACGCAGCTTTCGGAGCTGGAAGCCGAGGAGCTGCGCCTGCAGCAGGACGCCCGCCGCTTCGGCAAAACCCCGGAGCTGGAGCAGCACCAGGTGCGCGTCACCACGATGAAAGCTACCGTCACGCGCGAGCTGATTCAGCTGCTTATCTCATGAACCAGGCGTGGAAGTGGATGTCCGGCGCCCGGCTTTGTGCCGGGCTGCTGGGGCTGCTGCTGACGCTCGGCGGCGGTCCGGCCCGGGCGCAGGTGAAGGTGCAGGTGGTCACGCGCACCGTGGAGCAGACGCTGCCCTGCCCCATCAGCTCGCTGGTGCGCATCCGGGCCGAAAAGGCCACGCTGCGGGTGCAGGCCTGGGACAAGCCCACCGTGCACGTGGTGCTGCGCCTGGTGGCCCGCCACCCCGAGCGCGAAGTGGCTGAAAAAGACCTGCCCGTGGCCCGCTACCAGATGGCCAAAACCGGCACGCTCATCGAGCTGGTCAACTACTTTTCGGTGCCGGCCGGCGCGCCGGCTATCCGCAGCGACCTGCGCGCCGAATTCACGGTGATGATGCCCGCCGACACCCCGCTGGAGGTGGTCAACGCCTACGGGCACACCACGCTGACGGGGCTGGCCGGGCGGCAGAAGCTGGAGCAGGACTTCGGGCAGGTGACGCTGCAGGATTTGCGCGGCAGCCTGCAGGCCACCGTGCGCTTCGCCGACATCAACGGGACCAATACCAACATGGCCCTGAGTTGCGACGCCGACAAATCGGCGGTGCGGCTGCTGGCGGCCGGCGGCAACTACGCCATACGCAACCGCTACGGCAGCGTGACCATCGAGCCCACCGCCGAGCTGCGCAGCATGGACGTGGCCGCCGAGCGCGCCGAGGTGAAGGTCACGGTACCCCAGACGGGGCTGTTCAACTACGTGCTGAGCACCAACCGCGGTACGCTCACGGTGCCCGCTGCCCTGAGCAGCGGCGTGCGCAAAACCGGCGGCCTGCAGACGCTGCGCGTGAACAACCCCGGCCGCCTGCCGCTGATTCGGGTGGTCACGTCGTACGCGCCCCTGACCTTGCAAACGCCTCCTCTGCTTATCCAACGCTAGTTTCCGCCTGCCAGCTTTCCGCGCTATGATTACACGCTTTACCCTCGTGCTTCGGACGGTCGCCGGGCGCCGCGCAGCCCGGCTAAGCCTGCTGGGCTGCCTGCTGAGCACCGCCGCCGCCGCCCAAACTCCCACGGCGCCGGCGCCCGCCGACACGGCGCGCCTCAGCTACGGCGAGGAAACCATGCCCGAGCCGCTGGGCCCGCCCGTGAACGGCCAGCCGCAGGGCGCCTACAGCAAGCTCGCGCGCCTGCAGATCGAGGAACAGGAGTTGTTTAAGCTCGGGCTGAACAACTTCAGCCTCGGCGGCTACGAGTCGCGCTACGGCGTGCACCTGGCCTACGAGCGGAAGGTGGCCACGGCGTGGTCGGTGCTGGGCGAAATCAGCCCGGATGTGTTCCGCTACCGGCTCGGCCCCACCGACGAGGAAACGCATACCAAGCTGGCCGCGCGCCTGCAGGTGGCTGGCCGCTATTACTACAACCTCAACCAGCGCATCCGCAAGGGCAAAAGCGCGAGCAACTTCTCGGCAAATTACCTCTCGCTCGGCGTCGGGGCGGGCCTGGGGCGCTATTCCACCCTGTCGCCCTACTTCACCTACGGGGAGGCGGGCAAGGCCGTGCGGGCGGTGGCCGCGCTGCATTATGGCCTGCAGCGCCGCCTGGGCCGTTACGGCTTCGTCGATTTCAACGTGGGCATTCCCTTCCTGCTCACTCCCGACGAAACCACCCAGGACAACACCATCAGCCTGCGCATCGACATGAACCTGCGCATCGGGCTGGCACTGGGGCGTTAGCGGTTGGAACCCAGGGCAGTCATCCAATCGCGCCGGAACGCGTTTGAGCAGAAGTTAGCCCTGCCCACTCACCTGCTTTTTACGTGCCCAAGCCCGACACCAGCCCCTTATTTCGCCGCGAAACCCAGCTCCAGCAACTCGCCGCCCGACGCGATTGGGACCTGATTGTCATTGGCGGGGGCGCCACCGGGCTCGGCGTGGCCGTGGATGCCCTGAGCCGGGGCTACCGCACGCTGCTGCTGGAGCGGACGGACTTCGCCAAGGGCACTTCCAGCCGCAGCACCAAACTCGTGCATGGCGGGGTGCGCTACTTGGCCCAGGGCGACGTGGCCCTGGTGCGGGAGGCCCTGTACGAGCGTGGCCTACTGCTCCAAAATGCGCCGCACCTCGTGCACGACCAGTGCTTCATCATCCCCAGCTATGCGTGGTGGAGCACGCCCTTTTATACCATCGGGCTGAAGCTGTACGACCTGCTGGCCGGGCGCCTGAGCCTCGGCCCCTCGGTGCCGCTGGACCGGGCCGACACGCTGCGCCGGCTCGGCAACCTGCGCCCGGCGGGCCTGCGCGGCGGCGTACTGTACCACGACGGGCAGTTCGACGACGCGCGGCTGGCCGTCAACCTCGCGCAGACCGCCATCGAGCAGGGCGGCACCGTGCTCAATCACTGCGGCGTGCAGGCGCTGCTGAAGGATGCGCAGGGCCGCATCAGCGGCGTGACGGCCCTGGATGCGGAAACCGGCCGCCGATACGACGTGCGCGGCCGGGCCGTGGTCAACGCCACCGGCGTGTTCGTCGACGACATCCTGCAGCTGGACCAGCCCGGTGCCCCCCAACTGGTGCGGCCCAGCCAGGGCGTGCACCTAGTGCTGGACCGCTCGTTTCTGCCCGGCGACGATGCGCTGATGATTCCCCGAACCGAGGACGGCCGGGTGCTGTTTGCGGTGCCCTGGCACGGGCGCGTGGTGCTGGGCACCACCGACACGCCTTTGCACGAAACCCGAGCGGAGCCCCAAGCCCTCGACGCCGAAATCGAGTTTATCCTGCGCACGGCGGGCCGTTACCTGGCCCGTGCGCCGCAGCGCCGCGACGTGCGCAGCATGTTCGCCGGGCTACGCCCCCTCGCAGCTCCGCGGGAGGGCTCGGAACAGACCAAGGAAATTTCGCGCAGCCACAAAATCCTCGTGTCGCCCGCCGGGCTTATCACCGTCATGGGCGGTAAGTGGACCACCTACCGCCGCATGGGCCAGGATGCAGTCGACCGGGCCGCGGCCGTGGCGGGCCTGCCGCAGCGCCCCAGCCAAACGGCCCGGCTGCCCATCCACGGCGCGCAGCCCACGCCTGACCGCCGCAGCCACTTCGCCGGGTACGGCAGCGACCAGCCGGCCCTGCTGCGGCTGGTGGCGGAGCAGCCCGAGCTGGCCCAGCCCCTGGTGCCCGGGCTGGAATTCAGCCACGCGGAGGTGGTGTGGGCGGTCCGCCACGAAATGGCCCGCACGGTGGAAGACGTGCTGGCCCGCCGCGTGCGCCTGCTATTTCTGGACGCGGCGGCGGCCATCCGCAGCGCGCCGGTAGTCGCGGCACTGCTCGCGGCCGAGCTGGGCCGCGACGCGGCCTGGCAACGGCAGCAGGTGGCGGCTTTTACGGAGCTGGCGCGGCATTATCAGCTGGTCGACCCGGCTGCGGCGCGGCCCGTCGGCTAAGCGCGGCGCGGCTCCGCAACGGCTGGTAGCAGGCGGGATGAAATTCCGCGTGCCTGCTACCCAGATTGGGCAGGATCTTCTTCCGTTTCCGCCGGCCTTTCTACCGGCGGTGGAGGGCTCCGCCTACCCAGCGGAGGGGGCCCGGCAGTGCCCCAAATGGCTTGCCCGCGTGCGCCCCGGTACCGGCTTTTGTGCACCTTAGCGTTATGCGTGGTCAACTGCTTCTGGTTTGGCTCGGCCTGGCCGGCCCCGCCTGCGGGCAAGGCCTCCCCCCGACGGAGGCTCCGCGCCGCCACGCCCTATACCTGGAGCTGGGCGGCAAAAGCCCATTTTACTCCCTGAACTACGAGCGCACCCTCTGGCAGCGGCCCCGCGCGGCGTACAGTTTGAGCCTGGGCCTCGGCGTCACCGGCGACGAGCTGACGGTACCGCTGGGCGTGGCCGTGCTGACGGGTAGCGGTACCCACCACGCCGAGTTCAGCCTGGGCCTGACGCCCGGCATCCGGCACTACGCCGCCGCCAATACCGACAAAGTCGGCTACCTCGTGCCCGGCATCGGCTACCGCTACCAACTGCCCGCCGGTGGGCTTTTCTGGGGCATAGGCTTCACGCCCGTGGTGTTCATCGATCCGCCCTCCTCCGACCCGTGGGCTTTTTCCTCGCGGCTGTACCCCTCGGGGCGGGTGTCGCTGGGTTGGCGCTGGTAGCTTGGTGCGGGCTCGTGCACGATGCGGAGGCCGGATGCTGCTTTGCCTTCCGCCCGCTTGTGAAATAGCCGCTCCTGGCGCATCTATCTGCTTGTTGTGCCAGCCTATCCTGCTCCATGCGCTACTTCTTTTTACTCCTGTTACTGGCTGCCTCCCACGCGGCCACGTCCCAAACGCTCAGCCTGGAATCGGCCACCCGCAAAGCCTGGCAGCCGGGTCATTCTGTACAGCTTACTGATTACCAGGCGATGCCGTCGGAACAGCTGCGTCGGCTCCGGCAAAAGGCGGGCTTGCAGGCCGATACCCGGGTTAGCTTAAGCTCGGTGCTCGACGTGCCCAGCAGGCGGCGCGACCGGGGACCAAAGTTGGAAAAGGCGTACTTCGCCGCGCTTTGGCTGAAAGATCAATCCGCCACCCTCACCCAGGATACGGCGGAGCTGGCGCAGCAACGCATCTATTTCGACCTGGCCGAATTGGCGGCCCGGCAGGCCCGACGCACGCTGCAGCAGCTGCAGGATAGCACCAACGCCTACGGCACGGTCTACATCTATTACGGGAGGTAGCCAACCGGGCCTGCGCCTGGTACCACCAGCAAAGCGACGCCTACAGCCGGGCCCGGTACATCGACCACGCGCCCGACGCCTACCTTACCTGGCGCCGGCAGGTACGCGCGGCGCTGGCAGCATCGGCCGCTTACGCCACCCCGGTGCAGGATGCTCAGCGCCTGTTGGGCGGGCAGCCCGTGGAGCCCGGCTACGAAAAATCAGCCACCGTGCTGGGCGTGTTGGGCTGTAAATAGCCACGAAAACCGGCCCAGCTTGCCCCGGCAGCTGTCGGAGCGGGCCGGAGTAGCTCTGCCAAGCGGCTGAATGACTGCAAAAACACCCGGTTAACCACCTGCCTACCAGAGCGGTATGCCTTCGTTATCAGGGTTCATTCGATGGAGGGTTTTTCGTCTTCCACAACAGATGCGGACGCACAATGACGCTAAGGGTCGTGTACAGGGTACTAAGCTTGGCTTGGTACAAGGGCCGATCCGTTATATCGTCGGTTCGGCGCGGACGCGGACCGTGCGCCATGGATAAGCCCAAGGAGAGCTGCCCCTGCAGAGCACCCATTTCCGTATGCCGCTGATCGGCCCCTACCCGTACGAATACCAGCGGCTCGCTGCGCACCAGAGTGCGGATATGGGTTGAAGCGCCTGCATTGGTAAAAGCCGAATAGCGCACCTGATTCAGGCGGTACATCGTGCCCAGCGACACGTACGGCGAAGCGTACCAGTGCAGGTAGGCTTCGCCGTAATGCCGCCGAAACCGCGCCCGGTAATCTTCCACGGCCACGCTGTTTGGGTACTTTAACCGGCTCTGCCCACCGCCCGAACCGAAAACTCCACCGGCTAGCCAACGGTGCTTCAAGGACCAATAAGTTCCCAGGCCACCCTCCATCTGCCCCGTGGCAAACTGCACCATTGGCCCGCCCGGCGGCAACGGCGTCCCACCACCGGCAGCGCGTATCATCAGGTGCTTCAGCGGCGAATACGCAACGGCACCTTCGACGTGTGTACTCAGCCGCATGCCTTGGCTCACTTCCAACTGCCCCTGCGCGCAAATGTCCGGAGCGGGCGGCTGCAACGGCGTGTAGATGGTACAGCTGCCTAAGATGACGACACTGAGGACTAGCGCAAGGCGCAGTAACCGTAGGAGCATAGCAGCCGGGCAGATAGGTCAGGTAAAGAGCAGAGGCCGTAACTCGAAACGCGGTTGCATCTTCTGCCCCCTTCCCGGCTGCCGACAGGCCCAGAAAGCGAAAAGCAGTGACCCGACCGATGGTCGAACCACTGCTTTTCGTAGCGGATTGCCGCCGCGCTTACTTGGCGTAGGCTACGGCGCGCATTTCGCGAATCACCGTCACCTTGATCTGGCCGGGGTACTGCATTTCCTTCTCGATTTTCTGCGAAATCTCGCTGGACAGTTCCTGGGCCCGTTCGTCGGTCACGTTGTCAGCATCCACGATGACGCGCAGCTCGCGGCCGGCCTGGATGGCGTAGCACTGGTTCACGCCCTTGAAGGCGTTGGCCGTTTCCTCCAGCTGCTTGAGGCGCTTGATGTAGCTTTCCATCATCTCGCGGCGGGCACCGGGGCGCGAGCCGCTGATGGCGTCGCAGGCCTGGATGATGGGCGAAATCAGGGCAGTCATTTCCATCTCGTCGTGGTGGGCGCCGATGGCGTTGACCACGTCCGGGTGCTCCTTGTACTTCTTGGCCAGCTCCATGCCCAGGATGGCGTGGGGCAGTTCGGGCTCCTCGGCACTCACCTTGCCGATGTCGTGCAGCAGGCCGGCGCGCTTGGCGTGCTTCACATTCAGGCCCAACTCGGCGGCCATGGTGGCACAGAGGTTGGCCACTTCGCGCGAGTGCTGCAGCAGGTTCTGCCCGTACGACGAGCGGAAACGCATGCGGCCCACCATCTTAATCAGCTCGGGGTGCAGGCCGTGAATGCCGAGGTCGACAATGGTCCGCTCACCGATTTCGACGATTTCCTCTTCGATGTTCTTGCGGGTCTTGGCCACGATTTCCTCGATGCGGGCCGGGTGAATGCGGCCGTCCTTCACCAGCAGGTGCAGGGAGAGGCGGGCAATTTCACGGCGCACCGGGTCGAAGCCCGAAATGATGATGGCCTCGGGCGTGTCGTCGACGATGATTTCGACGCCGGTAGCGGCTTCCAGGGCACGGATGTTGCGCCCCTCGCGGCCGATAATTTTGCCCTTCACGTCGTCCGATTCGATGTTGAACACCGACACGCAGTTCTCGATGGCGTGCTCGGCGGCGGTGCGCTGAATGGTTTCCAGCACCACCTTCTTGGCGTCCTTGGTGGCCGTGAGGCGGGCCTGGGCCACCGTGTCCTTGATGAACGACGAGGCCTGAATCTGGGCTTCGTTCTTCAGCGACTCCACCAGCTGCTCGCGGGCTTCGGCGGCGGTCAGGCCGGCAATGGTCTCGAGCTGCTGCTGCAGCTGGTGGCGCAGGGCATCGGCGTCTTCCTGGTCCTGGCGCAGCTGCTCCAGCGCCTGCTCGTGGGCGGCGCGGCGCTTTTCTTCCTGGGCTTCGAACTTCTCCTGCTGGCGCTGGGCGTCATTGGACACCTTCTCGCGCAGCGTGTCGAGTTCCTTCTCTTTGCGCTGCACCTGCTCCAGCTGGCGCTGGGTGGCCTGGGTGAGCTGCTTGACGCTGGCTTCCTGCTGCACCACTACTTCACGGCGCTGGCTCAGGTCCTGGTCGGCCTCCTGGCGGAGGCGACGGATTTCCTGCTCAGACTCGTTACGAACCTGGCGGGCTTTGTCTTTGGCCTGCTGAATCCGCTCTTCGCGGAGGCGGTTGGCCTTGGCCTCGGCCTCCTGCAAGAGTTCGGCGGCGCGGCCTTGGGCTTGCGCTTCGAGGTCCTGCCGGGCTTTACCGGCCATCTGCCGGCCGATGAAGAACCCTACGACGAGGGCTACAACGGCGGCCAGCACGATGTATATTATTTCGGGCATGGTATGGAGAGGTTGGGGAGAGTGAAACAACCCCATAGCCAGCGTCGAATGGGCTGCCGCAACGGCAGTTATAGTGGGCCGGGCCGGCTGCCCTGGGTCCCAAGCGTTACCTAAATGGGTTAGGCGAGTACCACCGACGAGAGCAGCTGGTCGAGCCTGGCGAGGCGTTCGGTCAGCGCGGCGTCGGTACCGTCCTTTTCCTTCACGGCCTTCATGCGGTCGGCCAGTGTGGTCAGCGCAATCATGGCCAGCAGGTCCTGCTTGTCCTGAATGCCGTATTGCTCCCGAAACTCCTTGAGCCGCTCGTTGAGCAGCCGGCCCGCCAGGCGGAGGCGCTCCTCTTCCTGCGGCGACACCCGCAGGGGGTAGTCGCGGTCGGCAATGCGGATTTTAATGGATAGTTCGGTCACAGTCGTGCGGGGCTTGTCGGGTGGGTCGGTGGTGGTTTAGGCTACTCCCTCAAATAGGCAAGGCACTTATCTAGTTCGCGGATGTATTCGTTGAGACGTTGTTTCAGCTCGGTTGCGGTAGCCGGTTCGGCGGCTATGGTGTTAGCAAGTTTAACAATATTTTCCTGGTTCTGGTGCTCCCGCAGCTGCCGCTCCCGGTCACGCACATCCGCCTGTAACTGCTGGATGGTGGTGTGGGCATCGGCCAGCTCCTCGCGCACCTGCTGATAGGCAGCCACTAAGGTGGTTACCTGCCGTTCCAATCGGTCGAGCTGCGCCAGCTGCTGGGATGAGGCCATAATCAGGGAAATTGTGGGGCAAAGTAACGAAATGCGCGGCGCGGAAGCACAAACCCCGCCGAGCTTCGCGGCGCCGGCGGGGTTTGGTGTTACCAGGGGTGGCGAGCCGCCGCACGCGGCCCGTGAGCCGCTGCTATTTGCGGATGACGGCGCCGGCCTGCTGCTCGAACTGGGTCATGAGCTTCTGCATCACCTGATCAATGGCCTGGTCGGTGAGGGTGCGTTCGGGGTCCTGCAGCAGAAAGCTCAGGGAGTACGACTTTTTGCCGGCCCCGAGGTTTTCGCCCTGGTACACGTCGAACACGTTCACCTCGCGCAGGAGCTTGCGCTCGGCCTTCCCGGCAATCTGGCGGAGCTGGTCGAAGGTAACGGCCTGATCCACCACCAGCGACAGGTCGCGGCGCACTTCCGGGAACTTGGCCGGCTCCTGCACCGTGAGGGCGCCGCGGTACTTGCGCAGCAGCCACTGCCAGTCCAGCTCGGCGTACCACACCGGCTGCGTCACGTCCATCTGCTTGAGCACCTTCGGCGACACGCTGCCGAGCTGCACCACCGGCTGGTTGTTGAGCAGCAGCGTCAGGCCGCCGTTCAGGTAGGGATGCTGCACCGGCTGCTGGCCGCTGGGCTGGGCGAAGCCGAGGCTGCGCAGCACCTGCAGTACGGCGCCGGCCAGGTGGTGGTAGGCCGTTTTCTGATCGGGCTGCTGCCAGCTTTCGGCCTGCACGTTGCCGGTCAGGTAGATGGCCAGCGTGGGGCGCTCCTTGTAGGTGCCGTCGTCCTGGCGGTGGTAGCTGCGCCCGAACTCGTAGAGCTTCAGGTCGCGCTGCCGGCGGTTGACGTTGTGGCGGATGATTTCCAGGCCGGTGTGCAGCAGCGAGGGGCGCATCACGTCCAGGTCGGCCGAGTTGTAGTTGAGCACGCGCACCAGGCCCTGGTCGGGCTGCTCCGCGGTTTCGAAGTAGCGCGAGTTGGTAAGCGAGTTGGTCACGATTTCCGAGTAGCCCTGCCCGCTCAGCAGCTGCGACACGTCGCGACGCAGCAGCTCAGGGTCGGGCTGGGGAAAGCGGGCCAGGAAGTCGGCGGCGTTGTGCTGGCGCAGCGGCACATGGTCGAAGCCGTAGATGCGCAGGATTTCCTCCACCACGTCGGCCTCGCGGGTCACGTCCACGCGGTAAGGCGGCACCGACACCATCCACTCCGGCCCGCCTTCCACCTCGTTTTCCTCGGTGATGAGGATGTCGAGGTCCGTCAGGATCTGGCGGATGCGGTCCGGCGCGATGTAGTGGCCAATGAGCTTTTCCACCCGCGGCAGCAGCAGGCGCACCGCCGTGTGCTCGATGTGCTTCGGGTAGACGTCGACCACCGGGGCGGCCACGCGGGCGCCGGCCACTTCCTGCAGCAGCAGGGCGGCGCGCTTCAGGGCCAGCGGCACCATGTGCGGGTCGGTGCCGCGCTCGAAGCGAAACGAGGCGTCGGTTTTGAGCTGGTGGTTCTGGGCCGTTTTGCGGGCCACGGCGGGCTCGAAGTAGGCGCTTTCGAGGAACACGCGTGTGCTGCCCTCGCTCACGCCCGAGGTTTTGCCGCCGAACACGCCGGCCAGGGCCAGGGCCGTGCCGGTAGCGTCGGCAATGACGAGGTCTTCGGCCTTAAGCGTGCGCGCGGTGCCGTCGAGCGTAGTCAGCTGCTCCCCGGCCGCGGCGCGGCGCACCCGGATGCCCTGCCCGCCGATCTGGTCGGCGTCGAAGGCGTGCAGGGGCTGGCCCAGCTCGTGCAGCACGTAGTTGGTCACGTCCACCACGTTGTTGATGGGCGCCAGGCCGATGCTGCGCAGGCGGCGCTGCAGCCACTCCGGCGAGGGACCCACCTGCACGCCTTCCAGCAGCAGGCCGGCGTAGCGCGGGCAACCCTCCGTGTCTTCAATCTCGACCGTGATGTTACCGGCCGGCATTTCGGTAGGCGCGTGAAACTGGCTCACGTCGGGTAGCTGCACGGGCTGGCGCAGCAGGGCGCGCAGGTCGCGGGCCACGCCGAAGTGCGAGGCCGCGTCGGCGCGGTTGGGCGTCAGGCCGATTTCGATGACGTGGTCCGAGCTCAGGCCGAAGTACTCGGCGGCCGGCGTGCCATTGGGCAGGTCGGTATCGAGCACCATAATGCCGGCGTGCGACTGGCCCAGGCCGATTTCATCCTCGGCGCAGATCATGCCCTCGGAGGCGGCCCCGCGGATTTTCGACTTCTTGATCTTGAACGGCTCCCCGCTCGTCGGGTGCAGCACCGCCCCGTCGAGGGCCACCACCACGCGCTGGCCGGCGGCCACGTTGGGCGCGCCGCACACGATGCTGCGCGGCGTGCCGTCGCCCACGTCCACGGTGGTCAGGCTGAGCTTGTCGGCGTCGGGGTGCTTTTCGCGGGTGAGCACCGTGCCCAGCACCACGCCCTGCAGGCCGCCGGGGATGCTTTCCAGCTCCTCCAGCCCTTCTACTTCCAACCCGGAGCTGGTGAGCAGGGCCGAAATTTCAGCGGGTGTTTTATCGGTGGGGAAGAGCGTGCGGAGCCAGTCGAGGGAAATCTTCATAATGGTCGGTTATCAGCGGCCGGTGAGCGGGGTGGCGCGGACGGCGGCGAAAGGCAAAGGTAATACGGTTGGTCGCCGTCTAAACAGAGCAGCGCAGACTTCCATCCGCGGCCGCCTACGCTGGGCTAGTCCTTGTAGGTCTTCTCCCCCACCGGCACCTCAATGGCAAGCCAGTTTTCCTTGGGCGGCATGGGGCAGGAGAAATTGGTGCCGTAGGCGCAGTACGGGTTGTAGGTGCGGTTGAAGTCGAGCACCACCTGCTGGTCGTTTTCGCCGGGCGTTTCCACGTCGAGGTAGCGGCCGCCGCCGTAGGAGCCGCGACCGTTCGTCTTGTCGGTGAAGGGCACGAACAGCGTCTTGTCGGTTTTGCTCACGCGCTGCAGCAGGGTCAGCGTCTGCTCGTGGCCCTGCCAGGTAAAGCGGGCCCGGCCGAAGCGCGTGTATTTGTCGGCCCCGCCCTCGGTGAGCGGTAGGCTGATGGTGTCGCCGGCGGGCAGGCGCTCCAGGTGGGCCGTGAGGCGCCAGGCCGCGTTGGCCGGGTAATAGCGCAGGCTGTCGAAGTTCTCGTGCAGCTCCTCGGGCAGCGGCGACTCGCGGTGGCTGCGGAACTGCTCGTTTTTCTGCTTCCGCTCCTGCTTGAGCTTGTACAGGTACTGGTCGTCGCTGAGCACGAGGTCGAGGGCAACGTAGCCAAGCACGAAAGCCAGGCCGAGGCCGAGCAGGATTTTGGGGGCGGAAAGGGAAGCCATGCCGCAAAGGTAGGGCGGCGCCCATCTTAATGGATGGCTGCCCCGGGCTCAACGAACAGTTCACGGGCCAGGGGTTTGGGGCCGGCCCAGCCATATCTACTCCGGCGTGCTCCTTCAACCCGGAGCCGCGTGGGCGTGAGGAAGCCACCGGCGCGGCCCATGCTATCGGCCCAACATGCGCGGCGGATCCATCGCGTCGGGCTCATGGCGCATCCGGCCTTGCGGAGCCCCGCACGACCATTCTGCCGTTCGCAACGCCCGCCTTTTGAGCGCCGGCACCTGCTGGGTTGCGGCCGATGCACAGCGACGCCACGACGAAAAGCACCCGCCGCTCCGGCTGCCCCGACGCACGTACGAGGGCAATCAGCTGTTCCGCCCCGGTTGAACTTCGGCTGGGGTTGCTGGTTTGCACAAGACCTGAAAGGCAAACCAGCCGCGGGCCTTACGCCCGGCCAGCCCCTATTCCGAAAGCATGAACTACAAGAACGATGCCCCGGTGAGCTTCGAAGGCTTCGTGGATCGGTACATGCGCGGCCGGGCGGAGCCCTTTGCCGAGCAGGCGGGCGGCATCCGGGTATTTCCCTTGTCCATGGCGCCCGCGTTTATCCAGCCGCCGACGCCCCTCTTTCGGGCTGAATACAACTTTTTGCTCCTTTTTGTGGCCGGCGGCGGCCAGCAACAGGTAGACAACGAGGTTGTTGACCTGCAGGCCAACGATGTGCTGTTTATCCGCGAGGGTCACCTGAATGCCATTAAGTCCATCGCCCCCGATACGGAGGGCTATTACATATACATAGCCAGCAGCCTGCTAACCCACATTTTCACGGACAGCAAGCTGCTGCACCGGCTTACTTTTTACCCGAAACACGCCGTTTCACAGCAGGAAATGACCTGGCTGGGCCACTGCTGCGAGCTGCTGGCCGGGCACCAAGCGTCCGGTAGCCACGCCGACGCCATCCGCTGCACGTTGCTCAGGGCTATTGTGCTGAAGCTGGCCGATGCAGCGCCGGCTACGTTGGCCAGGCCCGACCGGCCTTCGGAAATCCACACCCGCTTTCAGGAGCTGTTGTACGACAATTTCCTTGAGAAGCGGGATGTGCGGTTTTACGCCGATGCGCTGGCCGTGTCGGAAAATTACCTGCACCGGTGCGTGACCAGCATCAGCCGCAAGCCGCCAAAGCAGCACATCAACGAAATGGTGATTAACCACAGCAAGGTGCTTTTGCAGGATTCGACCAAAGACATTGCCCAGGTCGCCGTTGAACTCAATTTTTCTGACCCATCCTACTTTGGCCGCCTGTTCAAACAACTAACCCGCCTCACACCCACCGAGTACCGCCACGCCCTGACCGCCAATGACGCCGTTGCGCTCAGCTAACAGGCGGTAGCGCGGAGCTTAGGAGCCCAGCGTCGGGGACTTGGCACCCGCACGCTGGGGGCCGTCCCCGTTACGCAAGGTTTGTCCGAGTACGTGCACGGTTTCTGATAACGACAAAGCCGTGGCGCCCTTCAGCTTTGCGGTGGCCATAGCAAGCCTGCTGCAGCCACCGCTTCCGGACTTTACCACCGCAACCCCGCCATGCTACGCTACCACGCCCTGCCGCTTCTGCTCCTGCTGCTGCCCTTGCGCTTGTCCGCTTCAAAGCCGGTGGGGCTGCCGGCCCTGTTGCAGGTGCACATCCTGAACGCACAAAAAAACAACGGCAAGGTGGTCGTGGAAATCTACAAGTCAGCGGCCGATTGGCTGCAGGCGCCCTACCGGCGAGCGGTGTTGACCGCCACCGACAACTCGGTACAAACGACGTTTGAGGTGCCGCCCGGGAAGTACGCCATTGCCATTTACCAGGACGCGAACGGCAACGGTAAACTAGACCAGAACTTTTTGGGTATTCTTAAAGAGCCCATCGGCTTCGGCAACAACTACAAACCTTTTGGCAAGCCGGATTTTGAGGCCGCCGCCGTTGCGTTCGGCCCCACCGCGAAGTCCGAAGTCATCAAGCTTTTCAGCGTGCTGTAGCCTTCCCCCACACCCATGAAGCAACCCTGGAGCGTAGAACAGGTGCCCGTCCAGCACGGCAGAACGGCCGTGGTGACCGGGGCCAACAGTGGCATAGGCTACGAAACGGCCCTGGCCTTGGCCCGCAAAGGCGCGCGGGTAATCCTGGCCTGCCGGACCCTGAAGAAAGCCGAAGCAGCCCAGGCTGCCATCACCGGGGCGTGTCCGTCGGCCCTGGTGGAGGCCATGCCGCTTGACGTGAGCAGCCTGCGGTCCGTCCAGGCGTTTGCCGAACACTACCGCAGCCGATACGACCGCCTGGATCTGCTCATCAACAACGCCGGCATCATGATGCCGCCCTTCGCCTTGAGCGAAGACGGCTTCGAGAACCAATTGGCCACGAACTACCTGGGCCACTTCGCCCTTACCGGCTGGCTGCTGCCATTGCTCACCGGCACGCCCGGCTCCCGGGTGGTTACGCTGAGCAGCCTGTCCTTCAAATGGGCCGAAATTGATTTCGATGACTTGCACCACGCCCGCAAAGGCTACAGCCGGCGCAAGGCCTACGGCCAGAGCAAGCGCGCCTGCCTGGTGTTTGCCTTCGAGTTGCAGCGCCGCCTAGCCGCAGCGGGGCACCCTACCCTATTCGTGGCCGCCCACCCGGGGTTGGCCAAAACCAACCTGGACCAGTACTTCCCGGCTCTGATTCGGCCGCTGGGCAGCCTTTTCCTACAACCCGCCTGGCAAGGCGCGCTGCCTACTCTTTACGCCGCGCTGGCAACAGGCCTGGCTGGCGGGGAATTCATCGGCCCGGATGGGTTTCGGCAGATGCGCGGCTATCCGACCGAAGTCGGGTCGGATGCGTCTTCCCAGGACCCCCAGATTGGGCGCCGCTTGTGGGAGGCCAGCGAGGAGCTGACGCAGGTTCGCTACCTCAACGAGGGCCGCCGGTAGACGGACCGCCTACATAATTCCCTCGTCGGCGAAGCTGTAGTAGCCGCGGTCGGTATAGATGAGGTGGTCGAGCACGGGCAGGTCCAGAAACTGGCCGCCTTCCTTGAGCTTCTTGGTGAGCAGGATGTCGGCGGCGGAGGGCTGGCGGTTGCCGCTGGGGTGGTTGTGCACCAGGATGATGCTGCTGGCCAGCTTTTCCAGCGCCTGCTTGAAAATCATCTTCGGATCGGCCACGGTGCCGGCTACGCCCCCGCTGCTGATTTTCTCCTGGCGCATCACCACGTTGGCCCGGTTGAGCAGTATCACCCAGAACTCCTCGTGCGGCAAGTCCTGCAGCTGGGGCCGGACCAGGTTGTAGATGTCGGTGGAGCAGGTGATGGTGACGCGCTCGGCGGCGGCGGTTTCCTTGCGGCGGCGGCCCAGCTCCAGGGCTGCCACGATGGTAATGGCCTTGGCCTCGCCGATGCCTTTGTGGCGCATCAGCTCCTTGACCGAGAGCTTGGCCAGTTCGTTCAGGTCGTTGCCGGTGCTGGCCAGGATGAGCTTGGCCACGTCGACGGCCGACAGCTTCTGGGTGCCCGAGCCGAGCAAAATGGCCATCAGCTCGGCGTCGGAAAGGGCGGCGCGGCCCTTCAGCAGCAGCTTTTCGCGGGGGCGGTCTTCCTCGGCCCAGCTTTTGATGCTGAAGCTTTGCGGGGCCTGGTAGGCGCCGCGCGGCGGCTGGTCTTCCGCCAAGATGTCAAACGAATTCATAAGGCACCGGAATTGTTAGGGGGGCTAAGTAAAGTAAAAATCTGCCTCATTCGTCCTTTGCACTAACCGCGCCGGCGCAACCAAAACCGCCCGGCGCGGTTTGTTTCCCCTGATATGTCCCGATACGCTCTGTTGTTTCTGGCCGGCATCCTGCTGGCTGAGTGGTACGCCTCGCAGGCGGTACGCACGCTCTTTACCACCGACGGCTCGCCGGGCCGCCGCTGGGTTACGTTTGGTTACTGGTTTGTCACGCTGCTGGTGTGGGGGCTGGGTTTCTGGGCCATGATCAACCGCCACCAGGGCCACTCCACCTACCGCGCTTACTTCGGCGGGCTGCTGCTGGCTTTCATCGCCGCCAAAATCATCATTGCCATTCCGCTGCTGCTCGAAGACGCGGTGCGCCTGAGCCGCTGGGCCTACCAGCTGGTGTCGCCGCCGGCGGCGGGCAGCGCCGGCGGGCGGTCCATTTCGCGCAGCGAGTTTGTGAGCAAGATGGCGCTGGTGTTCGGGGCCGTGCCCTTTGTGTCCTTGCTCTGGGGCATGGCCAAAGGTGCCACCGACTACACCGTGAAGCGCGTGACGTTGCGCTTCCCGAACCTGCCGCCTGCCTTCGACGGCTTTAAGCTGCTGCAGATTTCGGACCTGCACACCGGCTCGTTTCAGTCGAAGGAGCCGCTGCAGCGGGCCGTGAAGCTCATCAACGAGCAGGGGGCCGACCTGATCTTCATGACCGGCGACCTGGTCAACAACCTCGCCACCGAGGTGGAGGAGCACATCGACACGCTGGCCGGCATTCAGTCGGAGCTGCCCATCTTCTCCGTGCTCGGCAACCACGACTACGCCGACTACGTGACCTGGGAAAGCCGCGAGGCCAAGCAGGCCAACCTGGAGCGCATGAAGCAGAACCACGCCAAAATCGGCTGGCGCCTGATGATGGACGAGCACCACCACATCGAGCGCAACGGGGAGAAAATAGCGGTGCTGGGCGTGCAGAACTGGGGCGCCAACCTGCGCTTTCCGAAATACGGCAACCTGGCCAAGGCCCACGCCGGCTCGGATGCCCCCTTCAAGGTACTGCTCTCGCACGACCCCTCGCACTGGGACGCGCAGGTACACGAGTACGACGACATCGACCTCACGCTCTCGGGCCACACCCACGGCATGCAGTTCGGTGTCAACCTGCCGTTTATGAGGTGGAGTCCGGTGCAGTACGCCTACAAGCAGTGGGCCGGCCTCTACCAGCGCGGGCGGCAGTACCTTTACGTCAACACCGGCCTGGGCTTCATCGGCTACCCCGGCCGGGTGGGCTTCCTGCCCGAAATTACCGTGTTCGAGCTGCGCCGCGGCTGATTTATGGTTGAGTAAGAAACGCTCCGGCGAAGTCGGCGTATAAGGCAGCAGGACAATTCCTCCGGGTTTTGTCCTGTTCTTTTTCTGATTTCTCCCAAGACACCGACTTCTCCCATGAAAAAATACCTCATGCTGCTTTCGTGCGCCGCCGCGTGCACGCTGGCATCCTGCTCGCAGGACAACACGGCTGATACGGCCACAACCGAAACCACGACCACGACCACCGACGCTTCGGGCTCAGGCTCGGCGGCCATGGGCGGCTACTCCGACGCCGACTACAACAGCCGCGCCGACCGCATTGCCAGCGACATGGCCACCAAGATGAAGCTCGACGAAGCGACCCGCGAGAAAGTGCGCACCGCGTACTACAACCGCTCCAAGCGCCTCGGTGAGCTGCACAGCCAGTACACCACCGACACGACCGGCATGGCCGCCGCCATGCGCGACGTGTACTCCGATACGGACACGGAAATGAAGAGCATCTTCACCGACCCGGCCCAGTATTCGGCCTACGAGTCGAGCCGCCCCGACTACATCGAGGACCGCTACATGAGCACCGACGGCGGCATGGCCGACGGCTCGGACATGAGCGCCGACGGCTCGATGAGCAGCGACGGCAGCACGTCGTCGGACATGAGCTCGTCGGGTAGCTCGATGAGCGCCTCGAAGATGAAGACCAAGGACGCCGACGGCGGCAAGCTGAAGGTGAAATCGGACGGCGACGTGAAGGTGAAAGACGCCATGGGCAACAAAGCCAAGGTGGACGCCGACGACGCGACGCTGAAGGAAAAACCGGCCGAAGGCGGCAAAACCGTCATTAAATAACCGGCGTTTGTCGATAAAAAGCCCGCACCGTGCCACGGTGCGGGCTTTTTTTGGCTCCTTGCCACGCGGCTTGCCTACTTTGCGGGCCGTTTTGGTGTTGTGCCGTACTGCATGGGTGCTTACTTCTTTCGATTGATCAATCCGCCGGCGCCGGCCGCCGGCCTGCTGCTGGGGCTGCTGCTGAGCCTGCTGCTGCTTCGTCCCGCCGCTGCCCAGACGCGGCAGGTACGCGTGACGGGTTCGGTAAGCGAAAAGCTGACCCGCAAGCCCATTCCCGGCGCGTCGGTGCTGAACCTAAGCACCGGCCGCGGCGTGGTAGCCGATGAGCAGGGCGACTTTGATATCAAAGTCAAGGCCACCGACACGCTGGAGTTTCGGGCGGTGGGCTTTCAGCCCTCGCGCCTGCCGCTGGGCAACACCGGCCTCGCACAGCTCATCGTGCAGATCCGCCTGGAGCAGGCCAGCGTGCAGCTCACCGGCGTGACCATCCGGGAGGGCCGCCCGGAGGACGAGACCATCCGCCGGGCCTTGCGCAACGTGCGCCGGCAGGCCCCGCCGCCCAACGCGGTGAAACGCGCCCCCAAGCCCAAGCCGCTGTTCCCGGTGGATTCTACCGCGCCCGCGCCGCCGACGCCTAGCTTGCAGAACCCCATCAGCCTGCTCTACGACCAGTTCTCGCGCGAAGGCGAGCAGCGGCGCAAGTTGGAAGCCATCCAGGAGGAAAAGCGCATCGAAGCCGAGCGGGCCAGCCGCCGGGCTTACAACCGCTACTTCCGCATCAACCGCGGCTACGAAGTGGACGACTCCTTGCGGCGCCCCATCACGGCGCCGTGGTACCTGCCCGCCACCCCGCCGGCCGTGCCGGTGCAGCCCGTGCAGCCCCCTGCCGGGGCGCTTTCACCTCGGCCGTAAGGTTCCGCTGTTGGGCTCAGCCGCGCTGCAGCCTAACCCGCCGCGGCCCAGCGGCGTAAGCCCAGGTATGAGAATTGGGTATCCCTGCGTCAACGAGTCGCTCGACTGCACTTCCACCAGCACCTTTCGGCTGGCCTCTTACTCCGATGAGCGCGTGGAGCAGGCCGTGGCCAACAACCTGGCTTGCCTGCAGCGCATCCTGGAATACAACGTGCAGCACAACCTGCGCTTTTTCCGCATCGGCTCGGGCATTGTGCCCTTTGGCTCGCACCCCATCAACACCTACCCTTGGCAGACGCGCTTCGCGGCGGAATTCCGGGCCATCGGCGACTACATTAAGCGCCACGACATGCGTGTGTCGTTTCACCCCGACCAGTTCGTGGTGCTCAACTCGCCCGATGCGGGCATCGTGCAGCGCAGCATCGACGAGCTGGTGTACCAGGGCTCTATGCTCGATTTGATGGGCCTCGACGGCACGGCCAAGCTGCAAATTCACGCCGGCGGCCTCTACGGCGACCGGGAAGGCGCCTTGGCGCGCTGGATTGCTACTTACAAAACCCTGCCCGACGCGGTGAAGCGGCGCCTGGTGGTCGAAAACGACGACCGGTTGTACGCCCTGCAGGACTGCCTGCGCCTCTACGATGCGGTGGGCGTGCCGGTGCTGTTCGACAACTTCCACCACGAATGCCTGAACAGCGGCGAGCCGATGCCCATGGCCGTGCAGCTGGCCGCCGCCACCTGGCACCCCACCGACGACGGGCCCTTGATGATTGACTACAGCTCGCAGGCGCCCGGTGAGCGGCGCGGCAAGCACGTCAATACCATGCAGGAGGACCTGTTTCGCGCTTTTCTGGAGGACCTGCGCGGCGTCGAAGCCGACATCATGCTTGAAATCAAAGACAAGGAAGCCAGTGCCCACCGCGCCTGCGCCATCCTCTCCGATATCGGTCGTCTGACCGCTCTTGCCTCTCCTACCCCGTCCACCAGCTGAGCTATTCTTCCCATGACCAAGCCCAACGACACCGCCAACGCCGACCTGCTCGCCGATACCATCCACGCCTTGCAAAGCGGCCTGACCGCCGTGCCCCTCAGCCAGGCCATGGACACCACCGAAGCCTGGCAGCAGCAGTTTTTGCAGAGCGGCACGCCCGAGTACCAGAACATTGCCCGTGAAATCGGTAACCTGCAGTCTTTGCTCAGCAGCGGAAAGCTCGACGGTCCTACCATTGGCCGCTCCCTGGGTATGCTCGGCGCGCAGATCCTCGACGTGCTGCCCCAGGCACCAGAGGAACGCAAGCTGGGCCTGTCGCAGCTCAGTACCCTGCTGCTGCGCATCGGCGGAGAGCTGGAAGCCGACAACAACGGCCGGTAACAGCGCACGCCGTCGTTGCACGCGTAGCAACACGAGGCTGACGTGCCGGTAACCGCCGGAAGACGTTAGCCAATCGACCTTAGTACGCAGCCCCCAAATAAGCACCGCCCGAAACCGTCGTCAGACAATTTCGGGCGGTGTCGTTTTGGTTTCACCTAAGAACTGGCTTACGTCTGCCAGCGGTTGCAATGCCCTGCACGCAGGGGCTGCCGGCGACGTTAAATCACCGCGTCGTAGTGCGCGGCCGCTTCTTGTTCCACTTCGGTCAGGTCGCCGAAAGCCTGGGCCAGATCGGCCATCAGGTCCTGTGGATCCTCCACGCCGATGCTCAGGCGCACCATGCTGCTGGTGATGCCCATTTCGCGCTGGGTGGCCGGCTCGATGTCGGAGTGCGTCATGGTAGCGGGGTGCTCGGCTAGGCTTTCGGTGCCGCCCAGGCTTACGGCCAGCTTGATGAGCTGCAAGCGGTTCAGAAAGGCAAAGGCCTCGGCCTCGCCGCCGCGGATGTCGAAGGAAATCATGGAGCCAGGCGAGAGGCACTGGCGCTGGTAGATGTCCTGCTGCGCGGAATCGTGCTCCAGGTGGCCGAGGTAGTAGGTGCGCGTTACCTGCGGGTGCTCCCGCAGCCAGTCGGCAATGATCTGGGCAGAGTGAGCGGCCCGCTCCATGCGCAGCTTCAGCGTTTCGAGGCTGCGCATGAGCATCCAGCCGGTGTTCGGGTCGCACATCGAGCCCATGAAGGTGCGCATGGCCCGCACTTCCTTCATCAGCGCCTTGGAGCCCAAAGCCGCACCGGCAATCAAATCGGAGTGCCCACCCAGGAACTTGGTGGCGGAGTAGATAACCAGATCGGCGCCGTGCTTGAGCGGGTGCTGGAATACGGGGCCCAGGAAGGTGTTGTCCACGACCACGCGGCAGGGCCGCTCGGCGGTGCCGGCCCGGCGGGCGGCGGCCACGCAGGCGTCAAGGTCTACGAGGTGGTTGGTGGGGTTGGCGGGCGTTTCTACGTAGAGCACGGCCAGCTTGTCGCCCAGCGCGGCGGCGCGGGCCACCAGCTCCTCAGCCGGCAAGGTAGGCGAAAAGCCTTCCGCCGTGATGCCGAAGCGCGGCAGCACGTTTTTGAGGAAGAAATCGGTGCCGCCGTACACGGGCTCGGAGTGCAGCACCACGTCGCCGGGCTTGAGCAGGGCCAGCAGCGAGGTGCTGATGGCGGCCATGCCCGAGGCGAAAGTGGCCGCGTCCTCGGCGCCGTCCCAGAGCGTGAGCCGGTCCTCCAGGATTTCCAGTGAGGGGTTGTTGAGGCGCGAGTAAATCAGGCCCATTTCTTCTTCGGGCGCGGGCTGGCGCAGGCCGTAGGCCAGCTCGAAGAAGGCTTTGCCCTCCTCCGCGTTCTTGAACACGAAGGTCGAAGTCTGGAAAATCGGGCACTTGATGGCGCCTTCGCTCCATTCGGGGTTGAAGCCGTAGCTCATCATCAGGCTTTCGGGCTTCAGCGGCTGCCCGTTGGGCTGAGCCTGCTTGCGGAGTTCTTTTACTTTCATGGGGTGGGAGGGAGAAAAGGGAGAGCGACGAAGGTAGAAATTTGCCCGAAGCCCAGACCATTTAAACGCAGAAAAGCCGCTTCCGAACCCGGAAGCGGCTTTTTCACAGTGGCTGGCGACTCGCCTATTGCTTCACGAAGCGGCGGATCAGCGTCTGGCCGTTGGCTAGGCGCAGGCGCAGCAGGTACGTCCCCGAGGGCAGCGTGCTCACGTTCAGCTTGGCCTCCAGGCGCGGCGCGGCCTCTTGGTGAAGCAGCAATTGGCCCAGAGTAGAGTACACCGCCAGGCCGACCAGCGGGCTGCTAGCGGCCGGCAAGCGCACCTGCAGGTGCTCGGTCGTGGGATTGGGATAGAGCAGCGGCTCGCTCAACTGGCCAAAGTCCACGGCCTGCACCGGCGTGTAGGTAGCCGTGCCGTCGGTGTCGAGTTGCTGGAGGCGGTAGTACACCGTGCCCCCGAAGCGCGCCGCGCCGGCATCGGTGTAGGAGTAGCGCTGGGCCACGGCGGTGGTGCCGTGCCCGGCCACCTCGCCCACCGCCTCGAAGCGGCGGCCGTCGGTGGAGCGCTCTACCACGAATCCCCGGTTATTTTTTTCCTGGGCTGTTTCCCACGTCAGGCGAGCGTCGTTGCCGCGGGCTTTGGCCTCGAAGCGGGTCAGCGTGACGGGTAGCGGCGTTTCGGCCAAGCGGTTCGAGCACAGCACGGACTGGGGCACCACCACGCTGCTACCGCCCGTATCGGGCCCCGAATACGTAAGTGTGAGCACGTTGCTGCCGCCTGCTTCGCCGAAGACCAGCACGAGCGGATACGAGCCCGCTGCCAGTTGCAGGGTGTTGGAGGCGGTCTGCGCGGCGTGCTGGCCGCCGTTGTTGACGGTAGCGCGGCTGATGGACAGCGGCGTTTCGCGGGCCACGTTGCCCAGCCACAGGTACGAGCCGTCGTCGCTGAGCAGGGTAAAGGTGTAAGTACCGCCGGTCGCAATGGTGATGACGCCTTGCATGCGGGCCGTGTACTGGTTCGGGTCCGAAGCCGTGCCGTTGCCGATGGCGGAGACGATGTTGCCCCAGGTTGTGCTGCCGAAGTCCAACCGGCCTTCGGTGCGCGTCAGGTTGGCCGTGCGGGTGCTGAAGAACGTGGATACGTTTTCGGCGTGATAAGCATTGTAGTACTCCGCAAACAGGCCTTGCGTGGCTGCTTGCGCGCTGGGCGTAGTCCCGGCGCAGGCGCCCTGCGGAAGGACCACGGCCGTCAGGACGGCCGCCGTGCTGGCCG
Source organism: Hymenobacter coalescens (assembly GCF_054783195.1). Lineage (NCBI taxonomy): Bacteria > Pseudomonadati > Bacteroidota > Cytophagia > Cytophagales > Hymenobacteraceae > Hymenobacter > Hymenobacter coalescens. Next base: position 242,798 of record NZ_BAAGRA010000016.1, on the reverse strand, counting down.
TGCCGTTGTTGTTGGAGGCCACGGCATCGGCCGTAGAGGCCGTGCTGCTGGCCCGGCCGTCGACCGGCTGGTTGTTGTTGGGCAGGCTGAACGAGATGAGGAAGCTCTGGCTTTCGCCGTTGCTCAGCGTCTGGTTCGGGGCCAGGGTCAGCAGCCCCGTGTCGAAGTTGTAGCTGCCGCCCGTGACGTTGAAGAGGCCGCGCACCAACTGCACCGTGGTGTTGATGCCCGTGGCCGTGGCCGGCCCGAGGTTGGTAACGGTCGCGGTGTAGTTGACCGTCGTTCCGGCATCGGCCGTCAGCGGACCGCTCAGCGTGGTTTGCAGGTCGGCCGCCGGGGTGATGTCGATGCCCGCGCTGGCCGTGTTGTTGGCCTGGTTGTTATCGAATACCGAGCTGGAGTTGATGGTAGCCGTAGCCGTTACAGTGCCCGAAACAGGAGCCGTAAACGGAATAACCAACGTGCGCGTGGCGCCAGTGTTCAGCGCAAAGGAGCCCGCCGTGAAGGTTACCAGGCCGGTAGCGGGGTTGTAGGTCCAGCCCGCTGAGAGGTTCGCCCCAATGGTCAGACCGGCCGGAAGCTGCACTTGCCCGGTTGTGCTGCCGGAGTTGCTGCCGTTGTTGGCGAAGGTCACGGTGAACTGCCCCGGCTGGCCCGCCAGCACCGCCGCAGCCGAAGCCGCTACCGTTACCGAGAGGTCGGAGGCGGTGTTGGTCAGGTTAATGGGCAGCGTAAAACTGTCGGGGCTAGCCCCCGGTCCGGCGGGGTTGCTCGCGTCTTGCCGGGTGCTGGTGCCGGTGCTGCTGGTCAGGTTGACGTTCCCGTTGACGTTGGGAGTTGTAAAGGAGAATCCAAACGAATTGCTCGCGCCGGCGGCCAGCGAAGCCGCCGTGCCGAAATTGATGGTGCGCACCGCGCTGGCGCCCGTGCCTTGGGTGCTGACAGTGGCCCCGGCAGGCAGCTGGGCGGCCGTCACCGTCGCGCCGGCTGGCAGCGTCACCGTTTGTGCGACGTCCGCAGCAGTGGAAGGGCCGTTGTTGGTAAATGTGGCCGTGTACGTGCCCGAAAGGTCGTTGCGGTCGGCGGCCGCAGGTCCGCTGAGCGAAGTTGTCACGTCAGCCAGGGACGTTATCACCAGTGAAGCCGAGGCTTGGTCCGGATTGGGGTTCGTATTCGGGCTGAAACCCTGTGCCGTGGTGGTTTCAATGCGGCTACTGGCCGTCACCAAAGCCGTAACGGGGTTGGTGAAGGAGATAAAAGAGGAAACTATTTGCCCCGGCAACAGGCTCAGCACGGCAGGGTAGCTCACTATGCCTGTGGCCACATCGTAGGTTCCCCCATTGCTCACGCTCACGTTGCTGAGGCCCGCGGGCAGTTGCACTTGGGCAATGACGTCGTTAGCCCCAATAGTGGTGCTGGTATTGCGGAACGTCACGTCGAAGCCGCCGGGCTGCCCGGCGAAGAAGGTGGTGCCGCTGGCCGCAATAGTGGTCGTCACGTCGGCCGCGGCGCACTGCGGGTTGTACAGAAAGGAGCGCACCAGCCCGTTGGCGCCGGCCGTGGCCCCGTTCTGCGGAAATTCCGTAAGCGAGGGCGAACTAGTAGTCCCATTGGCCCCACCGCTGACGAAGCCGTTGAAGCCCGTGCCCGCGTTGGTGAAGAGCAGCAGGCCGCCCCCGCCGCCGCCGCCCGGCCCTTCCGATTCGGTGCCGGTGGCCGCCTGCGAGTTACCGGTTCCGCCCGTTGCGGTGGCCGTTACGGAGGTGATAGTACCCTCAACGTTGAGCACGATGGTGCCACCGCCGCCGCCGCCACCGCCTGCATCTTGGCCGTTAGCAGTGGTGATGCCGCCGGCGCGCGAACCGCTGCCGCCGTTGGCCACCAGGCTGCCCGTTCCCGATACGTTGCCGGCCGCGAGCAGCAGAATCAGCCCCCCACCGTTGCCGCCCGAGGTGGCGCCGCTGTTGTTGCCATCCCCGGCGCCGCCGCCGCCGCCGAAGAACAGGCGCCCGCGGGTATCAAGTGGCCGGCCGCCCAGCCCTCCGCCGTTGCGGCGCTGGTTGCCGCCCCAAGCGCTGTTCCCCGGCCCTTGGGTGAGGGCGTTGCCGTTGTTGCTGGCGTAGGAGTAGCCGCCGCGCCCGCCGCCAGAGGAGGTGGAAGTGGCAAAGTTCAGGCTTTCCAGGTTCCAGGCCGCATCGAAGACGTTGTTGGCGCCGCGGTTGGGCAGGCCCGTGCCGGTCCAGGCACCCAGGCCGGCGTTGGCCCCGCCGCCACCGGCCGCGTTGTGCGAATTGCCGCCGCCGCCGCCGTTGGCCGGAGCCCCGCGCCCGAAGCGGCCGCCGCCGCCGTCATATACCGTTTGGTAGCCGACGATGCTCTCGCCTTTTTCCCCGCCGAAAGTGGGGTTGCCGCCACGGTAGTCCGTCACATTTACGCTGGCATCGTCGGAGCTGTTATCGACGGCACCGCCGCGAAAACCAAGCCCGGACACATCAATGGTGCCGTTGATGACGGTGTTGCCCTGCACCCGGGCAGCCACCACCCCACCGGTGCTGCCGTTCCAGGCCGGCGCCGTTACCGAGGCCCCAGCGTTGATGGTCAGCGCCAAGTAGCGCGGAATGCGCACTACCTGCACCCGCCCGTTGACGGCGTAGCTGTTCTGAAGCGAGCAGCTTAGGTTGATGGTACCCGTGCCGCTCACCGAAGCCACTTCTACGATTTCGTAGCGTCCGGCGCTGTTGTAAGCGCCCACATTGCCGTAAGCGTTGGTGTCGCTTACATCCATACCGGCTCCCTGCATCTGAATGATCAGGAGTAAATCCTGGGCTCCCAGTACCGCGCCGAAGCGGTTGCTAGTGTTCAGCACGTTGCTGGCCACGCTCAGGCTCGAAGTTCCAGCGGCCGCATCCGCCGTGAGGGATGTGTAATCGTTGATGATGGTGCCGGGCACGGTGATGGCGGCGGCACTGTTGCCCAACTGTGCCAACGCGGTACCGGCTGGCAAACACAGTCCGCCGACAACCAGCAGCCGACTCAGGTAACGTTGACCGGCGCGCACAAATGGCCCAGGTAGCGGAGGTAAGAGGTGTGTCATGCAAGAGGATGTAAAAAGCGCGGAAATGAGCAACTACAGCTCATAGTCAATAGCGCCCAAAATTATTCAACAATAATTATATATTACTATTAATAAACAGCCATTATGAGCTGACTGTTGTCATGTTATCCCTTGTATAGTTCAAAGCACCTTGTATTTATACAAGCCCAAGCAGCCTTATGGCCTACCGCCGCAGTCGCCCATCACGTTCAGCTGCTTCGTTTGCGAAGTGACCCGCAATCCTCGCAGGGCGCGTGCGGCAGCTTCTTCAGCGTGTGTATGCCAGCGGGCAGCACGGCCTTTGCTTTCGCCAAGTGGGCGAGCCGTCTGCCGTTGACGGAGCGCTAGCGCTCCGTCAACGGCAGGGCTAGTGACAAAAAAAGCCGCTTGCTGCACGCAAGCGGCTTTTAAGTGGAGCTGCAGGGAGTCGAACCCTGGTCCAGACAAGGAGAGCGACGAGCCTTCTACGTGTGTAGCTATGCTTGCATTTTCGAAGCAACCGAGGCGCACATCAGGCCTATGGGTTACCCTTATCTGCTAGAGTTTCGCCTGGGCGTCGCAGCGCCACCCAGACTATCCTAATACTTTCGACACCCCGAACTCACCCGTGAAAAGGAAGACGGATGCGGGATGATGGCTAATGCTTAGTACCTAGACTAGGCAGCCATGGCGTACGAGTAGTCGCCAGTTGTTTTTCGGATGATTTTTTAGCGGGAGATTCGTCCAACTCCCGACACGCTTACTCGCGACCTGCGCAAGCTGTCAATTCCGGTCAGCCCCAGTTGTATAAGAACGACGCTCCACGGTGGAGCGAGCTGCGAAGGTATCACAACCAAAGCAATAACGGGGTAAAGGGGCTAAAAAGTTTCGCGGCAACCCTATTGCTAGGGCCGCCGCGAAACTTTTTAGCCTACAAAGGCTAGCCCAGGGCAGGCGTTTTGCGCATGGTCGGGCGCGGCAGGTTGTCGTGGCCGGGCCAGAAAGCTCGGTAGGCCATGTAGGCCGCAAGGAAGGCTTCAACGACCAGCGTTAGCTTGCGCACCAGGTCGCTGTACACGAGCAGGCTCAGCAGAGTCGGGGAAAGCTCGGCTTGCAGCGGTAGGCGGGCCAGCAACAGCAGGCCCCACACGGCTACGTGGCAGGCCAGCACGGCCCAGAGCGCGGCGCGGGGCACCGAAGTCGGCAGGAAGCGAAACAGGGCCAGCACTAGGGCCGTGAGCAGCAGGTAAGGCACATTGAAGAGCAACGTGGCGTTGTCTTCGGGTGTGGCCATCTGCCAGGCAGCCACGTCCGCGGCGCTCAGGTAAGCGCTGGTATCGGCCCAGGAGCGGTATTCGGCCAGCTCGTTGAAGATAGCGGCGCCTAGGCAGTAAAACGTCAGCAGGACGTATGCCAGGAATAACCAAGTGGAACGGGAGTAAGCGTATCGCATGGCAAAGGGGTTAAGTGGGAATTGGTCAGGCAATTAGTGAGGCGTCGGCACCATTGGTGAAGACACCTATAATATAGGGGATGTTAAATTATAATACAAATAATAATTGATAAATCAACAAATAAACCCAACTCACTTTGGGCATCCAGCAGCGGTTCAGGCGGTTGGCGGCGAAAGCCTCAATAAGGGCTGGCAGCTCAGCCGGGTCTCGAACTTTCCTTCCAAAGCCGGCCTTTTCAGGGTATCTTTGCAGGAAGAGAGCATGGAAAATTTCGTCGTTTCGGCCCGGAAGTACCGCCCGGCCACGTTCCGCAGCGTGGTGGGCCAGCAGCACGTGACCACCACGCTGCAAAACGCCATCGTAACCGGCCACCTGGCCCAGGCCTTCCTGTTTTGCGGCCCGCGCGGCGTGGGCAAGACCACTTGCGCCCGCATCCTGGCCAAGACCATCAACTGCACCAACCTCACCCCCGAGGCCGAGGCTTGCGACACCTGCGACTCCTGCCGGGCCTTCAACCAGAGTGCCTCGTTCAACGTGCACGAGCTGGACGCGGCCTCCAACAACTCGGTGGAAGACATCCGCTCCCTGGTGGAGCAGGTGCGCTACGCCCCGCAGCAGGGCCGCTACAAGGTGTACATCATCGACGAGGTGCACATGCTCTCCAACGCGGCCTTCAACGCCTTTCTGAAGACGCTGGAGGAGCCGCCGGGCTACGCCATCTTCATTCTGGCCACGACGGAGCGGCACAAGATCATTCCGACGATTCTGTCGCGCTGCCAGATCTTCGACTTCAACCGCATCAAGCTCGACGACATCGTGGGGCACCTCGGCTACATTTCGGGGCAGGAGCAGGTGACGGCCGAAGAGGATGCGCTGCACCTGATTGCCCAGAAAGCCGACGGCGGCCTGCGCGACGCGCTGAGCATCTTCGACCAGATGGTGACTTTCTCGGGCCACCAGCTGAGCTACCGCGCGGTGGTGCAGAACCTGCACGTGCTCGACTACGAGTACTACTTCCGCCTGACCGACTACTGCCTGCGCCAAGACCTGAGTCAGACGCTGCTGCTGCTCGACGAAGTGGTGCAGAACGGCTTCGATTTGCACCAGTTCGTCATTGGCACGGCCGAGCACCTGCGCGGGCTGCTGGTGTGCAAGGACCCGCAGACGGTGCAGTTGCTGGAAGTATCCGAGGGGCTGCGCCAGCGCTACGCCGACCAGGCCCGGCAGGCCCCGCTGAGCTTCCTGGTGACCGGCCTGAACCTGCTCAGCCAGTGCGACCGGGACTTCAAAGCCGCCAAAAACCAGCGCCTGCACGTGGAGCTAATGCTCATGAAGCTGGCCTACCTGCGCAACGCCGTCCAGCTGACGCAGGACCTGGTAGCCGGGACCGGAGTGCAGCGGGCATCGTCGGACAACGGCGAGGCTAAAAAAAAAACTGATCCAGTAGCGTCGGCCAACGGCCACAGCGCGCCGCCGGCACCCTCCGGACCCGTTTCTCCCGGAGCTGCCCCGGCGGTGCGCGCGCCGCAGCCGGCCCCTGCCGCTCAGCCGCTGGCCCATGCGCCGGCCGCCCCCGAGCCCCTCGTGCCCGTGCAGAGCGGCGTGGAGGAACTGCACCCGACGCCCAGCATCGAAACCGAGCCGGAGGAGCGCCCTTCTACGCGGCGTCAGTTGGTGGATACGCTGCCGCACGTGGAAACCGGGCGCCCGAGCGTGGCCGGCCACGAGCCCGGCAACCGCCCGGTGGTGGCCACCGCCGATCCGCTGAGCCCGCCGCCCGGCAGCGCCCGGCCTACGGCCAAGCCCCTGGTTATTCCGAAGCTGAACATTCAAGCCCTGAAAACCCAGGCTACGCAGCGGCAGGAAACCGCCACCGCCGTGCTAGAGGAAGAAGCCGCTGCGCCTGTCACCGGCAGCATCGATCAGAGCGTGCTGCAGCGGGTGTGGCGCGAGCTGGCGGAGGCGCGCAAGCAAATCAGCATGAGCGAGTTCACCATCCTGAATCGCCCCATTCAGGCCGACGAGCAGCACGTCATCCGGCTGCAGCTGGAGAATACCGTGCAACTCGATCAGTTCAACGCGCTCAAACCCGAATTCATCACCGAGCTGCGGCGGCGCACGGGCTACCGCTCCCTCACCATTCAAACGATGGTGACCGAGCAGGTGCAGGACGGCATGCGCCTCTACACTTCGTCGGACCGCTTCGAGTACCTGGCCCAGAAGTTTCCGGTGCTGAACGACCTGAAGCAGCGGCTGGGCCTGGACACGGACTTTTAACCCCAAGAGCCTACTCACCACGGCCCGCCAACGGTGCGGCTCGTGTCCAGCTGGACACGAGCCGCACCGTTGGCGGGCCGGTTCGCGTAGAAGAAGCCTCCCAGCTTCCCCGCTATGCGAAACGCCTCCCTGACGCGCACCAACCAGGTGCTGCTGTTGCTCGTGCTGAGCGCCCTAGTCCTGTATTTCGGCCGCTCTTTTCTGGTTCCGCTGGCTTTTGCGGCGGTGCTGGCCATGTTGCTGGCCCCGGTGGCCGGCTGGTTGGAGCGGCGGCATTTGGGGCGCGTGGGGTCGGCCCTGCTGTGTTTGCTTTTGCTGCTGGCCTTCCTGGGCGGCTGCATCTGGGTGGTGGGGGCGCAGGCGGCTAATATTTCCGAGCAGCTGCCCCAAATCCAGCAGAAGCTGCAACAACTCCTGCAACAAGGGCAGCAGTTCATTGAGCAACGCTTCGGCGTGGCCCCGCAGGAGCAGATCCGCTTCGTGGAAAAGCAGATCAGGAGCTTCGGGCAGTCGGCCAACCGCTACCTGACTACCTCCCTGAAAGGCCTCGGCGGCTTGCTGAGCGCCCTGGTGCTGACGCTGCTGTACTTGTTTTTTCTGCTCTGGGGCCGGGCCAAAATCCGGGAGTTTTTCCTGCAGCTCGCCCCTGAAGGCCAGCGCGGGGAAATGGGTCAGATGCTCAACCAAATGCGGCGCGTGGCAGCCCAATACCTCACCGGCCGCCTGCTGTCTATGCTGTTTCTGGCCGTGTTTTATGCCGTGGGCTTCACCGTCTTCGGGCTAAAAAATGCCCTGCTGCTGGCCGTGGTGGCCGTCTTGCCCACCCTGATTCCTTACATCGGGGCCTACATCGGGGCGCTGTTTCCGCTGACCATGGCTCTGGTTGGCTCCTCCTCGGGGCAGGTGCTGCCGGTGGTGGGGGTGCTGGCGGCGGCCCAGGTCATCGACAACAACATCATCGAGCCGGTGGTGATGGGCCGGCAGCTCAACCTCAGCCCCATCTTCACCATCGTGGCGCTGGTGGCCGGGGAGCTGCTCTGGGGCATTCCGGGCATGATCCTGTTCGAGCCGCTGCTGGCCATCATCCGCATCGGCTGCAGCCACGTGCCGGCCCTGAAGCCCTACGCCTTTCTGCTCGAAGACGAGGCCGAAGAGCCGCGCTGGGTGGGCAAGCTCAAAGCTATGGTGGGCCGCAGCACGGCCTGAGCAGTCGGCAACTCCGCGGTGCGGGTCGGTGTTCTTCGGGCGTAGCTACCTTTGGCTCACCTCCTACTGAACCCGCTGCTATCCGTGAAAAAACCCTTCCTGCTCCTGCTGCCCGCCGTGGCCGCGCTGGGGCTGACCACCCAATGCCAGTCGAGCAAGCCGGCGGCCACGGCGGCCCCCACCGCGCAGACGCCCGCGGCCGAAACGCCCAAGGAGAAAGAGTACAAGTACACCACCGTGGAGGGCGACCCGCTCAACACGCGCATCTACACCCTGGACAACGGGCTGACGGTGTACCTCTCCGACTACGACGACGCGCCGCGCATTCAGACCTACGTGGCCGTGCGCGCCGGCTCCAAGAACGACCCGCACAACGCCACCGGCCTAGCCCACTACCTGGAGCACATGGTGTTCAAGGGCACTTCCCGGCTGGGCGCGCAGGACTTCGCCGCCGAGCAGGCCGAGCTGGCCAAGATTGAGGCGCTGTACGAGCAGTACCGCGGCACCCGCGACGCGGCCCTGCGCAAGAAGTACTACCACCAGATCGACTCCATTTCGGGCGTGGCGGCCAAGTACGCCGTGGCCAACGAGTACGACAAGCTGATGGGCGCCATCGGGGCCAAGGGCTCCAATGCCTATACCTCGGTGGAGCAGACGGTGTACCAGGAGGACATTCCTTCCAACCAGGTAGAAAAGTGGGCCGCCGTGCAGGCCGAGCGCTTCGGCGAGCTGGTGCCGCGCCTGTTTCACACCGAGCTGGAAGCCGTGTACGAGGAGAAAAACCGCGGCCTCGACAACGACTTCAACAAGGAGTTTGAGGCGTTGAACGCGAGCCTATTTAAAAAGCACGAGTACGGCACCCAGACCACCATCGGCACCATCGAGCACCTGCAAAACCCCTCCATTACGGAGATTAAGCGGTATTTCGACAAATACTACGTGCCCAACAACATGGCCGTGGCCATGAGCGGCGACCTGGACTTCGACCAGACCATTCGCACCGTCGACAAGTATTTCGGGCAGCTGAAGCCCAAGCCGCTGCCCACGTTTACGCCCGCCCAGGAAGACCCGATTGCGGCCCCCATCGTGAAGGAAATCAAGGGCCCGAACGCGGAAAACGTGATGCTGGGCTTCCGCTTCCCCGGCACGGCCACCCCGGACGCCCTGGTGCTGCGCATGATCGACAAGATCCTGACCAACGGGCAGGCCGGCCTGATCGACCTGAACCTGAACCAGAAGCAGCTGGTGCTGGAGGCGGCCTCCTTTGCCGACCTCAACAACGACTACTCGACCCACGTGCTCTACGGCACGCCGCGCCAGGGCCAGAGCCTCGACCAAGTGAAAGACCTGCTGCTGGCCCAGCTCGACAAGGTGAAGAAGGGCGACTTCCCCGACTGGCTGATTCCGGCCATCATCAACAACGAGCAGCTGCAGCGCACCAAGAGCTACGAAAGCAACGAGGCCCGCGCCGGCGCCTTCGTGGCGGCCTTCGTGGCCCGCGAAGACTGGAAGGACTTTTTGCAGCAGTTCAAGGACTTCGGCAACATCACCAAGGCCGACGTGATGCGCGTGGCCAACGAGTACTACGGCCCCGGCTACGCCCTCATCTACAAGCGCACCGGCAAGGATACCAGCACGCCCAAGGTCATCAAGCCTGCCATTACGCCGGTGCCGGTGAACCGCGACGCGGCCTCCGATTACTACAAACAGGTGGTGGCCCTGCAGGCGCCCGAGCTGCAGCCGGTGTTCCTCGACTATAAAAAGGATATCCAGCAAACCGAGCTGAAGCCCGGCCTGCCGCTGTACTACACCCGGAACTCCGAGAATAACCTGTTCTCGCTGTACTACGTGCTCGACCTGGGCACCAACAACGACCCCAAGCTGGGCCTCGCGGCCGATTACCTGCAGTACCTGGGCACCGGCAAGTACTCGGCCGCGCAGCTGCAGCAGGAGTTCTACAAGCTGGGTTGCTCCTTCGGGGTGCAGAGCGGCGCCGACCGCGTGTTCGTGAGCCTCTCCGGCCTCGACAAGAACATGGAGCCGGCGCTGGAGCTGTTTGAACAGCTGCTCGCCAACCCCACACCCGACGCGCAGGCGCTGAAGAATATGGTGGCCGGCATTCTGAAAAACCGCCAGGACGCCAAGCTCAACAAGAACGTCATCCTGAGCCAGGCCATGCTGAACTACGTGAAGTTCGGCCCGAAGAACCCCTTCACCAACATCGTAAGCGAAAAGGAGCTGAAAGCGCTTAAGCCCCAGGAGCTGATCAGCCGCACCAAGCAGCTGCTGACCTACCAGCACCGCGTGCTGTACTACGGGCCGCGTTTGGATCAGAAGGTTGTTGCTACACATACACTAGGTGAACAACTGACGGAAAATCAGCAGGCTATGCACCGCCCTTTCATTCCGGATGTGCTAAGCCGACTCCACAAAACGCCCGCCAAGCTCACCCCCACCCCGCCCGCCAAGGACTTCGCCGAGCTGCCGCTCAAGGACCGCAAGGTGTACTGGACGGACTTCAACATGGTGCAGGCCGAAATCCTGTTCCTGGCCCGCGGCGACGCCTACGATAAGGCGCTGGTGCCCACGGTGAGCCTCTACAACGAGTACTTCGGCGGCAACATGGGCAGCATCGTGTTCCAGGAATTGCGCGAGTCCAAGGCCCTGGCTTACTCGGCCACCTCGCGCTACACCAACGCCGACAAAACCGGCCGCTCCAACTACCAGCTCAGCTACATCGGCACCCAGGCCGATAAGCTGCCCGAGGCCATGGCCGGCATGGAGGCCCTGCTCAGCGAAATGCCCATGGCCGAGGCCAACCTCAACATCGCCCGCCAGAGCATCCGCAACAGCATCGCCACGGAGCGCATCACCAAGTCGGACATTCTCTTCAGCTACGAGCGCGCCCGTCGTCTCGGTCTCGACTACGACCTGCGCCGCGACGTGTACGAGCAGACGGCCAACATGAGCCTCGCGGACCTGAAGAAATTCCAGGAAGCCAAGGTGAAAGGCCGCCCGCAGACCATCCTGGTCATCGGCTCCAAGGACCGCCTCAACTTCAAGGAGCTGGCCAAGTACGGCGAAGTCAAGCAGCTCACGCTGAAGGACATCTTCGGGTACTAGGTGCCTCACCCCCGGCCTCTCTCCTAAGGGAAAGGGGAGTCAGACGTCAACAACGATTGTGGCCCCAATGCGCCTGAGCGCATTGGGGCCGCTCTTTTACGCGCTATTCGGAAGCTCCAATAATCGGCCCCGACGGGGCGGCGGAGCGCGAGCGAAGCAGCTCCGCCCCGCCTGCTGACGCCAGGCTCCGCTTCTGCCTTAGGAGAGCGGGTCGGGGGGTGAGGCCCGCATATACGACATTTTTTCCAAACACTTGTTTCCCCCCGTTTTTAGTCGGTGCTTTGCATCCTATTTCGCCCCGGGTGCGTCCCACTACCCGCCCGAAAAGGCCGTTTCACCCCAACCACAACCCACTAACCCCCGCGTCATTTCCTGACAACGCATCATATGGCTGACCAGAAGATTACCATCAAGAACGGCAAACTCAACGTTCCTGACCGCCCCACCATTCCGTTCATCGAAGGCGACGGCACCGGTCCCGACATTTGGGCGGCTTCGGTGCGCGTGTTCGACGCAGCCGTCGAAAAAGCCTACGGTGGCGCACGTAAGATTGAGTGGAAAGAAGTACTGGCCGGCGAAAAGTCGTACAAGCAGCTCAACAACTGGCTTCCCAACGATACCCTCGATGCCTTCCGCGAATACCTCGTGGGCATCAAAGGCCCGCTGACCACCCCGGTGGGCGGCGGCATCCGTTCCCTGAACGTGGCCTTGCGTCAGGAACTGGACCTGTACGCCTGCGTGCGTCCCGTGCGCTGGTTTGAGGGCGTGCCCTCCCCGGTGAAACAGCCGGAGCTGACCGACATGGTCATCTTCCGCGAAAACACCGAGGACATCTACGCCGGCATTGAGTACATGAACGGCACCCCGCAGGCCCAGAAAATGCTGGAATTCCTGCAGGACGAGATGGGCGTGAAGAAAATCCGCTTCCCCGAAACGTCCTCGTTTGGCATCAAGCCGGTGTCCAAGGAAGGCACCGACCGCCTCGTGCGCGCCGCCATCAACTACGCCCTGGAAAACAAGCGCGAGTCGGTGACGCTGGTGCACAAGGGCAACATCATGAAGTTCACCGAGGGCGCCTTCAAAACCTGGGGCTACGAGTTGGCCGAGAAGGAATTCGGCGACAAGGTGTTCACCTGGGCCCAATTTGACAAGCTGGCCGCCAAGCACGGCCAGGACGCGGCCAATGCCCACATGAAGAACGAGCTGGCTTCGGGCAAAATCCTCATCAAGGACAGCATCGCCGACGCCTTCCTGCAGCAGATCCTGCTCCGCCCCGCCGACTACGACGTGGTGGCCACCCTGAACCTGAACGGCGACTACATTTCCGACGCCCTCGCGGCCATCGTGGGCGGCATCGGCATCGCGCCGGGCGCCAACATCAACTACCTCACCGGCCACGCCATCTTCGAGGCCACCCACGGCACCGCGCCCAAGTACGCCGGCCAGGACAAGGTGAACCCCGGCTCGGTTATCCTCTCCGGCGCCCTCATGCTGGAGTACATGGGCTGGCAGGAAGCCGCCGACCTCATCTACAAAGGCCTCGAAGCTGCCATTGGCGCCAAGCGCGTCACCTACGACTTCGAACGCCTGATGGAGGGCGCTACCCTGCTGAAGTGCTCGGAGTTTGGGGATGAGATTGTGAAGAACATGTAATTGCGTTGGCTTCGGTCAAACCGAAACCCCGCGTTGGTGCAAGCCGGCGCGGGGTTTTGGTTTGGCGCCTGATTCGTCTTCACGTCCAGAAGTGTTTGCAGATGTCGAGGTTGGTAACGCGCACCTAGCGCCCCGCCACCTGTGCCAGTGCCTGCGTCAAGGCTTGGTGCCGCTCCTGGACCCGTACTCACATCCTCGCTTTATCACACGCCGAGCTGCCTCCATGGCCCGGCTTAGCCACCGTGCTCCGGCCCAGCTCGCCCACTCGCGGTCGGCCGCTCGTGGTCCGTCTTGCGTATGCCAACCCATGGCTGCCGCTTCACTCTTTCTGAGTTCACCCTAACCAACACCCCGATGAAAAAAGCGCTTTTCCTGGCCCTGACCGCCCTCACCCTCGCCAGCTGCGGCTCCGACAACGCCAATACCGACAACGCCGGCGCCAGCGGTAGCCCGGGCGCTACCGAGGACATGTCCGCCCCCGGCACCGTCGACAGCTTGGAACAGGGCGGCGCCAGCACCACCGACGGCCCCGCCAGCATCGAAGGCACCGACCCCACGACCACCAACAACGGCTCCACCATTACCGACGCCAACGGCGGCACCTCGCGCAATACTACGCCCAGCGGCTCCACCACGGCTGGCAGCGGTACCACTTCCGGCAGCACGACCGGACAATAAGCACTGCTTTGCCACAGCCCAGCGGGCCGGATAGCCCTTCTCCGCCCCGCTGGGCTGCGTGGCCGCGTCTCCGCTCTGGCCATCCGTTACCCGATGGCATCCGCCTCCCGTTAACCCTGATGCATCGGTGGCCCGCCTTACTTTTATTTCTATTCCTGTATATCCCGGGCTGTGCTTGGCTAGCGAAAATTGCCGTTTGTTCACGTATGCGTCCAGACGCGGAATTGTTGACAGAGCGGCGGGCCTTTTCAAACGCTGGCGGCGCAGAGTACCCCGTGGCGCATCCCATGTACCCAATACTAGTTGTGCGGGTACCTCTCCCAGCACCGGCTTGGCCACTAGCTAAGGCTGCAGGGTGCTCTTGTGAGGGTTGCTCAGGGCGGGCGGTTGCGCAGCAGCAAGGCTACGCTGAAACAACGCCCTGCCGCGCGGGTTCTTTGCCAGCAGCTCCTACTCTCCTTGCGTTATGCCCCCTCCTCCCCCAGCCCTGCGCCGCATTTTTCAGGTCATTGATGGCGTCAAGAAGCTCGTCGGCGACGGCTTCGACGTGACCAGCCCCATGCCCGGCTCGCGCATCCGCCAGCTCAGCCCCTTCCTGCTGCTCGACCACACCGGACCCATGACCGTGCACCCCACCGATACGCCGCTGGGCGCGCACCCGCACCCCCACCGCGGCTTCGAGACGGTGACCGTGGTGTACCAGGGCTACCTCGCCCACCGCGACACGGCCGGCCACAGCGGCCACCTCGGCCCCGGCGACGTGCAGTGGATGACGGCCGGCGCGGGGCTGCTGCACGAAGAGATGCACGAGCAGGAGTTTTCGCGCCGCGGCGGCGTACTGGAGCTGCTGCAGCTGTGGGTGAATGTGCCCGCCAAGGACAAAATGGCCCCACCGCGCTACCAGGAGCTGCCCGCGGCCCTGATTCCGAGCGTGCCCACCACCGACGGCCAGGGCTACTTGCGCGTCATTGCCGGCGACTACGGCGGTACCCAGGGCCCGGCGCAGACGTTCTCGCCGCTGGTGCTGCTGGATGCCCACCTGCCCGAGGGCTGCGCTACCACCCTGCACCTGCCGGCCAATTACAACGTGGGCCTGTACGTGGTGCAGGGCGACGTACTGGTCAACGACAGCCGCCCGGCGCAGACCAAGCAGCTCGTCGTGCTCGGCTGGGACGCTCCGGACCTGCGCCTCAGCGCTTCCCAGGACAGCACCGTGCTCATCATGGCCGGGCAGCCCATCGTCGAACCGCTGGCCACGTACGGTCCCTTCGTGATGAATACCAACGACGAGCTGATGCAGGCCATCGACGACTACGAAAGCGGACGCATGGGCCGTTTCGATACCGACGCCCAGTAACCGCGCACCCTGCTCTACTCCTACTGCCCGCCCGCCCGCAGCACCCGCGCCGTCACCAGCAACTGCCCGAGGTGGCGCATGGTGTGTTCGGCGGCGTGGGTAAGCAGGCCGATGATGGTAGAGGGCAACTGGGCCCGGCCCACGCCGCGCGGCAGCGCCAGGGTGGCGGGGTCGGTGGCGCGCAGCTGCGCCAGGGCCCGGTCTACCTGCGCATCGAAGGCTTGCAGCAGCGCGGCCGGCGTAAGCTGCTCCGCGGCCTGCCCTTCAGCGGCCAGATAAGCCAGCTGGGCTTCGGTCAGGTGCTGGCAGCGGGCATAGGTGAGCAGCCGGTCGAGCACCCCGGTGAGGTGCTGCAGGTGAAAGCCCACCGAAGCCACGCCGGCGGGCCGCTGCCACAGCAGCTCAGCGGGAAAGTCGTGAAGGGCGGCGTGTAGCTCCTCGCGGGCCTGCAGCAGGGCGTGCGCCACGGGCTGCAGCAGCGCCGGCATATCGGGCAGGGGGCCGCGCAGCCATACCTCGCGGGTGTCGGGCGGGGTCGTCATGTTTCCCCAACCAGCTCCGCGGCCGGAAGTTGGCAACCGGCCGCTACCGGCCACAAAAAAGCCCTCACGCGGAGGGCTTTTTGCTGACTTCAAAGGCACGGCAGCCCCTGGGAGCGGTACCAGCAACCCCACGGCCCTGCTTACACCGAAGCCGCCGTGGGCACCGTGGCCGCCGCTTCCACGCAGGCCTGAAAGTCCGCTACCATGTCGGCCGAGCCGATGTAGAGCGGGCTGCGCTGGTGAAAGTCGGTGGGCACCACATCGAGCACCGGCCCGTCGGCACCGGCGGCCTGGCCCCCGGCCTGCTCGATGAGCATGGCCAGCGGGTAGCACTCGTAGAGCAGGCGCAGCTTGCCGGCCGGCGTCTTGCTGGTGGGCGGGTAGAGGTAAATGCCGCCGGTGAAGAGGTTGCGGTGGTAGTCGGCTACCAACGAGCCTACGTAGCGGCCGCTGTACGCCCGGCGCTTGCAGTCCATCAGGAAGGTGCGCACGCACTCCGCGTACTGAAACCAGTAGCCCTCGTTGCAGGAAAAGGTGCTGCCCGTGGCCGGGATGGTGATGCTCGGGTGCGAGAGGAAAAACTCGCCCAACGACGGTTCGTAGGTGAAGCCCGCCACGCCATGCCCGGTGGTGTACACCATCATGGTGCTGGAACCGTACAGGATGTAGCCGGCGGCCACCTGCTGCCGCCCGCCCTGCAGAAAGTCTTCGCGCGTGGCCTTCGAGCCCACCGGCGTGACGCGGCGGTAAATGGAGAAGATGGTGCCGATGCTGACGTTCACGTTGATGTTGGACGAGCCGTCGAGCGGGTCGATGGCCACCACGTACTTGCCCTGGTCGTTGCCGGTGTGGATGATGTCGTCTTCCTCCTCGGAGAGCACCGCGCAGGCCTGCCCGCCGTTGCGCAGGGCCCGGATAAAGCGGATGTTGGCCACCACGTCGAGCTGCTGCTGCTCTTCGCCCTGCACGTTCTGCTGCCCGTAAGCGCCGGTGATGCCGGCCAAACCCGCCCGGTTTACCTCGCGGTTGATGATTTTGCCGGCCAGCGCAATGTCGCGCAGCAGCTGCGAGAGTTCCCCGGTAGCGTAGGCAAACTCGCTCTGCTTTTGCATGATGTAGCGCTCCAGCGTGGTACCGACCGGGCTGGCAATGGTATTCTCGGGGGAAACAGGGGTAGAAGGAGTACTCATACGTGGGAAGGTTGACTGGCCATAGGGGGTGGCCATGAAAGCAGCATGCTGAGTTGGTCGGCCGGGCGGGCGCGGTAGCAGCGCTACCGGCACGCAAGATGGGCAACTAACTCAGCATGACTGTTCTGGACTCTACTGTCCGGGAAGAGCAGGGCGGCCGCGCCGGTAGCTTGCACAGCCAATGTAGCGCCGGCGGGCACACCCCGTCTTTCGGTTTCCGGCCCGGGGAGCAGGCCGGAGGGTTCCGCCGTTTAGCTTTTGGCTTCGGGCTGCTTCTGCGACTGCCACAGCACCACCTGCCAGCCTTTCTTCGCGTCCTTGATCTGCACCACCACATACTTGAGGTGGGCGATGTTGGGCGAGCCGTCGGGCTTGTTGGGCTGCGTGATGGTGATGGTGCCGTTCACCACGGCGGCTTTGCCGTCGTTGTAGGCGCGCACGTTCAGGGCTTCCACCTCAATCTTGTCGTACACGCTCTTGCCGTCGCGGATGGACTGGATGTAGTCCGTCTTGCCGTTCTGCTTGCCGTTGGAGTGCGTGTACACCAGGTCGTCGGCGAAGACCTTCTCCAGGAAGGCGTAGTCTTTTTTCACCTGGGCCTCGAAGCGCTGCCGCTCCAGGGCCTCCACTTCCTTCGCGGCCGCCACGTCTTTGCCGGAGGGCTTGCCCGACTGGGCACCGGTGGAAGTGAAGGCCGCCAGCGAAAGCATCAGCCACGCGGCCAGGGTCAGGGAAAGCAGTCGTTTCATGGGGTAGCACTGTCTGGTTGGCGAGCCGGGGGCCGCGGCGCCGATGCGCGTCGCGGCCCGCCGCCCGGCCTAGTTGTCGATATCGATCTGCTTCATGCGCGGGGCCAGGAAGTGCATCAGCACCCAGGCCAGCAGGTACGCGCCGCCGCAGATCAGGAACATGATGAAGTAAGCCGTTTCCTTCTGCCCGATGCTCTCGTAGTACACGAACATCCGCTTCTGCACCAGGGCCGAGAGCAGGATGCCGCCCAAGCCGCCGGCCATGCCGCCGATGCCCGTCACCGAGGCCACAGCCCGCTTGGGGAACATGTCCGACACGGTGGTGAAGATGTTGGCGCTCCAGGCCTGGTGAGCTGCCGCCGCAATGCCGATGACGAGCACCGCCAGCCACATGTTGATCTGGCCGAGGTACTGGGCAAACACGATGGGGAACACGCACAGCGCGATGAGCAGCATCGAGGTTTTGCGGGCCCGGAACGGCTCCCAGCCCTGCTTGATGAAGTTCAGCGGAATCCAGCCGCCGCCCACGCTGCCGATGCTCGACAGCACGTACACCATCGCCACCGGGAAGGCCACGTCGGTACCCTTCAGGCCGTATTGCTTGTTGAGGAAGTCAGGCAACCAGAACAGGTAAAACCACCAGATCGGGTCCGTCAGGAACTTGCCGAGCACGAAGGCCCAGGTCTGGCGGAAGGTCAGCAGCTTAAACCACGACACTTTGGGCTGCGTCTCGATGGAGGCGGCTGCCATGTCGTCCACGTCGCTGTGGATGTACTCAAACTCGGCCTTGGTGAGGCGCGCGTGCCGGGCGGGCACTTCGTAGAGCCAGAACCAAAGGGCCAGCCACACGAAGCCCAGGGCCCCGGTGATGATGAAGGCCCACTGCCAGCCGATGGTTTCGGCGATAAACGGCACGGTGAGCGGAGCAATGATGGCGCCCACGTTCGAGCCGGAGTTGAAGATGCCCGTGGCCAAGGCCCGCTCCTTCTGCGGAAACCACTCGGCGGTGGTTTTGATGGCCGCCGGGAAATTGCCGGCCTCCGTCACGCCCAAAAAGGCGCGCGCCACGCTGAAGCCCAGCGTGCTGCTCACGAAGGCGTGGCCGATGGCCGCCAGGCTCCACAGAAACGTCGACAGCGCGTAGCCCATCTTGGTGCCGAGCTTGTCGATGACGCGGCCCACGCCCAGCATGCCCAGCGAGTAGGCCAGCTTGAAGGCAATTTCAATGTCGGCGTAGTCGGCGTCGGTCCACTTAAACTCGGTTTCGAGGTAGGGCTTCAGCAGCGAAATGACCGCCCGGTCGAGGTAGTTGACGGTGGTGGCAAAAAACACCAGCGAACAGATCGTCCACCGGTACTTCCCGATGGTGTCCCCGTTGAGCGCCGTGGCACCCGCGGAGCGGTTCACCGAAGTGGGGGTTGTCGTCGGCATGGGCGCTACTTCTTAAAGGTGTGAACGAAGGCCATCAGCTCGGCAATGCGGGCGGAGAGGGCGTCCAGGTCGTCCGAGTTCTTGAACAGTTGGGAGCCCATGCCCACCGCGCTGGCGCCGGCGCCAAACCAGGCCGCCAGGCTCTCGGTGGTGGGTTCCACGCCGCCGGTCACCATGATTTTCACCTTGGGCATGGGGCCGTGCACCGCCTTGATGTAGTCGGGGCCGACCACGTTGCCGGGGAAGATTTTCACGATGTCCGCGCCGAGGCGCGTGGCGTGGAAAATTTCGTTGAGCGTCATCACGCCGGGCACCCAGGCAATGTCGTAGTGGCGGCAGATGGCGGCCACGTCGGCCGTGGTGATGGGCTGCACCACAAAGTCGGCGCCGGCCAGGATGAAGGCCTCCGCATCCTTGGCGTTGTAGATGGTGCCGATGCCCAGCAGCATGTCGGGGCAGTTGTCGCGCACGTAGGCGCGCAGCTTCGTGAACACCTCAAAGGCGTTGTCGCCGCGGTTGGTAAACTCAAACACGCGGATGCCGCCCGCGTAGCAGGCGCCGAGGATGCGCTGGGCGTGCTCCACGTCGGCGTGGTAGAACACCGGGATGACCGGCGCCGCCAGCGCGCGTTGCAGCACTTCCTTGGAGGCCAGTTTCGGGGCGTTGTCAGTGGCGAAGGACATAGTTCGGGTGGGCTGGGTGAGACGGGTTATCGGAGCAGGCGGCCGGTGGTGTTGCCGGCCACGATGTGCTCCACTTCGGCGGCCGTCGCGAGGTTGACGTCGCCGTGAATGGTGTGCTTCAGCGCCGAAGCGGCCGTCGCGAAGTTCAGGGCCGCTTGCGCCGAGTTGAGCCGGAGCTTGCCGTACACAAAGCCGGCAATAAAGGCGTCGCCGCCGCCGATGCGGTCCACGACGGGCGTGATGTCGTAGTACTGCGTCTGCAGGTAGCCTTCGGCGGTGTCGTAGAGCATGCCCTTGATGCGCTCGTGCGAGGCGCTCTGGGTTTTGCGCCGGGTGGCCATGACCTGCTTGATCTGCGGGAACCGCTCGGTGAGCAGCTGCGCCATGGAGGCAAAGCTGTTGTCGGCGTCCTCATCGGCCCGAATGCCGAACAAATCCTCCGCGTCGCCTTCGGAGCACACCACCACGTCGCAGCCGGCGGTCAGCTCCGGCATCACGTCCTGGGCGCGCTGCCCGTACTGCCACAGGTTGCGGCGGTAGTTCACGTCGGCCGACACGGTGATGCCGAGGCGGCGCGCCACCCGGATGGCGTCGCGGCAGGCCTGCGCGGCCGGGGCCGACACGGCGGCGGTGATGCCCGTCCAGTGAAACCACTGGGCATCCTTGAGGATTTCTTCCCAGTTGAAAGCGGCTGGGTCCAGCTTGGCAAAGGCCGAGTCGAACCGGTCGTAGACGATGGTGCTGGCGCGCAGCGCGGAGCCGACTTCGAGGAAGTATAGGCCCAGACGCGTGTTCGGGGTGTAGACGGTGTGGCGCATGTCCACGCCCAAGGCGCGGAACTGCTGCGTGGCCGCGCGGCCCAGCTGGTGGTCGGGAAAGCAGGTAACGTGAGCCGCGGGCAGGCCCAGGCAGGCCAGCGAAGCGGCCACGTTGGCGTCGCCGCCGCCGTAGGTTACCTCGAGGTCCGCGGCCTGCTCCAGCCGGTAATTCAGCGGCGGCGAGAGCCGCATCATGATTTCGCCGAACGTGACAATTTGCTTCATGCCAGGGTCAGAACGCCGCCACTCGGGGCGGCGCAAGGTGAAGAGGGGACAAGGGACTACCGACAAGGTCGGCAGGAAAGGAGGCCGAACAATCGTTTGCGCCCCATAAAAACTCCGGCAACGTTGTCACAAACGTTGCCGGAGCGGGTTTTCCTTAGGCTTCGGCCGTGACCGGGGCGGTTTGGGCGACGGTCTGGAAGCCGAAGTACTCGTTGGCGTTGCCGTGGCAGATGTTCTGCACCATGCGGCCGAGCAGCGCCATATCGGCCGGCAGCTCGCCATTTTCCACGTCGTGGCCGAGCATGTTGCAGAGGATACGGCGGAAGTACTCGTGGCGCGGGTACGAGAGGAAGCTGCGCGAGTCGGTGAGCATGCCCACGAAGCGGCTCAGCAGGCCCATGTTCGACAGCGCGTTGATCTGCCGCTCCATGCCGTCCTTCTGATCGAGAAACCACCAGCCCGAGCCGAACTGCATCTTGCCGGCCACCGAGCCGTCCTGAAAGTTGCCGATCATGGTGGCGAACAGCTCGTTGTCGGCGGGGTTCAGGTTGTAGAGAATCGTCTTGGCCAGCTTGTCCTGCGTGTCCAGCCGGTCGAGGAACTTCGACAGCGCCGGGCCCTGCTGGAAGTCGCCGATGGAATCCCAGCCCGTGTCGGGGCCGAGTTGGCGCAGCATGCGGGCGTTGTTGTTGCGCAGGGCACCGAGGTGGAACTGCTGGGTCCAGCCTTTCTCCCAATCCAGCTCGGCCAGGAACACGAGCATGGCCGACTTAAACTGCAGCACTTCGGCGCGCTCCAGCGTCGCGCCGCCGCGCACCTTGGCGAAGATGCGGGTGATGTCGGCGTCCGAGTAGTCGGCGGCGTAGATCTGCTCCAGGCCGTGGTCCGAGAGGCGGCAGCCCAGGGCGGCAAAGTAGTCGTGGCGCACGCGCAGGGCCGTTTGCAGGTCCTGGTAGTTCAGAATTTCCACGGCGGCCGAGGCGCCCAGCTTGTCCAGATAGGCGTTGTAGCCGGCCGCATCTTCCGGCGACATGGCTTTGTCGGGGCGGAAGGTGGGCAGCACCTGCACGCCGAAGGGGTCGGCGGCAATGGCGCGGTGGTGTTCCAGCGAGTCGGCCGGGTCGTCGGTGGTGCAGAGGGTCTGCACGTTCATCTTCCGAAGCAGGTTGCGCACCGAGTACTCGGGCGTGCGCAGCAAGGCCGAGCAGTGGTCGTAGATGCGGCGGGCCGACTCCGGGTTGAGCAGCTCCGTCACGCCGAAGTAGCGCTGCAGCTCCAGGTGCGTCCAGTGGTAGAGTGGGTTGCGCAGGGTGTTGGGCACGGTTTCGGCCCACTTCTCAAACTTCTCCCAGTCCGACGCGTCGCCCGTGATGTAGCGCTCATCGATGCCGTTGGTGCGCATGGCGCGCCACTTGTAATGGTCGCCGTAGAGCCAGATCTGCGTCAGGTTGTCAAACTGCTTGTCTTCGGCAATCTGGTCGGGCAGCAGGTGGTTGTGGTAGTCGATGATGGGCATCTGCCGCGCGTACTCGTGGTAGAGCGTGCGCGCCGTGGCGGTCTGCAGCAGAAAGTCGGGACCGAGGAAGGGCTTCATGGGGTGGTTGTCAGTTGTAGGTTGTCAGTTGTCAGTCGGGGAAATCGAAGGAGGAGGCTGCCCGCCATCAGGCTTTTCGCGCCTGGCAACGGACAACCGACTCCTGACAACTCTTTTATAGGCTCACGCCGCGTTTCCACGGAATAAAGTCGGTTTGCCCGTGGCGCACGGCGGCGACTTCCTCGCCGCTGGCCACGCGGATGACGTATTCCAGAATCCGCTCCCCGGCCTGCTCGATGGTTTCCTCCCCGTCGATGATGGTGCCGGTGTTGAGGTCGATGATGTCGGGCATGCGCCGGGCCAGCGGGGTGTTGGTCGAAATCTTCACCACCGGGGCAATGGGGTTGCCGGTGGGCGTGCCCAAGCCGGTGGTGAAGAGCACCACCGTGGCGCCCGAGCCCACTTCCGCCGTCGTCGATTCCACGTCGTTGCCGGGCGTGCACAGCAGGTTCAGGCCGGGCTTGGTCACCAGCTCGGGGTAATCGAGCACGTCGACCACCGGCGAGGAGCCGCCTTTGCGGGCCGCCCCGGCCGATTTCATGGCGTCGGTAATCAGGCCGTCGCGGATGTTGCCCGGCGACGGGTTCATGTCGAAGCCCGAGCCCACGGCCACGGCCGAGTCGCCGTAGGCTTTCATCAGCGAGCTGAAGCGCTCGGCAATGGCCGGCTCCACGGCGCGGTCCACCAGTTCCTGCTCCACGCCGCACAGCTCGGGAAATTCGGCCAGGATAACCGAGCCGCCCAGGGCCACCAGCAGGTCGGACACGTGGCCCACGGCCGGGTTGGCCGAGATGCCCGAGAAGCCGTCGGAACCGCCGCACTCCAGCCCGATGCACAGCTTGCTGAGCGGGGCCGGCTGGCGGTGCTGGGCGTTGGCCTGCATCAGCCCGGCAAAGGTCTGGCGCAGCGCGGTGCTCACCAGGGCCTCTTCCGTCCCGATTTTCTGCTGCTCCAGAATATAGAGCGGCTTGTAGAACTGCGGGCTGCGCTTGTTGATTTCGTCCTGCAGCATCGACACCTGCGCGTTCTGGCAGCCCAGGCTGAGCACGGTGGCACCGGCCACGTTCGGGTGGGTGATGTAGCCGGCGAGCAGGCCGCAGAGCGTTTGCGCGTCCTGCCGGATGCCGCCGCAACCGCCTTCGTGGGTGAGGAAGCGTACGCCGTCCACGTTCGGGAACAGGCGGGGCTTCTGCTGCCCGTCGAGGGCCGTCTGCAGGTCGGCCTGCAGGATTTCCTCCACCGTCTTGCCAGCCTGCATCAGCTGAATCAGCTCCTGCGTCTGGGGCTGGTAGCTTTTGCGGCGGCCGTAGCCCAGGTCGTGCACCAGGGCTTCTTCCAGCACCTGGATGTTGCGGTTTTCGCAGAACACCAGCGGAATCACCAGCCAATAGTTGGCCGTGCCCACGCGGCCGTCGGGGCGGTGAAAGCCCATGAAGGTGCGGTCCTGCCACTTTTCCACGTTCGGCACGGGCCAGGAGGCGCGGTGCGCGCCCTGCTCGTCGTAGCTGTTGGTGGCGTGCTGGATGTTGGCGGTGGTCAGCAGGCCGCCGAGCGGAATGGCTTCGCGGACTTTGCCCACCAGCACCCCGTACATGGTCACGGAGTCGCCGGGCTGAAAGTCCTGCAGGGCCAGCTTGTGCTTGGCCGGAATGGCGGCCACGGTCTTGATGGCGCTGTCCTCCCACGGAATCGTCGTGCCGGCCGGCAGGTCCTGCAGGGCCACCAGTACGTTGTCGTGGGGGTGGATTTTGGCTACTAAGTGTTTCATCTTGGAGAGGAAAGGTCCCCGAAGGACTAGGCGGGAACCTGGGTGTTCAGGTGGCTGGCTACGGTGGCGTACACGCCCTGGTCGAGCATCTGCTGCAGGTAGCCGGCCACGGCGGCGGCAAAGCCCGGCAGCACAGCCAGGTCGTGGTTCCACAGCGCCTGGTTGTGCAGCACGGTGTTGGTCAGCTCGGTCGGCGCGAGGCGCTGCCAGAGCTCGGCGAAGTAGCCCGCCTTCTCGTCCTGAATGGCGTAGGGCTCCCCGCCCAGCTCGCCGTACCACGTGTGGTCCTGCTGGTGGGTGCCGCGCATGAAGAGCAGGTAGGCCGCGAAGCCCAGCGCCGCGCACTGCGGCACGCGGTGGTTTCGCTCGAAGTACTGCACCAGCGTGGCCACGTTGCGCATCTGCATCTTGGCCGAGTAGTTCAGCGTGATGGCCAGCCAGCGGTGCTCGATGTAGGGGTTGCGGAAGCGGTCCAGCACCTGCCGGCCAAACGCGCGCGCCACCTCGTCGTCGACTTGGTAGGGAATGCCGGCGCGCAGGTCGTCCAGCATCAGGCGCGAGAGGAAGGCACCGAGCACGTCGTCGTCCATGGCGCCGCGCACCGTCTCGAAGCCGCTCAGGAAGGCCAGGCCGCAGCCGAGGGTGTGCGTGCCGTTGAGCAGGCGCAGCTTCAGCTCGCGGAACTGGTTGATGTCGGGCTGGATGATGACGCCCCGGTCGGCCTGCTCGAAGGAGAGCACCGCGCGCACTTTCTCGTCGCCCTCGATGGCCCACAGGCGGTAGACCTCCGACATGGTGAGCAGGTCGTCGTCGTAGCCCAGTTCCTCGGTCAGGGCATTGTAGGCGCCCACGTCGGGGCGGCCCGGCACGATGCGGTCGACCAGGGAATTGCAGCAGGTGTTGGCCGTTTCCAGCCAGTCGATGAAGTCGGCTTCCAGCTCGTTGCGGTGGGCCAGCTCCAGCAGGATGGCTTCCAGCTTCGAGCCGTTGTCGGGAATCAGCTCCGTCGGCACGATGACCAGGCCCTTGCTCCGGTCGCCCTTGAAGGCTTTCCAGCGCACGTAGAGCACGGCCAGCAGCTTGCCGGGAAACGACACGGGCGGCGACTGCCGCACGTCGTCGGCTACGAGTTGGATGCCCACTTCGGTGGTGTTGCTGATGACCACCTGCAGGTCGGGCGACTGAGCGAAGCGCAGCACCTCGGCCCACTGGCTTTTGGCCGACAGCACGCGGCTGATGGCCGAGCTGACCACATTTTCCTCCACCCGCTGGCCGTCTTCGATGCCGCGAATGCAGAGCGTGTACAGCCCGTTCTGGCGGCTGAAGGCGTTGATGTCGCCGCCGTCGGTGGACTTCACGACCACCACGCGGCCGTTGAAGATGCCCTGGCGGTTGGCTTTATCGATGAGGTAGTCGGGCAGGCCGCGCAGCAGCACGCCGGTACCGAATTGCAGAACCTTCTCGGGCAGGGCCAGGTGCGCCGCTTCGGGCAGTGCGACGGCCGGCGTGGCCTCGGCCAGCGCAATGTTGCGAGACAAGTAGCTCATGGGGGTATTCTCTTATAGTCCGCTCTTTCCGTTCGCCCACTGGTGTTGCCACTTGGGGTAATCTTTGGCCAGCAGCTTGGCGGGCCAGGTGCCGGCGTAGGCGTAGCCTACGCGGCGTTCATGCTCGATTTCGGCCAGGGAAGCGTGCTTCACCCCGTCGCGCCCGACGTAGATGGGCTGGTTGGTTTCCAGGTCGTAGAAACGTGCCCACAAAGTAGAGCCAGGCTCCGCCACCACCTTCCTGTCCTTACCTGTCGGCTGGGCAGCGTCGTCCACGTCCTTCACCGCGAAACCCTCCATCTTCACCCCGTTCAGCCAGGCCACCGCGGCTTCGATGGACTGTTTGATTTCGGGCGTGGGCTGAGGCACGCTCATCAGGAACTCCACGATGCCCACCGTCTCGAAGCCGCTCAGCGAGGCCACCTCGAAGGCGCGGGCCTTGCAGGGCAGCAGGGTGCGGCGGTCGTGCTGGGCGCCCCAGCCGGTGAGCTTGCCGTTCTGTACGTACTGGCTGCGCACGATGCAGCGGATGCCGCGCTGCACGGCCTGCTCGGCCTGGGGCACCAGCGCGAAGTCGATCAGGGCGAAGTCACCTTGCTTTTCGGCCACGTTCTTGAGCAGCTTCAGCGCCCGCACCATGGCGTTGTCGTTGTAGGTAATCTGGGCGCGGTAGGAGGAGCTGTCGGGGTAAAACTGCGGGAAGCCGCCGTTTTGGTGCTGCATCACCAGCAGGTAGCGGATGCCCTGCTCGGCCGCGCGACGGTAAGCCGGGTTGTTGGTTTTCTTGAAGGCCCCGAGCAGGTAGGTGATTTCGCGGGTGGTGGCGTTGTTGTCGATGGTGGCATCCTTGCGGCCAGCGTCCTTGCGGGTGGCGGCGCGCTCGGCGGCCGTCAGCGCGTGCTGGTAGTCTACCTTCTTCTCCCCTACCGCCTTGGGCCAGCCGCCGATGGCGCGCTGGTACACCAGCATGCGCTCGGCCACCGAATCCTTGGCGACGGGCGCGGCGGCCGCGGCGGTCGTCCCGGCGGGTGAAGCGCCTACTTTGCCCGTGACCGGGTCCCAGGTGCCACCGAAGGTCCAGGCGGCGTTGATCTGCTTGGCCGTGGGCGCGCCCGCGGCCGTGCTCAGGTTGTCCTTGAACCAGGCAAAGTCGCCGCCCTTGCGGTGGCAGTCGGCGTAGTACACGCGGCGGCCCCACAGCGGGGTGCCGGGACCGGAAGTGGCGTGGTAGATGTCGGCGTCGGCCATGTCGGCGCTGAACTTGCAGCCGACGAGGTAGAACTGCGACTCGCGGTGGTAGCGGCCGAGCTTGAAGCCCTTGTCGCCTTCGAAGGAGCAGTTCTTGAGCACTGTCTTCGAGTCCTTGTTGCCGGAGCCGTCGTGCCAGATGCCGGCCGTGGTGCCGCGGCAGATAAAGCGGCAGTTTTCGGCGTAGGCCCAGCCGCGCGGGCAGTAGAAGTCCACGCCGCCCTCTAGCGTGCAGTCCTTGAAGTAGAACTGCCCGCCCTCGGTGTCCCAGGGGCTGACGGTGTCGCCGCCGTAGGCGCGGAAGGTGCAGCGCACAAACTTCATGCGCGGCGAGCCGGCGAAGGTGCGCAGCGCCATCTGGTGGGCGGTTTTGCTGATTTTCTTTTTGCCGCTGGGGTCGGCCGAGCAGTCGATTTCCGTCTGCTCGGGGGCGTTCAGGCCGTAGCTGTTCTCCACGGTCAGGTTTTCCAGCGTCAGGTCGGGCGAGTTGCGCACGTTGATGGTGGCCACGCCCCAGTCGTCGGTGTTGCCGGCGCAGCGGGCGGCCTCGCGGGCCAGCGCCACCTGCAGCTTGGTTTGCGCCTCGCCGGCGCCGCGCAGGGTCAGCTTCTGCTTGCCGTCGATAAACAGTTGCTCGCGGTAAACGCCCTTCTTGATGGTGATGACGCGCGCTTTGTCGGCGCGGTCCGGCAGGCTGTTGATGGCCGCCTGGACCGTTTTAAACTGGCCCGAGCCGTCGGCGGCCACGGTGATTTGCTGGGCCGCGGCCGCGCAAGTCACCAGGGCAAAGCCCGCTCCGAGTACCAGTTTGGTAAGCCAACGTCGCATCATCTCTCGCATCTCGTCTTTCCCCGCGGGGAGTATTTACACAAAGTCGGCCCGCAGGGGGCTAAAGGAATCCAGCAGCACGCCGGCCTGCCGGCAGGTGGTGCCGTGCAGCGTATGGCCGGGCACGAAGCAGCTGTCGCCGGCCCGCAGCACGCGCGTTTCGCCGGCAATGGTGTAGGCAAACTCGCCGCTTTCCACGTAGCTGGTCTGCGCGTGCGGGTGCTGGTGCTGTGCGCCCACGGCGCCGGCCTCGAAGGCCACTTTCACCAGCATCAGCTCGGGGCCGTAGGCCAGCACTTGCCGCCGCACGCCCTCGGCCACGGGCTCCCAGCGGAGCCCGTGGCCGGCGCAGAACAGCGGAGTTGCGTGTTCGGGCGTAGGCATTAGTAACCGAAGTTTTGCTTCAGGGCCGGGTCGGCCGCCAGCGTCGCCTGCGGGATGGGCAGCAGCTCCTTGCCCTTGCCGGGCAGGTATTCGGCGGCCAGACCGGCGGCGGTGCTCGTCGCCGTGGTGGTAGTCGTGCCGATGGTCAGGCTGTAGGTCGTGTTGACGGGCTTCGTGTTGGCGATGTACGCCGCGTCGATGGCCTGGCGCCAGTTCACGCGCGTGGTGCCAGCCGGGGCGGTCGTGTACGGCGAAGGCCGGTAGAACGAGTTGACCCACTGCACCGGGCTGGCCGACGGGGTGCGGTAGAACATGTACTGCGGGATGTTCTGGTAAGGCGCCTGGTTTTTGGCCATCTTCTCGATGTTGGCCTTCACCTCGGCAATCTTGGTTTCGAACAGGTTCCAACGCAGCAGATCGTACTTGCGGATGCCCTCGCCGCCGAACTCCAGGTACCGCTCGTTGGCCAGCGCGTTGAAGAAGCTAGTCTTGGAGTTCAGGTCGAGGCCGGCCGAGGCGCGGGCCGCGTTGCCGCCGAAGCCGCGCGTGCGCACTTCCATCAGGGCGTTCTTGGCCGCCAGCGTCGGGCCGTTCAGCTCGTTCTCGGTTTCGGCGAACATCAGCAGCACGTCGGCGAAGCGGATCAGCGGCCAGTTGTAGTCGAGGTAGTTGCTCTGGCCCGTCAGCGGCGGAATGTGCCAGTCGCGGCGCCACTTACCGTCGGTGATGTTGGTCAGGGCAATACCCGACTGGAAGTTGCTGTTGGCGCCGATTTCGTAGGTCGTGATGGTCACGTCGCGGCGCGTGTCGGTCGAGTCGAAGGCGTAGAAGTACGGCGGGGCGATGGTCACGGCGCCCTGCGTGGAGCCGTACGTGCCGGCCGAGTTGCGCAGGCGCGGGCCGTTGTAGTAGCCCAGCTTGCTGCCCGAAGCCCCGGTGGCCGTCGACATGCCCACCTGGAACATGATTTCGTTTTTGGCGTCCGGGCGCTTCTCGTTCATGCTCTTGAACAGGTCCAGGAAGCTCGGCGTCAGGTCGTGCTCGGTGCGGTTGGCCATCAGCTGTTGGCACTCCAGCCGGGCAATGCGGTAGTAGTCGAGGTAATCGGAAGCACGCTCCATCACCCCGGTGGTGGAATTGGCGCTGTAGCCGCCGCGGTACAGTGCAATGCGGGCGCGCAGGGCTTTCACGGCGCCCTTGGTGATACGCTCGTTGGCCGTGCCCACCTTCGAGCGCCACGGCACCAGCTTCGCCGCCAGCGCCAGGTCATCGATCAGGCGCGAAAGCGTAGCCCGGCGGTCGGCGTTGGGCAGGAAGAAGTCCTGGCCGGCCACCGAGGGCGTAAACTGCGCGGGCACGTCGCCCCAGTTGCGCACCAGCTCGAAGAGGTACTGCGCGCGCAGCGTGAGGGCTTCGCCGTGCAGGCGGTGCATGGCGGCCGTGTCGGCGGCCGTGCCGTTGTTGTAAATCTCGGACTCCGGGATGCGCTTCACGCAGATGTTGGCGCGCTCCACGCCCTGGTACAGCTGGTTCCAGGGGTTGGTGATTTCCGAGTTCGTGGCCAGGGCCGTGTAGCGGGCAATGCTGCGGCGCGCCTGGTCGGGCGGGCCGGCCGAGCCGATCATCTCGTCGCTGTCGTACGGGTAGTACATGCTGACGCGGGTGCCGTAGCCGTTGTCGCCCGAGAGCGGGTCGTAGGCGCCGATGATGGCGGTGGTGGCCCCGTCGACGGTGCTGAAGGTATACTCCGCGGAGTTCAGGCCGAGCGGCTCGACTTCCAGAAAGTCGCGGCAGGACGACAGCGCACCGGCGGAACCCACCAGGGAGGCTGCGGTCAGCGCCACGCGAAAGAAGCTGAACGATTTCATATGCAGGAAAGACAGAATCGGGTGGGAATTACAGGGAGAGGTTCACGCCGAAGAGGAAGGCACGGCTGCGCGGGTAGGCGGCGTAGTCGACGCCCGGGGTCAGCGGCGACGAGCGGCGCGTGTTCACCTCCGGGTCGTAGCCCGTGTATTTGGTGAACGTGTAGAGGTTGTTGAGCGTCACGTAGAAACGCAGGTTGCTCACCTTGGCGCGCTCCGTCAGGGCTTTGGGCAGGGTGTAGCCGAAGGTCACGTTGTTCACGCGCAGGAACGAGCCGCTTTCAATGGCCCAGGAGTGCAGGGCGAAGTTGCGGGTGGGCGTCCAGATGTCCGCGTTCTGGTTGACCTCGCGCAGGCGCTCCAGCGACGTGATGGGCGAGCCATCGGCTTCCACGGTGCGGTAGCGGTTGCCCATGATGTCCAGCAGGTTGCTGAACGCCGTGTTGGCCGTGTTCGAGGTAAACTCGATCTTGTTGGCGTTGTAGATGTCGTTGCCGAGCACGAAGTTCAGGAACACGCTCGCGTCGAAGCCCTTGTAGCTGAACTGCTGGTTCAGGCCGCCCACCACCTTGGGGTTGGCGTTGCCAATTACCGTCTGGTCCTGCGAGTCAATTTTGCCGTCCCCGTTCAGGTCCTTGAACTTCAGCAGGCCCGGCCGGTACGACGTTTCGCCGATCAGGCCCAGGTTGTTCACCAGCCCAGCTTTGGGCACCCAGGTACCCAGGCCGCCGGTGGTCGAGGGCGTGTAGCTCTCGAAGTCGTCGGCGGTCAGGAAGCCGTCGGTGATGTAGCCGTACATCTGGCCCACCGGCTGGCCCACGCGGGCCACGTAATCCGGCACCAGCGAGGGTTGGTTGGCCCAGCCCGAGGTGATGCCCAGGATTTCCTGCTGGTCGCCGCCCAGGCTCTCAATCTTGCCGCGGTTCATGGAAGCGTTGGCCGTGGCCGTCCAGGTGAAGTTACCGCTCTGAATCACGGTACCCGTCAGCTGCATTTCGATGCCGCGGTTCGAGGTCGAGCCCACGTTTACCTGCTGGGTGGCGTAGCCCAGGAAGCCGGGCACCGGCTTGTCGAGCAGCAGGTCGTGGGTGGTGTTGTAGTAGGCGTCGGCCGAGAACTGCACCCGGTTCTGGAACAGGGCCAGGTCCACGCCGATGTTGCGCGAGGTCGTCGATTCCCAGACCAGCTCGGGGTTGGGCAGGCGGTTAGAGGCCGCCGAGCCGTACACGATGGTGTTGTTCAGCGAGTACGGGGCCCCGCCGGCCTGGAACAGCTGCAGGTACTGGAAGTCGCCGATGCGGTTGTTGCCGGCCTCGCCGTAGCTCAGGCGCAGCTTCAGGTCGTTTACGGCCGAGATGTTCCCGAAGAAGCCTTCCTTGGAGATGCGCCACGCGAACGAAGCGCCGGGGAAGAAGCCCAGGCGGTTGCCCTCGGCAAACTTCGACGAGCCGTCGGCCCGGAACGTGCCGGTGAAGAGGTACTTGTCGTCGAAGGAGTACGTGAGGCGGCCGAAGCCCGAGAGCAGCTTGAAGTTCTGCGGCACGCTGGTGGTCGGCGGGAACGGCTGCGCCGCGGTGCCGGCCGGCAGCACGCCCTGGTTGATGTTGGCCCAGGCCTGCTCGGCGGTGATGTCCTGCGGCAGGTAGTTGGTCTGGATGTACTGCTGGCGGTTCAGCTGCGTGTACACCTCCTGGCCCAGCAGCAGGCCCAGCGAATGCCGCTCCTTCTTCAGGCTGTAGTCCAGCACGTTCGAGTTGTTGAGCGTGGTCTGGGTGGTGGTGGTGATGGTGGCGAAGGGCAGCAGGCCGTAGCTGCCAGCGGCCGAGCGCAGCGTGGGCGAGTAACGCCCGTTGAAGGTGCTCAGGTCGAAGTTGGTGATGTCGAAGCCGGCCGTGGAGCGGAAGGTCAGGCCCTTGGCCAGCTCCAGCGCCGCGTTGCCGCCCACGTTGATGGTGCGGCGCTTGTCTTCGCGGAACTCGTTGTCGATGGTGACAATCGGGTTGGTCAGGTTCGACTGCTCGAAGTACTCCGGGTCGAAGGCCGAGATGTCCTCAAACGAGCCGTCGGGGCGCGGAATCATCATGGGCTGGAACTGCACCGCGTTGCGCAGGCGCGAGGTCGTGTTCGAGCCCGCGGACGACGTACCCGCCCCGTTCGTTTCCTGGTTGTTGAAGCGCACGTTCAGGCCAAAGCGGAACTTCTCCGTGGCCTTCGTGTCGAAGCGGAAGTTCACCAGGTTGCGCACGTAGTCCGAGCCGCGCTGGATGCCGTCTTCCGTGTTGCGCGTCAGGCTCAGCGCGTACGTGGTGCCTTTCACCCCGCCGGCCACCGACACGTTGTGCGTCTGCTGAAACGCCGAGCGGCCGAAGGCTTCGTCCTGCCAGTCGATGAAGGGCGACTGGCGGACGCGCCGCAGCGTGTCGCTGTTGAAGTTGGCGCTGCCAAACAGGTTGCGGAAGGTCGGGATGCCGCCGGGGCTGTTGCCGATCAGGCGCGTGCGCTCGTACTGGTAGTTGAGGTAGTCATCCGGGCCGAGCACATCCAGCGTCTTGGCAATCTTGCGGAAGCCGGCGAAGCCGTTGTAGCTCACCACCGTCTTGCCTTCGATGCCCTTCTTGGTGGTGATGATGATAACGCCGTTGGCGCCGCGCGCGCCGTAGATGGCCGTGGCCGAGGCGTCCTTCAGCACGTCGACGGAGGCAATGTCCTGCGGGGCGATAACCGACAGCGCATTCTCAATCTGAATGCCGTCGACCACGTACAGCGGCGAGTTGTCCTGGGTGATGGAGCCGCCGCCGCGCACGCGCACCTGCACGTTCTGGTTGCCGGGCGAGCCTTCGGCCGAGGTCAGCTGCACGCCGGCCAGGCGCCCGGTCAGGGCTTCGGCGGCGGAGTTGACGGGAATATCCTTGATCTGCTGGGCGCTGACCGACGACACGGAGCCGGTCACGTCGCGGCGCTGCACCTCCTGGTAGCCGATAACCACCACGTCGCTGAGTACTTTGGCGTCTTCCCGCAAGGTCACCGTCACGTCCGAGCGGCTGCCCACTTCCACGTCCTGCGGCTCGAAGCCGATGTAGCTCAGGCGCAGCACCACGTTGCTGCCGGTCACGTTCAGGCTGAAGCGGCCCTCCGGGTCGGTGGTGGCGCCGTTGGTGGTGCCTTTCACGACCACGGTCACGCCGGGCAGCTCTTCGCCCTTGGCCGAGCGCACGACGCCTGTCACGCGTCGGCTCTCTTGGGCGTTGGCCGTCACCGCTATGCTTAGCAGCGACCCAGCCAGTAATAGATGTTTTTTCATGGGAAGAACGATGTGGGAATCGAAGGCGGTTGAGAAGAAACTAGCGCAGCTGGTGGATGCTGACCGGGTCCATGTCGGTGTACTCGAGGTTTTCGCCGGCCATGCCCCAGATGAAGGCGTAGGCGCTGGAGCCGCAGCCGGTGTGGATGGACCAGGGCGGTGAGAGGATGGCCTGCTCGTTCGACACCCACAGGGGGCGCGTTTCGCTCGGCTCGCCCATCAGGTGCAGCACCCGCTGGTTTTCGGGCAGGTTGAAGTACAGGTAGGCTTCCATGCGGCGGGTGTGGGTGTGCGAGGGCATCGTGTTCCACACCGAGCCGGTTTTCAGCTGCGTGAGGCCCATCACCAGCTGGCAGCTCTGAATGCCTTCCGAGTAGATGTACTTGTAGATGGTGCGTTGATTGGCGGTTTCCAGCGCCCCCATCTCCACCGGCGTGGCTTCGGCCTGGGTGCGGCGGGTGGTTGGGTATTCCTTGTGCGCCGGCGCCGACAGCACGTAGTAGCGGGCGCCCTCACCGCCGAACTGCACGTTCTGGCTGCCTTTGCCCACGTACAAGCAGTCCTGGTGGCCCAGCTCGTACACCGTGCCGTCCACCGTTACCTGGCCGGCGGTGCCCACGTTCAGGATGCCCAGCTCGCGGCGCTCCAGAAAGAAGTTGGCTTTCAGCTCGCCGGGGTTGGGCAACGCCAGCGCCCCGGCGCCCTGCGGCACCACCGCGCCCACAATCATGCGGTCGTAGTGGGTGTACACCAGGGTTACCTCGCCGGCCACGAACAGCTGCTCAATCAGGAAATGCTCCCGCAGCGCGTCGGTGTTCATCTGGGCGGTTTCGCGGGGGCTAACGGCAAAGCGTTGGGTCATCAGGAGAAGGAAGAAGGAGGGAGAAAGAAGGAATGGTGCGAAGGTCAGGATGTGGGTGGTGCTCCTGGGTCCTTCTTCATTCCTCAGTAAAGCTTAGCGGCCCATCCAGCCGCCGTCGACGGTGAGGATGGTGCCGTGCACGTAGTCGCTGGCCGCGGAGGCCAGGAACACGGTGGGGCCTTTGAAGTCGGCGGGGGTGCCCCAGCGGCCGGCCGGGATGCGGCCCAGGATGCTGGTGGAGCGGTCCGGGTCGTTGCGCAGGGCCTCGGTGTTGTCGGTGGCGATGTAGCCGGGCGCAATGGCGTTGACGTTCACGCCGCGGCCGGCCCACTCGTTGGCCAGCGCCTTCACCACCGAGCCGATGGCGCCTTTGCTGGCCGCGTAGCCCGGCACGTTGATGCCGCCCTGGAAGGTGAGCAGCGAAGCCGTGAAGATGATCTTGCCCGAGCCCTGCTCCAGCATGCGGCCGCCGAGGGCGCGGGCCAGGCGAAACGGCGCGTCGAGGTTGATCTGCAGCACTTCGTCCCACAGCTCATCCGAGTGCTCGGCCGCCGGGGCGCGCTTGATGGTGCCGGCGTTGTTCACCAAAATGTCGATGCGCGGGAAGTCGCGCATGACCTGCGCCACAAAGGCGTCGACCTTGGCGCGCTGGCTGAAGTCGCACTGGTAGGCGGTGAAGCGGCGGCCCAGGGCCTGCACCTGCTGCTCCGTGTCGCTGCCTTGCAGGGCCATGGTGGCCGATACGCCGATGATGTCCGCGCCGGCTTCGGCCAGGCCGAGCGCCATGCCCTGCCCGATGCCTTTGTTACAGCCCGTGACGAGGGCGACTTTGCCGGTGAGGTCAAACCATTCGGGAGCGTGGGCCATGTAGTGCGCGGTTAGTAACTTTTCGGGGACCAAAGCCTTGGCGACGAAGCAGTTTCGCCGGAGCTGGTTTGTTAATTTTCATAGCTTCTCAGACAAAACGAAACCGGCTCCTGACTTTATTTGTGCAATCGTTATCGGGAACGTTGCCAATTGGAGCACTCGTTCAATTCCCCATAGTTCGGCACCCCAACTCTGCTGCACTCTCCTGTTTCGGAGCCAAAAAAAAGCCTTAACTACGCGTCCCGATTAATTGCACTTTCACCAGCCCACCCGCTTTGGATACCGTCACCATCAAAGACATTGCCCGCGCCCTGAACCTCTCGACCTCCACGGTGTCGAGGGCGTTGCGCGGCAGCTACGAGATAAATCCCGAGACCAAGCGGCTGGTGCTGGAGTACGCCGAGCGCCTGAACTATCGCCCCAACCCCATTGCGCTCAGCCTCAAGGGCAGCAGCTCGCGGGCCATCGGCGTCATCGTGCCCCAGATAGCCAACTACTTCTTCTCGCAGGCCATCAACGGCATCGAGGCCATTGCCTACAACCGCGGCTACCACGTCATTATTTTCCAGACGCACGAGTCGTACGAGCGGGAAGTGGCCAACGTGCAGCAGGCCATGTCGCGCAAGGTCGACGGGCTGCTGATTTCGCTCTCGAGCGAAACCTCGGACGTGGAGCACCTGCGCGAGCTGCTGGACCGCAACATGCCCATCGTGCAGTTCGACCGCGTGTCGAACGAGCTGAACACCACCCGCGTGGTGGCCGACAACTTTGCCGGGGCCTTCGCCGCCACCGAGCACCTGATCAAGGCCGGGCGCCGGCGCATTGCTCACCTGACCATTCCGCCGTGGATGTCCATCACGCAGGAGCGCCTGGCGGGCTACCGCGCCGCCCTGGAGCAGTACGGGCTGGAGTACGACGAGAACCTGGTGCGCTACGGCACCTTCGGCCCGGACGAGGCCACGGCCATGGTCGATGATCTGCTGGCCCAGTCGCCGCGCCCCGACGCGTTCTTCACCGCCTCCGACCGCCTCGCGCTGGGCGCGCTGGCGGCCCTGCAGCAGCGCAAAGTGGCCATTCCGGACGATGTATCCATCATTGGCTTTACCAACCTGAACGTGGCCGAACTGCTCTCCCCGTCGCTGAGCACGGTGGTGCAGCCGGCCCAGGAAATCGGGCAGATGGCCGCCGAGCGCCTTATCGAACTGATCGAGCGGAAGCACAAGGCCGCCCCGCCGGCGACCATCGTCATTCCCTCCCACCTAGTCGTGCGCGAGTCGACGCGGGTGGTGGAGTAGGCTCCACTCCTACCGCCAAAAAAGCGGCGCCGTGACCCAGCTGGGTCACGGCGCCGTTTTGGATTTGAACGGGCTCCGGCGGCTTTACTTGGCCTGCTGCAGCAGCCAGGCAGCCAGGTCTTTGGCCGCGGCGAAGTTCTGGAACTGCGCCGGAATCTTGCGGCCGTCCACGTACTCGTTGTACAGCCACGGGTCGCCCACGGCGAAGACGGTGCCCTTGCCGAGCTTGGCCGTGGCCATGATGACGTTCGGCCCCTGCTGGACGAGGGCGGTGGCCGGGCTGCTCACCGTGAGCGGCGCCAGCTCCTTGATGTAGGCCGCGCGGGCGTTCTTGAACACCACGTTGCCGGCCGGCAGCTCCACCAAGCCCTGCTCAAACTGGTTGCCCTTTACCATGTTCAGGTTCAGCGGCTGAAACTGCAACCCGAAGGCCTTGGCCAGCCCGTTGAAGCGCGGAATTTCGCAGTTGGAGGTGTCGTTGGCCATCAGCACGAGCACGCCGCCGCCCTTCACCCACTCGGTCAGCGCCTTCACGTCGGCGGGCTGCACGTAGTTGGGCTTGGCGGTTTCCTTTTTCGTGTCCGGATCCACGATGATGTACACGTCCACGCCTTTCAGCGCGGCCGCGGTGGGCGCCGTGGGCACGTAGGTGGTCTTGGCGCCCAGGTCGCGGAACTGGTTGCCCCAGAAGTAGAAGCCGCCGTGGGTGCGGTCGTCCCAGGTGTAGTGCCAGGTTTCCTCCAGCCCGCTGAGCGTGTTCTTGCGCAGCTCGTGGTTGAAGTAGTTGTCGAGGCCCACGGTCTTGCCCTTGCCGGTGGCCTGCTCGGCGGCCACTTCCATTTCCAGGCTGGCCAAGATGAACGGCCCCACCCCTTTCAGGTCGTTTTTGCGCAGCGGCTCGGAGAGGTAATACTCGAAGCTGCCGTCGCGGTAGGGCTTGCCGCCGAGGCCGCCCACGCTCACCGTGCCGTTGAAGGCCAGGGCGCCGCTTTCCTCGGCCACGAAGGTCTTCAGCAGGCCGTCGTAGCCCTTTTTGGCCACGTCGGCGTACTTTTTATCTAGGTAACCCAGCCGCACGCCCTTCTGCAGGAAGTACACGAACATGCTGCTGCCCGAGGCCTCGGCGTAGTTGCCCTTGCGCGCGGCCTGGTCCACCACCAGCGACCAGGTGCCCGTTTTGGCGTCCTGGTACTTGGCCAGCACCGGCGCCAGGCGCTGCACGTACTTGACGAGCTGCGGGCGCTGCGGGTGGTTCTGCGGGAAGTAGTCGAGCACGTCCACGAGGGCCATGGCGTACCAGCCCATACCCCGGTCCCAGAAGTTCGGCGACTGGCCCGTTTGCTTGTTGGCCCACTGCTGCTCGCGGCTTTCATCGTAGCCGTGGTACATCAGGCCGGTTTTGGGGTCCACCAGGTGCTGCTCGATCAGCGCAAACTGCTTGGCCACGTCGTCGAAGCCGGCGGGCTGGTTGAAGACCCGGCTGTACTCGGCGTAGAAGGGCTCGGCCATGTAGAGGCCGTCGAGCCACATCTGGTTCGGGTACACCTTCTTGTGCCAGAAGCCGCCGGCCTTGGTGCGCGGCTGCCCGTCGAGCTGCTTGCGCAGCAGCTGCGCCGCCTTCGCGTACTTCTGCTGCGCCGCCGAGCTGCCCAGCGACATCTGACTGAGCGTGAGCACCACGTGGCCGGTGGTGAGGTTGTCGAGGTTGTAGTCCTCCAGCTTGTAGGTGCGGATGGTGCCGTCCTCGCGCACGAACTGGTCGAGGTCTTTCTGGATGTAGGTGAAGTACTTCGGGTCGCCGGTGCGCTGCCATACGCGCTCCAGGGCCTTGAGCATCAGGCCCTGCTCGTAGTCCCAGCGGGCGGTTTTGCGGTTGCCGATCAGGATGGAGTCGGGGTGCCAGCCGATAAAGGAATCGGCCATGCGCTGCGACATGGACCGGGCCGGGGCCTGCTGCGCCTCGGCGGCGGGGCTCAGCGCCAGCAAGCTCAGCAGCGGAAGAAGGCGGAGGGTTATCTTCATGAGGGTGGAAAAGGCTAGTATCTGCAAACGCCGGTCATCCTGAAGCTGGCGTACGCGGCGCAGCCAAAGGACCTTGTCACCGCGGCACGGCGAGCGTCGGGCCGTTACGCCCCAACGCGACAGGGTTCTTGGCTGCGCCTTTCTGTGGTTCGCTTGGCTCAGGCAGACAGATCAGGCATCGTACGGCCTGCGTGGGTGTCGGCGCCGGTTACGCAACTTCGTTGCCAAACCGGCGCCGAGGAATTAGCTTTTGGAAATCGACACGGCTTTCTTGGGCACGTTAGCGCCCATTTCCACGTCTTTCTTGGCCGATTTGGTGTTGGTGTTTTGCACCTTCACGTTCTTGGTTCGGTCGCCGCTCACGCGCAGCAGCACCTCCGCGTTGTTGGCGTAGCGGATGCCGTCGAGGGTGATGTCGCGCGAATTTTGGATTTCGAGCACCGGGCGGGTTTCCTTCGAGAGCAGCGTCACGTTTTTGAGGCGGATGTTCTCGGCTTCCTGGCACACCAGGCCCTTCTCCGACTCCAGCACGGCGTTTTCGATGCTGATGTCCTTGATGGCCATTTCCGGCAGGCCGCGCACCAGAATGCCGGTTTCGGCGCCCTTGCAGGTCACGTTCTTGATCTGGAAGTTGCGGAACTGCGGCGTGCCTTCGCCCAGCGGCTCGGCTTTCATCACCGGCGGCGCCGTCGATTCGCCCTTCAGCGGCACCGGGTCCTTGGCCGCGTAGTACATGTCGAACAGGATGGCCTGGCCGGCAATGTCGGTCATGTCCACCCCGTCGACGAAGATGTTCTCCACTACGCCGCCGCGGCCGCGGGCCGTCTTGAAGCGCAGGCCCACGTCGGTGCCCATGAAGGTGAGGTTCTGCACGTACAGGTTGCGCGCGCCGCCCGACATTTCGGAGCCAATCACGAAGCCGCCGTGCGCGTGGTACACGCGGCAGTTGCGGAAGATGAAGTTTTCGGTGGGCACGCCGCGCTTGCGGCCCTGCTCGTCGCGGCCCGACTTGATGCAGATGCCGTCGTCGCCCACGTCGAAGGTGCAGCCCTCCACGATGCCGTTGCGGCACGATTCGAGGTCCAGCGCGTCGGTGTTCTGGCCGTACCAGGGGTTTTTGGCCGTCACGTTGCGGATAATAATGTCGTCGCAGAGCAGCGGGTGAATGGTCCAGGCCGGCGAGTTCTGAATGGTGAAGCCCTCCAGCAGCACGCGCTTGCAACGCTGCAGGCTGAGCATGTTGGGCCGCAGGAAGTCCTTCACGTCGGTGAAGTCCTTTACATCCTGCTTCTGGGCTGTCAGCACGCCCGGCTTGTCCGTCAGCGAGGCCTGCAGCGACTGCTGCGAGGGGTACCAAGTATCCTTTTTGGCGTTGACGGCGCCGCCGGAGCCCACCAGCTTGTCCCACTGCGTCTCGCTGAGCTTGCTTTTCTTGACCGGGCGCCACGCGTCGCCGGCCCCGTCGAAGATGCCCTGGCCGGTAATGGCAATGTTTTCCAGGTCGGCGCCGTAGAGCGGCGAGAGGTTGCGCACCGCGTCGAGGCCCTCCCAGTTGGTTTTGATCAGCGGGTAGTCGTTGCGGTTGCTGGAGAACTGCACCAGCGCGCCTTGGGCCAGGTGCAGGTTCACGTTGTTCTGGAGCACGATGGGGCCGGTCAGCCACAGGCCGCGGGGCACCAGCACCACGCCGCCGCCGGCCTGGTTGCAGGCGTCGATGGCTTTGCGGAAGGCGTCGGTGTTCAGCGTCTGGCCGTCGGCCACGGCGCCGTATTTGAGGATGGAAAGGGTGTCGGCGCGAAACGAGGTGGTCTTCACGGCGGGCAGGTTGGGCACCTGCGCGGCCGCTTCGGGGCCCGTGAGCAGCAGGCCGCTCAGCGCCAGGGGAAGCAGGAAAAGGAATGCTTTCATCAAAAAGGGGAAAAGGAAAAAACCTCTGCCCGGCGGGGAGGCCGGACAGAGGGAAAAGGGATTTAGCGGTAGCCTTGGTTCTGCGTGAATTCGGCTTTGTTGAGGATGGCATCCAGCTGCCGCTGCGGAATGGGCCGTACCACGTGGTGACTCTGGATGTTGGGCCCCGCCTCGGGGTTGTGGGTGCGCACCCGGTCGAGCAGCTTGCCGGTGCGTTTCAGGTCAAACCAGCGGTGCTGCTCGCCGGCCAGCTCCCGGGCCCGCTCGTCGAGGATGAAGTCCAGAGTGACCTGCCCGGCGGCAATTTCCATCTGAGCTTCCTTGCCCGGCAGGGCGGCGCGGCGGCGCACCGTGTTGATGAGCGTGGCGGCGCCGGCGGGGTTGTTCAGCCGCAACTGGGCCTCGGCGGCCAGCAGGTACACGTCGGCGAGGCGGATGAGGTAGGCGTCGCGGGCGCTCTGCTCCTCGGCAATGGTGGGGCGCGTCGGGTCGTCAAACTTGCGCAGGCACACGTAGTGCAGCCGGTCGCCGCTCACCGTGCCGTTGGCGCGGTACACCTTGCTCAGGTCCCAGGTGCGGTAGTTTTTGGTGGCCTCCACCGCGTTGGGAATTTCGCGCTTGGTGGCAAACACGGCCGTGTCGCCCACGGCCAGGCGGCCGGCCACGGCGGTATTGGCAAACCACACCGTCTTGAACGTGGCCTGGTAGCGCGCGTCGCGGGTCTCGTCGAAGAGGTTGAGCAGGAACAACGACGGCATGTAGCGGTTGAACGGCCGGCCGTTGGCAATGTCGCGGATCATGCCCGGCTGGTCGTCGTACTTCATCATCCACAGCAGGTGGCCGTTGTTGCCGCCGCGCGGGTGGCCGTCGGGGTACAAGGTGGCGTCGACGCGGTCGTTCAGGCTCAGGTCCTTGGAGTAGTTGACGGCCCAGATGATTTCGCGGTTCTCCAGGTTGGTCATCGTCCAGAGGTCGGCGAAGCGCGGCTGCAGCTGGAAGTTGTAGCTGCTGATGACGCGCTGGGCCAGCGTGGCGGCCTGCTGGTAGTTGCCGCGGGTCAGGTGCACCTTGGCCAGGAAGGCTTCGGCCGCCGGCTTGGTGACCCGGCCGTAGTCCGGAGTGGAGTTGGGCAGGTTGGCCACCGCGAAGTCCAGGTCCTCAATGATCTGCTGGTAGAAGCGGTCCACCGGCGTGCGGTTGGCCGTGGTCTGCACGCTCTTCGTGGCCTCGGTGGTGAAGTGCACGCTGCCCCAGGTTTCCACGATGTGCCAGTAGTAAAAGGCCCGCAGCATGCGCAGCTCGGCTTCGCGCACTTTTTTCTGCGCGTCCGTCAGGCCCGAGCGGCCCACGTAATCCAGGCCGGTGTTGCACACGTTCACGGCGGCGTAGAGCTTGCCCCAGAGCACCTCCAGGGCCCGCGAAGACGACTGCAGGCTGCTGGTGTACTCGGTCAGCTCGGGGTTCACGTCGCCGGCGCCGCGCAGCCACAGGTCGGTGCCCAGCTCCGAGGCGCTGAAGCCGTCTTCCTTGCCGTACCACCAGCGGTTGTAGGAGTACGCGGCGTTGACGAGGCTTTCGAAGCCGGCCGGCGTGGTGTACACGGCTTCGGCGGTGAGGCCCGAGGGGTTATATTCTTCCAGCTGCTTGTTGCAGGCGGTGGAAAGCAAGGCCAGCAGCGTGCCCGCTCCCAGCAGCAGTTTGTTTGTCGTGGTGTTCATGACCAGTGCAGGCTAGGAGTGGCTAAAAGCTGAGGTTGAGGCCCACGGTCAGCACCCGCGGAATGGGGTTGGACAGCGGCGCCAGGCCCACGCGGGCCCCGGCGGGCGTCGAGGTGGAGCTGGTGGCCGTGGCCTCGGGGTTGGAAGCGGCCGCGGCGGCCCCGCGCTCGGGGTCGTAGTTCTTGATTTTGCTGAGCACCAGCAGGTTTTTGCCCTGCACGTAGAGGCGGGCCGTGCCGAAGCCCATTTTGCTTAGCCAGGGCGCCGGCAGGTTGTAGCCCAGCGTGGCGGCGCGCAGCTTCACGTAGGAAGCGTCGCGGTAGGCCAGGGTGCTGAAGTACAGCATGCTGGCTTTCGACACCGACGCGTCGGGGCGCGGGTAGGCGTTGGTGGGGTTTTCGGGCGTCCAGTAATCCTGCTGCGAGCTGTTTTCGATGCCCTGCGGGTCGAAAATCTGGTCGTACTCGTAGTTGATCATCTGTCCGACCCGGGCAAACCACTGAAACGAGAGGTCGAAGCCCTTGTAGCTCACGTCGCTGCTCAGGCTGCCGTTCCACTTGGGCAGGGCCGAGCCGACGATGATGCGGTCGTCCGCGGCCGATATTTTGCCGTCGCCGTTCTGGTCCCGCACCTTGATCTGCCCCGGTTTCTGCCCGTAGCTGCGGGCCTCGTCGGCTTCCGCGGTCTGCCAGATGCCAATCTTCTCGTAGTCGTAGAATACCCGCGTGGGCTGCCCGATAAACCAGCCGTTGTTGATGTCGTTGGCGCCGGTGCTCAGGGCCAGGATTTCCTCCTTGTTGGTAAACCAGGTCAGGCCCAGGTTCCAGCGCAGCGTGCCGTTGTCTATAAGAGCCGCATTCACGCCCACTTCCACGCCGCGGTTGCGCGTCTCGCCCACGTTGCGGGTGCTGAAGCTCTGCCCCGACGACATAG
This sequence comes from Hymenobacter coalescens, assembly GCF_054783195.1. Classification (NCBI taxonomy): domain Bacteria; kingdom Pseudomonadati; phylum Bacteroidota; class Cytophagia; order Cytophagales; family Hymenobacteraceae; genus Hymenobacter; species Hymenobacter coalescens. Next base: position 200,199 of record NZ_BAAGRA010000016.1, on the reverse strand, counting down.
GCAGGAAGGCATCGATGAGCAGCTTGTCGGCGAAGGTATCGTACACGTCGATGCTGCCGGTGAGGCGGTTGCGCACCAGGCCGAAGTCCAGGCCTACGTTGGCCGTGCGCGAGGTTTCCCACTGCAGGTTGTCGTTGCCGAGGCGGGCGCCCAGGGTGTAGCCCGGGGCCGAGGTTTCGCCGTAGGCGAAGGGCACCTTGCTCAGCGGCGTCTGCGAGGAGTAGGCGGCAATGTCGTAGTTGCCAGCCCGGCCGTAGGAAGCGCGCAGCTTCAGGTCGGAGAGCACCGCGACGCCCTTCAAGAAGTTTTCGTCGATGAGGCGCCAGGCCACGGCGGCCGAGGGAAAGAAGGCCCAGGGGTTGCCGGGTAGTTTGCTGGAGCCGTCTTCGCGGCCGGTCAGCGTGAGCAAGTAGCGGCCCTTGTAGCCGTACTGCACCCGGCCCGTAAACGAGACGAGGTTGCTGGCCACGTAGGCGCTGTTGATAACCACCTGCTGGTTGGCGTTGCCCAAGGCGTAGAACTGCTGGAAGCTCAGCAGCTGGTTGGCGCCCTGCGCCCGCGCCTGTTCGGTCTTGAACGTGAGCAGCGAGGTGACGCCCGTGGCCGAGATGCTGTGGTCGCCGAAGGTCTTGTTGTAGTTCAGGATGTTTTCCCAGCTCCAGTTCGTATCCATCTGCGTGCCGTAGGATGTAAGCGGCACGCTGCCGTTGCGGTCCACGGTGTTGGAGCCGAAAAAGGTACCCACGCGGGAGTTGCCCAGCGTCAGGCCCACGTTGGAGCGCAGGTTCAGGTTGGGCAGCACGTCGTAGCTCACGTAGCCGGTCAGGAACGTGCGCATGGTGCGGGTGTTGTTCTCGTAGTTGTCGCCCAGCTCGTCGGCCAGCGGGTTGATGTCCTTGCCGTTGTTGGGAAACACGATGACTTGGCCGTTCTCGTCGCGGGCGGCGCCGAGCGGGTCAATCTTGTTGGCGATGTTGAGCGGGTCGCGGCGGTTGTTTTGGTTGTAGTAGGTCAGCTGGTTTTGCATGCCGACCTTGATTTTGCCGGTCACGGCCTGCTCCAGGTTGAAGCGCGTGGCGTAGCGCTTCAGGTTATCCATGCGGAAAATGCCCTGTTCGCCGTAGTAGTTGGCCGAGAGGTAAAATTTGGTTTTCTCGCCGCCGCCGGCCAGGCCGATCTGGTGCTCCTGCTGCAGGCCCTTGCGCAGGAACTCGTCGGGCCAGCGCGTCCAGGTGCCGTTCTGGATGGCGGCCAGCTGCAGCGGCGTGAGGATCTTCGAGTCGTCGGCCACGCTGGACCAGAGGCCGCTGGCGCGGTTGGCCTCGCGCTTCTGCGCGATGTAGGCCGGCCCGTCGTTCACGTAGGGGTAGTACTGCACCTCCGTCTGCCCCACGTAGGTGTTCAGCGTGAGGGTGGTTTTGCCCGAGGCGCCCTTCTTGGTGGTCACGATAATCACCCCGTTGGCACCGCGCGAGCCGTAAATGGCCGTGGACGCCGCGTCCTTCAGCACCTCCATCGACTGAATGTCGTTGGGGTTGATGTCCTGAATGGAGTTGTACTGAATGCCGTCGACAATGAACAGCGGGCCGTTGTTGGCCGTCAGGGAGCGGTTGCCGCGCACGGTAATGTTCACGCCCGAGGAGGCCGAGCCGCTGCTGCGCGTGATGTCGACGCCGGGCAGGCGGCCCTGCAAGGACTCCATCACGTTGGCCACCGGCACCTTCTTCAGGTCTTCCTCCTTCACCGACACGATGGCGCCGGTCACGTCGCTGCGCTTCACTGCCCCGTAGCCGATGACCACCACTTCGTCGAGGGCCTTCTGGTCGGTGCGCAGCTTCACCGTAACGCTGCCCTGCCGGCCGGCGCTGACCGTTTCGGTGAGGTAGCCCACGTAGCTGAACACCAGCGTCGCGTCGCTGCCTTCGGGCACGCTGAGCGTGAACTCGCCGTTCTCGTTGGTGGAGGCGCCGACGGTGGAGTTCTTCACGACCACCGTCACGCCGGGCAGGCCTTCGCCGGAGCCGGCGTCGAGCACCCGGCCAGTGAGCGGCCGGGTTTGTTGGGCTTGGGCGAGCGTGGCCGAGGTAACGGCCCATAACGCCCCGAGGAGTAAACCTTGTCGCATGTACTGAGAAGTATTAAGAGGTGGGAATGAGCTCTTCACGGACGAGGTCGACTTAGGTGGGAGTCGTCTTCAGTGCAATCAAGGTCACCCTAAAATGAGCCGTTCGGCCGCGGCCCGGGCCTTTTTTTTATGCAATCGTTATCGGGAACGTTCCCAGCGGCTGCGGCTTCGGGGGCGGTGCCGGTTCAGGCCCCGGCCGGTTGCTTGCACCAGCGGCGGCTGATAGGACTTCAGCCGGCCGGGCAGGCGGCCCAACCCCCACCGGTTGGGCCAGGCTGATTGCCTCCGGGCCGCTGAATGTTACTTTTCCTGCAATCGATGTCGGGAACGTTGCCGGCATAATCCTGTGGGCCACTGGTTAGCAGCGCCGTTTTTTTCCCCGTTCTTCGGGCCACTGCTGCCGCCCGGCGGCGGTGCGGCCGGCCACCGCCGGGCCACGCCGCCGCGTATAAGCCCGGTTTGGCGGTGGCCAACACTTCCCCTCTTCGCGGGCGGCCGCCGGGTCGCCTCCCATCCTTCATTCCATGGCTAAAATCGTTTCCCCGCAAGTCGAGTTTGCCGAGCTGATTCGGCAGGTTAAGCAGGTTACTCCCGAAATCTTCGACCAGGACGGCCGCTACCTCAACCTGATGGAAGGCCGCTGGCAGGAGCCCGGCAAGCCCCAGGACTTTGTTTCGCCCATCGACGGCTCGGTGCTCGGCGCTTTGCCCATGCTGGAGCGTGCCACCGCCGGCCGCGCCGTGCAGGCCGCCCGCCAGGAGGCCATCGACTGGGGCCGGGTAGACCTGGATGAGCGGAAGCGCCGCGTTCAAGACTGCCTCGACCAGCTGCGCACCCACGTGGAGCTCATCGGCAAGCTGCTGATGTGGGAAATCGGCAAAACCTACAAGCTGGGCTTCACCGACATTGACCGCTGCATCGACGGCGTGCAGTGGTACGTCGACCACATCGAAGGCATGCTGGGCTCGCGCAAGCCGCTGGGCGTCGTGTCGAACATCGCCTCCTGGAACTACCCCATGTCGGTGCTCATGCACGCGGTGCTCACGCAGGTGCTCTGCGGCAACGCGGCCGTGGCCAAAACGCCCACCGACGGCGGCTTCATCTCGCTGAGCGTGACCTTTGCGCTGGCCCGCCGCTGCGGCCTGCCCGTGACGCTGGTGAGCGGCTCGGGCGGCGAGCTGAGCGACGTGCTGGTGAAGGACCAGGCCATCGACTGCCTGAGCTTCGTGGGCGGGCGCTACAACGGCCGCAACATCGCCGACGCGCTGGCCTCGGTGCACAAGCGCTACATGCTGGAGATGGAAGGCGTGAACACCTACGGCATCTGGAATTTCAGCGACTGGCGCGGGCTGGGCGAGCAGCTCCAGAAGGGCTACGACTACGGCAAGCAGCGCTGCACGGCCTACGTGCGCTTCGTGGTGGAGCGCCGCCTGTTTCCGCAGTTCCTGGAAACCTACTGGGAGGCCATTCGCGGTCTGAAGGTGGGCAACCCCACCCTCGTGGACGACCCCGGCGACAAGCTGCCGGAGCTGGCCTTCGGCCCGGTCATCAACCGCCGGCAGGCCGAGGACCTCGACCGCCTCTACGCCGACGCCCTGAAAACCGGCGCCACGCCCGTTTACGAGGGCCGGCTCGACGACTCGCTGTTTTTGCCCGGCCAGGACATGTCGGCCTACCGCGCGCCGCGCGCCCTGGTGAATTTGCCGCGCCAGAGCGAGCTGTACTTCAAGGAACCCTTCGGCCCCATCGACTCCATCGTGCTGGTGGACCGCGTGGAGGAACTGGTGGGCGAAATGAACATTTCGAACGGCGCCCTGGTGGGCGCGCTGGCCTCCGACGACGAGAAGTGGGCCCAGCGCACGGCCAAGGAAGTGCGTGCCTTCAAGATGGGCATCAACAAGCTCCGCTCGCGCGGCGACCGGGAGGAAGTGTTCGGCGGCCTGGGCGAGTCGTGGAAGGGCGCCTTCGTGGGCGGCAAGCTGCTGGTGGAAGCCGTGACGCAGGGCGACCCGACCCAGCCCGTGCTCGGCAACTACGAGGAAGCCACCCTGCTGCCCGAGAAGATTTAAGCTCCACCAGCTCACACGCAGCAAAGGCGCGAAACCACCCGGTTTCGCGCCTTTTTGTTTGCGGCCAACGGGGCCCCAACGGTTGGGCGGGGCCGCGGCCTCCGGCACCAGGCCGGCTGCGGGCTGCGCCGGGGTGTTGGTCCCGCCGAAAGGCCGGTTGGTGTAATAGTTTTTCAGGCGGGCCGAAGTCGGGATAGGTTTGAATCATCAAGGCGGGCGAGGCCCCAAGCCGGCCGCCAGACCACAGCCTTTCACCTCATTCCCGCTCTTCTTTTCCCATTCCTATGTCGCCGTATTTCTACCGCCGCTCCGTATTCCTGGCCATTGCCTTCGGCGCGGCCGTGCTGTCCTGCCGGGCCCAGCTACCCGCCACCGCTTCGCCCACCCCTGATTCGGCCGCTGCGGCCCGCTCCGTGCTGCTCAAGCTGGGCACGGGCCTCACCCGCGGCCTCACCGTGGGCGGCTACATGGGCACCGCGCTGCCGGTAGTGGCCGGCGCCGAGTGGCAGCTGGCCCCGGCGTGGTCGGCCTACGGCAACGTCAGCAGCGCTTGGCGGGTGGGCCCGCGCACCGCCGCCCCCGACGGCAGCCGCCACAGCGCCCGCGTGATGGAGCTGGGCGTGGAGGTGGGCGTGCGCCGCTATTACCGCCAGCCGCAGCGCCGCGCGGCGGGCCGCGCCGCCGGGCCCTTCGTGGGCAACTACGTGGCGCTGCAGGGCCTCCACAGCCTCACGCCCTCTTACAGCCCGCGCCTGCACCACGAAGTCAGCGCCCTGGCGGGCCAGTGGGGCATGCAGCGTCGGCTGGGCGGCCACGGCCTCATCGATGCGTACGTGGGCGGCGGGCTGGAAACGCGCCGCCTGAGCGCGCCCAACGCCCCGCGGCTGAGCCCGCACCTGGAGGCCGGCCTGCGCCTCAGCCTCGTGCGCTAAGCCCGGCCGCCGTGGCCACCGGCCCGGCACTTTGGCCGCTGCCCGGTCTTTTTCAAGTTCGTCCACCTCTCTGCGCCCACGCGACCTGGATTTATGAACACCTTTACGCTATCATCTTCCTCTACCGCCCAACTAGCCATTCGTGTGCCCCGCTTCAAGACTATTCTTTACCACATCATGGCGTGGGTGGCCTACTACCTCTACGAATCCATATTTGTTGTAGCTCTGCAGGGCAAATACCCAGACGCACTAGGAGACATTTTTCAATTTTCGCTATATGCTTTTATCGTTTATATAAATAGCGAATGGCTGTTTCCCCGGTTTTTTATTACGAAACGATATGGTGTCTATGCGCTGGGGGTAATCGGCCTGTTTGTCGCTTTTTTAGCTCTACGTATTGGCATTACCACTTTTATCCTGCCTTCTCTTCATCTTGAGTCGACACAGAAGTTTATTAATATGCGGGTGTTTTTTGCCATAGGCATATTCCGCGGAATCTATTTTTATTCCTGCAGCTTAGTATACGCTTCCGTCAAATACGCACTTCGTATCCAACAGCAGCTGCGGGAGCAGGAACGCAGCCTGCTGGAAGCCGACATTGCCTTCCTGAAAAGCCAGATCAACCCGCATTTCCTCTTCAACGCGCTCAACTTCCTTTACGCCCAGGTGTACCCGCTGTCGGAGCCCACGGCCAAAAGCGTGCTGCTGCTCTCCGACATCATGCGCTACGCCCTGAACGAGGGCGGCGAGCAGGGCAAGGTGATGCTGGACAAGGAGGTACAGCACCTGCGCAACTACGTCGCGCTGAACCAGCTGCGCTTCGGCCACCAGCTGCAGGTGCAGTTTGAGGTGCAGGGCAGCACCCAGTTCCTGATGATTCTGCCGCTGGTGCTCATCACCTTCGTCGAGAACTGCTTCAAGCACGGCGAGCTGTTCGACCCCGCGCACCCCTTGCTGCTGCAGGTGCGCGTGGCGGAAAACCAGCTGACGCTCGTCACCCGCAACCGCAAGCGCCGGGGCCCGGTGGAGTACTCCACCGGCATCGGCCTCGACAACACCCGCCGGCGCCTGCAGGCCATTTACGCCGACCGCCACCAGCTGACCATCCGCGACGAGCCCGACTTCTACTCCACCCACCTCCACCTGGTTCTCTAGATGATTAAGTGTCTTATTGTCGACGACGAGCAGGGTGCCATCGACATTCTGCGGCAGTTCGTGGAAAAAACGCCCTTTCTGCAGCTAGCGGCCAGCACCACCAACCCCGTGGAGGCGCTGCGCATCGTGGCCACCGAGCCCATCGACCTGGTGTTTCTCGACATCCACATGCCCCAGCTCTCCGGCCTCGACGCGATGCCGCTGCTGGCGGGCAAGTGCCAGGTGATTCTGACCACGGCCTACAGCGAGTTTGCCGTGCGCGGCTTCGAGCTGGAAGCCCTCGACTACCTGCTCAAGCCCATTGCCTTCGAGCGGTTTCTAAAGGCGGCGCAGAAAGCCCTGAAGGCTCAGGCCCCGGTGGCCCAGCCCCTGGGCCTGCCCCCCGACAACTACATCTTCGTCAAGACCGAAAGCAAGGGCAAGATGCGCAAGGTAGCCTTCGAGGAAATCGTGTACGTGGAGGGGCTCAAGAACTACGTGTCCATTTACACCGAGCAGGAGCGCATCATTACCCTGCTCAACATCAAGGACCTGCAGGACCGCCTGCCCGCCGCGCAGTTCATGCGCGTGCACAAGTCCTACATCGTGTCGCTGCCCAAGATCAAGGCCCTCGACGGCAACCAGATTCTGTTTCAGGACGGCAAGGCCAGCGCCCCGCTCGGCGACACCTACCGCCGGGGCTTTTTCGAGGCTCTGCAGCGCCACGTGGTCGGCGGCAAAGGCGCTGCCGAGTAGCGCGCTGGCCCTTTGCTGCCGGTGGGGCTGCACCGCTCGCACCCGCCGTTGGCTCCCCCCTCAACGGGCGGTTGGAGCACCACTTACCCGCCGCACCACCTCGGGCAGGGTGCTTATGCTCGCCTGCTGCCCGGCCGATTTTCGAGGCATTCGTTTTTCATCTTCATCGTTTTTCCTATTCCATATGTCCCTTTCCTTTACGCTACGCCACGTGGCAGCCCTGTGTGGGTTCCTGCTGTCCTTTCTGCTGGCCTCGTGCTCCGAAAAAGGGTCCGACGACCCGGCTCCCGCCACCGGACAGGTACGCGGCGTGCTCACCCCACTCGGCGCGACCAGCCGCCTGCAGCTCACGCTGGCCACCGGCACTGAATACACCGCGCAGCCCGATCCTGCGACCGGCGCATTTGCATTCAGCGGCCTGCCGGCGGGCGACTACACGCTCACGGCCACGCCCACCACGGGCTTCAACCCCACCACCCCGGTTCCGCTGACGGTGTACGCCAACCAGACCACTACCAAGAACCTGCAAATGACGCGCGACGGCCGAATCCGCGGCACAATGAGCTGGACGCTGAACGGCGTGACGCACCAGGCCACTGCGCTGTTTTACGGCCAGATTCTGGACAACTTATTCTCCCTGGAAGGCAGCAGCCCCGCGGACGCCAGCGGTGCGTTTCACGCGGTTACGCTGGTGGTGCCCCAGCTGGTGCGCGCCCCTGGAGTGTCGTTTCAGGGCGTGGGCACCTACCCGCTGGGCGTGGCCGAATACCCGTTCGGCATGGTCAATGCGTATCCCCGCGCCGGCGCCGGCTACGACCGCCACATCACCAGCTACGCCGGCCGCCGCCTCGGCCAAGTGGTCATCACGCATTTCGACCTGACGACTCGTACGGCCCGGGGCACCTTCGAATTTGAAGCCCAGCTGGTAACCAATAACTCCGGCAACGCCCCCAGCACCGTGGCTGTCACCAACGGCCGCTTCGACGTCACCTTCTGAAAGTCTGCGGCCAGGCTCGGGCACTTGCCCTGACCCGGGGCTGAGCCACCACACGCGGCCCCAAACACAACCCAAGCAACGCCCTGCTCAGAAGCGCGAACCGGAACAGTGTCACCCCACCACGCGCTCTTTCCACGCCCGCCGGTGCCGGCCCGACGGCCTGGGCGAGCCGTGGAAAGAGCGCGTGGTGGGCGGCAAGCTGCTGGTAGAAGCCCTCACGCAGGGCGCCCGGCCTAGCCCGTGCCCGGCCACTACGAGGAAGCGCCCCTGCTGCCGGAGGGGGGACAGCAGCCTACCACTAAAGGGTAATAAACGACCGTTCAACTGCCCGCTTCCAGCTCGGCCTCCAGGTCATTGGTAAGCCACTTCCACACCACCCGCCCGCCCGGAGCCGCCAGCAACAAAACAGCGGTAAGCACCTGCAGGCGCATCAGGTGGTGGAACGGCCATTCGCTCTTCCGGTAATCGATGGGAATACCACCCAATGAGTAATCGAAGACGTGAGCCACTTGCCGCAGCACCAAGCCGCTCAACAAGACAGCCCCGAGGGCCAGCAGCCACTGCCACCACCGCCACCCGGCCAGTACCCACCCGTAGGCCGGCAGCAGCAGCGCATACGCCAGAAGGTACCAGAAGGCGGCGAACGGGAATACAATCAGGCAGCCTTGCCCGCTGCACTTGCCCGTTTCGTGCCAGGCCGAGCTCATCACCAGCCACGCGAAGTAGGCCGATACAGCCAGGAAGCCCAGCAAGCGCGCCGTCTGGACTTTTGATTTCTTCGCCAGGTAATAGATGGCTACCCCAGGCACCAGCAAATATTTACCAACCAGAATAATCAGCAAAAGCAGGGTACTGCCGTCCATCGTAATTGCGGCGAGTATCGCGGCGCCGGCCGACTAAGTTGCCGGCCAATATACAGCCGGGGCCGGGTGGTGGTGCCCCGCCTCTCCACGGGCCGTTGCCCTCGGACGGGGTGAACCGCCAACGGAACACGATACCCCAGTTCTTCTACCTGGTCTCCGCCGCTATATTTGGCCTCATGCCCCACGTATCCCAGCGCGGCGCGGCCATGCCCATGTCGCCGTACCGCAAGCTCACCCCCTACGCCGACGCGGCCAAGGCCCGCGGGGTGCAGGTCTTTCACCTCAACATCGGCCAGCCCGACATCGAAACGCCGCCCCAGGTGCTGGCGGCCGTGCAGCAGGCCGATATCCGGGTGCTGGAATACTCGCACGGCGCGGGCCACCTGAGCTACCGCCAGAAGCTGGCCGCTTACTACCAGCGCAACGGCATCGGGGTGGCCGCCGAGGACATCATCGTGACAACCGGCGGCTCGGAGGCCATTTGGTTTGCCCTGCTCAGCTGCCTGAACCCCGGCGACGAAGTCATCGTGCCGGAGCCCTTTTACGGCGCCTACACGGCCTTTGCCATTGCCGCCGGCGTGCAGCTGGTGCCGGTGCGCTCCACCATTGCCACGGGCTTTGCGCTGCCGCCGCTGACCGCGCTAGAAGCGCACGTGACCGAGCGCACCAAGGCCGTGCTGCTCTGCAACCCCAATAACCCGACGGGCTACGTGTACCGGCGCCCGGAGCTGGAGCTGCTGCTGGACCTCTGCCAGCGCCACCACCTGTTCCTGCTTTCCGACGAGGCCTACCGCGAGTTCTGCTACGACGCGCCCTGCGTCAGTGCCCTGCACCTGGGGCCGGACGCCGAGGCGCACGTGGTGTTGCTCGATACGATTTCCAAGCGCTACAGCGCCTGCGGGGCCCGCCTCGGGGCGCTGGTGACGAAGAACCCCGACGTGCGCGACGCCGCCTTCCGCTTCGCGCAGATGCGCATCAGCCCGCCCGGCCTGGCGCAGCTGCTGGGCGAAGCCGCCGCGGAGCTGCCCGACGCGTACTTTGAGCACACCAAGGCCGAGTACCAGGCCCGCCGCGACCGGATGGTGCAGCGCCTGCGCCAGATGCCCGGGGTGCAGTGCCCGGTGCCCGGCGGCGCCTTCTACGTGATGCCCCAGCTGCCCATCGACGACTCCGAGCGGTTTGCGCGCTGGCTGCTGGAGGAGTTCGAACACCAGGGCCGCACGGTCATGCTCTCCCCCGCCACGGGCTTCTACGCCACGCCCGGGGGCGGCCGCCAGGAAGTGCGCTTGGCCTACGTGCTGAACCTGCAGGCCATCGACGCGGCCATGGACTGCCTGGCCGAGGCCTTGCGCGTGTATCCGGGACGCCAGCCCTAATCCTTACCTTGCCCGCCGGCGGCGGGCCCTTACGCCAGCCTCACCATGTCACAACCTGTTACAACCACCCCGGAAGCGCCGGCCACACCGAAGTATTCCGGCGCGCTGCGCCTCTGGCACTGGGCCAACGCCGCCACCATTGCGGGCTTGCTGAGCACGATTCTGTTTTTGCGCGTCATCCTCAACCTGCGCGGCCTGCGGCCTGAGATGCAGGAAGTAGCGCGCCAGGGCGGCACCGTGCTGAGTGAGGAGCAGGCGCGCAGCATCAGCCGGTTGGTCAGCCACCGCATCTGGGACTGGCACATCTACCTGGGCGTTTTGCTGGCCGTGCTGCTGGGCTGGCGCCTGGTGGCCGAGCTGGCCGCCCCCACCCTGCAAACCTTCCGCCACCGGCTGCGGCGCTCCAAAGAGCACCAAGCCGAGGCCCCGCGTGCGGCGTTTCGGCTGCGGCACTCGGTGCTGGTGAAGTACAGCTACCTGGTGTTCTACCTGCTGCTGACGGTGATGGTGGTAACCGGCCTTATCCTTACGTACGCCGACGACGTGCAGGCCCTGCACGACATCGAGCACACGGTGAAGGAAGTCCACAACGTGAACATGTACCTGCTCATCGCCTTCACGGTAGCCCACCTCGCGGGCGTGGTGTGGGCCGAGCTGCGCCGCGACAAAAACATCACCTCCGACATGATTCACGGCGGCAAAATCCGCAAGTAAGGCGCCGCGCTTTTGGGCCGTTTCGCAGCGTTGGCATACGAAACCGGGTCGGTGCGTCGTATTTTCGGCCAATGCCCGGCTGCCCCGGCCGGGCCACTCCGGCATGATGTATTTGATTTTTGGGCCGCTGCTGGCCTTGCTTCCGCTGCTTACCCCAGTAGCCGACCCCGTTTCCCGGCGGCCGGCCGTCGCCCCGCCCCGCCGCTTCACCTTGCTCGTCAACGGCATTCCGACCGCCGTCGACACGGCATACTCCCGCATCGAGCTGTCGTCGGGGGCGGGCAAGGTGCTTACGCTGAACCTCATCCGCGCCGATTCGCCCGACGACCCCGGCCTGACCATTCTGGTGGATGAGTTCAAGGCCGTGCCGCAGGTGTATCGCTTCAAGGAAATCCTGAGCGCCCACGTGCGCGAGGCCACCTACCGCGTGGGCAACCTGACGGCCGAGTCCATGGCCTGCGGCGTCAACGACGGCGAAGTGCGCGTGACGGCCGTGGATACCGAGGCCCACGTGCTGACGGGCACGTTCCGGGCCGTGACGTGCTCCACCAATTCCCCGCGCAGCGCTAAGAAGCTAACTTTTCAGGGCACGTTCCGCTGCGCGTACGAAGTGCGCTAAACGCGCCTGACGGCATCCGGCGCAATCAAAAAGAACCTTGCCTCGGGCAGACCAACCGCGTCAGAACGGTTCGGTTCGCCCGAGGCAAGGTCCTTGACCACATCGGCCGGCCGTTGCTGCCTGTAGGATAGCGGCCTGCTCAATCATGCAGCCATCCCGTCGTGCAAGCCTGGGCGACTACAGCGTGGCCAGATCAATCACGAAGCGGTACTTCACGTCGCTGCGCAGCATCCGCTCGTAGGCCTCGTTGATGTAGTCGATGGGAATGACTTCCACGTCCGACACGATGTTGTGCTCGGCGCAGAAGTCGAGCATTTCCTGGGTTTCGGCAATGCCGCCGATGTGCGAGCCGGCCAAACGGCGGCGCTGCCCCACGAGCGGGAAGATGCCGATCTGCGGGGCTTCGGGCGGCAGGCCCACCATCACCATCGTGCCGTCGAGGCGCAGCAGCAGCAGGTACTGGTTCAGGTCGATGTTGGAGCCGACGGTGTTGATGATCAGGTCGAAATAGTTGCCCACCTCTTTCACCGCGTCCTTGTCCTTGGTTACCACGAACTTGTGGGCACCCAGGGCTTTGGCGTCCTGCTCCTTGGCGGGCGAAGTGCTGAGCACGGTGACTTCGGCGCCCATGGCGGCGGCCAGCTTCACGGCCATGTGGCCCAGGCCGCCCAGGCCCACCACGCCCACGCGCTTGCCGGGGCCGGCGCCCCAGGTGCGCAGCGGCGAGTAGGTGGTGATGCCGGCGCAGAGCAACGGCGCCACGCCCGCCAGCGGCAGCTTGTCGGACACGCGCAGCACGTAGTTCTCGTCTACCACAATCTGCTGGGAGTAGCCGCCGTGGGTGCGCGTCTGGCGGTCCTGCAGGGTGCTGTTGTAGGTAAAGCTGATGTGCGTCTCGCAGTACTGCTCGAGGCCCTGCTCGCAGTTGTGGCAGGTGCGGCAGGTGTCCACCATGCAGCCCACGCCCACCAGGTCGCCGGCCTTGAACTTGCCAACGTGGGCGCCCACCTGCGTCACGCGGCCCACGATTTCGTGGCCGGGCACCATGGGAAAGGTGGAGCCGCCCCACTCGTCGCGGGCTTGGTGCACGTCGGAATGGCACACGCCGCAGTACATGATTTCGATTTGCACGTCGTGGGCGCCCAGGTCGCGGCGGTCGAGCTGAAAGGGTGCCAGCGGGGCGCGGGCCGCGGAGGCTGCGTAGGCTTTGGTTTGCGTCATGGGGTTGGTTAGGAAGGATGACAAGTAGCACTGCCCGCTGCGGCGGCCGTGCCGGTGGAAGGTGGTAACTTTGCCGGGTTCTGTTTTGTTGGTACGCCGATGCTGTTTCGTCTGTTTTCTTCTTCTGTGGGTCGCCTGCGGGTGGTCGGTTTCCTCGAAGGGTTGTCGTTTCTGGTGCTGCTGGGCATTGCCATGCCGCTGAAGTACGTGTTGGGCCAGCCCGAGGCCGTGCGCCACGTGGGCATGGCCCACGGCGTGCTCTTCGTGCTGTACGTGCTGCTGCTCATCGCCGCCACCCTTGAGCACGGCTGGTCGGTGCGCAAGGCCGCGCTGGGCTTTGTGGCTTCGTTGGTGCCGCTGGGCACGTTCTGGGCCGACAAGAAGCTGTTTCGCGAGGAGCGGTAGGCCCGCGGCGCAGCGCCGCCTGGAGTACCCTCTGCCGCCTGAAGAGGCACCGCAGGCGTGCTGCACACCGTGGCATCCGGGCCCTCTACGCAGGCGGCTACCACGCCGAAGCCCAGCGGCAATTGCACCTGGAGCTAGCCCACAAGCCTAATCAGCAGCGCCGTCAGTTCCTGCTGGATTTCACTGCCGACCTGGCGCTGCGGAGCTAACGGCTTTGATGCTGCTTGCCGCAATGGGTTTGCCTCCTTCCCGCAACGCCTCGCCTACCAGCCGCCGCATCCGCTTCATAGACTCGCGGGCAAACTTGCGCTGCAGGGAGCGGCCGAACAGCTTGAAGCCGATGCGGTAGAAGATGTTTTGGATGCGGTCGGGCTGGGAGTAGGCTTTCACCTGAAACTTCACCCGCCCGGTGCGCAGGTTTTTGTGGATGGTGAAGTCGATCTGGCCCTTTTCGAAGTGCCCTTCCAGCGTGCGGTAGTTGTAGCCCCACACCTGCTCGGGGCCGTCGGGGGTTTGTTGCTGCTCGTCCGTCACGCCGCCGATGCGCACCCCAAACCAGAAGGTGAAAAACAGGAAGCGCCCGCGCAGCAGCATCACGCGCTCGGCCAGCGGCGCATCGGGCACGAAGATGCCGGTAATGAGGTCGGGCGGCGGAAAGGAATAGTTCAGCAGCACCTGCTTGGCCGCCTCCCAGCTGCCACCGCTTACGGGCGGGCCCGGCGGCTCCGAGGGCAGCTCGGTGTTGTAGTCGTCGAGGCGCCAGCCGGCTTCGGCGGTGTACTCGTGCACGCGCTCCAGGTCGTAGTTGACCTTGGCCTTGCTGAACGCTTCCAGCTGCGTGCGGTACTGCTGCCACAGGGGCGGCGCGGCGGGGCTAGTTGCGCTCATGGTGCTCGTGCTGCTGGCCCGATTCATCCTGCTCGGTGGTATCCACCTGCACCGGCCCGAGCGGCTCGCCGCCGCTGGCTTCGGCCACGCGCTGGCAAAAGGTTACCCAGGTCTGCTCCTGCACCTGCTTGCCCACCCCGAGCGTACCGTAGGCGAAGGCCACCAGCCCGTCGCGGGCGCGGGCCCGGGAGCGGATTTCGAAGCGCACGACCTCGGGCCGGCTGGGCAACTGGCGCAGCGAAAACCGGATGGTGCCGGCTTCGGGGTGGCCCTCCAGGGTGCACAGCTCGAAGTGCTGCTCGGCTACTTCCGTCACGCGCACCGAGCCGTTCCAGGGCCCCAGGATTTTGATGTGAAACTCGTCGTTGACCTTCAGCCGGTGCTCCTCGCCCTTGGCTTTGTGAAAATCAGCCAGCAGCTCCGGCGAAAACTTCTCGATGTGGCACTGGATGTCGCGCATCAGCTCGGCCGCCGGGCGCTGGGGCCGGGCCACGTCGATGTAGTAGCGGCGCACCGTGAAGGGACCGGCGCCTTCCGCCGCATCTTGAACAGGTTTGGACATGGGTTGGGGCCGGCCCGGATACAGCGGCCGGCGCTTTTCCAAACGTACCGTTCCGGTTCTGGGTTAGGCCGCGGCCGGTGGCAGCCGGGTTCCGGCGGCGCGCAGGGCCTGCATTACTTCCTCGTCGGTGGTTTGGGTGAAATCGGCGTAGTACTCGCCCACGGCCCGGAATCCCGACGGCGCGAGCAGACACACCACGTCCTCGGCCACGGCCTGCAGCTGCGCCAGGGCCGCCGGGGCCGCCACCGGCACGGCCACGGTGATGCGGGCGGGCTGCTGCCGGCGCACCAGCGCCACCGTGGCCAGCATGGTGTGGCCGGTGGCCACGCCGTCGTCGGTGATGACGACCGGCCGCCCCGTCAGCGGCAGCGGCGGCTGGTCGCCGAGGTAGGCGCGGCGGCGGGCCTGCAGTTGCGGCCGAATGCGGTCCATCTGCTCGGCCAGGTATTCATCGGGTAGGTGCAGCCCGGGCTCCAGCACGTAGCCCCAGGCGCTGACGGCCCCGACGGCGAATTCGGGATTGGCCGGATGCCCGATTTTCTTCACCATCGCCAGGTCCAGAGGCCAGCCCAGGGCCTGCGCCAGCACCGCCCCCACGGGTACGCCGCCCCGCGGAATGGCCAGTACCACGCCCGGCGGCCCGCCGCTCAGCAGGGGCAGCAGCCGCTCGGCCAGCGCACGGGCCGCAGCCAGACGGTCGTCGAATGCGGGGAACATAGGCAGAAAGAAGGTCAACAACGGCCCCCATCAGGGCTCAGGTCAGGTGCTGCTGGCACCAGTCCACGGCCAGGTCGGCCACTTCGTCGAGGGTGCCGGGCTCGTCGAACAGGTGGCCGGCCCCGGGCACCGTGCGCATCTGCTTGGGGCAGCTCAAGGCTTCCAGGGCCTGCTCGTTGGCGCCGATGACGGGCCAGTCCTGCCCGCCCACGATGAGCAGTGTGGAGGCCTGCACCCGCGCCAGGGCCGGCAGGGCCAGATCGGGGCGCCCCCCACGCGAAATCACGGCGCTGACCTGGCTGCCCAGCTCGGCGGCGGCGTTCAGGGCCGAGGCCGCGCCGGTGCTGGCCCCGAAAAAGCCCAGGCGCAGATCGTGCAGGCGCTGCTCGCGGCGCAGCCAGCTGGCGGCGCCCAGCAAGCGGCGGGTGAGCAGGTCGATGTCGAAGCGCGCTTCGAAGGCGCGGTCTTCCTCGGGCGTGAGCAGATCGAGCAGCAGGGTGGCAAACCCGGCCTGCTGCAGGCACTGGGCCACGTGCTGGTTGCGCGGGCTCAGGCGGGAGCTGCCGCTGCCGTGCGAAAAAACGACGATGCCGGAAGCGGCGGGCGGCACGGCCAGGTCGGCCGCGAGGGTGGCGTGGGGCAGCTCCAGGCGCACGGGCTTTGGAGCGGAGAGGGCAAGCATGGCAGAAATGCGAGTAGACACAACGCGCGACACGGGGTGTACGCAAATCGGGCGCTGCTTGGCTGCATCGATGGCGGAAAAACCACCAGCGCGGGAGTAGCGGCGATGTGGGCGCAACTGCGTAGGTTTGGGTTGGTCCTTGACTTACCGTTTCGTTTTACCTGATTTCTTGATGCAACTACGCTTTTTCGGGCCGCTGCTGGGCGGCCTGCTGGCCTGGGGCCTGGGCTCCGCTCCGGGGGCTTCGGCCCAAGTACCCGCGCCGGTCGCTCCTCCCTCCCGCTTCGTGGCCGACAGCCTCGACCAATATATCCAGCGCGGCATGCGCCAGTGGCAGATTCCGGGCCTGGCCGTGGTGGTGGTGAAAGATGGCCAGGTGGTCGTCAGCAAGGGCTACGGCGTGCGAGCCGTGGGCAAGCCCGAGCCGGTGGACGCCAACACGCTGTTCCTGATTGCCTCGAACACCAAGCTCTTCACGGGCCTGGCGCTGGCCAACCTGGAGCAGGAGAAGAAACTTTCCCTCAACGACAAGGTCACGCAGTACCTGCCCGATTTTCAGCTTTACGACCCCACCAGCACCCAGCTGGTGACCGTGCGCGACCTGCTGGGCCATCACCTCGGCACCAAGACCTTCCAGGGCGACTTCGCTTTCTGGGATTCCAATTTCTCGCGCGAAGACATCATCCGCCAGATGCGCGTGCTCAAGCCCAGCCTCCCCTTCCGGCAGGACTACGGCTACTGCAACGCGGGCTTCCTGGCCGCCGGCCAGGTAATTCCGGCCGTGACGGGCGGCACCAGCTGGGAAAACTACGTGGAGCAGACCATGCTCCGCCCCCTGGGCATGACCAACACCTACATGCTCACGGCGGGCTTCGGCCAGCGCCCCAACGTGGCCCTGCCCTACTCCAATGCGTACGGCCCGCTGGCGGTGCTCCCCATCGACGAGGTGGATAACCTCGGGCCGGCCGCCAGCATGGTGTCGAGTGTGGGCGACCTGGGCAAGTGGCTGCAGTTTCAGCTCGACAGCGGCAAGCACCAAGGCCAGCGCGTGCTGCCCTGGGCCGCGCTGCGCCGCACCCGCGACGTGAACACGGCCGTGTCGGCGCGCAAGTCGGCGTTGCTGCCCGAGCACTTCCGCACCTACGGCCTGGGCGTATTTGCCGCCGACTACAACGGCCGGCAGGTGTATTGGCACACGGGCGGGGCCACCGGGTACGTGAGCAACACCTGCTTCGTACCCGAGGAGCGCCTAGGCATTGCCGTGCTCACCAACCAAGACAACCAGAGCTTCTTCGAGGCGCTGCGCTACCAGCTGCTCGATGCCTACCTAGGCATGCCTTACGTGGACCGCAGCCGCCAGCTGTGGAACCGCGGCGCCGCCGGCCGTGCCGAAGCCGCCGCCGAGCTGGCCAAGCTAAACGCCCGCGTAACGAAAAAGGGCAAGCCCGCGCTGCCGCTCAAGGCCTACGCGGGCCAGTACGCGCACCCGGTGTACGGCCCCATCACCATCACTGCCAAAGGCAAGCAGCTGCTCATCAGCTTCAGCCGCCACCCCGAGCTGCGCGCCACGCTCGACTATATGGACGGGCAGCAGTTTCGCGCCACGTACTCGAACCTGACCTACGGCATCTACCCCGCCGCCTTTACGGTGGAGGGCGAGCAGGTGAAGTCGGTGGAGCTGCGCGTCAACGACGGCATCGACCAGGACCCGTACGTGTTCGTGCGGGGGTAGTGGGCAGCGCTGCTTTGCAACCACTCCGTTGAATTAGGGCTCCTGAAGCTGTTCGTCCACAGCTTCAGGAGCCCATTATGTTTTACTTACCCCTATTCACCCGTTTCGGACTTCTAGTAGCTGGTTCTCCTTGACGAGTTGTTGCGAGTGTAGCATTGATGGGCCAATCACCGATATAAAACTCCGTTTCAGCTCCGATAGTCTCGGCGGAACCGGCTTCACCAAAGCCGAGGTACAATCCGCTTATCTAATACGTTACGCTACCCCCGATTTTACAAGGGTAGTTGACACGTTGTGGCAACGGCCAGCTGGTCAGAATCCCGACGTCCCGCCTTTCTCGGTTCAGTATACCAAGCTGAGCGAGGAGTTTACCTTTTGGGCTCGTAGTCCCGTAGGTGGGCTTAGTGCTGATAACAGCTTTCGGGTAGTCGTACCAGCTGCCGGCCGCTCCTACGACCTGAACGGTATCGACATCAAGACCAGCAGTAATGCCTTGGGGCCCTGCTCGTGTCCCTCCCTGGACCGCTTTAAGCTCAAAATCAATGGGCACCAGGCAGATGCGCGCAACAAAACCCCGGAGCTGGTACGCTGAGGGCGGCTAAGAACCGCACCGGTTTTCCGGCCGGCCGCGCCCTCTAGGTCCGCATCCGCGTATCAAACCGAAACGCTCCGCCCCGATGGCCTACTACCGCCCCTACCACCCGCCCGCCGACCCCGAGCTGGTGCGCCAGCTTACCCAGCAGCAAAACGACATGCGCCAGCGCCAGCGCCTGGA
This sequence comes from Hymenobacter coalescens, assembly GCF_054783195.1. Taxonomy (NCBI): domain Bacteria; kingdom Pseudomonadati; phylum Bacteroidota; class Cytophagia; order Cytophagales; family Hymenobacteraceae; genus Hymenobacter; species Hymenobacter coalescens. The sequence goes on along the minus strand of NZ_BAAGRA010000016.1, from coordinate 181,632 downwards.
GCCACTGGCCGCGCCGCCCCGGCTGATTGCCGGCCTGGATTCGTCGTTTCCTACCCCCGACACCATCCTATCGGTTATCGTGGTGCTGAAATTCCCCGAGCTGGAGCTGGTGGAAAAGGTGTACAACTACGGCCCGGTGGATTTGCCCTACGTGCCGGGCTTCCTCTCCTTCCGCGAGGCCCCGAACCTCATCCATGCCTTCGCCAAGCTGCAGCACCAGCCCGACGTGCTGATGGTGGACGGCCACGGCTACGCGCACCCGCGCCGCATGGGCATCGGGGCCCACATCGGCATTCTGCTCGACAAGCCCAGCTTCGGGGTGGCCAAGCAGGTACTCACGGGCCAGCACCCCGAGCCCGACGCGCCGGCCGGCAGCCGGGCCCCGCTTACCGACAAGAAAACCGGCGAGCTGATCGGGGAAGTGCTGCGCACCAAGGACCGCGTGAAGCCGGTGTTCGTCAGCCCCGGCCACCGGATCGACCAGGCCACGGCCACCGAGCTGGCCTGGCGCTGCACCCGCGGCTACAAGCTGCCCGAGCCCACCCGCCTGGCCGACCACTGGGCCGAGCAGTTCAAGCAGGAAGTCCGATGAGGCGCGGCCTGATTTGCCTGGCCCTGCCGCTGCTGGCTGCCTGCCAGTCCCGCAACGAGTCCGGGGCCTGGTCGCCGGCCGACCTGGACGCGCCGCGCGAAGTCATTAAGGAACGCCCGCTGCCCGCGGCCGCCGCCACCCAGGCCGATACCACCGTGGCCGGGGCCTTCATCCGCTGGGCCGACGCCCTGCGCCAGGCCGATACGGTGGCCGTCAACGGCTTTATCCACCCGGCGCACGGCCTGTGGGTGCTGGAGCAGCCCGGCGCCATGCCCGTGCTGACGCGCCTCACGGACGTGCGCCGTTTTCGCCGCAACCAGCCGCAGCCCTCCTTCTTCACCCTCGCCGCCGAGCTGATGTCCTGCCTGCGCCCCACCCCGGTAGATACGCTGCCCACGGCCACCTGCCAGGGCCAGCCCGGCAACGAAGCCGGCTTTGCGCGCAACGGCTGCCTGCTGGGCCCGTCGCGCGGGGAACCGCTGGCCGCCATCTGGCCCCACGCCACCCTGCGCGGTGGCACGGCCGTCCAAGGCCGCGCCGCCGTGGCCGGTATCCGCTGGGCCGTGCTCCAAACCGATACGGGCTACCGCTTCCACTGGGCGCGGCGGCAGGGCCGCTGGTGGCTGGTCCTAGTGGATCTGCGCATTCCGTGCAGCGCCTGAGCGGCCGCAGCACCGGCGTAACTATCCGATGTGGGCCAGGGGTGCGGCGCCCAGAGCCAACAGCAGCTGAGCCAACGATTCGGCGCTGGCGGCCGGCAGCTGCAGCACCTGCGCCACGGCCGCATACACTGGCTGCGGACCGCCGGCCGCGGCCAACACACCCCTATCAAGCGGCTGCTGCTGCGACTTGCTGAGCTTGCGGCCGTCGGGGCCGGGCAGCAGCGGGTGGTGCAGGAAGTGGATGCGCGGGGCGCTGAACGCGGCCGTTTCGGGCAGCTGCTGGGCCAGCCAAAGCTGGGCGGCGGTGCTCGGCAGCAAGTCCTGGCCGCGTACAATGAGGGTAGTACCCAGGCGCAGGTCGTCGGCCACGGAAGCCAGCTGGTAGGCCACCACACCGTCCTTCTTGCGCAGCACGAAATCGGGCATGGCCCGGTCCAGCTCCAGGCTTACCGGCCCCAGCCACCCATCCGCGAAGCCGACGGTGGTGCCGGGCGGCACCACGGCCCGCCAGGCCGCCCCCGGCTGATCGAAATCGGCGGGCACTTCGGCCGCCTGCGTGCGGCTGCGGACGCTGGCCTGCAGCAGGCCGGGCACCAGCCGCAGGCGGCGCAGCAGGTAGTTGTAGGCGGGCAGGTGCAGCAGCTGCGAGTGGTGCCGCAAAAAGTCGTCGGGGCCGCTGGGGCCGTGGTCGTAGTCGAGGCCCAGCCACTCAATGGTGCGAAAGATGCTCTCCAGGTAGGGCCGGCGTAGCCGGTTGCGGTCCAGGTCGTCGATGCGCAGGTGCAGCTGGCCGCCGCTGCGGCGCACCAGCAGCCAGGTCAGCACAAAGTTGACCGCGTTGCCCAGGTGCAGGTAGCCGCTGGGCGTAGGGGCCAGCCGCCCCACCAGTGGGGCTGGGGCAGCAGCGGCAGCGTCAACAGTCATCGGCGGAATCATGGCCCGAACTTACGCAGCGGCCTACTCTTCTTCCGCCGTGTTCTTGAGCTTGCCCAACAGGCTGTAGGCACCTTCGGTCACCACCGTGGCCTCGGCGCCCACGCTGGCGGGCAGCACCACCGGCACCGCGCCATTTTCCACGGCGCCGGTCCGCCGCACCTCCACCATGCGGTAACGCGCCGTGCCCGGCGCGGGCTGCACGAAGATGTAGCTCTTGCCCTCGAAATCCACCACGGCGGCTTCGGGCAGCGAAGGACCGGTGGCGGCGGCCGCGGCCTGCGTTTCCACCGTGGCCCGCACAAACATGCCCGGCAGCAGGCGCGGGTTGTTCTCGTCGTCGGGGTGGGCGTGCACGCTCACGGTGCGCGCCTCCGGATCGACGGCCCGGCTCACCAAGGTGATGCGGCCCGTGTGCTCCCCGCCGGCCGAATCGGAGGCGAGGGTAAAGCGGATGCGCTGTCCCACCCGCAGCTGCGGTGCGTCCTTTTCAAACACGGTCAGCTCCACGTGCAGGTGGGTGGGGTCTACCAGCTCGGCCACGGCGTCGGTGGGGCCCACTGTCTGGCCAATGGTGGCGCGCACGTGCCGCACGAAGCCGGTGATGGGCGCGCGCAGCTCGGCGGTACTCACCATGGCCCCGCGGGCGCGCACGGGCAGGCCGGCGAGGCGCAGTCGGGCCGCCAGGGCGTCGCGCTGCGCTTCCAGGCTGCGAAACTCGGCCTGGGCGCGCTGGTAATTTTTGGCCGGCGCTACCTCCTCGCGCACCAGCTCGCGCTGCCGTTCCAGCTCGGCGCGGGCGTAGTCGAGCTGGCTGAGCAGCTGGCGGTATTCCTGCTGCACCTGAATAAACTCGGGGTTGCGCACCCGGGCCACCGCCTCGCCTCGGCTCACGTGGGCGCCCGGCAGCAGGGGCAGCTGCTCGATGTAGCCGCCCAGCGGCGCGCTCAGCACCACCAGGCTCTGGGGCGGCGCCTCCAGGGAGCCATTGACGCGCAGCACGCCGGCCGTGGCCCGGTAACGCACGCGCCCGGTGCGCACGCCCGCCACGCGCAGCTCGTCGGAGCTGAGGGTCACCTCGTCCGGGGCGCTGGCGGCTGCTTCAGCAACGGGTTTTTCGGCCGGGGCCGAGCTACAGGCCGCAAAGCTGGCCAGCGCAGTTAGGGGGAGCAGGTATCGGAAGAAGGTGGGGCAAAAGAGCATGTGAGTTGATTTGTTTGCGCGCGCTACAGCGCAGTTAGCGCGGACTTCAATCGGTATAGCCGAGCAGGTATTCCACCTCCAGCACGGTTTGGTTGTAAACCAGCACGGCGTCGAGGTAGTCGACGCGCAGGCGCTGGGCCCGTTCGGCGTGCAGCAGGTACTCAGCGAAGGGCATTTCGCCGGCCCGCCAGCCTTTGCCGGCCAGGCGCAAAATCAGCGCGGCCTGCGGCAGGCCGGTTTGCTGGTAGAACTGCAGCCGCTCCTGCTGCTCACGCAGCCGCTCCAGCAGCGCCGCCTGCGTGGCTGCCACTTCGGCCACGCGGCGCTGGTAGGCCGCCTCGGCCGCCAGCGTCTGCAGGCGCAGCGCCTCCGCACGGGCTTTGTGGGGCCGCGTCCAGAGCGGTACGTTCAGGCTGAGCTGGGCGGCCTGAAAGCGGTTGCCGGGGCCGTAGAAGCGCTCGGCGCCGCGGTACTGAATGCTGCCGCGCAAAGACTGGTTCAGGTAGGCCAGGCCCAGCTCCGGCCGGCGGCTGCGCTGCTCCACCAGGGTTTCGGCGCGGCGCTCGGTGGCCTGCCGGGCCAGCAAGCGGGCCGTGGCATCGGCCACCGTGGCGGTATCCGCGAGGCGCGGCAGCGAGTCGGCCAGCAGGGTGGCCAGCTCCTGAGGCAGCGGCAGCGGCAACAGCAGGCTGTCGGCCGGCGTGGGCGCGGCGGGCAGCTGCAGCAGGGCCTGCAGCTGTCGGCGGGCCGTCTGGTAGTCGGCGCGGGTGCGGGCCTGGGCCACGCGCGTTTCGCCCTGCTGCACCAGCGCCGTGGCCGGCTCGATGCGGGCTGCTTCGCCGGTGCGGAAGCGCAGGTCGGCGGCGCGGCGGAACTCGCGGCTCAGGCTGTCCTGGGCGCGCAGCAGCACCAGCCGGTGCCGGGCGTGCACGGCCTGCTGGTAGGCCAGGCGCACCTGCCGGCGCAGCTCGGCGCGGCGCAGGTTCAGCTCGGCTTCGGCCACCGATACCTGCGCCGTGGCCAGCCCCGTGAGGGCCCGGTAGCGCCCCAGCGCGGGCAGCGGCTGCGCAATGGAAAACTGGTTGTCGAGGTAGGGCGAGTTGAACTGCCCGTAGCCGGCCTGCACGGTGGTGCGCGGCAGCTCCCATAAGGCCCCGCGCACCGCCGTGCGGGCCGACAGCTGATAGGTGGCGGCTTGCACGTCGCCGCTGCGGCCTAGGGCCGTTTGCACGGCGCCGGCGGCGGTCAGGGGCGTGGTGGCCGGGTCGGGCGAGGCGGCGGTCTGGGCCGCCGCCGGGTTCAGCCCCAGCGTCAGCAGCAGGGCGGCGCCGGCAGTTACGGCGGCGGGTCGGGGGGCGCGGCCGAGCAGGTTGCGCCAGAAGCCGCCCTCCGACTCGCTCAGGTAATAGAGCACTGGCAGCACCAGCAGCGTGAGCAGCGTGGCCGTGAGCAGCCCGCCGATGACCACCGTGGCCAGGGGGCGCTGCACTTCGGCGCCGGCCGTGCCCGCCAGGGCCATCGGCAAGAAACCCAATGACGCCACGGTGGCCGTCATCAGCACCGGGCGCAGGCGTTCCTCGGTGCCGCGCAGCACCCGCGCGCGCACGTCCCGGATGCCGAAGTCGCGCAGCTGGTTGAAGGAGCTGATGAGCACGATGCCGTTGAGCACGGCCACCCCAAACAGCGCGATGAAGCCCACGCCGGCCGAGATGCTGAAGGGCAAGTCGCGCAGCCACAGGGCCAGCACCCCGCCCACCGCCGCCAGCGGAATGGCCGTGAAGATGAGCACGGCCTGCCGCAGGGAGCCGAACGTGAGGTACAGCAGCCCGAAGATGATGAGCAGCGCCACGGGCACGGCCACGCCGAGGCGGGCGTTGGCCTGGCGCAGGTTTTCGAACTGCCCGCCGTAGTTGACGGTGTAGCCCGGGCCCAACTTCACCTCGCGGCTCACCAGGGCCTGCACTTCCTCCACCACGCGCTCCACGTCGCGGCCGCGCACGTTGAAGCCCACCGTGATGCGGCGCTGGGCGTTGTCGCGCTGAATCTGGCTGGGGCCCACCTCGTAGGCCACGCGCGCCACCTGCTCCAGCGGCACCTGCCCGTGGCCGTCGGGCAGCGGAATGTTCAGGGCCCGCACCTGCTGGATGTCGTGGCGAAACTCATCGGCGAGGCGCACCACCAGCTCGAAGCGGCGGTCGGCCTCGAACACCTGACCCGCCCCCGCCCCGGCAAAGGCCGCGGCAATGCTCTGGTTCAGGTCGTCCACGCTCAGGCCGTACTGGGCCAGCCGCTCGCGGTCGGGGCGCACCACCACCTGGGCCAGGCCGGTGGCCTGCTCCACGTAGAGGTCGGTAGCTCCGGGCACCTGCTTCACCAGGCCGCCCACGCGGCGGGCGTAGCCGGCCAGCTGGTCGAGGTCTTCGCCGTAAATCTTCACCACCACGTCCTGCCGCGCCCCGCTGATAAGCTCGTTGAAGCGCATCTGGATGGGCTGCTGGAAGCCGAACGTGACGCCCGGCAGCACCCGCAGCGCGTGAGCCATGCGCTGGGCCAGGTCTTCACGGGTGGAGGCGGAGGTCCACTCCGCGCGGTCCTTGAGCACCACGATCAGGTCGCAGGCTTCGAGGGGCATCGGGTCGATGGGAATTTCGGAGGAGCCGATTTTGGCTACCACCTCCTTCACCTCCGGGAATTTATCCTTGAGCAGGTCCGAGGCCTGCTGAGCCTGCTTGATGGTGTAATCGAGCGAGGAGCCGGGCAGCACGCGGGTTTCCACGGCGAAGTCGCCCTCTTCCAGCGTCGGGATGAACTCGCCGCCGAGGGTGCTCAGCAGCAGCGCCGCGCCCACCAGCAGCGCCACGGCGGCGGCCAGCACCAGCCGCGGCGCGCCGAGCACGCGTGTCAGCAGGCCGCGGTAGCGCCGCGCCAGCCGGGCCAGCACGCGGTCGGACCAGCCGCCGTGCACGCCCTTGCGCAGCACCAGCGCCGACATCACCGGCACGTAGGTCAGGGACAGGATAAAGGCGCCCAGAATGGCAAAGGCCACGGTTTCGGCCATGGGCCGGAACATCTTGCCCTCGATGCCGGTGAGGGCCAGAATGGGCAGGTACACCATCAAGATGATGAACTGCCCGAACGAGGCCGACTGCTGAATGCGCGAGGCCGCGTCGTACACTTCCGTGTCCATTTCCGCGGCCGTCGGGTCGTCGTTGGTCAGCGGAATTTCGCCCGCGCCGTGCGCCGGGCTGAAGCGCAGGGCCAGCCGGTGCATGGTGGCCTCCACGATGATGACGGCCCCGTCGACGATGAGGCCGAAGTCGATGGCCCCCAGGCTCATCAGGTTGCCCGATACGCCGAACGTGTGCATCAGGCCGATGGCGAAGAGCATGGCCAGCGGAATCACCGAGGCCACCACCAGGCCGGCGCGCAGGTTGCCCAGAAACAGCACCAGCACGAACACGACGATGAGTGCGCCCTCCGCCAGGTTTTTGGCGACGGTGTGAATGGCCTGGTCCACCAGCTTGGTGCGGTCAAGAAAGGGCCGGATTTCCAGGCCGGCGGGCAGCGTTTTCTCGATAGCGGCCATCTTGGCTTTCACCGCTTCCACCACTTCCGAGGAGTTGGCCCCGCGCAGCATCAGCACCAGCCCGCCCACGGTTTCGCCGGCGTGGTTGCGCGTCATGGCCCCGAAGCGCGGCGCGGCCCCGGCGCGCACCGTGGCCACGTCGCGGATGAGGATGGGCCCGCGGCCGGGGGCGGCGGGGCGCACCACCGCCCGCCCGATGTCGGCGGCCGACTGCGCCAGCCCTTCGGTGCGGATAAACCAGGCCTGCGGGCCGCGCACCAGGTAGCCGCCGCCGGCGTTGCCGTTGTTGCGGCTTAAGGCCAGCTGCAGGTCGGTCACCGTGAGGCCCTGGCTGCGCAGGCGGGCCGGCTCCACGGCTACCTCGTACTGGCGCAGGTAGCCCCCGAACGAGGACACGTCGGCCACGCCGGGCGTGCCCAGCAGCTGCCGGCGCACCACCCAGTCTTGCAGGGTGCGCAGCTCGGCCAGCGTGTGCTTTTGCTTGAAGCCGGGCTTGACGCGGATGGTGTACTGGTAGATTTCGCCCAGGCCGGTGGTGGGCGGCCCCATTTCGGGCTGTCCCAAGCCGGGCGGAATCTGCGCCTCGGCCGTGCGCAGGCGCTCGGCCACCTGCTGGCGCGCCCAGTAGTTGTCGATGTCGTCGGCGAAGACGATGGTGACCACCGACAGCCCGGCGCGCGAGAAGGAGCGCACGTCTTGCCGGCCCGGAATGGTGGCCACGCTCTGCTCCACCGGGAAGGTGACGAGCCGCTCCACGTCGGCCGCGCTCAGGGAGGGCGACACAGTGTAGACGATGACCTGGTTGTTGGTAATGTCGGGCACCGCGTCGATGGGCAGGTGCCGCAGGGCGTACAGGCCCCACACCAGCAGGGCAGCCACGCCTACCCCCACGCCCAGCTTGTGCCGGAGGCTGAGGGCAATAAGCTTATTGAACATGCATCCGCGCGCCGCCGTGCCGCCCCCACGGGAAGCCGGCAGCCTTCAGGAAAAGCCAACCGAAAAAGCCACGGGCCGCGCCGCGCCGCCCGCAGGAAGCACGCACCGCACCGCCCAAGCCGGGCCGTTAGCTACGCCCGGCTTGCCACGAGGGCAGCCGCGGGGCGTGGGGGCTGAAAACAGGGACGCGAGATGCCGCGCGGGGCCGACGCCACGTACTCGCCGCGGTACTGCCGGGCTTCGGCAAACACCGGCGGCTGCGGCGGCAGCGCCAGGCGCAGCGCCGGCGGCAGGGCCATGACCGGGGCCTGGTGCTGGCAGCAATGCAGTGGCAGGGCCTTATGCTCGCGCTGGTGCTCCTGGTTGTGGCGGCCGGCGTAGTGGTCGTACAGAAAGCGCCACACCGAGTTGGTGGGGTGCTGCTGCTGGTAGTGGCTGATGAGCACGGGCAGCTTGGCCAGCTCCACCGCGTCGGCGGCGGGCAGCAAGCTTACCCCAAACAGGTGCAGGCTCAACAGCAATATGACCAACTGCTTCAGCATCTCGGCGACAAAGATACGGCATTGGCCGGGCAACACCCCGCGCGCCCCGCGCTTTCGGGCTGCCGCCCGCGCAGCAATTAATCAGCGGCGGACTGACAACCCCTGACCGGGGAGCGGGCTCTTCCGGTAAACCCCGTGTGCTATGCTTACCATTGCTTATTCGCGGCGCGGACTGAGCGCCCTGCTGGCCGTAGGACTCGGCGGCTGCCAAGGCCTTGAAGCCCCCGACTGCTCCACCGTAAAGTGCAGCAGCTTCGCCTACGACGTGCCGCTGCGCCTCGACCTGGACAGCCTCAACGCGGGCTTCCGCCGCCGGGAGGTGCGCTCGGCCTACCTCGTACGCTACGCCGATGCGGCCCTACGTCAGCCCCTCGACACGACCTGGCAGCCGCCGCGCGGCCCGCAGGACTTTTACCTGGCGGGTGGCGCCGTGTCGCTGCTGGCCGCGCTGCCCGCCGAGGGCCGTACCGTGCAGGAGCTGCCGCGCTACCACTTCCAGCTGCTGCTGCCCGCCGCCGGCCGTAGCTACCGCATTACCAATCTGCAGGTGGCCGCCCGCACGCCCGAGTGCTGCCCGGTGAACGTGCGCCGCCGCTTCAACCTCAACGGTACGCCCGTGGTAGCCGACGGCGAAAATACGCCGCCGACGGTGCTGCGGCGCTAAAACACTTGCGGCGGCCAGCCCCGAAGTGCTGACCGCCGCAAGTCCGTTCAGATTTACTGCATCACAAACTGAGCGTCAGGATTTTTTCCACTTCCGCGTGGCCGATGTCGGCCCGCTCGCCCAGCCGGGTGCCGCGCTCCGCGAAGCGTTGCGTGATGCGCCGGATGGTATCGGTGCCCAGCTCGTAGTCGGCCAGGCGCGTTTTCACGTCCAGCGACTCGAAGAAGCGCACGGTGGCCTGAATAGCGGCCTCGGCGCGCTCCTCGTCGGTGCCGGCCGTGATGTTCCACACGCGCTGCCCGTACTGCACCAGTTTCTGCAGCTTGCCCGCCTGCTGGTGGCGCAGCAGCGAAGGCAGCACGATGGCCAGCGTGCGGGCGTGGTCGATGCCGTGGAAGGCCGTCAGCTCGTGGCCGATCATGTGCGTGGCCCAGTCCGTGACGACGCCGGCCGAGAGCGTGCCGTTCAGCGCATTGGTGGCGGCCCACATGAAGTTGGCCATGGCGTCGTAGTCGCGCGGGTTCTGCAGCACCTTCGGGCCTTCCTCGATGAGCGTGAGCAGCACGGCCTCGGCCTGCCGGTCCTGCAGCGGGGAGTTGACGGGGTAGGTCAGGTACTGCTCCAGCACGTGCACGAAGGCGTCGACGACGCCGTTGCTAATCTGCCGCGCGGGCAAGGAAAACAGGGTTTCCGGGTCGAGAATGGAGAATTTTGGGAACGTATGCGGGCTGCCGAAGGAGTACTTTTCCTGCGTCGATTCGCGGGTGATGACCGCGCCGGAGTTCATTTCCGAGCCCGTAGCCGCCAGTGTCAGCACAGCGCCGAAGGGCACGGCGCGCTGCACCTTCACTGTGGCTTTGTTGGCCAGCAGGTTCCAGGGGTTGTCGCCCGCGTACTCGATGGCGGCGGCAATGAACTTGGTGCCGTCGAGCACCGAGCCGCCGCCCACCGACAGGATGAAGTCGATGCGCTCGGCCCGGGCCAGCGCCACGGCCCGCATCAGGGTTTCGTAGTGCGGGTTGGGCTCGATGCCGCCGAATTCGACCACCTCGTGGCCCTGCAGCGCGGCTTTCACCTGCTCGTACACGCCGTTGTGGAAGATGCTGCCCCCGCCGTAGGTCAGGAGCACCTTAGCCCCCGCCGGCACCTGCTTGCCGAGCTGCTGAATCTGGCCCTTGCCAAAGAGGATGCGGACGGGGTTATAAAACTGAAAGTTGTTCATGAAGGAGATGTAAGGGTTTCCGGCGCCGGCCAGAAAAAGCCCGGCGCCGGTCCGTTTGCCGGGCTATTGCGCGTCGGCCACTTTCACCACGGCCTTGCCGGTATTCTCGCCGTGGAACAGGCCCAGAAACGCCTGCGGAATCTGCTCGAAGCCTTCCGTGACGGTTTCCTCGAACTGCAGCCGGCCCTGCTGGTACCACTCCGTCAGCGCCTGGGTGCCCTCGGGCCAGCGCGGGTAATAGTCGCCCACGATAAAGCCCTTGAGCAGGGCGCTGGTCTTAAGCAGCTTGGGCTCGGGCCGCGGGCCGGTGGGCTCCTGCGCGGCGTTGTAGTGCGCAATCTGCCCGCACAGGGCGATGCGCGCGTGCTTGTTGAGCAGGTTGTACACGGCATCGGTCACCGGGCCGCCCACGTTGTCGAAGTAGCAATCGACGCCGTTGGGGCAGGCCTGGGCCAGCGCGGCGGCCACGTCGGCCGTTTTGTAGTTGATGGCTTCGTCGAAACCGAGTTGCTTCAGGTAGGCCACCTTATCGGCCGAGCCGGCGGTGCCCACCACGCGGGCGCCCTGGATTTTGGCCAGCTGGCCCACCACCATGCCCACGGCCCCGGCCGCACCGGATACCACCACCGTTTCGCCCGCCTGGGGCCGGCAGATGTCGAGCAGGCCGAAGTAGGCCGTCAGGCCCGTCATGCCCAGCAGCCCGAGGTAGTAACTCAGCGGCGCCCGATCGGCCGGCACCGGCTGCAGGCCCTTGCCGCCCGCTACCTGGTACTCGCTCCAGGCCAGGTTGCCCACCACCACGGTGCCCACGGGCAGCTGCGCGTTGCGGCTCTCGGCCACCTGCGCCACCACGCCGCCGCTGATGGGCTGGCCCACCTCAAAGGGCGGCACGTACGATTTGCCCTCGTTCATGCGGCCCCGCATGTAAGGGTCGACGGACACGTACAGCGTGCGCAGCAGCACCTGGCCTTCGCCCGGCTGCGGCACCGGCGCCTCTTCGAAGCGGAAAACGTCGGCGCCCGGCTCGCCCTGGGGGCGGTGGTCCAGAATGATGGTTCGGTTGGTCATGGCAAAAAGGGAAATGCGGCGTGGAGGACGCTAAAAACAACGGGGTGACGACCCGCCGGGCGGGTCGTCACCCCGTCTAAACTCGCACCTTAGGCGACGGGTTGGGCGGCGTTGGTCGTGGCCACGAGGTTCACCTCGATGTTGCCGCGGGTAGCGCGCGAGTACGGGCAGATCTGGTGCGCGGCAGCCACCAGCTCGTCGGCCTGCTGCTGCTCCACGCCGGGCAGGTTCACGTGCAAGTCGGCCGCGATGCCGAAACCGCCGTCCTCGGCCTTGCCGAAGTGAACGAAGCTTTCAATGGTCACGTCCTGCAGCTTCACGTTGGCCTGCCGGGCGGCCACGCCCAGCGCCCCCTCGAAGCAGGCGGCGTAGCCGGCCGCAAACAGCTGCTCGGGGTTGGTGGCGCCGGCTTTGCCCATGCCGCCCATGGCCTTGGGCGTGCTCAGCTCCAGCGTCAGCGCGTTGTCCTGGGTGGTTACCTGGCCGTTGCGGCCGCCTTTTACGTGGGCTTGCGCCGTGTACACTTTCTCGATTTTCATCGCGGAGAAGAGAAATGAAGCTTTCCCGTTGTTAGGAAAGTAGGGTTAGAATGCGGTTGAGTTGGGTGCGCAGTGCCTCGAACTCCGGGGCCGTAAGCTGCAGCTTCTCGAATAGCTTTTCGGGGATGCAGTGCGCGCCGGCCTGGAGGGCCTCGCCGGCGGGCAGCAGCCCGATAACGACGGAACGCTCGTCCTGGGCGGCGCGGCGGCGGCTGAGCCACTGCTTCTGCTCCATGCGCTTGAGCAGCGGCGTGAGCGTGCCCGAGTCGAGCAGCAGCCGCTCGCCGAGTTGCTTGACGGTCAGCTCGCCGTGCTCCCACAGCAGCAGCAGCACCAGGTACTGCGGGTACGTCAGGCCCAGTTCCTGCAGGTAGGGCTGGTAGGCTTTGGTAAACTGCCGCGACACGGCGTAGAGCGGAAAACACAGCTGGTTTTCGAGCTGCAGCAGCGGATCGGGCGTCGGCGAGGCGGGCTTGTTCATGGCGTTCAGGCTATAGAAGCGGTTGGGGCATAGCTTTGTTTGGTTGTGCACAATTTAATTTTTAACAACCATAATAATCTACTGATAACCAGTCGGAAACTTTTGATCAGCGACTAGTACATAGCAACCCATACATATTCACTAAACCTTTGCCGGGGCCTGAGCTCCAAGGACTACTTTTCCCACTGCTATGAACCGTTATCTACTCTGCTGTGCGCTGCTGTTTCTGCTGGCCGCGCCGCTGCGGGCCCAAACGCCGCTGTATTTCCCACCGACCACGGGCACGGCCTGGGCCAGCGCCACGCCCCAAAGCCTGGGCTGGTGCCAGCCGCAGCTCGACAGCCTGCTGAGCTACCTCGGCCGCCAGCACACCAAGGGCTTCATCGTGCTCAAGGACGGCCGGATGGTGGTGGAACAGTACTACGGCTCGTTTACCCGCGACTCCATCTGGTACTGGGCCTCGGCCGGCAAGACGCTTACCGCTACGCTCGTCGGCATGGCCCGGCAGGATGGGCTGCTGAGCCTCTCCGACTCCACTTCGCGCTTCCTCGGCCGGGGCTGGACGGCGGCGCCGGCGGCCAAGGAGCGGCTCATCACGGTGCGCCACCAGCTCACCATGACCTCCGGCCTCGATGATAGCCCGCCCGCGCCCTGCGACAACGAAAGCACCCAGCCCGCCTGCCTGCTCTACCGCGCCGATGCCGGCACCCGCTGGGCGTACCACACCGGCCCCTACCGCCAGCTGATGCCCTTGCTGGCCCGAGCCAGTGGCCTGACCATCAACCAGTACACCAACCAGAAGCTGGCCGCGCCCATCGGCATGAGCGGCTTCTGGCTTAGCGAGGTGTACTACAGCCGCACCCGCGACGCGGCCCGCTTTGGGCTGCTGATGCTGGCCCGCGGCAGCTGGAACGGCACCGCCCTGCTGCGCGACACGGCCTACTTCCGGCAGATGACCACGCCTTCGCAGGCGCTGAACCCAAGCTACGGCTACCTCTGGTGGCTCAACGGCCAAAGCCGCTACCTGCTTCCTGGCTCGCAGCTGCCGCTGGCGGGCCCGCTGGTGCCCACCGCGCCGCCCGACCTGATAGCTGCTCTGGGCAAAAACGACCAGAAAATCTACGTGGTGCCGAGCCTGGGCCTGGTGGTGGTGCGCCTGGGTCAGTCGGCCGGGCAACCCCGCATAGCCCTCTCCTCCTTCGACACGGAGCTGTGGCGCCGGCTGATGGCAGCCGTGCAGTGCCGCCCGATGGGCATTTCCATCGCCGCGGCAGCCCGGCGCGTGGCCGTGTATCCTGTGCCGGCCGAGGAGTGGCTGCGCGTACGGCTACCCGCCGAGCTCGGCCCGGTACGGCTGCGGCTGACCGATGCGCTGGGCCGGGTGGTGCGGGAAACCCCAGGGCAGGCACCGGAAACCCCGCTTCCACTGGCCGACTTGCGCGCTGGCGCCTATACCTTGCAAGTCATTAACGCACAAGGGTTAATCATTGCCACGCGGCGCGTACTGCATTGAGCTACTGCCGGGTGTATCCGTGCTAGCCCCATGTCGAAAACCCGTGCCCGCACGGATTGTAGCGGCCCCGGCGGTGCCGTTACTTTGCTAACAGCAAGACGCTATTTGTCCGCTCACATCTACAATCACTAGCTCCGCCTCCCCGCCTTACTTGCCGCCGCAAGGAATCCGGTTTTTTACCCAGTTCGTGGCCTATTTTGATGCAAGAGTAAGCCCCTCCGCCGGTACGGGGGGGCTTTTTTGTTTGCCGGAGCTCCCACTTTAAAGCAAATACCGCCCGAGCAAGCAGCCGCCGCCGCTAATTTTGCCGGCATTGGGGCGCGCATGCAACGTTTGTTCAGCTGCGAAGCTCCTGCCAACGCCCGCAGTCGTCATCAGCTGCTCGCGGGCGACTTGGTTAACGCACGCTTCGTATGCCCAAACTATACCTTTTGCTGGCCGGGCTGGGGCTGGGTCTGCCCCTGGCGGGCTGCTACGTGGAGGTGGACGAGCCAGCCACGCTGCCCACCTACCGCCCGCTGCTCATGGCCCGTGCCACGCTGGAGCAGGCCGTGGCCGTGGTGCCCCCGCGCGAGCTGCACAACCCCGGCAAAATCTACCGCAAAGGCACGTTTGTGTTCATCAACGAGCGGTATGAGGGCCTGCACATCATCGACAACCAAGACCCGACCCGGCCCCGGCCGGTGAGCTTCCTGCGCATCCCGGGCAGCATCGACCTGGCCGTACGCGGCAACCTGCTGTACGCCGATAACGCGGTGGACCTGGTCACCATCGACCTGACCAACCCGGCCAGCATCCGCGTGGTTGGCCGCGTGCGCAACGCCTTCCCGGAGCTGGCCCCGCCGGAAGCCGCCAGCATCGAACCCGGCTACCGCCCCGAAAACCGCCCGGCCGATGCCATCGTGGTCGGTTGGCAAAAAGTAAACTAGCCTGGCCATGCCGTTTCGCATCTTCTTCTCCCCTGGCCGCTGGGCCGCTCTGCTCCTGCTGCTGGCCGGCTGCACCAGTGCCGACGTCAGCCCGAAGGCGGCGGACGTGGGCCAGGCCGGCTCCATGGCGCGCTTCGCCATCTTGGGCAGCACGCTCTACACCGTCGACGCGCAAAGCCTGCGGGTGTTCAACCTCGGCGGCACGGCCGGAACCAGCGCCAGCACGCCCACGCTGGTGACCACCTCGCCACTGGGTGTGGGCATCGAAACCATTTACCCGAACGGCCACTACCTGTTCGTGGGCACGCAAAGCGGCATGTACATCTTCGATGCGTCTGTTCCCCAGCAGCCCCGGCAGATCGGCTATTACCAGCACGCCGTCAGCTGCGACCCGGTGGTGGTGGACGGCCGCTGGGCCTACCTAACGCTGCGGCAGGGCCGTGCCTGCGGCGGCGGGCTCAACCAGCTGCAGGTGGTGGACCTGCTCGACCCGACCCACCCGCGGCTGGCGCAGGCTTATCCCATGCGCCAGCCCTACGGCCTGGGCGTGGACTCTTCCACGCTGTTCGTGTGCGACGACGGGCTGAAGGTGTTTGATACCAGCCAAGCGCCCACGCTCAGCCAGCGCGACGCATTTGCCATCCAAGCCTACGACGTGATTCCTTACCAGGGGCACTTGCTGGTCATCGGCAGCGCGGGGCTGTACCAGTACCGCTACCGCGCCGGCAACCTCAGCCTGCTGAGCGTGCTGCCTATCACGCCCCGGCCCTGATGCGGACGCTCACTTCCGGCGGCGCGGTATTGAGTGCCGGCCTACTGCTCATGGCGCCGGCCAGGGCCCAGCAGCTGCCGACGACGCGGCCCGGCGCGCTGGTGCTGAAAACCAATGTGCTGCAGCCGCTGGTGCGGGGCTACCACCTGGAAGTGGAAACACCCTGGCGCGCGTACCCGCGGCTCAGCCTGGGCCTCACGCTGCAGTGGTACCAGGGCCACGTGACGGAGCTGAGCGCCAAGCGCCCGGTGCAGGCCGGCGAGCGGGTGCGCGGCTACGGGGCCGAACTGCTGCCGCGCCTGTACTTCCCCGGCTCTGATCCGGATCTGCTGAGCGGCTTTTACGTGGGCTTCGGGCCGCACCTGCAGCGTTTCAAGCTGGATTTTCAGGAGTACGGCTGGCAGGAGCAGCTCACCGGCGATGGACTGAAAATCTACGTGTACGAGCCGCAGCCCTACACCGAAACCATCCGCCGCTACGGCGCGGCGGCGGTGGCCGGCTACCAGGGTCCGCTGGAGCTAGGCCCCCTATTCCTGGATTTTTACGCCGGCGTGGGCTGGCGGACGGCGCGCTCTACTTCGGCTTTTGCCACCAGCCGCTACCGCGCCTCCGCGCTTGATTACGGCGCCCGCGGCGTTTACTTTCCGGTTGGATTTAAGCTAGGCGTAAAGTTGTAGCCCGCGCGACGGGCACTTGCAATATCCTATTCAAGAACAGCTGATTTCTATAACCCCCGAACCAGCTTCGCACCTGACAACCAAGCGCTTCCCAAGGGCCGTATTCCGCCCCGGCTGCTAGCGGCCGACAATATTTTAGCGGTAATCAACCATTAACTCGCTGGTATTGGTGGCATTTAGATTAGTATCTTTGTGGTGCTGCTCAGTATAGCCAGCCTATTTTCATTGCATGAAACACTTTTTACTCGCGGGGCTGCTTAGCCTGGCCGCAGTAGCCCAGGCCCAGGACGTCAGCTACCAAACGCCTCCTAAAGCCATTGCCGATTTAGTGGATGCCCCGCTCACGCCGCGCATCAGCCTCTCGTCGGATGGCAAGTGGCTGGCCCTGCTGGCGGTGCAGGCCATGCCCACCGTGGCCGAGCTTTCCCAGCCCGAGTTGCGCCTGGCCGGCCTGCGCATCAACCCGCGCCTGAACGCCCCGAGCCGCCAGAGCTACGCCACCGGTCTGATGCTGCGCCGCCTCGAAGACGGCAAAGACATGGCCGTGCTGAACCTGCCCCAGCCCGCCCTGATCAGCGACGTGGTGTGGTCGCCGGACAACAGCAAGCTGGCGCTGACCATCGCCACCAACGCCGGCGAAGGCCGCACCGAACTGTGGGTGGTCGACATCAACACCTTTACCGCCCGCCGCATCGCCGGCGTGTCGCTGAACGCGGTGTTCGGTACGCCTTTCGAATGGCTGTCCGACAACCAGACGCTCATCGTGCGGGCCCTGGTGGCCGGGCGCGGTGGCGCCCCCAGCACCACGGCGGCTCCCACGGGCCCGGTGGTGCAGGAAAGCGTAGGCCGCAAGGCCGGCGCCCGCACCTACCAGGATTTGCTGCGCAACCCCACCGACGAAAAGCTGTTCGACTACTACGCCACCTCGCAGATGGTGAGGGTCACGCTCGACGGCAAGCTGCAGCCCATCAGCCAGCCGGGCATCATCCAATCGGCGGTGCCCTCCCCCAACGGCCGTTACCTGCTGGTGAAGACGCGCCACCGCCCCTTCTCCTACACCCTGCCGGTGAGCAGCTTCCCGCTGAAGGTGGAGGTGTACGACGTGCAGACCGGCGACCCGGTGAAAACCCTGGCCGACCTGCCCCTGGCCGATGCCGTGCCCACGGCCTTCGACGCGGTGCCCACCGGGCAGCGCGGCCACGGCTGGCGCGCCGATGCCCCGGCCACGCTGTACTGGGCCGAAGCCCAGGACGGCGGCGACCCGAAAACCGAAGCCGCCATCCGCGACAAAGTATTCACCCTGCCGGCGCCTTTTACCGGCAACACCGAGGAATTTGCGGCCCTGCCGTTGCGCTACGACGGCATTAGCTGGGGCAACAACTCCGTGGCGCTGGTGTACGGCTCGCGCTGGGCCGACCGCAAGGAAATTACCTGGCGCGTGACGCCGGGCGCGCTGCCGTCGCTGGCGGTGCTGTTTGAGCGCTCTTCCCAGGACAAGTACACCGACCCGGGCACGCCCTACCTGCACCGCAACGCGCAGGGCAAGCAGGTGCTGCTGACCGACGTGCAGGGCAAGACCCTCTACTTTCTTGGGCAGGGGGCCTCGGCCGAAGGCGACCGGCCCTTCGTGGACGAGCTGGACCTGGCCACGAAGAAAGCCACCCGCTGGTGGCGCTCGGAGGCCCCCTACTACGAGGTGCCACTGGCCATCCTCGACGAGGACAAGCGCCGCCTGCTCACCCGCCGCGAGTCGGCCGACCAGAACCCGAACTACTACGTGCGCGACCGGAGCGGCAAGCTGACGGCCATTACCAAGTTTCCGAACCCGTACGCGGCTGTGGGTGGCTCCTTCAAGAAGCAGGTGCTGCACTACAAGCGCGCCGACGGCGTAGCCCTCACCGCCAACCTGTACCTGCCGCTCAACTACAAGCCGACCGACGGCCCGCTGCCGACGCTGATGGAGGCTTACCCGGTGGAGTTCAAGGATAAGAGCAACGCCGGCCAGGTGTCGGGCTCGCCTTACGCCTTTACCCGGGTGGGCTACGGCTCGCCCATCTTCTGGGTCACGCAGGGTTACGCCGTGCTGCAGGGCGCCAGCATTCCGATTGTGGGGGAGGGCACCAAGGAGCCCAACGACACCTACACCGAGCAGCTGGTGAGCAGCGCCAAGGCCGCCATCGACGAGGGCAAGCGCCTGGGCGTGGTGGACCCGAACCGCGTGGCCGTGATGGGCCACTCCTACGGGGCCTTCATGACGGCCAACCTGCTGGCGCACTCCAACCTGTTCAAGGCCGGCATTGCGCGCAGCGGCGCCTACAACCGCACCCTGACGCCCTTCGGCTTCCAGGGCGAGGAGCGCAACTACTGGCAGGCGCCGGAGGTGTACAACGCCATGTCGCCTTTCAACTACGCCGACAAGATCAAGACGCCGATTCTGCTAATTCACGGCGAGCTGGACAACAACTCCGGCACGTTCCCCATCCAGAGCGAGCGGTTCTACAACGCCCTGAAAGGCAACGGCGCCACCGCCCGCTACGTGGTGCTGCCCTCCGAGTCGCACGGCTATGCGGCCCGCGAGAACATCCTGCACATGCTGTGGGAGATGAACGCCTGGCTCGACAAGTACGTGAAGGCCCCGGCCGCCGCGGCGGCCAACTAACTTCAGCTGCCTCTACGAAAAGCCCTGCATTGGTCAATGCAGGGCTTTTTTGTGCCCTTGCGGCGAGCTGGGCCGCAACAGGTGAAATACGCCCGCATTCGGGCGGGCCGAGCGGCGAGCTGTGCAAATCCGTAAACCTGAAGCAACTGCCGCCGTTCTGCTTACCTATACCTTCCTGCGCCTTCTGCCATGCCCAGCATCACCGGCCACCTGGCCGCCCCCGACCGCTACGTGACCGACCTGACCACCGCCAGCGGCCACGCCCTGCTGGCCGACGAGCCGCTGGCCGAGGGCGGCGAAAACATGGGCCCCAGCCCGGGCGAGCTGCTGGCCGCCGCCCTCACGGCCTGCACCTGCATCACGGTGCGCATGTACGCCACGCGCAAGGCCTGGCCGCTGCAGGAAGTGCGGGCCGTGGTGAGCTACGAGCAATCCGCCGACCACGTGGTGCGCCACCTGCAGCGGGAGCTGCACCTCACGGGCGCGCTGACGCCTGAGCAGCGCCAGCGCCTGCTGCACGTGGCCAACGCCTGCCCGGTGCACAAGGCCCTGGCGGCGGGAATAACCGTTGCCACGACACTGGCCGAACAGGGAAGCCCTGGGTAAGGCCGGGCCCGTTACATCCGGCATCCGCTGCTCGCGGTGCAGGGGTGCAGGCCGCGGCACTTGCCCCGTTACCTCTGCCTCGGCGGGTGGGAGGCAGAGGCAGCCGTTCGGTTACCAAATCTTGTCTAAGTACCGTTGCCGGCGGCCGGAATAGCTTCCTTGCACCGTGCTATTCTCCTATTTTACAGCCTTCCAGGCGCTGGGCCGGCCTTCTTCGGCGCGGCGTGGATTTGTCTTGGAGTACGTCAGGCCGTAGCCCCTGCTAGATGACTATTACGGGAAGCCCGGACGGCTTCCACCGGGCCACAACAACTTTTTCCAGTGCGGCGGGTATACCGGCTTACTCAATAAAGGCCAATTCAAGCCTTTAAAAAGCCGCTTCTATGAAACACTTTATTCCAAACTGTCGGCGGTTGCTCGCGGTGCCCTTGGCCCTGCTGGCGGTGGCGCCGCACCTTTCCCAGGCCCAAACGGCCGACCGCAAAACCAGCATCGGCCTCTACGGCAGCACGCTGCAGTACAAGGGCAACCTTGGCTCGCAATACTGGAAAGCGGGCGACAATTTTGAGTTCGGCGCCGGCCTCTCGGTGTACCGCTACATCACCAAGGGCCTGGACCTGGGCGTCGACCTGAACTACGGCGACATGCAGTTCGACGCGCCCGCCGGGGCACCGTACTTCGGCTCCAACTTCTCGGCCAACGTGGCCACGGCCAACTTCGGCATCAAGCTGAAGCTGCCCGTGAAGGAAACGTTCTTCGTGCAGCCCTACCTGCTGATTGCCCCCGGCTTGGCCGTGGCCAGCACCGACGGCACCGTGAACCAAGCGGCCAGCGGCCAGTCCTTCCCTTTCGACCGCAGCACCACCTACTTCGACCTGCACGGGGCTGCCGGCCTCAAGTTCCGCCTCTCCGACGGCGTGGGCCTGTTTGTGCAGACCGGCCAGCACTGGCCCGTGGGTGCCAACTTCGACAACATCGCCGACCGCGACGAGAACAGCTGGGACGACCGGTTTCTGCAGCACTCGGCCGGCCTAACCTTTAACCTGGGCAAGGCCAAGGACGAGGACGGCGACAAAGTGCCCGACCGCAAGGACAAATGCCCCGGCACGCCCGCCGGCGTGGCCGTGGATGCCAACGGCTGCCCGCTCGACGGCGACAAGGACGGCGTGGCCGACTACCAAGACAAGTGCCCCACCGAAGCCGGCAAGCCCGAGCTGCAGGGCTGCCCCGACCGCGACAACGACGGCGTGGCCGACGGCGACGACGCCTGCCCGGATACGCCCGGCAAGCCCGAGCTGAAAGGCTGCCCCGATGCCGATAACGACGGCGTCATCGACCAGAACGACAAGTGCCCCGACACCCCGGCCGGCGTGAAAGTGGATGCCGCGGGGTGCCCGCTGGATACCGACGGCGACGGCGTGCCCGACTACCAGGACCGCTGCCCGAACCGCCCCGGCCCGGCCTCGAACCGCGGCTGCCCGGAAATCAAGGCTGAGGCCAAGAAGCGCCTGCAGGAAGCCACGAAGTACATCAACTTCGAGTTCAACAAGGCCGTGCTGTTGCCTTCTTCCTATCCGACGCTGGACGCCATCGTGCAGATCCTGAACGAGTACCCGGACTACACCCTGAGCATTGCCGGCCACACCGACAGCAAGGGATCCGACCCGTACAACCTGCGCCTCTCGCACGACCGCGCTGCTTCGGCCCGCGTGTACATGATCAGCAAAGGCATTCCGGATTCCCGCATTGAGGCCCGCGGCTACGGTGAAACCAAGCCCATTGCCGACAACGCCACCGACGCCGGCCGCGCCCTGAACCGCCGCGTGGACTTCGACCTGTTCCTCACCGGCGACCCGAACACGGCCGAGGTGAAGTACGGCCCCGAGCCCACCATGCCCGACATCGTCATTCCCTCGACGCCGGCCAAGGCTACCCCGGCCAAGAAGACGACGACCAAAAAGGCCCCGGCCCGCAAAGCCCCGGTCCGTAAGCCCGCCCCGCGCCGCTAGACACCGGCTGACTTAGCGCAAAAAGGCCCGCTGCATCGTGCAGCGGGCCTTTTTTGTGTGTTAGAGCCACCCATGCTGAGCCGGTGGTCTGACAACTGGCAACCCGCCCCCACTCAACTCCTCTACTCCGTCACCCAGGTCACTTTTTCCTCGATGGGCTTGCGGATGTTGCGGCCGGGTGCGTTTTGCACGTAGCCCAGGTAGAAGAAGCCGAGCAGCTGGTCTTCGGGACCGAGGCCGAAGAAGGGCTTGGCCGCTTCCATGTAGGTGATGCCGCCCGAGCCCCAGTAGCCGCCCAGCCCGTGCGTGACGGCCGACAGGTGCAGGTTCTGCACGGCACAGGCCACAGCTTCCACCTCCTCCACTTCGGGCAGAATGTGGTGCCGCTTCAGGCCGATGGCAATGACGTGCGAGGCCAGCAGCGGGTTCTGCGCCAGCTTCTGGTACTTCTTCTCGTCGAAGTACTCGCCGGCCCACTCGCGGTACAGTTCCGACTGGAACGTGGCCAGCCGCTGCAGCCCCGCGCCCCGGAACACCACGAAGCGCCAGGGCTCGGTGCGCTTGTGCGTGGGGGCCCAGTTGGCGTTTTCCAGCAGCTGCCGCACCACGTCGTCGGGCACCACGCGGCCGGGCTCGAACTGCACGGGCTGAATGCTGCGCCGGGCGCGAACAAGCTCGCTGAACTGATCGGGGGTGGGCAGGGAAGCTGCTGAGGACATGCGCGAAGGGGGATGAACGTGCTACGGCGAGCCGCCGGCGGCGGGCGCTGGCACAAAGTAAGCCTTTGGCGGCGGCCATGCCGCCCCAGCGTGGTCCTTCTGCCTGCTTAATTTCCGTGCGGGTGCCGCAGTCCTCCGGGCCCGGTGGCCGGGCTCCGCATACCAAAACCAGGTGTTGCCTTACAAAAATAGCCGCCGTGCGGACCGGCGGCCTTTATTTTACCGGTGCTCCGGCCTGGTTGCCGATTCGGCCGCGCCGGACCGCCCGACGCTGTTCCACCGCTCTTCTCCGCATGAGACATCCTTACTTTCTCCGCGGTCTGCTGACCGCGCCCCTGCTGGCGGCTGCCCTGCTGAGCCAGGCGCAAACGCCGGGCTCCGTCGGCATCGGCACCGCCACGCCCGACCCAAAAGCGGCCCTGGATATCCGCAGCACCGACAAGGGCCTGCTCATCCCGCGCATGGACTCGGTGCAGCGCGCCGCTATCAGCAGCCCGCCCGACGGGCTGCTGGTGTTTCAGACCAGCGGCCGGCGGGGCATCTGGTACGCCGTGGGCGGGCAGTGGGTGTACATCCCGGACAAAACCAAGTCGGGCGACAACCTGGGCAACCACACCGCCACCCAAAACCTGGGCCTCACCGACTACGACTTGCGTCTGCGGGGCACCACCGACGGCAACCACGGCCTGGGCTGGTACGGCAACAGCAACAGCGTCAAAAACTGGCTCGGCCAGACCATCGACGGGCCGGTGCTCTACGGCTACACCGGCGGCGTGCTGGGCATCAACCGCGACGGGTTCCGCCAATCGGTACTTACGTGGACCAACAACGGCCTCGTGGGCATCGGGGCGGCCAGCCCAAACACGCGCCTGAGCATCACGCCCACCGTCACCGAGCCCAAAATCACGCTCTGGGACGGCGGCAGCACCAGCAACCACTACGGCTTCGGCGTGAGCGGCGGGCAGCTGAACTACCACGTGGACGCCGCCGGGGCCAGCCACGTGTTCTACGCCGGGGGCAAAAACGGCACCGGCACCGAGCTGCTGCGCATCCGGGGCAACGGCCGGGTGGGCATCGGCACCAGCGACCCGCAGCAGGCCCTGGACGTGAACGGCACCGCCCAGGCCGATGCCTTTACCTACAGCACGGCTCAGACGCGCTACCTCACCGTGAGTGCCGCGGCCTTCATCAGCTCGGCGCCCCACGTCTACGCTACCAACGTGACGATTGGTTCGGCCACGGGCTCCCCGCTGATGCTCAACCTGCCGAATGGCACCGTCGGGCAGCCGGGCTACGTGGTAGCGCCGGTGCAGCTGCCCCAGGGCGCCACCATTACCAGTCTCACGCTTATTGCCTTCGACAACGACGGTACCAGCGTGGCTCCTCAGGCCCTGCTGGGCGCTATTCTGCCGGCGGCCAGCGGTACCAATATCAACGTGGCCTACGTGGGCCAAGTGGCCCTGACAACCGAAACCGGCGACTGGCAAACCGTCACGCAACCCACCAGCCACACCGTACGCAACGATTTGTACACGTACAACCTGCGCGTGCGTCTGGCCCAGAACAGCAGTGGCAGCCTGCTGTTCTGCGTGCGCATCGGCTACACCGTGCCCCAGCCCGACTAAGCCCGCCCCAACGGCCGCTTCTGCTGGGGGGGCCTTTTGTTGCCTAGCCTGGCTGCTTAGTTTTGCCGCCGCCGCGCTTATTCACCCGCTTCTACCCAACCTTCTGCTATGCGAAACAGCTACCTCGCGCTGCTCCTGCTGCTGCTGGGGCTGCCCACCGCCCTGCGCGCCCAGACCGGCGGTGCGGTGGGCATCGGCACCAGCACGCCCGATCCGAAAGCGGCGCTGGACATCCGCAGCACCGACAAGGGCCTGCTCATCCCGCGCCTCACCGAAGCCCAGCGCCTGGGCATGGGCGCGGGCCTGCCCGCGGGCCTGATGGTGTTTCAGACCGACGGGCCCGCGCCCGGTTTCTGGTACTACTTCGGCGGGCAGTGGAACCGCATTCCAACCAGCACCGCCGGCGACAACCTGGGCAACCACACCGCCACTCAGAACCTGGGCCTGAACGGGCGCTGGCTCAGCAACGACGGCGGCAACGAGGGCCTGCGCATCCTCGACAACGGCAACGTGGGCATCGGCACGGGCAACCCCAGCGCCCGGCTCGACGTGAGCGGCAGCGCCCGCGTGAGAGACGCCGCCACCGTGGGCGGCGACCTGACCGTGCAGGGCACCACCGCCGTGGGCTGGATGCTCGTCACCAGCGACGACGCGATTGGCGGCAACAGCCGCGGCCAGTTCGTGCTCTTGTGCCCGGCCGGTATGCGCGTGCTGGGCGGCGGCGGCGGCCACCGCGACTGGAACGCCGCCGCCAGCGACATCACCGTGAACTACTCCGGCCCCGACCCCGCCGCCCCCGAGACGCGCTGGCGCTTGATTGTGAGCAACACGAGCACCAGCAGCCGGGCCGTGCGCCTGTACTGCACCTGCGCCCGCGTGGCGCCCTGAGACCGGACCCGGCCCGTGCGTGGGCCCCTTGCCCGACCACGGGGCGGGCAAGGGGCCGGCCCCGAAACCAGGGGACCTCTGACCGCTGCTGCGCCGTGCTTGCCAGCCGGCGAGCTTCGCTCCGGCCTGCATTTCAGGCATAGTTGCTCATCTTTTTTTCCGCTGACCATGCAGTCACTCTACTCCTTAGCCCTGGCCGCCCTGCTGCTGAGCGCCGGCGCGGCCCGCGCCCAGTCGGTGGGCATCGGCACCGCCGCGCCCGACGCCGCGGCGGCCCTGGACATCCGCAGCACCGACAAGGGCCTGCTCATCCCGCGCCTCACCGAAGCCCAGCGCCTGGGCATGGGCGCGGGCCTGCCCGCGGGCCTGATGGTGTTTCAGACCGACGGCGCGCAGCCCGGCTTCTGGTACTACTTCAGCGGGCAGTGGCTGAGCCTGCCCAACCAGCAGGCCGCCGCCGTGACGGCCGAGAACGGGCTCACCAAGAGCGGCGCGGCCGTGCAGCTGGGCGGCGCGCTCACGCAGCCCACCACCGTGGCCGCGGGCACCCAGCCGCTCACCGTCTCGGCGTGGCCCGGCACCTACCAGCCCACCGCCGCGCCCGACGCCGGGAATGCGGCCGCCCCGGCCGGCTCGGTGAACCTGAACGGCGCCAGCCAGACGTTTACGGTGCTGCAGTCGGGCCTGCTGCGGGAGCTGCGCGTGACGGGCGACCCGCAGGGCACCATGACGGGCACCACCACGGTGCGCGTGGAGCTGCAGGGGCCGCTGCCGGCCACCACCCCGCAAACGTCGGTCACGACAATTGCCACCACGGCCGGCCTCACCGCGTCGCTGCCCAGCGGCTTGGCGGTGCAGGCGGGCCAGCAGTACCGCCTCGTCCTCAGCCGCCTGGGCAACTCGCCAGGCTCGTTGCTGGTTTCGTACTCCGCCAACGACGCCTACTCCGGCGGGCAATCGTCGGCCGGGGCCGGGCGCGACCTGCTCTTCAGCGTCGGGGTGCAGCTGCCCAGCCCCGAGGCGCCCCTGCTCCACGCCGAGGCGGGGCGCGTGGGCGTGGGCACCGGCAGCCCTCAGGCGCCCTTGCACGTGGTGGGCGCCAGCCGCTTCGATCAGCTCGCCGGCACGGGCACCCGCCTAGTGACGGCCGACGCCGCCGGCAACCTGAGCACCCAGACCGTGGCCTCGGTGGGCGACAACCTGGGCGACCACACCGCCACCGAGCCGCTGAAATACAACGCGAACGACGGCGACAAGCTGCTGCTGCTGCGCGACTACGGCGCCACCGGCCCGAAGCTGGCCCACGGCAGCGGCTGGACCCTGGACTACTACGCCGGCCCCAGCAACAACAACCTGGGCGTGCACCGCTTCCTGACCGGCACCAGCACCGGCTGGCAGGAGCGCCTGCGCATCGCCAACAACGGCAACGTGGGCATCGGCACCAGCAGCCCGCAGCAGGCCCTGGACGTGAACGGCACCGCCCGCGCCACCGGGTTTGTGTACACGACGCCTCTCACCTACACGTACGTGGTCACCCCGGCGGATTTTCGGGCCGTCTCCAACGGCAGCTACGACGCGGTGCTCGCGTCCTTGGGCTCGGGCAACCCGCAGGGCGTGTACATGTCGGGCAGCGGCGTGGGCAACCTGGCGGCCCCGCTGCGCCTGCCTGCCGGGGCGGTGGTGACCCAGCTCCAGCTCCGCGTAATCGACAACGACGGCAGCACCACCACGCCCACCCAGCTGCGCCTGAGCTGGCGCCGCCCCGAGCCGGGCATGGTCTTTTACACGGGCGGCGAAACGGCCTGGGCCACGCTGGCCGCCGACAACGCTAACATCCAGGAAGTGTCGCTGAACACCAACGTTACCATTGACAACAGCTCCAACTACTACCTGCAGTTTCAGGCCAACCGCAGCGGCTCCTGCGCCTTGCAGAGCGTAATTGTGACGTACACCCTGTCACGGCCCTGGTGAGCAGCCCAGGAAGCGCCCTGGTTGCCGGCTCGCGGCGGGGCGGGCGTCGTATCTTCCGGGCCTATTGTCCCCCGGGTGCCGGCCCGTTTACCGGCAATTCTTCCCCTATGCCCCTTTCCTTATCCGAGCTAAAAGACCGCGCCATCCGCTTTGCCCAGGAGTGGCAGGGCGAAACCCGCGAACATGCCGAGGCCAAGGCGTTCTGGATTGACTTCTTCCAGGTGTTCGGCCTGAACCGCCGCCGCGTGGCTTCCTTCGAGGAGCCGGTGAAGAAGCTCTCCGGCCAGCAGGGCTTCATCGACCTGTTCTGGAAAGGCACCCTGCTGGTGGAGCACAAAAGCCGGGGCAAGGACCTGGACCGCGCCTACCAGCAGGCCATCGACTACTTCCCCGGCCTGCAGGACTACGAGCTGCCCAAGTACATCCTCGTCTCCGATTTCGCCCGCTTCCGCCTCTACGACCTGGAGGAAGGCCAGCAGCACGAGTTTCCGCTGGAAGAGCTGCACCAGCACCTGCACCTCTTCGCCTTCCTCACCGGCTACCAGAAGCGCCAGTACGCCGCCGAAGACCCCGCCAACGTGCAGGCCGCCGAGCTCATGGGTGCCCTGCACGATGCCCTGCTGCACGGCGGCTACCACGGCCACAAGCTGGAGGTGCTGCTGGTGCGGGTGCTCTTCTGCCTGTTTGCCGAAGACACCGGCATCTTCGAGAAAGACGCCTTCCGGGCCTTCCTGGAAGAGCACACCCGCCCCGACGGCTCCGACGTGGGCACCCGCCTCGCGCAGTGGTTTGAGGTGCTCGACCAGCCCGCCGCCCAGCGCCAGCGCAGCCTGCCCGAGTACCTGCAGGTGCTGCCCTACGTCAACGGCTCCCTGTTCACGGAGTTCTTCCCCTTCCCGGCCTTCGACGCGGCCCTGCGCCAGCAGCTCATCCGCTGCACGTACTTCGACTGGTCGCGCATTTCGCCGGCCATCTTCGGCTCCCTGTTCCAGTCGGTGACCGACCCGGTGAAGCGCCGCAACCTGGGCGCCCACTACACCTCCGAGACCAACATCCTGAAGGTCATCCGCGGGCTGTTCCTGGACGAGCTGGAGCAGGAGCTGCGCGCCGCCGGCCACGACCGGCGCCGCCTCGACGCGCTGCACCGCCGCCTGGAGCGCACCCGCTTCCTCGACCCCTCCTGCGGCTGCGGCAACTTCCTGGTGGTGACCTACCGGGAGCTGCGCCGCCTGGAGTTCGAAATCCTGGAGCGGCAGTACCCGGCCGGCCCCGACCGCCAGACCGTCAACCTGACTCTGCTGGCCCGCGTGCAGGTGGACCAGGCCTACGGCATCGAGGTGGAGGAATTTCCCGCCCGCATTGCCGAGGTGGCCATGTGGCTGATGGACCACCAGATGAACATGCGCTTCTCCGAAGCCTTCGGCACCTACTACGCCCGCCTGCCCCTGACGCGCACCGCCAAAATCGTGCACGGCAACGCGCTGTTGGTGGACTGGAAAGACGTGCTGAACTTGCCCGATTTACAATACGTCGGCGACTCGGCGACTCGGCGACTCGGCGACTCGGCGACTCGGCGACTCTAGCAGCGGCAGCGGCGTAGGAGCGGACACCTACATCCTGGGCAATCCGCCGTTTATCGGCTCGAAGCTGATGACCGAGCCGCAGCGCCGCGAGCTGCTGGCCGTGGCCGGGCCGAAGCTGCAAGGCGCGGGCGTGCTCGATTTTGTGGCCGCGTGGTACCTAAAAGCCGCCCAATACATTCAGGGCACGGCCGTGAAAGTGGCCCTCGTCAGCACCAACAGCATCACGCAGGGCGAGCAGGTGAGCATCCTGTGGGGCGAAATGCTGGGCCGCTACGGCATCCACATTCAGTTTGCGCACCGCACCTTCAAGTGGAGCAACGAGGCCCGCGGCAACGCCAACGTGTTTTGCATCATCGTCGGCTTCGGGCTGGAAGCGCCGCCGGTGCGCCGCCTGTTCGACTACGCCACGCCCAAAAGCGAACCGCAGGAGCTGCGCGTGAAGAACATCAACCCTTATTTAGTAGATGCTGAGAATGTTGTTGTCGGCAGTCGTAGCAAACCTATAGCTCCTATTGCACCAATGCGTTTCGGAAACATGCCCTTAGATGGAGGGCATTTGATATTGGATGAAGAGGCAAAGCAAGAACTGCTGGCAGCGGAGCCGTTGGCTCTTCGCTTTATTCGCCCTCTCATCGGCGCACATGAATTTATTAATAATAAACAGCGGTGGTGCTTATGGCTCGTAGATGCTACACCTTCAGATGTGAAGAATATGCCAATGGTACAAGAGCGCATTAAACTAGTAAAGCAATTCAGGGAAGCGAGTACTGCTCCTTCTACCCAGAAATTTGCTCTTGTGCCCAGCTTATTTCGTGATACAAAACAGCCCTCCACTCAATATCTGATTATTCCCCTCCATTCATCTGAATCGAGAAGGTACATTCCTATTGGCTTTATGCCGCCAGATTGTATTGCAAACAACAGTTGCTCGATAGTACCAGAAGCTACCCTTTATCAATTTGGAGTTATGACCTCCGCCATGCATATGGCGTGGGTTCGTCAGATATGTGGACGTCTAAAAAGCGACTTCCGCTACTCAAAGGATTTAGTCTACAACAACTTCCCCTTCCCCACCGCGCCCAGCCCCAAGCAAGTAGCGGCCGTGGAAGCCAAGGCCCAACAGGTGCTGACCGTGCGCCAGCAGTTCCCCACCGAGAGCCTGGCCACCCTCTACGACCCGCTCACCATGCCGCCCGCGCTGGTGCGTGCCCACCAGGAGCTAGACCGCGCTGTGGACCTGTGCTACCGCCCGGCGGCCTTCCCCACCGAGCTGAGCCGCCTGGAATTCCTTTTCGAGCAGTACCGGCAGCTGGCGGCGGCGGCCGAGGCGCCCGCCCCCCCAAAGCCGCGCCGGGCGGCCAAGGCGTAGACCCGTCTTCTAACCGACCTGTTGGGGCGCGCCCAAATCCATGACGTCGGCCACGAACGCGGCCAGTTCGCGGTAGGGGGCGGGGCGCGCCTGCCGGATGGCGCGCAGCAGGCGCTGCATGGGCGGGGTTTCTTCTACGTCCTCCTGCTTGCAGAAACGGATAAAGTCAGGCAGGGCGGCTGGCAGACCCAAGTCGGGCAGGTGGATGCCGGCAGCTCCGGCCGTGTGATACAGCCACGCGTCGCAGGCAGGGTTTAGCACAATGAGGTGCTGATAAGGCCGCTGCGGGTGCCGAAGCACTTGGTGAATATGGGTGGGGCCACCGAAGACCAGCTCCGTAAACTGCCGCAGGTACAGGGACTGGGCAAATTTCTTATCGGCATCTACCAGCCCCACCACCCGGCGTCGGTCGTGGGGCGCGGCAGCCTGCTCCTGCAGCACGCGGGCTACTTGGCTGATGCCCTGCCGGTGGCTGACGAACTCGTAGCGGAAAGAGAGCAAGGCCAGCGCCAAGGCCGTATCCACGTTGCACTCGGGCACGAACTGGGCGTACTCAGGCATCGGCGGGGCGCGGAATGAAGCGGCGCATGTTCAGGAACACGTCCACGGAGTCGCTGCGGATGCTGAGCATCTGCTCATCGGTAAGCTGGTGAATTTTGGTCTGGTGGTCCTCGTAATACGCCACGAAAATGCCTAGCTCGCCGATTTTATCTTCGTAGGGCAGCATCTGCTCCACCACCTCTGTGAACAGGTAGGGGCTATGGGTGGCCACGAAGAACTGGTTGGTTTCGCTGTCCACCATGCGCCGCGCCAGCCCGGCCACGTAGCCGGGGTAGGAGTGCGCCTCGGGTTCCTCGAAGAGTAGCACCGAGTTTTTATTGGATTCAATGGCCGCTGTGTAGAATATGATGCGCTGCAAGGTGTCGGCGATGAGCGAATAAGGATAGTTGTAAACCAGATCCTCTTCCTCTTTTTGAATCTCGAATTTTCGCTCCCCTACCCGCAACACCAGCTTTTGCCCGTAGGGTTTGAAGAGGGCGGCCACATACTTCCGCAGCGCGGGGTGGAACTGCACCACTTCCCACAGATTGTACCCACTCGGAGGCGCCAGAAATGAGTACCGGTAAAGCTGATTATGCGGCTGACCGACTCGATAAACATACTTTTTGGGCAAGGCCGATACGTTTGAGTATAAGCTGGTAGTGGAGCCCGCGCTTCTTCCGTCAGGCTGCAAGGGCATGTCACAGAAACTAAATGCGGCTTCATGCTCCTGAAATTCCGGGGCTAATCGCCGCAACATAGGCCGCAGCGACAATGCACCCCAAGCCGTAGAGGAAACGCCACGGTTACTTTGTTCTGCCTCCTGCTGAGCTAAGGCGGCACTGTGCAAAACATTGGAAAACTGCAAAAACTGATACTGGCCGATGATGTCTGCTCCCAATACGGCCTGTAAATCAGCGGACTCTACTATCACCGGCACACTGGTATCGTTATCGTAAAACAGGTTGGACACCGTTTCATACCGGATTACCTCATCCATAAACCGGTTGCTCCGGTCGTAGAGACCCGTCCCCAACAAGCTCAGCGCCTCCAGCACGTTGGACTTGCCCACGTTCGGCTGGCCGATGAGCAGGTTCACGCGGCGCGGCTGCAGCGTCACATCCTTGATTGACTTAAAGTTGCGGATGCGCAGCGAGCGGATGGCGTTTTCCATGGAGCGGGGGTTTGCTCAAAGATAGGAGACCGGGCAATGACAGGGAACCGGGCCGCCGCCGCCAGCCAAGGCGCCCATTACTCCCGAAATGACGGTAAAAGCGGCGGCAAAGCAGCCCACGGGGCCCGGCGAAGGGGCTTTTGGTACCCCGGCCGCGCCAACAACACCCCCGGGACAGCCACCGGCCCGGCCGTACACATTCCGCTCGGGCACCAACAAGCCGGTTGGGGGGGAAATATCCTGCGAGAATTGATTAGAGTTGTTCCCGAATAGAAAACCGGCAAAAACCGGTCATGCTCGATCTGGCGTCCGCTTGTCGAAGCATCTCTACCGCTTCGCCAGCTAGCATTCAACGAAGCGGTAGAAATGATTCGCGAGGCTCAGCAGGACGGGCTGACGCGAGTTTGCTAATTCGGGAACAACTCCATTGGCTATGAGAGCCGGGTGAAAAGAGGATAGAGCTAACGAGAAAAGACGGCGGCCGGGGCGGGCAAGCGCGGCGTGTCAGGGGGCCCGGGCCAGGCGGATAAGGAGCGGCGGTAAGCGGGCGAAAGATGCGGGTTGCGGCCGGGCTTTGCAAGGGCGGCGTGCATTGCGCGGGCCAAATATTTGTCGCAGTTTTACCGGGATTATCCGGCCCTTACGTTGCCTGCATGAACGTCTTCTACCGCTACCTGGCTGCGGCGCTGCTCAGCGCCGGTAGTTTCCACGCCGCCGCCCAGTCGGTGGGCATCGGCACCAGCACGCCGCACGCCTCGGCCGCGCTGGACATCAGCAGCACCGGCCGCGGCCTGCTGCCCCCGCGCCTGACCTACCAGCAGCGCACGGGCATCTCGAACGCCGCCGCCGGCCTGCTCGTGTACCAGACCGACGCCAGCACCAGCCCCCCGGCCCCGGCCGGCTACTACTACCACACCGGCACGCAGTGGCTGCCGCTGGCCGGCCAGCCCGACAACCTGGGCAACCACACCGCCACCCAGGCCCTGAACCTGAACGGCCAGCTGCTGACCGGCGGCGGCGCCCAGGGCCTGAGCGTGAGCAGCACGGGCAGCGTGGGCATCGGCAACACCGCCCCGCAGGTGCCGCTGGAAGTCACCGGCGACTTCCGCACCACCTCCGGCACCACCACCACCCCCACCGGCGCGGAGCAGTCCCTGAGCCCGGTGGGCGGCAGCAGCGTGCTGAACTTCACCGATAACCCGCTGGGCCAGTCGTTTACCCTGCCGGTGGCGGCGGTCGTCACGTCCGTCGGGCTCAGCCTCGACAGCCCCGGCGGCACCAGCCTCACGGTAAGCTTCCTGAACGGGGCGGGCCTGGGCGGCACGCAGGTGGGCAGCGCCCAAACCTTTACGGTGGCGCCCACCGGCCCCGGCGTGCGCACCTACACGCTGGACACCCCGCCCGCGCTGGCGGCCGGGCAGCCGTACACGCTGCGGCTCTCGTTTGGCGGGGGCACGGCCGTGCGGGTGGTGGCCGGCGCCACCATCGGCGGCGGCGCCATTCACACGGGCGGCTCCACGCTGGCCAACTACTCGCTGAACGGCTCCATCCGCTACCGCAGCAGCACCACCGCGCCCACCCCCGTGCTGGCCAGCACCGGCAACCGCGTGGGCGTGGGCACGGCCGCCCCCCAGGCCGAGCTGCACGTGGCCGGCGCGGGCAGCACCGTGCGCCTGGAAGGGCTGGCCGGCGCGGCCACCCGCCTGGTGACGGCCGACGCCAGCGGCAACCTGGGCACCAGCGGCCTGGGCCTGACCAGCAGCGGCTACGTGGGCATTGGCACCAGCTCGCCGGGCGTGCCGCTCGACGTGCAAACCAGCGTCAACGCCGCCGTCGGCGGCTACGCCTACCTGGCCAACGTGGGCCCGAGCCCCACCGGCTACAACGGGGGCGGCACCAACGCGGTGAGCATCCGGGCTTCGGCCCGCGTGGTGGCCGCGGAGTTCAATGCCACGTCCGACCGGCGCCTGAAAACCCTCATCGGCCTCTCCGACCGCGCCGCCGACCTGGCCCTGCTGCAGCGCCTGCGCATCACCGATTACCGGATGCGCGACCGGGCGCAGTTCGGGGACCGGCGCTTTAAGAAAGTCATTGCCCAGGAAGTGGAGGACGTGTTTCCGCAGGCCGTAAACCGCCAACGCGGCTTCCTGCCCGACATTTACCAGGTGGCCAAGGGCCTTACGGCCCTGCCCGGCGACTCGCTGCTGGCCCTGGCCGTGCCCGTGCCGCCCGCCGGCGCCGCGCCCGGCCAGCGCCTGCGCCTGGTGCTGCCCGACGGCCGCCTGCTGGAAACCGCCGTGGCCCACGCCGCCGCGCCCGGCACGGCCCAGCTGCTGGTGCGCCGCCCGGCCGCGCTGGCCGGCGCGCTGCCCGCCGGGCTGTTCGTCTACGGGCTGGAGCACCCGGACGTGCGCACCGTGGACTACGAGGCGCTGGCCATGCTGAACGTGTCGGCTACGCAAGAGCTGGCCCGCCAGCTGGCCGAGCTGCAGCAGCAGCACGCCGCCTTGCAGCAGCATACCACCGCCGCTCAGGCCGCCGCGGCCGATCTGGCGCGGCGGGTGCAGGCGCTGGAGGCGCAGGGCCAGCAGGCGCGCCGCTGACCGGCGCGGCGCGGCGCCGGAGGCGGTTCTAGGCCTCGGCGGGCTGCACCTCGTCCATCAGCCGCCTGACCTGCTCGGGCTGGCCGAAGACGTAGAGCGTGTCGTGGAGGCGGATGACGGTGTCGTCGGTGACCTGCTCCAGCGGGTTGCCGCTGCGGCGGATGGCCAGCAGGCTCAGCCCGAAGCACTGGCGCACCTCCGATTCGAGGCGGCTGCGGCCCACCAGGTGCGCCCGCGGGTCCACGTCGACGGGCACGCCGGCCAGCTCGCCGCCCGCCAGCCCCACGTGCATGCCCGACCACGCGGCGCGCGTGAGCGAGCGGGGCCGCAGCATGGCGTGGCTGCCGTGGCGCAGCTCGACGATGAGCTTTTCGATTTCGTGCAGGGGCACCAGGAAGCGCGCCAGCACGTGGGCCAGCACCTCCATGGAGGTTTCCTGCTCTTCGGAAATGACCTCGGTGGCGCCCACGCGGTACAGCTGCTTCCGCTCGTGCAGGTAGAGGCTGCGCACGAGGATGCAGGCCGTGGGATTGAGGCGCCGGATAGCGGCCACGGCCCGCAGGCTGGCGGCCGGGTCGGATATGGCCAGCACCACCACCCGGGCCCGGGCCACCCCCACGTGCTCCAGCACGTGCTCGTGCGTCACGTCGCCGTACACGATCCGCTCCCCGCGCTTCAGGCCCCGGTGTACCTTGTCGGGGTCGGCCTCCAGGATGACGTAGGGCAGCTTGGCAAACTTGGCGGCCCGCACCAGGTTGCGCCCGTTCAGCCCGTAGCCCACCACGACGAGGTGGTCGGTGAGCGGCTTTTCGGCGGCGGCCAGGGGCTGGGTGGGCAGGTCGGCGTCGGAGTGCAGCTGCTGCTCCAGGCGCAGCGGCAGCGGCAGGCGCATCACCCAGGCCACCGCGGGGCCCGCCAGGCGCATCACCAGGGGCGTGCAGCACATGGTGAGCACCGATATGGCGAG
The DNA here is from genome assembly GCF_054783195.1 of Hymenobacter coalescens. Lineage (NCBI taxonomy): Bacteria > Pseudomonadati > Bacteroidota > Cytophagia > Cytophagales > Hymenobacteraceae > Hymenobacter > Hymenobacter coalescens. Next base: position 146,600 of record NZ_BAAGRA010000016.1, on the reverse strand, counting down.
GAAGATCTGGTAGCTGTCGGGCTTGATGAGGCCGGCATCCAGCCCGGCCCGCGACAGCACGAAGGAAAACTCCCCGACCTGGGCCAGGGCCACGCCCGCCAGCAGCACCTCGCCGATGGGCACGCGCAGAAACACGGCGGCGGCCGGCGTCAGCAGCATCTTCAGTGCCATCACGCCCAGGGTGATGACCAGAATCTGCACGGGGTGGTCCAGCAGCACGTGCACGTCGAAGAGCATGCCGATGGACACGAAAAAGAAGCTGGCGAAAATCTCGCGGAACGGGAGCACGTTGCTCACCGCCTCGTAGCTGTACTCCGACTCGGAGATGATCAGCCCGGCCATGAAGGCGCCCAGCGCCATCGATAGCCCGGCCATTTCGGTCAGCCAGGCCACGCCCAGGCAGGTACCGATGATGGTGAGCAGAAACAGCTCGCGGCTGCGGGTGCGCACCACTGCCAGCAGCAGCCGGGGCATCAGGTAGCGGGCCCCTACCACCACCACGGCCACCACCGCCATCATTTTGGCCAGCATCACCCCCAGCCCCAGCCAGGGGCTGCCACCCGCTTGCCCGCTGAGCAGCGGCGTGAGCAGCATCATGGGCACCACCACGATGTCCTGAAAAATAAGGATGGCCAGCACGATCTGCCCGTGCATGGATTCCACCTCCATGTGCTCCTGCATCACCTTCAGCACGATGGCCGTGCTGCTGAGCGAGAGCAGAAAGCCCCAGAAAACCGCCGTGCCGGGCGTGCAGCCGGCGGCCAGGGCCAGCACCGCCACCACGGCCACCGTGAGCCCCACCTGCAGGGTGCCGCCTAGAAACACCGCGCGCTTGATGCGCGCCAGGCTCTGCACCGAAAACTCCAGGCCGATGGTGAACATGAGCAGCATCACGCCCAGCTCGGCCACGTGGTCGACCTTGGCCGGCACTTTCACCAGCCCCAGCGCGTAGGGCCCCGCCAGCATGCCCGTCACCAAAAATCCGATGATGGACGGCAGCTTGATGCGGTTGAAGAGCAGGGTTACGCCCACCGACAGCAGCAGGATAACCAACAAGTCGTAGAGTACGGATGAGGAATGCATGACGGTAAGCGTTGGGCGCCCCAACTTCTTCATTCCCAACCGCCGGCACGCATGCCGGCAGCTCCTGCAAGTCGGGTAGCCAGTACCCTGTTTCTCCCCCTCGGCCCAACTGGTTTCGGCTATGCGAAACGGTGTTGCGGCACCATCATCCTTCGTGTAAGATACGGAAAAGACAGCCCAAATAATAGAATAGCTGCATATACAGACCACCTTGGCGTCGCTCCCCCCACGCGGTTGCCCGCAAAAAAGGCCCGGACAAACGCGTCCGGGCCTTTTAGTATGGATCATGCATCCGACGCCGCTAGGCGGGCTGCGGAGCCGCCGGGGCGGCGGGCGGGCCGCCGTGCTCCTCGTCGGGCTGGTAGCTGGCTTCCAGCTCGGCCAGCTTGGCTTTGCCGTAGGCCACGCGCGTGATGAGCACGTAGAGCACCGGCACGATGAAGATGGCCAGCACCGTGGCCGAAATCATGCCGCCGAGTACCGTCCAGCCGATGGTCTGGCGGCTCTGCGCGCCGGCGCCCGAGGCAAAGACCAGCGGCAGCACGCCCAGGATAAAGGCTAGCGAGGTCATCACGATGGGGCGCAGGCGCAGGCGCACGGCTTCCAGGGTGGCTTCCACCAAGGGCATGCCCCGGTCCACGCGCTCCTTGGCAAATTCGATGATCAGAATGGCGTTTTTGGCCGACAGGCCGATCAGCGTAATCAGGCCGATCTGCGCGTACACGTTGTTGGTGAGCTTGGGCAGGAACGTGAGGGCCAGGATGGCCCCGAAGGCGCCCAGCGGCACGGCCAGCAGCACCGAGAACGGCACCGACCAGCTTTCGTAGAGCGCGGCCAGGAACAGGAACACGAAGATCAGCGAGAGGGCGAAAATGTACACCGTCTGCCCCCCGGCAATCTGCTCCTCGCGCGAGAGGCCCGAAAACTCGTAGCCGTAGCCCTGCGGCAAGGCCTGCTCGGCGGTTTCCTTCAGGGCCTGAATGGCGTCGCCGGAGGAGTAGCCGGGGGCGGCGTTGCCGTTGATTTCGGCCGAGCGGAAGAGGTTGTAGTGCGAGATGAGCGGCGCCGACTCGCTGCGCTTGTAGCTGGTGACGGTGCTCAGCGGCACCATGCCGCCCGAGGAGTTGCGCACGTAGTACTGGCCCAGGTTGCTGATGTCGGCCCGGTGCGTGCTGTCGGCCTGCGTCACCACGCGGAAGTTGCGGCCGTAGAGCGTGAAGTCGTTCACGTAGGCCGAGCCGAGGTAGGTGCGCAGGGCCGTGCCGATGTCCGAAATCGAGACGCCCAGCTTCTTGGCCTTTTCGCGGTCGATGGTGAGCTGGTAGCCCGGCGTGTTGGCGGTGAAGAACGAAAACGGGGCCGCAATTTCGGGCCGCTTGCGCAGCGCGCCGAGGAAGGCCTGCAGGTTGGCGTCGAAGTTCTTGATGTCGCCGCCGGCCTCGCGCTCCTGCAGCACAAACGAGAAGCCGCCCGAGTTGCCCAGGCCCGGAATGGCCGGGGGCGAGATGACCACGATGTTGGCTTCGCGCAGGCGGCTCAGGCGTTGCTGCACGGTGGCAATGAGGCCCTGCAGCTGCTGCTCCTTGTCTTTGCGCTCATCCCAGGGCGCCAGCTGGCAGAACACGGTGCCGCTGTTCGACTTGGAGGAGAAGTTCACCACGTTCAGGCCCCCCAGGCCGGCGTAGTGGGCAATGCCCTTGATCTGGCTTAGCTCCTTCATCACCTCCTGCAGCGTGGCCACCGTACGCTCCGTGGAGGAGGCTTCGGGCAGCGTGAAGGTGACGAACAGGCGGCCTTCGTCCTCGGTCGGGATGAAGCCGGAGGGCTTGTTCTTGAACAGCAGCCCGGTGCCGGCCACGATGCAGACGAGGATGATGACCACCAGCCGCGAGTGTTTGATGCCCCGCTGCACGCCGTTGCCGTACTTGCCCGTCACGCGGTCAAACCACGTGTTGAACTTGAAGAAGAAGCGGTCCAGGCCTTTGGATTCGGCGTCGCGCTTGTGGGGCTTGAGCAGCAGCACGCAGAGCGCGGGCGTCAGCGAAAGGGCCACAAAGGCCGAAATCAGCACCGAAATGGCAATGGTAATGGCAAACTGCTGGTACAGGCGCCCGGTGATGCCCGGAATGAAGCCCACCGGCACGAACACGGCCGCCAGAATCAGGGCAATGGCAATGACCGGGGCCGAAATTTCGCGCATGGCCGCCAGCGTGGCCTCGCGCGGGCTCAGCCCCCGCTCGTTCATGTTGTGCTCCACGGCTTCCACCACCACGATGGCGTCGTCGACCACGATGCCGATGGCCAGCACGAAGCCGAACATGGTGAGCGTGTTGATGGTGAAGCCCAGCGGGATGAAGAACAGAAACGTACCCACGATGGACACCGGAATGGCCAGCACCGGGATGAGCGTGGAGCGCCAGCTCTGCAGGAACAGGTACACCACGATGACCACCAGCACCAGGGCCTCCACCAGCGTGTGCAGCACCTCGTTGATGGACACCTTCACCACCGTCGCCGACTCGAAGGGCACGATGTAGTCCAGGTCGGCCGGAAACTGCTTTTTCAGCTGGGCCATGGTGGCATTCACGTTGTCGAAGGTTTCGAGCGCGTTGGCGCCGGGCGCCTGGTACACCAGCAGGTAGGCGGCGCGCTTGCCGTCCACGAAGGAGTTGTTGGCGTAGTTGAACTTGCCCAGCTCCACGCGGGCCACGTCCTTGAGGTACACCACCGAGCCGTCCTCGGGCCGGGTCTTGACTACGATGTCGCCAAACTCCTCGGTGCTGGTGAGGCGGCCCTTCACGAACACGATGTACTCAAACGTCTGCCCGGTCTGGGCCGGCGGCGCGCCGATGGAGCCGGCCGCAATCTGCGCGTTCTGCTCCTGAATGGCGGCCGTCACTTCCTGGGCCGTCACGCCGAGCTGCGAGAGTTTGTCGGGGTTCAGCCACACGCGCATCGAAAAGTCGTCGGCTCGGCTCACGATGTCGCCCACGCCCTTGGTGCGCAGCAGCGCGTCCTTGACGAAGACGTTGGAGTAGTTGTCGAGGAAGGTGGTGCTGTGCGTGCCCTTGGGCGAGTACATGGCCACCAGCATCAGGATGCTCGGGTTGCGCTTGCGCACCGTCAGGCCCAGGCGCTGCACTTCCTGCGGCAGCGTAGGCAGGGCAATGCCCACGCGGTTCTGCACGTCGAGGGCGGCGATGTTGATGTTGGTACCCACCTCGAAGTTCACCGTCATGCTCATCTGCCCATTGCTGGTGCTGTTGCTCTGCAGGTAAGTCATGCCGGGCGTGCCGTTCACCTGCACTTCCACGGGCGTGGCCACGGTTTGCTCCACGGTTTGCGCGTCGGCCCCGGTGTAGGTGCCGTTCACCGATACCGTCGGCGGCGTGATTTCCGGGTACTGCCCCACGGGCAGGTTCAGGATGGCCAGCACCCCCACCAGCACGATGACCAGCGAGATGACAATGGCCGTGACGGGGCGCCGGATAAAGGTTTCTGCAATCATAAGGGCCTCACCCCTGGCCCCCTGCCCTGCGGCGAGGGGGAGCCTGACGATTGGGGGCTGGTTACGTCAGATACGTTGTTTTTCCTCTCATTCTGCGCCAAGCGCAGGACCTTATCACGCCAGATAGAAACCACCTGACGCCGGCCGTTCTGCGGGGCTAAGCTCCTGCGCTTGGCGCAGGATGACAGACGATTTTTCCGCTTGTTACTTGGCCGCGGCCGCCGTGGGGGCGCCGCCCGCCGCCGGGGCCGGCCCGGCCTGAATCAGGCCGCCGTCGCGCAGGCGGTTCAGGCCCTCGGTCACCACCTGGTCGCCGTCCTGGAGGCCATCCAGCACCACGATCTGGTCGCGCAGGCGCGGGCCCAGCTGCACCTTGATCTGGCGGGCCTTGCTGCTGTCGCCGGCCACGAACACGAAGTTCTCGCCCATCTGCTGCACGATGGCCCGGAAAGGCACCACCACGCGGCGCCCCGACTGCCGGTTGAGCACGCGCAGCACGGCGCTCATGCCGTCCTTCAGCTTCCGGTCGGGGTTCGAAAACTGCACCCGCACCCGCACGGTCCCGGTTTGCTGGTCCACGCCGCGGTCGATGGCCAGGATGCGGCCGGGCTGCCCGTAGGACGTGCCGTCGGGCAGCTCCAGGCGGAACGTGGAGTCGGCGCGGGCGCTGCCCTGGCGCTGCATCTCGCCGAAGCGGGCAATGTCGGACTCGGTCACCACGAAGTCCACGCCCATCGGGTCTTCGCCGCCGATGGTGTTCAGCAGGGTGCTGCCGGGGCTCACCTGCGAGCCTAGGCGCACCTGCGAAATGCCGATGCGGCCGCTGAACGGCGCCTTGATCAGGGAGTAGTCGAGGTCGGTGCGGGCGGCGGCCACGCCGGCTTCGGCCACGGCCACCTGGCTCTGGGCGGTGGCGTAGGCCGTCTGGGCGTTGTCCACGATCTGGCGGGCAATGGCGTCCTGCTGGGCCAGGCGCTGGTAGCGGTCCAGGTTTACCTTGGCGTTCTGGGCCGTGGCCTGGGTGGCGCGCAGCCCGGCCACAGCCTGCTGGTACGCCGCTTGGTACTTGCGCCGGTCTATTTCGTAGAGCGTCTTGCCCTTGGGTACCACTTCGCCTTCCTTGAAGAAGATGCCGGTGATAAAGCCCGCCACTTGGCTGCGCAGCTCCACGTTGTTGAGGGCTGCCACGGTGGCCGGGTACTCGTCGTAGTACACGGCATCGGTGGTGCGGGCCGCCACCAGGGTTACGGGCGTGGCGGGCGGCGGGCCGGCCGCCTGGCCGGCCTGCTTGTTGCCGCAGCCGGTCCAGGCCAGCAGGCCCGCGGCATAGGCGAGGGCGAGAAAGGATTTATTCATGTTGGGGGTAGGGTCAGAACGTAGTCTTCAGCTCGTCATTCCGAGCGAAGTCGAGGAATCTCGCTGGATAGTAACTTTCCCGTTACAAGAGAAAAACGCTATCCGATGTCAGCACGCGAAATGTCTCGGCTTCGCTCGACATGACGTTCAATTATTGACAGCTAATCAGTACTGAATCGGCAGCGTACCCTGGGCGCGCAGCAGGTCCACCTTGCTGCTCAGCACCTGGAACAGGGCCTGGTAGTAGTTGAGCTGGGCCGTGCGCAGGGTGGTCTGGGCCACGATGACGTCGAGGTAGGTTTTGATGCCTTCGCGGTACTGCAGCTGCACCACGTCGTACACTTCCTTGGAGAGGGCGAGGTTGCGCTGTCCGGTAAGGTAATCGGCATAGTAGCTCTTGTAAGACGCCAGCGCCTGCTCAAACTCGGTATTGACGCGGTTGCGGGTGGCCAGCAGGCCCTGGTCGAGGCGCTGGTCTTCGAGCCGCTCCCGGCGCAGGTTCTGCAGGCGCCGCGTGCCTTGGAAGATGGGCAGCGAAAATTGCAGACCGGCCAGGGAGTTGGGCAGGCGCTGGTTGTAGAGGTCCGAGATGTTGTTGCTCAGAAAAGCCGTGTTGTAATTGCCGAAAGCCGACAACGACGGCAGCCAGCCGTACTGGTAATAGCTGATCTGGGTGCGCTGCAGGGCCTTTTGCGAGAGCAGCTGCTGCACCTCGATGCGGTTACCGGGGTCCAGGGCCACGGCCGTGTCCACCGCCGCCGCCTGCATCAGCCGCAGCGTGTCGTACTGCAGCTGCAGCTGCTGGGGGGCGCTCAGGCCCATCAGCTCCTTCAGGTAAGCCGACTTGGCGTTGATGGCTTCCTGGGCCTGCTTGCGGGCTACGATGGAGTTGTTGAGCAGGATTTCGGCCTGCTTGTAGTCGATTTTGTCCACGATGCCGGCTTCGTAGCGGGCCCGGGCGTCCTGCAGGCTGCGGCGCAGGCGCAGGATGTCCTCGCCGAGCACCTCCAGTTGCCGCTGCGAGAGCAACACGTCGTAAAAGGCCTTGCTCACGTCCGCCACCACGTCGATGCGCACGCCGGTGGTGTTCTGCTGATAGAGCTGCCGCGAGGGGGCCGCCGCGCGCCGCGCCAGCAGCACGTCGTTGTTGAACAGGGCCTGGGTGGCGGCCAGCCCGACGGTCGACTGGTTGCTCAGGCCGAACTGCCGGGGCGTGTTTACCCCGTCGATGGGAATTACCGAGAAGGGCAGCTGAAAGTAGTGCTGGGCGGAGGCGTTCAGCGCTACCTGCGGCAGCCAGCCGGCCAGCCCGACGCGGATGTTGGTCTCGTTGATTTCCTCGTCGAGGCGGGCCTGGCGCACGGCGGGCTGGTTTTGCAGGGCCACCTGCAGGCACTGCTCCAGGCTGAGCGGGCCGGCGGGCACGGCCGGCGTGGGTTGCTGGGCCCGGGCCTCGGGCACCGACATAGTGGTCAGCAGCAGGCCGCCGAGCAAACCGGCGGCGCGGACCGCCAAAGAAAAATAGCGCATGTAGCTCAAGGGCGCGAAAAGCGCGCAATTCAGAGTGTTGGGGCGGACAGTACTCGTTGCTGAGTTGGCAGCGGGGTCCGGACTGGACTTTACCCAACGCCAAATCCACTGCCCGGCGGGTAGCCAGGCGAAGCAGGCAGCAACAATCATTCACCGGGTGGGTGGGGCGGTTAGGCTCAGTTAAACCTAGCGCCTGCCAAAAGGTTATGCCCGGGGTTGGGCGGCGGGCAGTCGCTCGAACGCTCACCGTCAGCGCCTTACGAAATATTCTACCCACAATACCACCGGGGCGCTTTAGTAAATCCAAAAACCGGGGACTTTTCGGTAAAAAACTGCCGCTGATACCCAGCCCACCCCCGAACATCAAACGGACAAACATCCGCGCTAAGCCGGATCTGAGGGAGCGAGCGGGCCTGCGTTGCCGGGCGGCCGGAGGGTCAGGGAATCGAGGCTTCAACCAAGTGGAGCATCTGCCGGGCGTTGTAAATGGCCGAGGCATCGATGTCGTTGTTGAAGTACAAGAACGCCTGCCGGACCGCCGGGGCTGCATCGGCGGCGGCCTTCACCCCGCCCAGGAAGTCCTCCTCATAGGGCGACTGGTACAGGTGCGGCACGCCGTGGAAGCGGTAGTACAGCGTCGGGGCGGTGGCCACCACGGCATCGGGCAGCAGGGGGTGGCTTTGCCCGCAGAAAGCCACGCCGCGCTGCTGCAGCTGCTCGTACACCGCCCCCGTCCACCAGCTCGGGTGCCGAAACTCCAGCACGTTCTGAAAAGCCGGGTCCAGGTAATCCAGGATGCGCTGCAGCCGCTCGGGGGTGTAAGCCGCCCGCGGTGGCAGCTGAAACAGCACCGGCCCCAGCTTTTCCTGCAGGCCGTCTTGCACCGTGGCGTAGAAATCGGTCAGCAGCCCGGCCACGTCGTTGAACTGCTTGTAGTGCGTAATCAGCCGCGGGGCCTTTACCGCGAACAGGAAGCCGGGCGGGCTGTTCTGGTGCCAGTTCTGCAGGAAGCTGAGCTGCGGAAAGCGGTAAAACGTCACGTTCAGTTCCAGCGTGCCGAAATGCTGGGCGTAGAACTCAAACCAGCGGCGCACGGGCAGCTTTTCGGGGTAGAAGCGCCCGCGCCAGTGGCGGTAGTGGTAGCCGGAGCAGCCGATGTGGTAAGGGGGCATGGCAGGAAGGGATACACCCGGGGACCGGAGTTCTTCCCGGGCCGATGAGCGTATACGGCCGTGGCCTGCCGACTTCAGCCCCTGACGCACAAAAACCCGCCACTGTTCAGCGGCGGGTTTCTGCAGGCAGTGCCCCGGGGCCACTACGGGGTTCCCTGGGGCGCGTCGCTCTCGAAGGGCGGCACGGCAATGATGGGGCCGCCGGCGCCGGTGTACACCGAGTACAGGCTGGGCGGCTGGTGCAGGTAGCCGGGCAGGCGCACCAGCCCGTCGGCCTGCACCTGGTAGCGCAAGTCGGTTTCGTACTCCTCGAAGGCCCGGCGCACGTCCACGTCCAGGTCGCGGATGTGGCCGCCCTGCGTGTCGTACACCCAGCCGTGCACCTTCAGGGGCTTGCCGAGCGCGGCGGCGCGCTGCAGCACGGCCGTCTGGTGCAGGTTGTACACCTGCTCCACCACGTTTAGCTCCACCAGGCGGCGGTAGCGCTCCTCCTCCGTCTCCAGGCCCGACAGCTGCTGCTGGTGGCGCTGCATCACCGTGCGTACGTGGCTGAGCCAGCCGTTGAGCAAGCTGTTGTCGGGCTCCTGCATGGCTACGCGCACGCCGCCGCAGCCGTAGTGCCCGCACACCACCACGTGCTCCACGCCCAGCCCCTCCACGGCGTACTGCAGCACGGCCAGCAGGTTCAGGTCGGTGCTTACCACCAGGTTGGCCACGTTGCGGTGCACAAACACCTCGTCGGGGGCGGCACCGGTAATCTGGCTGGCGGGCACGCGCGAGTCGGAGCAGCCGATGAAGAGGAACTTGGGAGTGGGCTCGTGGCGCAGCTCGGCAAGGTAGTGCGGGTCGCGGCGCAGCTTTTCGGCCACCCAGTTGCGGTTGTGCCCGAACAACTTGTAGTAAGCTTCAAAATCGGTGTCGGTGCCGGTGGTTGCGCGCTGTTCGGCCAGGTTTTGGGCGTACTCGGCGCCCTGCCGCAAAAACAGCAGCTGGATGTTGCGGGCGCGGGCCGTCTCGCGGAAGTTCTCGATGGCGCTGACGATGTCGCGGTCGATAACGGCCGAGCTGGTGCCGTCGACTTCCACCGTGCTGTTATCCGGGGCGCTGTGCAGCACCTTCAGGATGCTGGCCTTGTTGATGAAGGACACGTTTTTGCCCAGGTTCACGCGGATGCGCTCCTGCCCCTGCACCACGTACCGCTCGTGCCGGTGGGCGTGGCGGTAGTTTTCGCGCAGCACGAAGAACACGCCCACGGCCGCCCCGATGCCGATGCCCACCAGCAGGTCGGTGGCCAGGATGGCCAGCACCGTCACCGCAAAAGGCAGGAACTCCTTCATGCCCTCCCGGTACAGCTCCCGAAACAGCTTGATGCGCGTGAGCTTGTAGCCGGTTACCAGCAGAATAGCCGCCAGGGCGGCCCAGGGCACGTAGTTCAGCAGGGCCGGAAACAGCAGCACGCTCAGCAGCAGAAACGTGCCGTGCAGCAGCGCGGCCAGCTGGGTGCGCCCGCCCGCGTTGATGCTCACCGAGCTGCGCACCACCACCGAGGTCAGCGGCAGGCCGCCCAGCAGCCCGCTCACCACGTTGCCCACGCCCTGCGCCTTCAGCTCGCGGTTGGTCGGCGACTTGCGCTTGAGCGGATCCAGCTCGTCGGTAGCTTCCACCGACAGCAGCGCCTCCAGGCTGGCCACCAGCGCGATGGACAGGGCGGCCGAGTACAGCGCCGGGTTGCGGAGCTGCGCGAAATCCGGCAGCGTAAACAGACCCAGGAAGTTCTCCAGGCTGCTCACGACGGGTAAAGTAACCAGGTGCGTCCCCCGCAGGGCGGCGTCGGGGTAAAATGCATTCACCATCTGATTCACCCCCACTCCCAGCAGCACTACGATCAACGCGCCTGGTATTTTCGACAGCACCGGGTGGCGTTTCACCACCGGTTGTTCCCAAAGCACCAGCACCGCCAGCCCCAGGCTGGCAATGGTGAGTGCCGTGGGACTGATGTGCTGCAGGGCCAAGCGCAGCAGGTCCACGATGCTGCTGCCCTGCTGCGGAAACAGGGTCAGCGCTTCGGTGGCGTCGGCATCGTAGCCGAGCACGTGCGGCACCTGCTTCATAATTAATATGAGCCCGATGCCGGCCATCATGCCCTTGATGACGGAGGACGGGATAAACTGGCTGATCATGCCGGCCCGGGCTAGTCCCATGCCGATTTGCAGCAGGCCCGCCAGGCAGATGGCCAGCTGCACCGCCGCAAAGGAGCCCAAGGCCTGCAGCGCCCCGACCACCACCAGAATCAGGCCTGCTTCCGGGCCTGAGATGCTCAGGGCCGAACGGCTCAGCGCCCCGACGACCAGCCCCCCGACGATGCCGGCGATAATGCCCGCAAACAAGGGGGCCTCCGACGCCAGCGCGATGCCCAGGCACAGCGGTACGGCCACCAAAAACGACACGAAGCCGCCCTGCAAATCACTTTTCCAGTACTTCAAGTCCCAGCTTTGCCAGGTAACATTGGCGGTCGGTTGCGGCATACCTATGCGACGATTATGGCCGCGCCGTAGGGCGCCGCCGGGCGATACATGTCGGGTAGGAATGCCGGTGGCATGGCAGGGTCGCGCAGCGGCTGCCTGAGGCATCTTTCGGCGCCTCAATTGCGGTGGTGTCGGCGAGTAACTCAACAGCTCAAACGGACGAGCTGCCTCAAGACAAATCCTATTTTCTTCCCCTGCTATAACTAGCCTTACAAAAGTAGCCCGTTTAACTACCTACGTATTAATATCGGCTTAAAATGCAGTTATAATTGAATTAAAATAATATTATAGAAGAATTAAAGCGACACAACAGATCAATTAAAACGTGTTTTAACCTATTCTCCTTTACGTCAAGCGGCAGGTGCCGTCATTAAAAATTCCTTTAATACCATTTTAACAAATTCAAGGCTCACCGGCTTGAACGCCCGCACCGCCCCGGCTGGCCGAGGAGTGCGGGCGGAAAGGCATCGAATGGCGGGCGCGCTCAGCAGCAGCTGGCGGCCGGAGCATCGGCTGGGGCCACGCCGCTCGGGGCCGGGCCGCAGGGAAAGAGGCCGAAATGGTGCTGCTTGTCGCCGAGCACGCGGAAGTGCGGGGCGTAGCGGGTGCGGGTGAGCATGTCGGCGGTGTTGCCGCACACGAGCACGGGGCGGCCGGTTTCAAAGTGATGGTGGTCGTCGAGGGTGAAGCCGTGGGGCTCATCGGGCACGGTGCCCAGGTAGGTGGCTACCTGCCCGTAGTCCTCGCACTGGTCTTCCAGGTCCAGCTTGAAGGCCCGCACCGTCATGGAGTAGAAGCGGATGTTGCCCACCTGGCGCTCAATCTCGGGATTGTCGATGCTGAGGCGGCGCTGGGCGGTGAGGCGGTAATCGTGCACGCCCAGCTGGCGCAGCAGGCGGCGAAAATCCTCGATGTACAGCGCCCCGCTCAGGCATTCGCCGTAGAGCACCGGGTCGTGGCGCAGGGCTTCGGGCACGCGCCGGTCGGCAAAGACGTCGGCGATGAACAGCTCGCCGCCGGGCCGCAGCACGCGGAAGATTTCACGGTAAGCGGCCGTCTTGTCGGGGCTCAGGTTCAGCACGCAGTTGCTCACCACCAAGTCCACGGAGTTGTCTTCCAGGCCCGCGGCGGCCAGGTCTTCCAGGTAGCCGTGGCGAAACTCCACGTTGGGCTGCGGGTAGCCGAAGCGCGCGGTGTGGGCTGGCACGTGGCGGTTGGCCACGGCCAGCTGCTCGGGCGTCATGTCCACCCCGATGACGCGTCCCCGCTCGCCCACCAGCTTGGAGAGCAGAAATGCGTCGCGGCCCGAGCCCGAGCCCAGGTCGAGCACGGTGAGCCCCTCCACGGCCGGAGGCACGCACACGCCGCAGCCGTAGTACTTCTCCAGCACTTCGGGTGCCAGCTGGGCCAGGATGCGCTTGTGGGCGGCCGGGATGTCGTCGGTGCAGCAGGCGTTGGTTTTCAGGTCCCGGTTGGTTTGCAGCTCGGTACCGTAGTACTCCTGCACTTGCTGCTGAATGGTGGTGTCCATGGGCGGTCGAAGAGGGGCTAAGATTGGGCGGGAAGATTGCGCACCGAAGCACAGCGGTGGGCCGGATCGGTTGGGCGGCCGGCAAAATTAGGTAACCCTGCGCCGGGTCCGGCGGTAAGCATCAGGCAGTATGCTACCCAACCACAACCAATCATCATGGCTAACCATCAAACTGTTCTGATTACCGGCGCTTCCTCGGGCATCGGCTTCGAGCTGGCCCGCTGCTTTGCCCGCGACGGGTACCGCCTGATCCTCTCGGCCCGGGAGGAAGCCGGCCTGCAGGAAGCCGCGCAGAAGCTAAAAACCGAGTTTGCAGCCGCCCAAACCGTGGTGGTTTCCGCCGACCTGAGCACCCACGAGGGCCCCGTGCAGCTCTACGAAGCCGTGAAAGCCCAGGGCCTGCAGGTCGATGTGCTGGTGAACGACGCGGGCTTCGGCGAGGCCGGTCTGTTTACGGAAACCGATCTGCAGAAGGAAATCGGCATCGTGCACGTCAACGTGCTGTCCCTGATGCACCTGACTAAGCTGTACCTGCGCGACATGGTGGCCCGCAACGAAGGCAAAATTCTGCAACTGGGCTCGGTGGTGTCGTTTCTGCCCAATCCGCGGCAGGCCGTGTACGCGGCCACCAAGGCGTTCGTCCTGAGCTTCTCGGAGGCCCTGCAGCAGGAGCTGAAGGAGCAGAAATCGGATGTTACGATAACGATTCTGTGCCCGCCCGCTACCGAAACCAACTTTTTTAAGGTGGCCAACGCCGAGGACACCAAGGTGGGCCAGAGCAAGAAAGCCACGGCCGAGGAAGTGGCCGAGGGCGGCTACAAGGCCCTACTGGCCGGCGACGCCCGTTCGCTGCCCACGTTCGGCGCCAAGATGAACTTCGCCAGCAGCGTGTTCTTCCCCGATTCCATGCTGGCCACCATGATGAACATGCAGATGCAGCCGGAAGGGGATAAGTAAAGCCGCGCCGCCACCGCTGAACTGGCATTCTTTGCTCGTCCTGCCGCATGTCGCCGAAGTTTTTGCTTCGTCGGCGCGCGGCAGGACGTTCTTTTTCGTACCATCGGCCACCGCGGCCGGGCGGGGCGGCCATAACCCGCCGACGGCCCCGGCAGTACACCGCCGGAGCGGGCCCCACTGCCCTGCTCCTTCAACCAGCCACTCCGATGAAGCGCATCGTCACCCTGACCCTGAACCCGACCGTGGACAAGAGCACCAACGTCGACCACATCGTGCCCGACCAGAAGCTGCGCTGCGCCGCGCCCAAGTTTGAGCCGGGCGGCGGGGGCATCAACGTGGCGCGGGGGCTGCGGCGGCTGGGCTCCGAAGCCGTGGCGGTGTTTCCGGCGGGCGGCCCGAGCGGTACGCTGCTGCAGGAGCTGCTCACGGCCGAGGGCATTGCGCAACAGGCCGTGCCCGCCGCCGGCTACACCCGTGAAAACTTCATCGTCGTCGATACTTCTTCCAGCCAGCAGTACCGCTTCGGCATGCCGGGCACCCCGCTCACGGCCGCCGAGCAGCAGCAGGTACTCAGCACCCTGCGGGCCCTCACGCCCGCCCCCGATTACCTGGTCATCAGCGGCAGCCTGCCGCCCGGCGTCGAGCCCGACTTTCTGGTAGAGCTGGTGCAGGCGGCCCGCGCCGCCGGCACCAAAGTGGTGGCCGATACCTCGGGGCCAGCCCTGCAGCGCGTCATTGAGGCGGGCGTGTACCTGATCAAGCCCAACGTGGGCGAGCTGAGCAAGCTGGCCGGTGTGGATGAGCTGGACAGCGCCGCCCTGGCCGACGCCGCTCGCGCCCTCATTGGCGAAGGCCGCTGCGAGGTGGTGGTGGCGTCGCTTGGGGCCCAGGGTGCCTGCGTGGTTACCCAGGACCTGGTGGACCACATTCCGGCGCCTGCCGTGAAGAAGCGCAGCACCGTGGGCGCCGGCGACAGCATGGTGGCCGGCCTCGTGCACGCCTTCGCCAACGGTTACTCCGTGCGGGAAGCGGCCCGCCTGGGCGTGGCCTGCGGCACGGCCGCCACCATGAACCCCGGCACCGAACTGTTCAAAAAGACCGACGTGGATCGGCTCTACCAGTGGCTGCTCGACACAATGCCCGGCGAACGGGCCGCCGCCTAGGGGCTGTGGACAGCAGCTGCAAAGGTCATTTTAAGTCTTTGTAGGCAGTCATGCTTCGACAAGCTCACCATGACTGCCTTTTGGCTTAGTGTCCACACAATCTAGGTCCTGAGCGGCCAGCCTGGCATCAAGCCACTTCCGGTTCGGGCCTACCGGCCGCTCAGCCGAGCAGCAGCGGCTGCAGCTCTTGAGCGTTGAGCACGCCCACGCCTCCGATGCCGTTGTTGAAGAACACGTATGCTTCCTGCACGCCCGGTGCGGCCCGCACGTCGGCGGCCAGGCGCTGCAGGAAATCGGGGCTGTAGCTGGATTTGTACAGCTCGGGCACGCCGTGCAGGCGGTAATAGAGCAGGCGACTGGTGGCCACCACGTCGTCGGGCAGGGGCATGGGGTGGCTCTGCCCGCAAAAGCTGATGCCGTGGCGCGTGAGCGTGCGAAACACCTCCCCTTCCCACCAGCTCGGGTGCCGAAACTCCAGCACGTTCTGAAAAGCCGGGTCCAGGTGCTCCAGGATGCGGCCGAGCAGTTCCTCGGTGTAAGCGGCCTTGGGCGGCAGCTGGAAAAGCACCGGTCCGAGCTTTTCGCGCAGGCCTTCGCGCACCGTTCCGTAAAAATCGGCCAGCACGGGCCCGGCTTCGGCGTTGAACTTCTTGTAGTGCGTAACGGTGCGCGGCGCCTTCACCGCGAAGCGGAAGTGCGCCGGGCTCTGCGCGTGCCAGCCTTCGAAGGCGGCCAGCTCGGGCATGCGGTAAAACGTCACGTTCAGCTCCAGCGCGTCGAACTGCGTGCAGTAGTAAGCAAACCACTTGCGGGGCGGCAGCTCAGCGGGGTAGAATACGCCTTTCCAGTCGCGGAAATGGAAGCCGGAGCAGCCGATGTGGTAGGTAGTGGGCATGGAATGGGCCGGATGCTAAAGGTCCGATACCCGCGGCATACGCAGCTGGCCGCCCCGGCAGCCGGCTCATGCTGCTTACGAACTCATCCTGTGGCTGATACCGCCCAGCGGCTGGCCGGGTTGCTGGCAACGTTCCCGGCATCGTTTGCGCAAATAAAGCTCCGGCGTACCGGCCGGGGCCGGAGCAATAAGCAGATCTTCCGCCAGTTCCGCTGCCGAGCCCCACGCGTTCCGGCTTAAGCAGGCTGGCCAGCGCCCGGTGCTGGCCGCGCCTTCGTCCTCTCCCCTTTCCCACGCCTCGTATGCCCAAACGTTTACTTGCTCTGGCGACTGCCTGCACCCTGCTCAGCCCCGCGGCTTTTGCCCAGACGGCCCCTTTCGGCCTGTTCGGCTACGCCAGTCTGACCACCGGCACCACCGGCGGCGCGGGCGGCGCCACCGTGACGGTGAGCACCGGCACGGCGCTGATGGCGGCCATCCGGGCCAATACCAGCAACGCGCCGCTGACTATCTACGTCAACGGCACCATCACCCCGGCCAACACCCCCCCGACCTACGACAAGATTGAAATCAAGGACCGCGACAACATTTCCATCATCGGGGTGGGCACCAGCGGCGAGTTCAACGGCATCGGGCTGTTCGTGCGGCGGGCCAGCAACATCATTATCCAGAACCTGAAGATTCACCACGTGCAGCTCGGGCCCAAGGACTGCATCGGCATCGAGGGGCCGGCCGACCACATCTGGGTGGACCACTGCGAGCTGTACAACCAGTACCAGGGCGTGGGCGTGGACGACTACGACGGCCTGCTCGACGCCAAGGACGACTGCCAATACATTACCTACTCCTGGAACTACCTCCACGACGCGTGGAAGGCCAGCCTCTGCGGCTACACCGAAACCGACACCTTTGACCGCAAAATCACCTACCACCACAACCGCTTCGAGAACATCAACTCGCGCTTGCCGCTGTTTCGGGGTGGCACGGGCCACGTGTTCAACAACTACTACAAAGACGTGGCCTCCACGGCCATCAACTCGCGCGTCGGGGCCTGCCTGAAAATCGAGAACAACTACTTCGACAACACGAAAAACCCCTACGTGTCGGCCTACAGCAGCGTGGTGGGCTACGGCGACATTTCCGGCAACCAGCTCACCAACGGCACGGTCTTCCAGTACTCCAACGACACCTACCCGCTGGGGGCCTGCACCTCCGCCACGCCCTACAGCTACGCCACCGTGCTCCACCCGGCCAGTGCCGTGCCGGCTGTGGTGCTGGCCGGCGCCGGCGTCGGCAAGATTGGCACCGTGACGGCCGCGCGCAAAGCCACCGAAACGCCGTTTCAAGCTTTCCCGAACCCTTTCCGCGGCACCACCACCTTCCAGGTAGAGCTGCGCCAGCCCGGACCGCTCAGCATCACGCTTTTCAGCGCCGAGGGGCGCAAAGTGGCCGACGTGACGCCCGCCGCCCAGCAGTACCCGGCCGGCACGCACCGCGTCCCGTACCACAATGCCGCGCTGCAGCCGGGCGTGTACTTCTACGCCGTGCGCACGGCCGCCGGCACCACCACGCAGCGGCTGCTGGTCGAATAAGCCCGCGTGCCCAGCTGCCCGGGCTGCCAATGCGGCCCGGGCAGCGGCACTGCCTAATACCGGTGCGCTAGTGCGCCGGTATTACGCCCATAATGCGCAGAAACCAGCCGAAGAGGTAGAATCCGCCCAGCATCAGCAGAATGGCCCACCACGGCAGCCCGCCGCGCAGCCCTCCGAAACCCATCGGTCGTTTCTCGTTCGTTGCCATCGGGGTACCCAACGTTTGTGTGTGTTGTCAAGGATAAGATACTATAATATTTTCAAGAATAAAATAGGTTTATCGAAACACCGGAATGCTGGCCCTACTTCGTGGCGCCTAAGCTTTTGGGGCATCGGGGGGTGCAGCCGCGTTGGACAGGGAGCAGACAGGATGGGGTAACGGACGGCCTTTGTCAAAATAATACGTCTGTTTATCAGTAACTTATTACCCCACCTCCAACCCACACCCCTACCGCCATGAATGAGCAAACGGCCCTGATTACGGGCGCCAGCAGCGGCATTGGCTTCGAGCTGGCCCGCTGCTTTGCCCGCGACGATTATCGCGTGGTGCTCGTCGCCCGCCACCAGGAGGAGCTGCAGGAAGCCGCCCGCCTGCTGCACCAGGAATTCGGCAGCGTCGACATCGTGCTGCTGCCCCTGGACCTGAGCCAGCCCGAGGCGCCCGAGCGGCTTTACCAGGAAACCGAGCGCCGCGGCCTGCGCATCCACGCGCTGGTCAACGACGCGGGCTTCGGCGAAACCGGCTACTTCACCGACACCGACATGCAGACCGAGCTGCGCATGATTCAGGTGAATGCGGCCTCGCTGGTGCACCTCACCAAGCTGTACCTGCGCGACATGGTGGCCCGCAACGAAGGCCGCATCCTGCAGGTGGGCTCGGTGGCCTCTTTCGCGCCCAGCCCCTGCCAGGCCGTGTACGCGGCCACCAAGGCCTTCGTGCTCAGCTTCACCGAAGCCGTGCAGCACGAGCTGAAACAGCAGAAATCGGCCGTCACGATGACCATTCTCTGCCCGCCGCCCACCGACACGAACTTCTTCCACGTGGCCCACGCCGAGGATACTTGGGCCGCCCGCCACACCGCCTCGGCCCGCGAGGTGGCCGACGAAGGCTACGACGCGCTGATGGAGGGCGCCGCCCGCTCGCTGCCCACGCTGGCGGCCAAGGCCAACTTCTTTTCCAGCCTGCTGCTCCCCGACTCGGTGCTGGCCACGCTCATGAACACGCAGCTGCAGCCCGCCGGCCGCTAACCGCGCCCTGCTGTTCCCGCCGAAGCCAGGCCCCGTGGCAGCGGAACCTGGCTTTTCGGTGTGTGCGGCACGCTAAGTGCCCGGCGGTAGCGCCAGCCATCGGGTATGGCACCCGCCGCGATATATTCGGGCCCTATTCCGGCGCCCTCATGCACTCCCGCTCTTCCTTGCTCCTGCTGGCGGCCCTGGCTGCCCGCGGGCCTCTGCTCACCGCCTTTTGCCCCGGAGCCGCGCCCCCGGCCAGCACCCCGCTCGCGGCCCTGCCGCCCGCGGCTCCCTACCAGATCATCAACCTGATGCCGGCCTTCGAGAAATTCTGGCGGCAGGCCCGGGACCAGGACGAGGCCACGCAGATCCGGCTGTTCCAGCAACTGCTCGCCGGGCGCTACCCCGAGGTGTACAACAACCAGGTGCTGGGCGGCCCGGCCGACAAAACCCTGGCCGAAACCCTGCCCGCGCGCTACCCCAAAGTGCAGAGCATGGTGCGCCCCCAAATGGACCTGGTGCTGCGCCTGGGCCGGCAGATCGGCCAGGATTTGCCGCGCTACGAGACGCGCTTCCGCCAGACCTTCCCCGACCTCGATTACCGCGGGCGCATCTACTTTCTCTATTCCCTGGGCGGTTTCGACGGCGGCACCCGCACCATCCAGGGCCGGCAGGCCCTGCTCTTCGGCCTCGACATGATTGCCTACGTGTACGGCGAAGAGGCCGACCCCGAGCCCTTCTTCCACCACGAGCTCTTTCACCTCTACCACAGCCAGTTTCTGGGCGAAGACCCGGCACTGGTATCGGCCCTGTGGCGCGAAGGGCTGGCTACGTACGTGGCCCATGCTCTCAACCCCAAGGCCGCCGGCGTAAACCTCTTCGGCCTGCCGCGCAACACGCCCGAGCGCACCCAGGCCGACCTGCCGCGCTACGCCCGCGAGCTGCGCGCCGTGCTCGGCTCCACGTCGAACGAAGATTACGCCCGCTTTTTCCTCGGTGGCATGGACGAGCAAGCCGCCACGCCCGCCCGCTCGGGGTACTACATCGGCTACCTAGTGGCCGAAAAACTGGCCCGGCGCCACTCCCTGCAGGAGCTGGCCCACGCCCCGCTAAGCCAGCTGCGCCCCGAAATCGAGCAGGCCCTGGCTGAGCTGGCCGACGCAACACCCACCAGGCCCTAGGGCGGCCAGCCGCCGGTAACCGGGCCGCCGTTTACCCGCGTCGGCACCGCAGCTCTCTTCCGAAGTATGCCCGCTTCCCGTAGCCCAAGCCCCTGCTCCAAGCCACCCACCGTACCCACCGCTTATGAAAGTTCTGCTGGCCGTGTGCCTGCTGGCTGCGGCCGCGCCAAAAACCGCGGCCCAGGCAGACCGCGCTGCGCCCCCTCACGTCGTTTACGAGTCGCCCAGCCTCATCATTACGCAGGTCGCGGCCAACACCTTTGTGCACACGTCGTTTTTGCCGACCCAGACTTTCGGGCGGGTTTCCTGCAACGGCATGGTGGTAAAAAGCGGCGGTGAAACCATTGTGTTTGACACTCCTGCCGACACCCCGGCCTCCCACGAGCTGATTACCTGGATAACCAAGACGCTCAACTGCCGGGTAAAAGCCGTCGTTCCCACCCACTTCCACGAAGACTGCGTGGGCGGGCTGCCCGCATTCCGGCGGCACGGTATTCCCTCCTACGCCAGCCACCAAACCATTGCCTACGCCCGGCAGCGCCGCTTCCACGTGCCCCGCCACGGATTCACCGACAGCCTGACGCTCCGGGTGGGCAGCGCCAGCGTGCACGCCACCTTTTTCGGCGAGGGGCACACCAAAGACAACGTGGTGGGCTACTTCCCGACCGATAAAGTGCTGTTCGGCGGCTGCCTGATCAAGGAGCTGCAAGCCGGCAAAGGCAACCTCGCCGACGCCAACGTGCAGGCCTGGCCCGCCACCGTAGCCCGCGTAAAGCAAGCTTACCCGGCCGTGCAGGTTGTCATTCCCGGCCACGGCACCACCGGCGGCCCCAGCCTGCTCGACTACACCATGCAGCTGTTTCAGCAGCCCTAACGCCCTCTCCGCAGGCCGCCCTCAAGCCGAACTAACCCTTTGATTGCCCGCCCGCTGCCAGCAGGACGGAGGTCCGCAACCGGACCCTGGCACCTCCGGCCAGCGCGTGCCTCACCCGGCGCACTCTACGGGCGGCTCCGGGCGGCAGCCGGCGGCGCCCGTTCCAATACAATTGCTCCTGGTCCCATCCAAAACACCCCGGCCCCGTACTGGTAGCGGCTCCGTACGCGGCCGTTTGCCGGATCAGCAGTTCGGCCCGGGCGCCGGCCTGCTCGCCGCCTTTACCCACCCGGCCCGTACAGCAAGCCAACGCCCCGCTCGCGAAACCGCCATAACTTGCCGCGAAGCTGAGCAGCGCCTCCACGCGTACCAGCCGAAAACGAACACCCAGAAACAAACACCCAGCACATGGCTTCAGGCTTTTTTGCGCTACTCGATGACATCTCCGCCTTGGTAAAAGTAAGCGCGGCCAGCTTAGATGACGTGCCTGCTCAGGTAGCCAAAACCACCGGCAAAGTATCCGGCATCGTTATCGACGACACGGCCGTGACGCCCAAATACGTCGTTGGCCTCGACCCCTCCCGGGAGTTGTCCATCATCTACCGGATTGCCAAAAAATCCCTCATCAACAAACTCCTGATTCTGAGCCCGGCGGCTCTGATCCTGGGGTATTTTGCCCCCTGGGCCATTACGCCCATTCTGATGCTGGGCGGCGCTTATCTGTGCTTCGAGGGGTATGAAAAGGTGCACTCCATGTTCAGCAAGCACCACGAGGTGAACGTGGAAACCGAGCAGGTAGAAACCATTACGCCGGAGGAGCTGGAACAGCAGCGGGTGACCAGCGCCGTGCGCACCGACATTATTCTGTCGGCCGAAATCATGGCCATTGCCTACAGCCAGGTAACCGACCAGCCGTTCATCAACCAGGTTGCCGTCATGCTGGCCGTGGCCGTTTTCATCACCATCGCCGTGTACGGCTTCGTGGGCCTCATCGTGAAAGCCGACGACATCGGCGTGCACCTGGCCAAGGACAAATTCAGCCCCGCTACGCAAAAGCTGGGGCGCGGCATCGTCAAGTTCATGCCGCACTTCCTGAGCATCCTCAGCTACGTGGGCACGGCCGCCATGCTGTGGGTGGGTGCCGAAATCATTGCCCACGGCATTCCGTTTACCGCGCATCTGCTGCACGAGCTGGAAGAGTCGCTGGCCCACATCCCGGCGGTGGCCTGGCTGGCCAAGGCCCTGTCCTGCGCTATTGGCGGGTTGGTTATTGGCTTTGTGGTGGAGAAGCTGGTGCTGCTGGTAAAGAAGGTGTTGGGCAAAGGCAAATAAGGCTTCTTGCCGCTGAGCGTCGGTAGCAGTACCGCCGCGCGCCGGGGTGTTATCCACGTCTTGTCCACATAGAAAAAGCCGCTTCTTCCGAAGCGGCTTTTTCTATTCAGGCTCGTCTCCTCGCCCGTGGGCTGGATACTACCCGAGCAACCCACAAAACGCAGAAACCAAGTAAAAGGGCTGCTTTCTTTCCGTTGAGTCAAACAGCCAGCTGCGGCCTGGCGCCAAAGCTTACTGAATCTTCGGCTCCATCACGTAGTAGCCCAGATCATCCTGGTACACCGCAACCCATTCGATGGGCAGCTTAAAATCTGCTTTGCCGTTCGGCCCCAGGTGCCGCACCACCTTCACGTCGTAGGTTCCGACCTCCCCAAAGTAGAAACAGAAGATACCGTCGTTCATGACCACGAAAGAGCCCGACTCGGACTTCCCCGTGTAGATAGGCTCCGTTTTCAGCAACACGTAATTCATGCTGCTGGCCACGGCGGGGTTGTATTTGGTCCACTGATCCGGCCGCGCTACGTACACCGTACTGGCTTTCGGTGCCCCAATCTTGGAGGCAGCCGTGTACGTAATTTCAAAAGCGACCGTATCGCCCTGCTGAAAAGCAAACGGAGCCTGATTACGGAACAGCGAATCGGCCGGCACCGCCCACACGCCGGTCTTGAATTCCTCGTTGGCCACTACCACTTCCTTCGCCGCCTTGAAGTCCCCTAGCTTTTTGGTCAGCACCCCGTCGGCGGGCACGTAATTGCCCTTGATGGGCATCGAAGACCAAGGCATCAGGTTTTCCCGGTTTGTCGTATGTTTCCGGACATACTTATAAGGCCCGCGCAGCTTGGTTTTCGCGTCGGCGTAGCCCAGGCTGTACTTGGGCGCAAATGAAGTGGGGGCCGTCTCCTTGCCCGGAGCCGGGTAGCGCAACAGCTTCATGTCGCCCTGGCCTTTCACTTTGTAGGTGACGAGCTGGTGCGGACCTTCCTTGGTGACTACCCATTCCTGGTTCTCCACGTTGTCCACCTTTTGGATACGCTTCATAAATTCCGCCTGGTCGCGCTTCACCGGGTCGGTAGGGCCGTCGAAGTACGTCTGCATCTTCTTGTCGCCCGAGAACTGCACCTTCAGCCGGTCGCCCTCATACAGGTAAAACCAGCCGTTAATCCCATTCTTGCCGCTGTAGAGCAGCTGCTGGCCTACTGCCTGCCGGGCGCAAACGGCCACTAAAAAGAGGCTAAACGCAAGCCGTAAAGTTGATTTCATATTTGTACTTTTTTACCACAAACTTATTCATTCTTCCCCGGAGTCCAGCACATTATTAGCGCGCTCGTTCCCAAGCGTAGACGCAAGCACCCAAAGCCAGAGCCCGCCTGTCCAAACCCCGGCCGCAGGCTTTCCAAGGCCAGCCACAGCCCCCCAAAGTCCGGCCCCAAGCGTCCAAAGCCTGGACGCACCCGCCCAACCCCGGGCGCATTCGTCCAAAGTGCAGCATCCATCATCCAAAGGCCAGCCCCACCCCTCCAAAGCCCGGCCGCACTCGTCCAAAGCCCGGTCACACTTTTTCCGGCCGCGGTATTACCATAATCCTCCCGAATATTCCTATTCTTGAGCTTCGCTCCTATCCCGCCTTCGCGCACACCTATACCAGTCGTCTGATTTCCACTTTTACCCTACCCCCATTCCGCTTATGCTTACCGCCAAACAAGACAACCGGCTCACCGCCGCCCAAAACGTCGTGCTTGCCTTCCAGCACGATGCCGCCCCGTACCAGCAGGACAAAGCCCTGCAGCACGCCCTCGCCGAGCTGCAGCAGCTCACCGACGACCTCACCCCGCTGCGCCAGCAAACCCTGCGCGCCTCCAAGGGCAAAACCGCCGCCAAAACCGACCGCCGCGAGCTGCTCTGCACCAGCGCCGGGGAAATTGCCGGCGACCTGTACGCCTTCGCCACCGACCGGCAGGACCGCCCTCTGCAAGCCGCCGCCAACCACAGCTACGGCACCCTGCTCAGCCTGCGCGCCACCGCCCTCACCGACGTGGCCCAGCACCTGCTCACCCTCGCTACCGAACACAGCAAGCGCCTCGAAGACTACGGCGTGACGAAAGAGCGCCTGCAGGAGCTAACCGACGCCCTCGCCGCCTTCGACGGCAGCAAAAACGAGCCGCGCCAGCACATCAGCGACGCCAAAGCCGCCCGCCTCGCCATCAAAGACAAGTTCAGCCAGCTGGCCACCCTGCTCGAAGACCGCCTCGACCGCAGCCTGCGCAAGTACGCCCGCTCCCACCCCGAGTTCTACCAGCGCATCCAAGCCGCCGGCAAAGTCATCAACCGCCCCGGCAAGCAGAAAAGCAGCCTGGAGACGCCGGCGAAGCTGGGGTAACAGATAACCGCATCAGCAACCCCAGTCGCCTGTCATCCTGAACGCAGCGAAGCGGAGTGAAAGAACTCACCCGCTTCGCTGCGTTATTATTGCTGACAATAGTTAAGCAAGCAACAGCTATACTTGCTAGCAAGCGACTCAGGACCATAAATATTTTGCCTCAAATCGAGAACATGAAATTTACAACAAAAAAAAGTGTAGCTGTAGTTGGCGGCATTGACTTCCCCCAGCCACTTGGAATAGAAATCCACAGGTATAATATACGAGGACTACAGCCAAAATCTTGGATCAGAAAATTCGAAGAAATCAACCAATTAATAAAGGAAAAATACTTACACGGTATTATAATATATTTAGCTACACCGCTTTTCTTGGAAGTATCAAAACCAGAGTATTTTACACATTGGATAAATTTTTTGAGGATATGCGGTCAAACTAAATCAATAATAATTGTTTATGAAGAAAACATACACGAGAATTTCAACTACTACGATTATGAAGAAGAACGCTACCTATCTTATCCAGAATTACTGGAACGTATTCTAGTTATTGAGACCGAATTAGTTGCCCAAAACAGGCACCCATTTTGGAATGAGCAGCAGTTCACAGACGAAGAAATACACATCATTCTAAGTGGAGCACCACCAATCCCAGATGAGCCACGCTATGGCTATAGTTCTCTTCTAGAAACGCTACGTATGGCGCAACAAAGAATAGAAGATTACCACAATCGCAAAGACGATATATCCAGTTCCATAGACGCAATACTTTCTTCTGAGGTATCTCTTAAAACATTTAAGGAAAAACAAAGTATTGCTCACGTTATCGAAGATTTTCTATTCGATATAATCAAGGATGTATTCTTTAGTATTTACGTTTCCAACGAACAAATTTTACATGAAGAATTTTCTGATTTTGTGAAAGTATTCGAAAAATACATGCGAAACATAGAAGGCGTGAGTTTTATTGTAGATGCTGATAGTAGCCCCAATGGAACTACGTACTACTTCAAATCTAAAACCCTCAATGGCACACAAGAATTTTCAAATGCTATTCGGCGTTTCGATAAATTTATAGAAGTGTATTTAGAAGCCCCAGAAGAAGCCGCCAAACTTGTAGCCAAAGAGTATGCTAATTCGATAGAGGTTTTTGATGCAATGCAAGGTATTATAAAAAAGTATCAAAGATTATTATTAGATATAAAGCACCAACAAGAAAGGATTAAAATGTTGATGAGGCAAGATTTTGAGAACTTCGCCCTGGAGAAAACCATGTATAACGAGGAGCTTAATTTACTGAATTCTAAAGGACTTATTAAAGACTCCACTTATTTTATTGGAGGCAAAGTAGGCTCTTTCGGATTCGACGCCAGTGCAGAAGGATATTCGAAGAATGATGCAGAAATCTTAAAAATAGTAGCTCAATATGGCAGCAAGGAGGATTTGACTCTTATAAAATCTAGTATTGACAAATTGAAGGATGAAGAATCATCGCAGACTGACAAAATCAGTTCCTCGGAAAAAATCAAGGGTTTTTTGATTAAAGCTCTTAAAAAAACGGGTGAGCATGCAGAGAATATCGGAGTGAAAGTATTAACCACATATTTGGACAACTTGGTAAAAGGCACCATGCAGTAGCACATCTAATTCGGCCAAATTGTCCTCCAATTCTTTCACGTTATTTATCTTTTCTGCCAAAAAGTCCGCTTTCCGCACCTAGCCCACCATTTGCTAAGTCCGTATCAGCAGAACCAAGCACCTGAAACAGACTTAGCGCTATGAACTTCAACAACTTCACTATCAAGGCTCAGGAGGCCGTGCAGAAGGCCACCGAAATTGCCGGTGGCTACCAGCAGCAGGCCATCGAGACGGGCCACCTCCTGAAAGGCCTCTTTCAGGTGGATGAAAACGTAACCGGGTTTCTGGCCGGCAAGCTCGGCGTGAACCTGAACATCCTTACCCCGCGCCTGGATGCCATTGTGCAGGCATACCCCAAGGTGAGCGGCGGCTCGCCCTACCTCGCCAACGAAGCTGCCGCCGCCATGCAGCGCGCCAACGGCTTCCTCAAGGAGTTCGGCGACGAGTACGTGTCGGTGGAGCACCTGCTGCTGGCCCTCGTGGACGGCCGCGACCAGGTGGCTACCCTGCTCAAGGACACGGGCTTCAATACCAAAGACCTCAAAGCCGCCATCAAGGAGCTGCGGGGCGGCCGCAAAGTGACCTCGCAGTCGGCCGAGGACCAGTACCAGAGCCTGAACCGCTACGCCCGCAACCTCAACGAGCAGGTGCGCACCGGCAAGATGGACCCGGTGATTGGCCGCGACGAGGAAATCCGCCGCGTGCTGCAGATTCTCTCGCGCCGCACCAAGAACAACCCCGTGCTGCTCGGGGAGCCCGGCGTGGGCAAAACCGCCATCGTGGAGGGCCTGGCCCAACGCATCGTGGCCGGCGACGTACCCGAGAACCTCAAGGACAAGACCATCATGTCCTTGGACATGGGCCTGCTCATTGCCGGCGCCAAGTACAAGGGCGAGTTTGAGGAGCGTCTGAAAGCCGTTATCAAGGAAGTCACCGACTCCGAGGGGCAGATCATCCTGTTTATCGACGAGATGCACACGCTCATTGGGGCGGGCGGCGGCGGCGAGGGCGCCATGGACGCGGCCAACCTGCTCAAGCCGGCCCTGGCCCGCGGGGAGCTGCACTCCATCGGCGCGACCACGCTGAAGGAGTACCAGAAGTACGTGGAGAAGGACAAGGCCCTGGAGCGCCGTTTCCAAGCCGTGATGGTGGACGAACCCAGCACCGAAGATGCCATCAGCATCATGCGCGGCATCAAGGAAAAGTACGAGCTGCACCACGGCGTGCGGATTACGGACGACGCCGTCATTGCCGCCGTGGAGCTGTCGAGCCGCTACATCACCGACCGTTTCCTGCCCGACAAGGCCATCGACCTGATGGACGAGGCGGCAGCAAAACTGCGCATCGAGCTGAACTCCATGCCCGTGGAGCTCGACGAGGTGCAGCGCCGCATCATGCAGCTGGAAATTGAGCGCGAAGCCATCCGCCGCGAAGACAACAAGGACCGCGAAGCCGTGCTCAACAAGGAGCTGGCCGAGCTCAGCTCGAAGCGCGACGACCTGAAAGCCCGTTGGGAGTCGGAGAAAAACGTGCTCAACGACATTCAGGAGCAAAAAGAGGCCATCGAGCGGTTTAAGCTGGAAGCCGAGCAGGCCGAACGCCAGGGCGACTACGGCCGCGTGGCCGAGCTGCGCTACGGCAAGATTCAGGAAGCTGAAGCCAAACTGAAAACCCTGCAGGAGCAGGCCAACGCGAATAAAGACGGTGGCTCCATGCTGCAGGAAGTGGTAACCCACGAGGACATTGCCGAGGTAGTGGCCAAGTGGACGGGCATTCCGGTGAGCAAAATGCTGCAGTCGGACCGCGAGAAGCTGCTGAACCTGGAAGGCGAGCTGGGTAAGCGCGTGGCGGGGCAGTCGGAAGCCATTGCGGCCATTTCGGACGCCGTGCGCCGCAGCCGCGCCGGCCTGCAGGACCCCAAGCGGCCCATCGGCTCGTTTATCTTCCTCGGCACCACCGGCGTGGGCAAGACGGAGCTGGCCAAGGCCCTGGCCGAGTACCTGTTCAACGACGAAAACGCCATGGTGCGCATCGACATGAGCGAGTACCAGGAGCGCCACGCCGTGTCGCGCCTGATCGGGGCGCCTCCCGGCTACGTGGGCTACGACGAAGGCGGCCAGCTGACCGAGGCCGTGCGCCGCAAGCCGTACTCCGTGATTCTGCTCGACGAGATTGAAAAGGCCCACCCCGACGTGTTCAACATCCTGCTGCAGGTGCTCGATGATGGCCGCCTCACTGACAACAAGGGTCGGGTGGCGAACTTCAAGAACACCATCATCATCATGACCTCGAACACGGGGGCCGACATCATTCAGAAGAACTTCAAGGAGCTCAACGAGTACAACCACGACGAAGTGGTGGACCGCACCCGCGAGGAAGTGGTGGAGCGCCTGAAAGGCCACATGCGCCCCGAGTTCCTGAACCGCATCGACGAAATCGTGATGTTCCAGCCGCTCAAACGCCGCGAGATTCGCAAGATCGTGGACATCCAGTTCCGGCAGATTCAGCACCGCCTGGAAGAAGCCGGTATCCGGCTGGAAGCCACCGACGAGGTCTTGGACTTCCTCGGCGAGCAGGGCTTCGACCCGACCTTCGGTGCCCGGCCCCTCAAGCGGGTATTGCAGCGGCTGATTCTGAATGAGCTGAGCAAGGAAATCCTGAGCGGCAAAGTCAGCAAAGACGCCGTGGTGGAAGCCGAGCTACGCGACGGGCATATCCAGTTCGTGAACGTGGAAATGCCAACAGTAGAATAAGCTCGGAGCTGCGCTGATAGTGAAAAGCCCCGCCGGCTGTGTGCCGGCGGGGCTTTTTGCGTTGTTGGGTTTGTGCGCGGCTAGCGCGCCGCCGCTTTCTCCAGCCGCTCGTTCAGCGCCACGCCGATGCCCGTTTCCGGCAGGCGTTCGGCCAGCAGCTGCCGCAGACCCAGACCATCGAGGCGGTGCAGGGCGGCGTAAAGGCCGTGGGCGGCTTCGGCCAGGTCGCCGCGGCCGGGGCTGAGCACCACCTGCTGTCCGCTGGGCAGGCCCGGCACCGGCTCGCGCAGGGTGAGGGCGCCGGTGGTGGCGGGGTCGAAGGCGGGTACCTCAGCCAGGCCGGGGCCAAACAGCTGCAGCGGCGTGTGGGGCGAGTAGTGGAAAGGCAGCAGGCCGGGACTGGCCGCTTTTTGGGTTTTCTCGGCGGCGGTGCGCAGGCGGGCGGTGGGCACTACGGCCTGCAGCTGCTCCAGTGAAATGGCCCCCGGCCGGTACACCACCGGCTCACCGGCGGGCCCAAAGCCCACCACCGTGCTTTCGATGCCTTGCTGGCACGGGCCGCCGTCGAGGATGTACGGAATGCGGCCGCCCAGCTGGCGCAGCACGTGTTCGGGCAAGGTGGGGCTGATGTAGCCGAAGGGATTCGCCGACGGGGCCGCCAGCGGGAAGTCGAGGCGGGCCAGCAACTCGTGCACCAGGGGATGCGCCGGGATGCGCACGGCCACGTCGGGCAGGCCGGCCGTGACGGTATCGGGCACCACGGCCGGCTCGCGCGGCAGCAGCAGCGTGAGCGGGCCGGGGCTAAAAGCCGCCAGCAGGATATGCGCTGCGGCGGGCACGGCATCGGGGCGCACGTAGCCGGCCAGGTGCGCGGCGCTGGCAAAGTGCAGGATCAGCGGGTTGCTCAGCGGCCGGCCCTTCACCTCGAAGATGCGGCGCAAGCTGTCCTCGCGCAAGCCGTGCCCGGCCAGGCCGTACACCGTTTCAGTTGGCACGGCCACCAGCTCGCCAGCCCGCAGCAGGGCGGCGGCGCGGTCTAGGTCGGTACCCAGCAGCGTGTTCATGGGGTCATGAAAGCGGCTCCGGACGTTCGGAGCGGGGGCAAAGGTACGCGGCCCGGCCAAAGGCCGCCGCGCACAGCCGGTTCCAGGCTTTGCGAACAGCAACGGTGAAGCGCATCATGCTCATCTGACGCCTTGGAAAGCGCCCAAACATGTTTTTTGATTACCCGCCCCTTCCACCAGCGTAACCAGCGCTGCAGCGCGCTGGGGTGAAAACGGCTCGGCCCGCGGGCGGAAGCTATGCGCCACCTGAACGCAGGTTGCGGAAGCAGATATATGCGTTTTACTATGTTCTGAGCACTGCGCCGGTGTAAGTTGCCGCTGCAAATCAGGTCAGGCACTTAGCCACTTACCCCCATGAAACGCATCCACCTGTTCGAGTTTGAGGACTTCCCGTGGTTTCCCAACTGGCTCCGCACCAGCCTGACGCGGCTCATTGTGGTGATGCACAAATTCCTAGGCTCGTCGGCGGACTTGACCCAGCTACTCAATCGGGCCCTGATGCATACCAACACCGCCGCCGTGGTGGACCTGTGCTCGGGCAGCGGCGGGCCCATGCTGCCGGTGTACCAGGCGCTGAAAGCCCAACCCGGCCACGAACACCTGCAGCTTACCCTTACCGACCTCTACCCCAACCTGGAGCTGGCCGCGGCCATCAACGGGCGGCTGGAACCCGGTATTCGCTACGAAACCCACCCCGTGGACGCTACCCGCGTGGGGCCCGAGCTACGCGGCGTGCGCACCATGATTTGCAGCCTGCACCACATGCGCCCCGAGGTGGTCCGCCGCATCTTGCAGGACGCCCAGCAGCAGCGCCAGCCCTTCTGCGCCTACGAAATCAGCGACAACAGCTTCCCCATTGTGCTGTGGTGGGTGGCCCTGATTCCGAACTTCCTGATGGCGCTGTTCATCACGCCGCTGGCGCGCCCGCTCACGCTCCGGCAGCTGTTTTTCACTTACCTCGTGCCCGTCATTCCTTTTTGCTTTGCCTGGGACGGCGCCGTGTCCAACGCCCGCACCTACACCCTCGGGGATATGGCCCTGCTGCTCGAAGGATTACAGTCGGAGGATTACACCTGGGAAACCGGCGTGCTGGCGGGCAAGTCAAAAAAACTATACCTGCTGGGGCTGCCCAAGCTGGGGTAGCAGCGCTGCTGACAGAGCTTGGCCGAGGTATCTGCGGCGCGGCAGTAGCGCATCGGGCTCAGACGGGGCGATGAATGAAGCGAGTTTTGGGAAGTGGATGCCCAGGGGCTGGTGGTGCCTTGCTTCACCTTGGGTACGCCTCTGGCTACCGTGGCGGGCTTTTTGCGCTGGGCTGATCTTCTCCCCCTAACCTTTCTTCTATGAAAAAGCTCCTGTTATTGGCTGGCCTCGCGGGCCTCTATTGTGGCCCCGTCCAAGCCCAAACTACCCCTGGCAACACGGCCGTCGTACGGGTGCGCGAGTCGGGGGGCTGGAACAACGTGGTGGTAAGCTACGGCCCGGGTAAAACCGAAATGATGGAGCTGATAGCGGTGCCGAACAAGAAAGAGCAAGTCAGCAACGCTGAGCGGCTGCAGGTCGTGTTCGACAAGCTGTTTGCGGCCGGCTACGTGCTTCAGGGCTCGTTCAGCGGCGCCGAAGACGACAACAACACCAGCACGCTGATTTTCCGCAAGCCTTAGCGGATCCTCAGAGCCCCGCCGCTGCCGGCGGGGCTCTGAGGATCCGGCATTCTACGCGCTACCGGCGCAGCGCTTTCTGCTGCGCCTTCAGCTTTTCCATCTGTAACGACTGCACAATAGCAACCCGCACGATGGCCGCCTGCGCGTAGTGGCGCGGCTTAAGTTTGCGGCGCAGGTTGGCCGGAATGGGTTTGCCGGCTTCGTAGTCGCGCTGAACCTGACCCAGGCCACTGCGGCTGTATTTGACCAGCCGGGCCACCATTATGCCTGCCCCACCTACCATCAGCGGCACCCCAATGGCGACCTGCCATGCCGCCGGCGGATCGGTGTCTACCAGCTGGTCATTGATGTACTCCTTCGACGGCTGCACCATGGCCAGGCCCAGCGGTGCCAGCGGCAGAAACCACCAGGTGTTGGCCCGCTTGGTGGCGTAGAGCGACAACAGCGCCCCGGCCGTGTCGGCCACCGTGGCGCTGGACTGGTAGTGCGGCAGGTACCAGTTTCCCAACTGCTTGGGAATGGAATCGGGCAGCGTGGGCAGCGGGGCAATGGGGGCCGTCGGGGTTTGTGCCAGTGCCGGGCCGCTCAGTACGGCCAGTAGGGCCGCCGAGAGCAAACGTGTTAGCATATTATGAAGCAGGTGGTCCTGGTTGGAATACAGCCTATCCAAGCGTCAGAGGTGGCAGCCTAGCTGCTCGGCGGGCGCAAAGCAGCAGGATTTCGGTGGTCAGGCCCATTGCGAAGAGACGTTTGGGCAGCGCAACACACCAGAACGAAGGGTGGCGTATCAAGCAAAAATAGCGGGCCGCCTTGGACTCAGCCAAATGACTTGGTTTGCTTCTGCGGCCTGAACTTCTCAAAGGCCGAAATGCTTGGTCTGCAAGCGGCGGCGCACGAACCGCGGCAGCGGCTCGCCCTGCTGATACGCGGCCACCACTTCGTCGCGGCGCTTAGTGCTGAACCGGATGCTGCGCCACAGGCCCAAGCCCACCGTCGAGCCGCTGAACAGCAGGCCCAGACCCGAAGCCTGTCCCCGCGTAATGCGTGGCCCGTAGTAGGCGGGCCAGATGTTGGCAATGCCGACGCCAGCCGCCACCACGCCGCTGCCGCTAAGCAGCCAGGCCCCGTGGTGGCTGCGGGCGTTGAAGAGCCGCCGCACGGCGCGCACGGTATCTTCCTGAGTGGGCGCCGTGCCCAGCGGCCGCGGCATAGGCTGGGCGCCAATGCCCGGCGCAGTCAGTAGCAGGCTTAATAGCAAGGTGCCGGCCAGCCGGCGGCTACCCCGTGGGCGGTAATAGGCATCAGGAAGTAGCATATGACACTGTTTATCCCAGGAGCCCGCCCCAACCGTGAAGGTTGCCCCGAAGATGTTGATTGCCTCCTGCTTCTCAAATGACCGGGTGGGGTAGTAAAGTCACCGGTCGACACTGACTGGATGCCAATCGACCCCGGCCGCTACTCGGCGAAAGTGAGGACTCACCACCTCACTAACAAGGCATGAGGTTTCCCGGCAACGTTCCCGATAACGTTTGCACAAATAAACGCCCGCCGCCGAGCCCAGCAGGCCATTTCATCCTGCTAATATTCAACTGATTCTCACCCCAACCACCACTACATGCATCAAATTTCTACGCTATCGAGGCGAACAGTCGCCTTGCGCTGGCCCTTCTTGACCCTCTGCCTGCTACTGTTCTCGGCGCTTAGCTCGCCGCTGCTGGCTTACGACCTGGTGGTGGCCAAGGATGGCAGCGGCAACTACACCACCGTGCAGGCGGCCATCAACGCCGCGCCCACAGGCCGTACCGCCGTCTACTCCATCTTCATCAAAAACGGCCGCTACAAGGAGAAAATCAGCGTGCCGTCGAACAAGCCGTTTCTGCAGCTGGTGGGCGAAAGCGTGGCCGGCACCGTCCTCACCTACGACGACGGCGCCAGCACGCCGGCCCCGGGCGGTGGCACGCTGGGCACCCAGAATTCGGCCAGCTTCTCCGTCAACGCCGACGACTTTTCGGCCCTGAATATCACGTTTGAGAACAGCTTCGGCGACGGGTCGCAGGCGGTGGCCGTGCTGCTGAACGCCGACCGCGCCGCCTTCAAGGGCTGCCGCTTCCTAGGCAACCAGGACACGCTCTACACCAAGGGCAACGGCACGCCGCGCCACTACTTCAAGGACTGCTACATCGACGGCAACGTCGACTTCATCTTTGGCTCGTCGGTGGCCCTGTTCGAGAACTGCGTGGTGTACGCCAAGGCGCGCACGGCCGCCGGCAGCTCGTTTATCACGGCCGCCAATACGCCCGCGGGCCAGACCTACGGCTACGTATTCAAGAAAACCAAGCTGCCGGCCAACACCGGCGGCACGCAGTACTTCCTGGGCCGCCCCTGGCAGAACTCCACGGGCTCGTCGCCGCTGGCGGCCAACAAAACCGTGTTTATGAGCAGCACCGTGGGCGCGGGCCTGCTGCAGCCGGCCGGCTGGACCACCTGGGACGCGGGCACCAACACCGGGCTGATTACCTACGCCGAGTTTCAGAGCAAGTACTACAGCGGCCCGCTCATGCCCACCGCCCAGCGCGTGAGCTGGTCGCAGCAGCTGGCCCCGGCCGATACGGCGCAGTACTCGCGCGCCAACCTCTTCGGCACCTGGGACCCCTGCGCCGTGGCCACGGGCTTCTGCACGGGCACCGCGCCGGACATTGCCGTGTCGAACTTCCGCGCCGTGAAGGGCGCCTCGCAGGCCACCCTGAGCTGGAACATCAGCTGGGCCATGAGCCAGATCAAGTACGAGCTGTTTCGCTCGGCCGACAACACGACCTTCAGCAAGATCTACGAAGTGACGGCTCTCAGTGACTCGACCGTCAACTTCCAGACCACCGACGCGCTGCCGGCCGCCGGCTCGGCCTACTACTACCTGCGCGCTTCCAAAACCGGCGCGGCCACGCACACCACCGAAACCATTCAGCTATCGAGCATCCCGACGCTGACGGCGGCCGCCAGCCTGGGTGCCTTTGCTCAGTACCAGACCGGCGCCTCGGCCGTGCAGTCGTACAGCCTCACGGGCGTGAACCTGACCGACAACGTGACTGTGACTCCGCCCGCGGGCTACGAGGTATCGGCCAACGGCGGCACCACCTGGTTTTCCGCGGCCTCGCCCCTGGTGCTGACGCCGGCCGCCAATGCGTTGGCGGCCACCACCATTAGCGTGCGGCTGAACGCCACCGCGGCCGGCACCTACGCCGGCAACATCACCCACGCGAGCAGCGGCGCCACCGCCGTATCGGTGGCCGTGACGGGCGCCAAGGTCAACACCGCGCAAGTGGTGACGGCCCCGCTGCAGTGGTGGCCCTTCCGGCTCTCGGCCCAGGACAGCGCCGCCGTGCGCTCGGCCGGCGTGACGGCCAGCTCGGCCACCCTGCGCCGCCTGGCCGTGTCCGACGCCTCCACGGTAGCTGCCATCCGCGGCTACTCCAGCAAGTTCGGGCAGGCTGCGGCCCTGATTGCCGCCGGCTCGTGGTCGACGGCCGCCACGCCGCCCGCCCCCGTCACCGTGGGCGCCAGCCTCGACCGCCGCTTCTACCAACAGTTCACCATCACGGCCGCGGCCGGGCGCACGCTGCGCCTCGATACGCTGCAGATGACGGCGGCCTTCTACAACTCGTCTAACGGCCGCATGGCTCTGGTGTACTCCCTCACGGGCTTCACCTCCGCCGATTCGACGAACATTCCGACCGGCGGCAAAGTGGGCGCGGCTTCGCTGCCCGCCGCCAACTACGGCGCCTTCAACGCCCCGATCATCCTGGCTAACCAGACCGGCGGCCCCACCAACGTGTACCGCTTCCCGCTGAGCACGGCCACCACGGGCCTTACCCTGACGGCCGGTCAGACGCTGACCGTACGCGTGTACTTCGGCGCCGGCACCAGCAGCGCGGGCCGTTACGCCCTGCTCAAGGACGTGATGTTCAAGGGCGAGGACGTGACGCCGGTGGCCTGCAACGCGGCCTTCAGCTACGCGGCTGCCACGTTCTGCCAGACGGCCACCAACCCCACCGCCACGGTGACGGGCACCACGGGCGGTACGTTCAGCTCGACCACGGGCCTGAGCCTGAACGCGACGACCGGTGCTATCAACCTAACCGCTTCCACGCCCGGCACCTACACCGTCACCTACACGGCCAGTGCCAGCTGCAGCAGCACCGCGACGGTCACCATTACGGCACCGGCCGCGGCGGGCTTCGGCTACGCCAGCGCCAGCTACTGCACCTCGCAGAGCAGCACCGTAGCACCCATGCTCGGCACGGGCGCCACGGCCGGCACCTTTTCCTCCACAGCCGGCCTGACCATCGACGCCACGACGGGCACCATCACGCCCGGCTCCAGCACGCCCGGCACCTACACCATCACCAACACCGTGGCCGCGGCCGGCGGCTGCGCCGCCGTCACCAGCACGGCCACGGTTAGCATCAGCGCGCCCCAGGTAGCCACGTTCAGCTACCCCGGCACGAGCAGCTACTGCGCAGGTTCCGGCGTTGTCGTCAGCCCCGCGCTGGCCACCGGCGCCACGGCCGGCACCTTCTCGTCGACCCCGGGCCTGACGATCAACGCCACGACGGGCGTCATCACGCTGGCCACCTCCGCGGCGGGCACTTACACGGTGACCAATACCCTGGCGGCCGGCGGCGGCTGCGCGGCCGTGACGAGCACGGCCGTTATTGTGGTGCAGCCCACGCCGGCGCCGCATACCTTCACGGTGCAGTACAACGGCCCGACCACGACGCTGACCTCCAGCTCATCAACCGGCAACCAGTGGCTGCTCAACAATCAGCCGATCCTGGGCGCCACGGCGCAGACCTACGTCATCAACTCGGCCGCGCAGTACGGCTCCTATACCCTGGTGGCCACCAATTCCGCCGGCTGCATGTCGGCGCCGTCGGCGCCGCTGGTGGTGACGGCCACGGCCAAGCCGCTGGCCGGCTCCGCGCTGAACGTATACCCCAATCCGACGCCCGACGGGCAGCTGCGCCTGGAGCTGACGGGCTACGCCAAACCCGCGCAGCTGACCGTGCTCAACGCCCTGGGCCAGGTGGTGCGGCAGCAGGCCGTTCCGGCCGGCCAGTCGAAAGTAGCCGTCGACCTGACGGCGCAGCCCGCCGGCGTGTACCTGCTGCGCGTGAGCACCGACGGCGGTATCGACACCCGCCGCATCGTGCGCCAGTAACCGCCATTTCGCCTTAAGCTAAAAAGCCCCGCCGGCACTGCCGGCGGGGCTTTTTGTTTTCTGGGCGGTGGTTGAACTGCGCAACCGCGCTACCTGGCGGCACTGTTGCGCGCTTGGGTATCAGCGCACCGGCTCGAAGTGCTCCGCGCGCAGCCGGCGCCGGATGGCGGCCGGCAGCGGCTGGCCTTTCTGGTACTGCTTGATAACGACGTCCTCGCGCTTGGTGCCGAAGCGCACCAGCTTGCTGATGCCGATGGCCAGAAACGGAGCCGACACCGCCGCCGAGACGCCCAGCCCCGCCGCGTACGGCCCCGACAGCACCCCGCGCAGCAGCACCAGTCCGCCCAACGAGGTGTACACGGTGCCGCCGTTGCGGCGCTTGCGAAACAGCGCGTGCACGGCCTGCACCGTGTCGGGCGCGGGGCGGCCCAGCGTGGGGTCGGGCGGGGGCACGGGCACGGCGGGCAACACGGGAGTATCCTGGGCCTGGGCGCCGACACCCAGCACTAGCAGGCCAGCGGCGACGAGCAATTGCTTGCGCATACGAAATCGGGCGGGGTTATCGGTGCAAGATACGGAGGCGCGGCAAGCCCGGTGCCGGCCGTGGGTCCACCGGCAGGTTATGGGCGCGGACTCGTTTTGGCGGCCTGGGGCTAGCTTTGCCGCATGTCGGTGTTTCAAACCTACCTCCAGCTCGGCTTTTTCCACATTTTCAACCTGCAGGCCTACGACCACCTCGTATTCCTGC
Source organism: Hymenobacter coalescens (assembly GCF_054783195.1). Lineage (NCBI taxonomy): Bacteria > Pseudomonadati > Bacteroidota > Cytophagia > Cytophagales > Hymenobacteraceae > Hymenobacter > Hymenobacter coalescens. The sequence goes on along the minus strand of NZ_BAAGRA010000016.1, from coordinate 109,210 downwards.
TGGCGCTGTGCGCCCCCTTCGTGCTGCGTGACTGGCGCCGCGTGGTGGCGCTGGTCACGAGCTTCACCCTCGGCCACTCCCTCACGCTGGCCCTGGCCACGCTGGGCCTGGTTACGTTTCCGGCGGCCGTCATCGAGGCCCTGATTCCGGTGACCATCCTGCTAACCTGCGCGGCCAATCTGCGCCGTGCCGGCCACGTGCCGCGGCCCACCGATCCGGTGCTCTGGACGCTGCCCAACGCGCTGGCGGCCGGCTTCGGCCTGGTTCACGGGCTGGGCTTTTCCAACTACCTGCGCGAGCTGCTGGGCCAGCAAAGCCGCCCGGTGCTGGAGCTGCTGGCGTTCAACGTGGGCGTCGAAATCGGGCAGCTGCTGATTGTGGGGCTGATTCTGCTGCTGGGCCTGGTGGTGCTGCGCGTGGGCGGGGCCGGGCGCCGCGACTGGGTGCTGGTGGTCAGCGGGGCCGCGGCCGGCATTGCCGTCATGCTGCTGCTCGGCCAGCACGCCGGCGCGTAATACCCTGACCTTCAAGCTAGGTCGGCACTTTTTTTTCTAAAATCGGCTTTACCCGGTTTGCCGGCGCAGCCCCGGCGCTTTGCCGGCGTCCTTGGCCCTTGCCAAGACACCTAACCACGGCGCTTTTCCGGGCTTTCCGGCCGAGGTGCTATTTTACGAGTCCATTTTCGCCATTCACTGCATGCGTTTTCGCTTACTTCTCGCCGCGGGCCTCACGGCCGTGCTAGCCGCTCCGGCGCTGGCGCAGAGCACCAACTCCGGCACCGACAAATTTGCCCAGCTCGGCACGGAGCTGCCCACGCCGAACTCGTTCCGCACCGCCTCGGGCGCCCCGGGCCGCGACTACTGGCAGCAGCGCGCCGACTACAACATTAAGGTCACGCTCAACGACGAGAACCAGAGCATCACGGGCTCGGAGGACATTACTTACACCAACCTCTCCCCCGATAAGCTCAGCTACCTCTGGCTGCAGCTCGACGCGAACATCTACGCGCCGAACTCCATGACGGCGCTGACGCAGACCGCTTCGCTGCAGGAAAAGCTCTCGTTTCAGGCCCTGGAGCACATTCAGCGTACGGGCTTCGACGGCTCGTTTAAGATTGACGACATCCGCCTGAAGGGCGCGGGCAAGCAGCTGCCCCACACCGTCAACTACACCATGATGCGCGTGGACCTGCCCCAGCCGCTGGCCCCGAAGCAGTCGGTGACCTTCTCGGTGAAGTGGCACTACAACGTGAACGACCAGAAGAAGCTCGGCGGCCGCTCGGGCTATGAGTTCTTCCCGCAGGACAAGAACTACCTCTACGAAATTGCGCAGTTCTACCCCCGCATGGCCGTCTACGACGACGTGAACGGCTGGCAGCACAAGCAGTTTCTGGGCCAGGGCGAGTTTACGCTGCCCTTCGGCGACTACCGCGTGAGCATCACCGCCCCGGCCGACCACGTGGTGGGCGCCACCGGTACGCTGCAGAACGCCGAGCAGGTGCTCACGGCTACCCAGCGCAAGCGCCTGGAGCAGGCCAAGACCGCCTCCAAGCCGGTGGTTATCGTGGAGCAGCCCGAGGCCGTGAAGGCGGAGCAGGGCCGCGCCAAGAACACCAAAACCTGGGTTTTTGCCGCCAAAAACGTGCGCGACTTCGCCTGGGCCTCCTCGCGCAAGTTTATCTGGGATGCCATGGGCCTGACCATCGAAGGCAAGCCCGTGCTGGCCATGTCGTACTACCCGAAGGAGGCCAACCCGCTGTGGGGGCAGTATTCCACGCAATCGGTGGCGCACACGCTGAAGGTGTACTCGCGCATGACCGTGCCCTACCAGTACCCGGTAGCCATTTCCGTACACGGCCCCATCGGCGGCATGGAATACCCCATGCTCTGCTTCAACGGCTACCGCCCCGAAGCCGACGGCACCTACTCGGCCTCGACGAAGTACGGGCTGATTTCGGTGGTCATCCACGAAGTGGGCCACAACTTCTTCCCGATGATTGTCAACTCCGACGAGCGGCAGTGGACGTGGATGGACGAGGGCCTGAACACCTTCATGCAGTACCTCGCCGAGCAGGAATGGGAACGGGGTTACCCCTCGCGCCGCGGCGAGCCGAAGGACATCGTGCCCTACATGAGCATGGCCCAGAACCTGCAGAACCCGATTATGACCAACTCGGAATCGGTGCTGCAGCTCGGCAACAACGCCTACGGCAAGCCCGCCACGGCCCTGAATATCCTGCGCGAAACGGTGATGGGCCGGCAGCTGTTTGACTACGCTTTCAAAACTTACGCCCAGCGCTGGGCCTACAAGCACCCCACGCCGGCCGACTTCTTCCGCACCATGGAAGACGCCTCGGGCGTGGACCTGGACTGGTTCTGGCGCGGCTGGTTCTACGGCACCGAGCACACTGACCTGAGCATCGAGGGCGTGCAGTGGTACAAAGCCGACTCCAAGAACCCCGAAATCGAGAATGCCCGCCGCCGCGAGGAGCTGAACGCCGCGCCGCAGAGCCTCTCGCAGCAGCGCAACCTGCAGGATATCCAGAAGACGCTGGTGGACGACCGCCCCGAGCTGAAAGACTTCTACAACAGCTACGACGCGCTGGCCGTGACGGAAACCGACAAGGCCAAGTATCAGCAGTATGTCTCGAAGCTTACGCCCCAGGAGCGCGAGGTGCTCAACAAAGGGCTCAACTTCTACCAAGTAAGCCTGAAGAACCTGGGCGGCCTGGTCATGCCGGTCGTCATTCAGATGACGTTTAACGACGGCACCCAGGAAGTGGTGAACATCCCGGCCGAAATCTGGCGCAAGAACAATGCGGAGGTCACCAAGGTATTCGTGACCGAAAAGCCGGTGGCCTCGTTTACCCTTGACCCCTACGGGCAGACGGCCGATACGGACCTCTCCAACAACGGCTTCCCGCGCAAGCTGGCGCCCTCGCGCTTCGAGCTGTTTCAGCAGCAGGCCACGCCCGCGACCAACCCCATGCAGCAACGCAACGTGTCGTCGCAGCAGCCGCAGCAAAGCGGCGCCGGCAGCACCGGCGGCTCCAATTAACCTCCGCGCTTCGCGCCCCGAAAAGCCAGATGTACTCCACATCTGGCTTTTTTTATGCCCCTGCCCAGCTTTCGGAAGAGGCCTTGCAACCGCTGAGCCCGCCGGCGTCTCTTCGTGATTGAATAGTGTTTCCTTAATTCTTCACGTTTTAACCCTGCGTTTTATGCGTCACTTGTTCTCTGCCCTTGGCTTGCTTGCGCTGGGCACCCTGGCGGGCTGCAACCACATGATTCGCTGCACCGACGACCCCGAGCCCAGCTGCTACACCGGCACGGTGCTGGGCAAGAACTGCTTCGACGGTGTCCTCATCAAAGTCGACAGCCGCTACGCCATCGGGGGCGCCGCGACCCTTCCCTACCAGGGCGACACCGTCCGCTACACCAACGTCATTGCGGCATCGGTGCCGGGCCAGGAGGCCACGCTTACGACCGGCACGCAGGTGTATTTCAGCATCGACCACAACGCCCCGCTGCCGCCGCGCTTCTGCACGGCGCAGATGCCCGTGGTGCAGCTTCCGATTCCCCACATGGTGCTGACAAACGTCGCGTTTACGGGCTGTCAGAGCGCGGGGGCGGGCAACTAGCCTCTGCACCGAGCTGGCCGGCCCTGAGGCAGCCGTGGGGCGCGAGCCGGTCAGTTCGGCCGGCGTGCCCCGCGGCTGTTTTGTCTTGCCTGCTTGCGCAGCCCTGCTTCCGGTGGTGTTTCAAGATGGCCCATGATCTTTGGCACTTTTGGTTGAAAATCTTTAACCCGATTGCAACGAATTGCGGCCACCGCGGCTCTCCTTTTCACATCTGCTCCTTTACCCTTCCAACCCCTATGAAAACCTCCTTGCTTCTCGCCCCTCTGGCGGCGCTGGTGCTGCTCAGCAGCTGCGAGCGTGACAACTGCGAACCAAAACCCGAGTGCACGGCAGGCACGGTGCTCGGCCACACCTGCATGGCCGGCACGTTGATCCAGCTGCACGGCGCCCAGGCCGGTGGCCAGACCATTCAGTACGACGCCGACGGCACCGGCCCGAAAACCTACCACCACGTTATTTCGACCTACACCGACCTGGGCAAGCTGGGTGAAACGGGCACTACGCTGTATTTCACCTACCGCGCAGGCCGTGGTGCGGCTCCGGAGCTGCAATGCCTGGCCTTCGACGCGCCCGCCAACATGAAGCCTTACACCCTGACTAACCTCTCGGCCACGGCCTGCACCGATGAAGTACGTACCCAAAGCAACTAAACCGGTTTCTCTCAGCCGGTAGCCAAAGGCCCGCCAACCTGCGTTGACGGGCCTTTTTGCGGCGGCGCTGCAGCCTACCGGAGGCGCAAGTCTTAGCTATTCCGCCTACCTTGAGCGTGTCTCAACCCTTAGCTTCTTATTCCATGAGCATCTTCGACGGCCTCCTTGGCAACGCTTCCGAAAACGACACCCAGGAAACCCAGCAGGACCTCGCCCGCATCCTGGCCTCCGACGAGCGGGTGGAAAAAGCCTACGCCATCATCCGCGACCAGATCATCTTCACGAACAAGCGCCTGATCATGGTAGACAAGCAGGGCGTGACGGGTAAGAAGAAGGAATTCCTGAGCGTACCGTACCGCAGCATCGAGCGGTTCAGCATGGAAACCACCGGGCATTTCGACCTCGACGCGGAGCTGAAAATCTGGGTACGAGGCATGGCGGAGCCGCTGAGCAAAACCTTCCGCAACGACCAAAACATCCACGACATCAGCAGGGCCCTGGCCGAGTACGCGCTGTAGAGCCGGGCCGCACAAGGGCACAATTCGCCTACGGGCGCCGTTTATCTTCGTGCTCACCTTAGCTCCACTTCTCACCCGATGAAATCCTACTTATTATTTGCGTCGTTGCTGAGCCTGAGCGGCCTGCTCGCCGGCTGCGACGACGATGACCCCACGACCGTGGAATGCGTGGAAGCCACCGTTATTGGTCGGCACTGCAACCAGAATTCCGGCTCTTACGGCTTCGTGCTAAACTTGTCGCAGCCTAATACCAACGCCCAGGCCTGGATCGACTCGCTCGGTAATCAGTATTCCTTCACCGTCACGGCCATCAACCTGCCTGCGCAGCTGCGCCAGCCCGGCAAAAAAGTCTACCTGGTCGCCCGCCAGGCCACCGACGCCGACAAAGCGGCCCTGGGGACGCGCACTACTCAGTGCGCCGCACCACCACCCCTGGTTTTCCTGGAGCTGGTGCAAGACAAGCCCTGCCAGTAAGGCCACAAGTGGCCGATCTAAACGCAAAGGGGAGTGGCTGTTCGCACCAGTCGAACAGCCACTCCCCTTTGCGTTGGGCCGATGCCCTTCCGCTACGCAGCCGGCGTCTGGATGGCGGGCGGCGTCGGATTGTACTGCGGCGTGGCGGCCTGGTGCTCGGCGGCGCGCTTGCCTTTGTCGTCCTTCATGTCGCGGCGGTTGAAGGGACGGATAATGAGGCGCAGAGCCTGATCGGCGCTGAAGTAGCTGAAGGCCCAGTCGACGAAGGCCACCACCTTGTTGCGGAAGCCCACCAGCGTCATCAGGTGCACGAACAACCAGGTTAGCCAGCCGAAGAAGCCGTTGAAGTGCACGTTTTTGGGCAGGTCCACCACGGCCTTGTTGCGGGCCACAATGGCCATGACGCCCTTGTTGTTGTACACGAACGGCTCCGGCGGCTGCCCCTTGGCGAGGCGCCGGAAGTTTTCGGCCAGGTGGTCGGCCTGCTGCTGGGCCACGGGCGCCAGCATGGGCAGGCCCTTGGGCATGTCCTCGGTCACCATGTTGGCCACGTCGCCGATGGCAAACACATTGGGCAGCCCTTCCACCTGGTTCCAGCGGTTTACGGTGATGCGCTTGTTGCGCGTGACCACCGCCTCGGGCACGCCCGGCAGCGCGGCCCCGTTCACGCCGGCGGCCCAGATCAGGTTTTCCGTCGGGATAAAGTCCGTGTCGGAGTAGTAGGCGCGGCAGTCCTCGAAGCGCTTAATGCCCGTGTTCAGGCGCACGTCCACGCCCAGCTCCTGCAGGTAGCGCAGCGCCTCCCGCTGCGACTTCGGCGACATCGGGCCCAGCAGGGCCGGGCCGGCCTCCACCAGGATGATGTTCATTTCCTTGAGGTCCAGCTCGGGGTAGTCCTTGGGCAGCACCGTGCGGCGCATCTCGGCCAGGGAGCCGCTGATTTCGACGCCCGTGGGGCCGCCGCCCACCACCACGATGTTCATCAGCGCCTGCCGCTGCGCGGGGTCTTCCTTGAGCAGGGCCTTCTCGAAGTTCTGGAAGATGTAGCTGCGCAGGTTCAGGGCATTGGGAATGCTCTTGATCTGCATGGCATTGCGCTCAATGCTCTCGATGCCGAAAAAGTTGGTGAGCGAGCCGGTAGCAATGACGAGGTAATCGTAGCTGATGTCGCCGATGTTGGTGTGCACCGTGTTCGAGGCCGTGTCCACGCGCTCCACGTCGGCCATGCGGTAGAAGAAGTTCTTCTGCCCGGCAAAAATCTTGCGGATGGGGTAGGCAATGCTGTCGGCTTCCAGGGCGCCGGTGGCTACCTGGTAGAGCAGCGGCTGGAAGTTGTGGTAGTTGTGGCGGTCGATGACCACGACCTGCACCGGGTCGTGCTTCAGGGCTTGCGCGAGGCGCAGGCCCCCGAAGCCGCAGCCGATGATGACCAGGCGCGGGTGCGCCGATTTCGGAAGGTTCGTATCCATAAGGCAAACCTGGGTTGAGACGGGCCAAAGTAAGCCCGCGGTGGCACAATGCGGCCTGATTTGACTTTACCGGAAAACGGCCTGGGTGGTTACGAACCACGGCGACGCGAAGCCCTGCCTGCTACCCCAAAAACGACACTGCCCGAAACCACAGCTAGTGGTTTCGGGCGGTGTCCATGAAATGGTTCGTTGCGCCGGGCCGAAGAGCTATGGCGTTCTTCGTCCCTTGGCCCCGCAAGAACACGACGAGAGTCGGTGCTACTCGTCTTTCTTCTTGAACTCGCCGTTTTTGATCTGCTGGATGAGCTGCAGCCAGCTGAACGGGTTCAGCAGCGGGTTGTTGGAATACGGGTTCGGGGCCACACCCATGCGGCGCTGCTGGTCGAGCTGCTGCGCCTGCATGGTCTGCCGGTAGTTGGCCATGCTGGTGACGGGCGCGTTCAGGAAAATGCGCCGCATGATCTGCTCATTGAGGTTTTCGGCGGTGCGGGTGCCGCGCTCCTGGGGCAGCTTCAGGGCCAGGAAGGCGCGCTTGAAGTCCTTCTCAGTTACGTACGGGAAAATACGCACCTCGGGGAGCACCGTCGCGTCTTCCTTGAGCTGCACAATCACCGAGTAGCTCTGGCGCGGGTAGTCGGGCGGAATGACCACGTACTGGTTGCGGTAGCCCAACGAGCGGATAACAATGGAGTCGCCGGCCAGCACGGGCAGCGAGAAGTACCCATAAGCATTGGTGGCGGTGCCGCGGCCGGCCTTGGGCAGAAACACGGTGGCGCCGGGCACGCCCAGCAGGGAGTCGCCGGTGGCTACGATGCCCGAAAACTGCACGACCTGCCGCTGGCCCTGCGCCCAGGCGTCGGGGGCAGGCAGCAACGCGGCGGCCAGCACGAGCACCGACGACAGCAGGAAGGCGCGGAGGGTATGGCGAAAACAGACAATCAAGGGCATGTCGGCGGGAGGCGGTATAAGCAAAGATAAGGCTCTTTTACGAGGCTTCGGGCGGGCTCGGCGTACCTTCGTCGCCAAGGGCCGCCGGCTATAGAACCCGGCGGCTAGTCAAAAGATGCGCCTCAAACACTTTTCCGTTGCATTCGGCCTCAGCTTATACAAAGCCCTGGGCGACGAGTCGCGGGTGCGCATCCTGCATTTGCTGTGGCGCAACCAGGAAATGTGCATTTCCGACCTCGAGCAGGTGCTGGATTTCACCCAGACCAAGGTCAGCCGGCAGCTGGGCTACCTGAAAAACGCCGGCCTGGTCAATTTCCGCCGGCTCGACAACTGGATGTTTTATTTCATCAAGGAGGAGTTTGCCGAGCTGCTGCAGCAGCATCTGGGCTACATGGAGCGCGACGCGCAGCTGGTGCAGGACCAGAAAACCTACCAGACGCTCTGGTCGAATCGGGAGCTGGCCGCGTACAAGCTGCAAAACCGCCACTGGACCGGCACGCCGCGCCCCTGAAGCCCATGAAGTACCAGCACCACCTGTTCGTTTGCACCAACCAAAAAAGCGACGTCGGCAAGGACGTGGCCAAAGCCATCAAGAAAGAGCTGAAGAAGCAGGACCTGAAAAGCCTGCTGCTCGGCGGCAAAAAGCGCAAGAACCGGGTGCAGACCGTGGGCTGCCTCGACGTGTGCAAGCACTGCAAGAAAGGCCCCGGTGCGGCCCTGGTGGTGTACCCCGAGGGCATCTGGTACGGCGACGTGCAGCCCAAAGACGCCGACGCCATCGTGGCCGAACACCTGGGCAACAACAAGCCAGTGAAGCGGTTAACCTTTGAGCCCTAGCCCGTCCACCGCCTGCCCGAAATTATTCATTGCTCCTTGATCCTTGTTCATTGAAAGCTTACCGCCACCTCTTTTTTGACCTCGACCACACGCTGTGGGACTTTGAGCGCAACGCCGACGAGACGCTGCGTCACCTCTACGAGCACCACGCGCTGGGCCGCTTCGGCACGTTCACGGCGGACGAGTTCATCAGTCGCTACAGCGAAATCAACCACGCGCTGTGGCGCCTGTACCAGGGCGGCAAAATCGACCAGCACCAGCTGCGTAACGTGCGGTTTGTGCGCACCCTGGCCAAGTTCGGCGTGCCCGAAGAAGAGGTGCCGGCCACCATCAGCCGCGACTTCACCGACATTCTGCCGCAGAAGTCGGCGGTATTTCCCTTCACCTACGAGGTGCTGGATTACCTGCAAGGCCGCGGCTACGCGCTGCACCTGATTACCAACGGCTTCCGGGATATTCAGCACGTGAAGCTCGACTCCTCGCGGCTCACGCCCTACTTCCGGGAAATCGTGACCAGTGAGTGCAGCGGCTGCCTGAAACCCGACCGCCGCATCTTCGAGCACGCCCTGGAGCGGGCCGGCACCACCGCCCGGGAAAGCCTGATGATCGGCGACAACCTCGAATGCGACGTGCTGGGCGCCTACAACGCCGGCATCGACCAGGTATACTTCAACCCCGCCCAGCGCCGCCACACGGCTGAGGTGACCTACGAAATTAGCTGTTTGAGCGAGTTGAAGGGCTTTTTGTAATGGAATCAGCAAGCGCCACGCCGCGTGGTAGCAAGCTGAAAGCATAGAACCGCGTGACCATGCGGCAACAACATGTTGCCGCTGAAGCGGAGGCTTCTGCGCCTGACCTACGACGCTGGGTGTGCATCTATCCTTATCAAGAGTCGCCCGTCAACACGGAGCCCTACTTGTTTGCGGTCTATGATTTCGAATTGCCGACGGCAGAAATGGCCGAGTACGAAGGCGACGAAGACCTGATTATGACCAGCCGACGGCGTTATTATCTCAACAGCATCGCCGAGTTGGATGCCTTGCTGGAAAAGCTTGCTGTGACTCCCGCCCTATTTGATGCACCTTGGCGTGCGGATTACCCTTTGTAGCCACGTTGCACAATCCATTCTTTTACCTTTACCCCCTCAACGCGAACCATCGACATTCCCCGCTATGGCCAACGGCTTTTTCAACGTCCCCGCCCCCAAGAATGAACCCGTGAAGGGCTACGCCCCCGGCTCCCCCGAGCGCGCCGAGCTCAAGGCCATGCTCAAGGAGCTCAAGAAGCAGGAGCGCGACATTCCCATGTACATCGGTGGTCAGGAAGTGCGCACGGGCAACACCCAGCGCATCAGCCCGCCCCACGACCATAAGCACACCCTCGGCCACTTCCACCTCGGTACCGCCGAGCACGTGCAGCAGGCTATCGACGCGGCCCTGGCCGCCCGCCCCCTGTGGGTCGAGCTGCCCTGGCAGGAGCGCGCCGCCATCTTCCTGAAAGCCGCCGAGCTGCTGGCCGGCCCCTACCGCGCCAAGCTGAACGCGGCTACCATGCTGGGGCAGAGCAAGAATGCCTTCCAGGCCGAAATCGACGCGGCCTGCGAGCTGATCGACTTCTTCCGGTTCAACGTGCACTTCATGCAGCAGATCTACCAGCAGCAGCCCGAGTCCGCACCCGGCATGTGGAACCGCCTGGAGCACCGCCCGCTGGAAGGCTTCCTGTTCGCGCTGACGCCGTTCAACTTCACCTCCATTGCCGGCAACCTGCCCTCCGCGCCCGCCATGATGGGCAATGTGGTGGTGTGGAAGCCCGCCAACACCCAGATTTACTCGGCCCAGGTGCTGATGGAGCTGTTCCAGGACGCCGGCGTGCCCGACGGCGTCATCAACCTGGTGTACGTAGACGGCCCCACCGCCGGCGACGTCATCCTGAAGCACCGCGACTTCGCCGGCATCCACTTCACCGGCTCGACGGGCGTCTTTAACAACATCTGGAAGACCATTGGTGAGAACGTGTCGCGCTACAAGGCTTACCCGCGCGTGGTGGGCGAAACCGGCGGCAAAGACTTCATCCTGGCCCACCATTCGGCCAACGCCAAGGAAGTAGCTACGGCCATTACCCGCGGGGCTTTTGAGTTCCAGGGGCAGAAGTGCTCGGCCGCCTCGCGCGCTTACATTCCCTCGAACCTGTGGGACGAAGTGCGCCAGTACCTCATCGAGGACCTGAAGTCCTTTAAGATGGGCGACGTGGAGGACTTCTCGAACTTCATCAACGCCGTTATCAGCGAGGCTTCGTTTGATAAGCTGGCCAAGTACCTCGACAACGCCAAAAACGACGAGGGCGTGGAAATCCTGGCCGGTGGTGGCTACGATAAGTCGAAAGGCTACTTCATCGAGCCGACCATCCTCGTAGCCCAAGACCCGCAGTACGTGACCATGTGCGAGGAGCTGTTCGGCCCGGTGCTGACGCTGCACGTGTACGATTCGCAGCAATTCGAGAAGACTCTGGAGCTGGTGGATGGTACCTCGCCCTACGCCCTCACGGGCGCCATCTTCGCCAAGGACCGCTACGCCGTGGACCTGGCTACCCGCAAGCTGGTGCACGCGGCCGGCAACTTCTACATCAACGACAAGCCCACCGGCGCCGTGGTGGGCCAGCAGCCCTTCGGCGGGGCCCGCGCCTCCGGCACCAACGACAAGGCCGGCTCCATCCTGAACCTGCTGCGCTGGGTGTCGCCGCGCACCATCAAGGAAACCTTCGTGCCGCCCGTGGATTACCGCTACCCCTTCCTGGGCGTGGACAACCACGAGGATTTGAACGTGACCGGCAAGGGCGGCTTCTAAGCCCCCTGGCTGGTAGAAAAGGAAAGCCGCTCCGGGTAACCGGGGTGGCTTTTTTTGTTGTATCGTTTGTCGGATCTACCGGATATCGGGGCTAAGCTGCGGTGGCTTTTGCAGCTTCACCCGCTTGTAAAGTTCAGCCAGCGGCAGCGTGATGCCCAACGTCGACAATTCCAGCTCATCCGTCAGCGAGTCATACACGCGCAGGCTCCATTCGTCGGCCGCCCGCGTCAGACAGTCTACCCAGCAGTAATCCTGCCGGATCAGCACGTAATGCTGCAGCGACGGCAGCCGTTGGTATAGCCGCAGCTTGCTGGTGCGGTCGTAGTCGGCCGTTTTGGGCGAAAGAACCTCGATGATGACCGACGGGTGGCGCAGGATGCGGTCCGAGGCCAAGTCTTCATCGTGGCAGGATACTATTACATCGGGATATAGATAGCATTCGGAACTGATTTCGACCAAGGCGCCGTCGATAAACGCCTCGCAGACGTCCGGATTCAGCCGGTTCATCAGCGCCATGTAACTGTTGCCCAGCACCCGGTTGTGCGGCAGCGAAGCCCCGGACATGGCGAATATTTCGCCCCGGTAATACTCGTGCCGCACCTCCGACACCTCTTCCAGCGCCAAGTATTCTTCTACCGTATAAATACGCTTATCAGGTTGAGGATGAGCCATAGCCCGGGAGAGGTTGAAAGGATGGCAGAGGTTCGCAAACTGGCGTCATTCGTTAATGTTTGGTGTCGTCAGTCACCCCGCCGCGCAGTTTCTCCAAAGATACGCCGCGCTACCTCTGGGATTCGTTGCACCCCCCCGGTTTTCGTCCTACCTTTGCCGCCAATGCCTTTTTTCAACAGCACTTTCCACTCTTCTGTCATGCTGTTAGCCACCACCGCTGCTTACCAACCGGCCGATTATCTGCCGATTCTAATTCAGTTTGGCCTCGCCCTGGCCTTCGTCGCCTTCTCCATGGTGGCTTCGCACCTTATCGGCCCGAAGCGCCACTCCAAGGTGAAAGACTCGTCGTTCGAGTGCGGTATCGAGTCAGTGGGCAACGCCCGCACCCCGATTTCGGTGAAGTACTTCCTGACGGCCATCCTCTTCGTGCTCTTCGACGTGGAGGTCATTTTCATGTACCCCTGGGCCGTGAATTTCCGCGAGCTGGGCATGTTCGGCTTCGTCGAGATGCTGATGTTCATGGGCCTGCTGCTGGCCGGCTTCCTCTACATCATCAAGAAGGGCATCCTGAAGTGGCAGAACTAAGCTGGGTTTAGAGCCCCGAGGCTGGAACCAAAGCTGAAAAGCAGCTTCTCTGAGTTCTAGTCTCTTAGTTCTAAAACCGCTGGCAAACCTTTATTTCCGGGTCGATGTTCGGAAAGGTGGAGTTGCCGCCGCGCTTACTTCCCCAACCAGAGACCATTCCTCATGAGTGATATCCGCGTTCCTGAAATCAAGACCGTAGCCGCGCCCGAAGGCATCGAAGGCGCCGGTTTCTTCGCCACGTCGCTGGACAAGGTGGTGGGCATTGCCCGCGCCAACTCCCTGTGGCCCCTGCCCTTCGCCACCTCCTGCTGCGGCATCGAGTTCATGGCCACCATGGGCGCCCACTACGACATTTCGCGCTTCGGCTCGGAGCGTCCGTCGTTTTCGCCCCGGCAGGCCGACCTGCTGATGGTAATGGGCACCATCGCCAAAAAGATGGCTCCCATCGTGAAGCAGGTGTACGAACAGATGGCCGAGCCCCGCTGGGTGCTGGCCATGGGTGCCTGCGCCTGCTCGGGCGGCATCTTCGATAGCTACTCCGTGCTGCAGGGCATCGACCGCATCATCCCGGTCGACGTGTACGTGCCCGGCTGCCCGCCCCGCCCCGAGCAGGTGCTGGAGGGCCTGATGCGCGTGCAGGATCTGGCCAAAAACGAGTCGATTCGCCGCCGCAACTCGCCCGAGTACCAGGCGCTGCTCGAGTCCTACAACATTAAGTAGTCGGTAGTAGGTGGTAGGTAGTTGGATTTGTCAATGGGCACCGGCCCGGCAGTTTTGTCCTACTACCTACTACCCATTGCCTAATACCCGAATATGACTGACCTCAACACCTCGCCGGCAGCTCAGAAAAAGGCGGCTGACTATGTGAAAGCCCACGCGGCCATCAGCAACGAGCAAATCCTCGCTCGGCTGCAGGAGCTGTTCGGCGCCGACACGTTTTCGGACGTGGGAGAGCAATACGGCCTGCTCACGGCCACCGTCAGCCGCGAGAAGATTCACGAAATCATCGACGTGCTCCACGGCGAGGAGCAGCTGCAGCTGAATTTCCTGACCACCATGTGCGGCGTGCACTGGCCCGAAAACGAGGGCAAGGAGTTGAGCGTGGTCTACCAGCTGCACAGCCTCGTGAACAACATCCGGCTGCGCCTGAAAATTTTCTTCCCCATCCAGGACCCGGTCGTGCCCACCCTCACGGACGTGTACGCCACCGCCAACTGGATGGAGCGCGAAGCCTTCGACTTCTACGGCATCATCTTCACCGGGCACCCCAACCTCATCCGCATCCTGAATGTGGAGGACATGGACTACCACCCCATGCGCAAGGAGTACCCGCTGGAAGACGGCACCCGTGAAGACAAAACCGACCTGTTCTTCGGCCGATAGATTTTGAGTAGTAGGTATTAGGTAGTTGGTAGTCGGACAGAGTTTTCAAACGCCCGGCCAACCTCATCCTAATACTTAATACCAACTACCAACTACCACTCAACATGGCAACGAACGACGCCCTTACCGCGACGGGACATATACACCACGAGGCTGCCCAACAGCAGCGCGGCGTGATGGTGACCAAAACCGAAGACTTCGGCCAGGAGCTCACCACGCTCAACCTCGGGCCGACCCACCCGGCCACGCACGGCATTTTCCAGAACATCCTGCAAATGGATGGCGAGAAAATCATTTCCGGCGTGCCCACCATCGGCTACATCCACCGGGCATTCGAGAAGATTGCCGAGCGGCGCCCCTTCTACCAGATTACGCCGCTGACGGACCGGATGAACTACTGCTCCAGCCCCATCAACAACATGGGCTGGCACATGACGGTGGAAAAGCTGCTGGGCATCGAGGTGCCCAAGCGTGCCCAGTACATCCGCGTCATCATGATGGAGCTGGCCCGCATTGCCGACCACCTGGTCTGCAACGGCATTCTGGGCGTGGACACCGGCGCGTTTTCGGGCTTCCTCTACCTGTTTGAGGAGCGCGAAAACATCTACGAAATCTACGAGGAGGTCTGCGGCTCGCGCCTCACGACCAACATGGGCCGCGTGGGCGGCATGGAGCGGGACCTCTCGCCGGTGGCCATCGAGAAGCTGCGTACCTGGCTGAAGCGCTTCCCGGCGGTGATGCGCGAGTTCCAGAACCTGTTCGACCGCAACCGCATCTTCATGGACCGCACCATCAATGTGGGTCCGATTACCGCGGAGCGCGCCCTGAACTACGGCTTCACCGGCCCCAACCTGCGCGCCGCCGGCGTCGACTACGACGTGCGGGTGATGAACCCCTACTCCTCGTACCAGGACTTCGACTTCGAAATTCCGGTGGGCACCAACGGCGACACCTACGACCGGTACCTGGTGCGCAACGAGGAAATCTGGCAGAGCCTGCGCATCATCAACCAGGCCCTCGAAAACCTGCCGGAAGGCCCCTACCACGCCGATGCTCCGCACTACTACCTGCCCCCCAAGCAGGAAGTGTACCGCAACATGGAGGCTTTGATCTACCACTTCAAAATCATCATGGGCGAAATCGACGCCCCGGCGGGCGAGGTGTATCACTCCGTGGAAGGCGGCAACGGCGAGTTGGGCTTCTACCTGATTTCGGACGGCGGGCGCACGCCCTACCGCCTGCACTTCCGCCGGCCCTGCTACATCTACTACCAGGCTTACCCCGAAATGGTGGTAGGCTCGACCCTCTCCGACGCCATCATTACCCTGAGCTCCATGAACGTCATTGCTGGCGAGCTGGACGCTTAACCCTGCGCTTATGGAATCGACAACCGCGCCCGTAAAGCCGCAATTCTCCGAAGCCGCCAAGGCCGAAATTGCCCGCCTGTTTACGCACTACCCCGCCGAGCGCCGCAAGTCGGCCCTGCTCCCGCTGCTGCACATTGCGCAGGCGGAGTTTGGCGGCTGGGTAAGCCCCGAGGTGCAGGATCTGGTGGCCGAAACCATCGGCATCCTGCCCATCGAGGTCTATGAGGTGTCCTCGTTCTACACCATGTTCAACCTCAAGCCGGTGGGCAAGCACGTGCTGGAAATCTGCCGCACCGGCCCCTGCATGCTGCGCGGCTCGGATGAGCTGACGGCCCAGCTGGAGCGCATCACCGGCGCCAAGGTTGGCGGCACCTCGCCCGACGGCCTGTTTACCCTGAAAGAAGTGGAGTGCCTGGCCGCCTGCGGCACGGCGCCCATCGTGCAGGTGCGCGAGAAGTACTACGAGCAGCTGGATACGCCGGAAGCGGTGGACGCCATGCTCTCGGAGCTTCGCAACCTGGTGCACCGCCCGCTGCTGCCCTGGGAGCAGACCGGCCTGCAGCACACCCAACAATAACCTCAAGTATAGACCGTCATGGGCCGCAAGCTACTGACCGAACATATTAACGTCCCCGGCATCGACTCCTTCGAGGTATACCGCAAACACGGCGGCTACCGCTCGGTGGAGAAGGCCCTGAAGACGATGACCCCCGACGAAGTGGTGGAAGAGGTGAAGAAGTCGGGCCTGCGCGGCCGCGGCGGCGCCGGCTTCCCCACGGGCATGAAGTGGAGCTTCCTGGCCAAGCCGGAAGGCGTGCCGCGCCACCTAGTGTGCAACGCCGACGAATCGGAGCCCGGTACTTTCAAGGACCGCCACCTGATGTCGAAGCTGCCGCACCTGCTCATCGAGGGCATGATTACGAGCTCGTACGCGCTGGGCGCCAACACCTCGTACATCTACATCCGCGGGGAGCTGTTGTACGTGCTGCGCATCCTGGAAAAAGCCATTGCCGAGGCCTACGCCAACGGCTTCCTGGGCAAGAACATCCTGGGCTCGGGCTACGACCTGGACTTGCACGTGCACCCCGGCGGCGGCGCCTACATCTGCGGTGAGGAAACCGCTCTGCTGGAGTCGCTGGAAGGCAAGCGCGGCAACCCGCGCAACAAGCCCCCGTTCCCGGCCGTGCAGGGCCTCTACGCCCGCCCGACGGTAGTGAACAACGTGGAATCCATTGCGGCAGTCGTGCCGATTGTCAACGACGGCGGCGAGGAATACGCCAAGCTGGGCGTGGGCAAGAGCACCGGCACCAAGCTGATTTCGGCCTGCGGCCACCTCAACAAGCCCGGCATCTACGAAATCGAGCTGGGCGTGCCCGTGGAGGAGTTTATCTACTCCGACGAGTACTGCGGCGGCATCTGGAAGGGCCGCGACCTGAAGGCCGTAGTGGCCGGCGGTTCGTCAGTGCCGATTCTGCCCAAGGAGCTGATCCTGAAAACGGCCGCCGGTGAGTCGCGCCTGATGACCTACGAGTCCCTGTCCGACGGGGGCTTCGTGACCGGCACCATGCTGGGCTCGGGCGGCTTCATCGCCATGGACGAGACGACCTGCATCGTGCGCAACACCTGGAGCTTTTCGCGCTTCTACCACCACGAGTCGTGCGGGCAATGCTCGCCCTGCCGCGAGGGCACGGGCTGGCTGGAAAAGGTGCTGCACCGCCTCGAGCACGGCCACGGCCACATGCACGACATCGACCTGCTGGTAAGCGTGGCCAAGCAAATCGAGGGCAACACCATCTGCCCGCTCGGCGAAGCCGCCGCCTGGCCGGTAGCCGCCGCCGTGCGCCACTTCCGCCACGAGTTCGAGTGGCACGTGACCAACCCCGCCGAAGCCACCCGCCCCGGCGCCTACTACTCGTCGAAAGCGGCGGTAGCGGTTTAACTTTACTGTAGAACTTTTCGCTCCCCTATCGGGAGTTCTGAAAATGGCTAAAATAACCTTCGACGGCATTGAGGTAGAAGTACCGGACGGTACCACTATCCTGAATGCAGCCCGCAAAATTGGGGGCAACATCGTGCCGCCGGCCATGTGCTACTACACCCCCATCAAGGGCACGGGCGGCAAGTGCCGCGCCTGCTTGGTGAAGGTGGCAGCCGGCTCGGCCAAGGACCCGCGCCCTATGCCCAAGCTGGTGCCCTCGTGCATCACCACGGTGCAGGACGGCATGGTGGTGGAAAACACCACCAACCAGTCGGTGCTCGACGTGCGCAAAGGCATCGTGGAGATGCTGCTCATCAACCACCCGCTCGACTGCCCGGTTTGCGACCAGGCCGGCGAGTGCGACCTGCAGAACTTCGCCTTCGAGCACGGCGTGGCCACCACCCGCTACGAAGAGGAGCGCCGCACCTTCGAGAAAATCGACATCGGCCCCTACATCCAGCTGCATATGACGCGCTGCATCCTGTGCTACCGCTGCGTGTACACGGCGGATCAGCTCACGGAGCGCCGCGTGCACGGCGTGCTGGGCCGCGGCGACGCCGCCGAAATCGGCACCTACATCGACAACATCATCGACCAGGACTTCTCCGGCAACGTCATCGACGTGTGCCCGGTGGGCGCCCTGACCGATAAAACGTGGCGCTTCAAGCAGCGCGTGTGGTTTACCAAGCCGGTAAACGCCCACCGCAACTGCGAAAATCCGAAGTGCGCGGGCAACGTGGTGCTCTGGTACAAAGGCAAGGACGTGCTGCGCGTCACGGCCCGCAAGGACGAGTACGGCGAGGTGAAGGAGTGGATCTGCAATACCTGCCGCTTCGAGAAAAAGGAAACCTCGGACTGGACCATCGAGGGACCCTCGCACATTCAGCGCACCTCGGTCATTTCGGCCAACCACTACGAGCTACCGGTGGTTAACCCGCAAGTCATTGCCGACCTGCCCGAAAGCTCGGTCCGCGACCTGGAAAACAACCCGCCGCTGAAGTTAGGCAGATAGTTGTCAGTTGTCGGTTGCTAGTTGTCAGACCCGTTCTGATGGCTCCAGCAACTGACTGACAACGGACAACTCGCAACTGACAACTACATGGAAATTCCCGCCCTGGCCTGGCAAGGCCTCGTTATTCTGGCTGTCTTCGGCATCACGCTGCTGATTGCGACCTACTCCACCTACGCCGAGCGCGTGGTGGCGGCCTTCCTGCAAGACCGCGTGGGCCCGGACCGCGCCGGCCCTTACGGCCTGCTGCAGCCCCTGGCCGACGCCGTGAAGCTGTTCACCAAGGAAGAGTTCTTCCCCGCCGGCTCCAACCGCGGCCTGTTCATCTTCGGGCCCTGCCTGGCCATGACCACGGCCCTGATGGCCTCGGCCGTCATTCCCTTCGGCAACACCATCCTGCTGGGCGACGGTACGGCTATCCGCCTGCAGGCCATTGAGGTCAACATTGGCATGCTCTACGTGTTCGGCGTCGTGTCGCTGGGCGTGTACGGGCTGATGATTGGGGGCTGGGCCTCCAACAACAAGTTCTCCCTGCTCGGCGCCGTGCGCGCCGCTGCGCAGGCCGTGAGCTACGAGCTGGCCATGGGCATGGCGCTGATTGCCCTGCTGATGGTGACCGGTACGCTGAGCCTGCGCGAAATTGCCCTGCAGCAGTACAGCGGCCTCTGGAACATCGTGTACCAGCCGCTGGGCTTCATCATCTTCTGCGTGTGCGCCTTCGCCGAAACGAACCGCACGCCCTTTGACCTGCCCGAGTGCGAAACCGAGCTGGTGGGCGGCTACCACACCGAGTATTCCTCGATGAAGATGGGCCTCTACCTCTTTGCCGAGTACATCAACGTGTTCGTGGCTTCGGCCGTGATGAGCACGCTGTACTTCGGCGGCTTCAGCTTCCCGGGGGAGCACCTGCTGCGCAACGCGCTGACGTCGTCGCAGGGCGAGCTGTTTGCCCACAACATGGTGACCATTCTCGGCACGGTGGTGCTGTTCGCGAAGATCTTCTTCTTCATCTTCTTCTTCATGTGGGTGCGCTGGACGCTGCCGCGCTTCCGCTACGACCAGTTGATGCGCCTGGGCTGGACCATGCTGTTTCCGCTGGCCATCCTGAACATCCTGCTGACCGGCGCTTTCATCCTGCTGAAGCCCTACCTCTTCGGCTAAGTCCGCCGCGCGAACCAACACGTGCGCACTACTTCCGACCTCATCATGAGACTGACCAATAGAGCAAAGCACCTCGAGAAGAAGCCCATGACCTTCATGGAGCGGGCCTACCTGCCGGCGGTGCTGACGGGCATGGGCATTACGCTCAAGCACTTTTTCTCGAAGAAAGCCACCATCCGTTACCCCGAAGAGCTGCGCCCCATCGCGCCGACCTTCCGCGGCCTGCACGTGCTCAAGCGCGACGAGCAGGGCCGGGAGCGGTGCACGGCCTGCGGCCTCTGCGCTGTGGCCTGCCCGGCCGAAGCCATTACCATGGTGGCCGGCGAGCGGAAAAAAGGTGAGGAAGGCCTTTACCGCGAGGAAAAGTATGCCGTCAGCTACGAAGTGAACATGCTGCGCTGCATCTTCTGCGGCCTCTGCGAAGAAGCCTGCCCGAAAGCGGCGGTGTACCTGCAGGCCGACAAGATGGCCCCGCCCCGCTTCGAGCGCGACGAGTTCATCTACGGCAAGGACCGCCTCGTGGAGCCCGTCGACCCTAACGCCCGCAGCAAGCGTGGCATTCAGCTCACGGCCGAGCAGGCCGAAGCCCTGGCCCGCCGCATGGCCGGCATGGATGCTTAATTCCCTGACGGCCCTGTTTTCCTAGTACCGAAGCCCCGCGCCTCTTCTCCCCTATGGGTACCTCCTTATTTTACTTCCTGACGTTTGTGGCGCTGCTCAGCGCCTTGGGCGTGGTGTTTGCCAAGAACCCGATTCACTCGGTGCTGTTCCTGATCCTGACGTTCTTTGCCATTTCGGGGCACTACCTGATGCTGAACGCGCAGTTTCTGGCCGCCGTGAACATCATCGTGTACGCCGGCGCCATCATGGTGCTGTTCCTGTTCGTGATTATGTTCCTGAACCTGAACGCCGACACGGAGCCCCACAAGTCGGGCCTGGCCAAAATCACCGCCGCCATTGCCGGCGGTCTGCTGCTGCTGGTCCTCATTGCAGCCCTGCGCAACGTGAACCCAGTGGGCGCCGACGCGGCTACTTTCGACTCGCAGATCGGGATGGTCAACCGCCTGGGCCTGGTGCTCTACCAGCAGTACCTGCTGCCATTCGAGCTGGCTTCGGTGCTGTTCCTGGTAGCCATGGTGGGCTCGGTGATGCTGGGCAAGCGCGAAACCGGGGAGCGAAACTTCTAAGCAGCCTCCGTTTGGAAACCGAAAAGCAGCGCCCATAAATTGGGCGCTGCTTTTTTTTGTAAGTGCTATGGAGGAAATCACGCTTTACAAATCGCGCTGGCAAGCCATCCGGATCATGTTGCTGTGCTCGGTGTTCGTGCTGGGCGGCATCTGGCTGCTCCTGCAAACGGATGCACCGCGCTGGGTGGGCTGGGCGAGCGTGCTGTTTTTCGGCCTGGGCTACCCGCTGGGCATTTACAATCTGCTGGACCGCCGGCCGCTGCTCATCGTCAACAACATCGGGCTGTACCACCGGGAGGCGCACCGGGAGCTCATCAACTGGGAGCTGATCCAGGATGCGTACCTGGCCGAGGTACACAAGCAACAGCTGCTTTGCCTGGTAGTGCCGCCCGACTTTGAGCCTTCTACCCGCAAAGGCAAGCTGGCGCAGCAACTAGGTGGCGTGTCCCGAGCCATGGGCTTTCAGGAACTAACGCTGCCGCTGAGTGCTACGGGCGTGGATGCCCCAAAATTCCTGGAGTTGGTGCTGCTACTGAAAGACGCCGCCCCCACCACCCGCCAAAACCTGCTGCGCGCATTCGTTGGGTAGCAGGCGGCGCCCGGTGCATCCCCCAGCGCGCCAGCGTGTTCTGCTGGCCCCTGAGCAGCGTCAGCTTTAAGTCTGATCCTAGTCATTATTGTCTGCGCTGCTAGTCCTGACTTTCGTCTATTCCAATTCCCTCCCGAAAGTCAATTCCATGAATACCATTCAGATCCAGAGCGGCAGCCTGCTGGCCGGCCAGCACGCGCCCGTTGGCGAACAGAAAGGCCTCGTGCTCTTCAGCCGCAACGGGCAGAAAGTGCTCTACAAAACCTTCCGGGCCGGCGAAGTAATGCCCACGCACCATTCGGCCGACGAGGTACTGGTGACGGCCCTGGCGGGTCAGCTCGAGCTGGAGTTGGGCGGCACGCATACCCTGCTCGAGGCCGGCGACTACCTCATCATTCCGGCCGGCGCGCCCCACGCCCTGCGCTGCCTGGAAGATGCCAAGCTGATGATTTTCCGCTAGGCCGACCGGTCTTCGACGGCCTTAAAACCCCGCGCGGCCCCGATCAATCGGGGCCGCGCGGGGTTTTATTCTGCCTGGGTGGATGGAACGGCTGGCGGCTCGGCCATGCGGGCCCAGGGCGGGCTGCAACGACGCATTTTCTGGCGGAATTTCTCGCGTTCCTCCTCGCTCATGCCCTGCATGCGCGACTCCATTTTGTGGCGCCAGTGTTCCTGTGCCTTGGCGCGCCAGGCGCCGCCCGCGCCGCCTCGAAAGCCGCCAAACAGGATTTTGCTGAGCACCAGCAAGCCCAGGGCTTGCCAGAAGCTGATGATGGGCAGGCCGAAAATGGCGGGCATCAGCCAGTTCCAAAGCGCCATGACGGCGAAGCTAGCCAGGGCAATGAAAGCTACTATAGCGAGCAGGAAGCGCAAGCCGCGCAGCAGCCAGAAGTTGCGGTTCATGGGAATGGGAGTTGTCTGTTGTCAGAAGGTAGCGTTGTCAGGACGTTGCGGTATCAGCGAGCTGACCACCGGCAAAAGTTATCCGACAACTAATCCAGGAAGAGGTCGGCGTAAAGCGCCTGCAGCTTGGTGCGGAGCTGCAACACCGCGTAGTGCTTGCGCGAAATCAGGGTTTTGAGCGGTACGCCAGTTTCCTCGGCCATCTGCTTGAAGCTCTTGCCTTCGAACTCGTGCCAGACGAATACCTGGCGCTGGGCCGGGGGCAGCTCATCGAGGGCGTCGAGGATGGCCTCCATGATGGTTTCGCGGGCCATGGCCGTCTCGGTCGAGTCGTCGGGGGCGGGCAGCACGTCGGCCAGCAGCAGGGGCTCGTCCGAGTCGGCTGCCGAGTGGTAGACCGCAGCTTCTTCCAGCGAAGCGGCTTTGGGTCGGCGGTACCGGTCGATGATCTTATTGCGGGCCACCCGGAACAGCCAGGCGGCCATCTGCTCCACGGGCTTCACGAGGCGGTAGCTCTGCACCAGCTCGTAGAACACGTCCTGCAGCACGTCCTCGGCGTCGGCCTCGTCGGGAATGCGGCGGCGGATGAACGAGAGCAGCTTGCCCCGTTGCTCGCGCACGGCCTGCTGCACCCGGTCGTTTTGCTCGGTCATGGCCGCGCTGGGGGGAAGTATGGTCAGTGCCTGTTCCATTCTGCTGGGGAAGACGCAGGCCCCGGCAAATTACTTTACCGGCCCGGGAAAATTTTCGCCGCCCGCGGCGAACGACCCGTCCTGCTCCCGTTTACCGGGCGGCCGTCCCGTCCGACCTCGACCAATAAGGCCAGTTTTCCGTGTGCGTTTTCCAAGTTTCGGGCTACCTTTGCCCGCTAATTGGCCCCAGTATGTTGTGGGCTTTTTTCCGCCGTTACCCCGTCCTGAATGGAACAGACGATACCGGAAGTCATTCGCACCATCCCGCTGCAGTACTACGTGTTCTTCGCCACGGCGCTGTTTAGCATCGGCGTACTGGGGGTGCTGACCCGGCGCAATGCCATCATCATTTTCATGTGCGTGGAGCTGATGCTCAACGCCGTCAACGTCCTGCTCGCGGCTTTCTCGGCCTACCGCGCCGATCCGAACGGGCAGGTCTTTGTGTTTTTCATCATGGCCGTAGCCGCCGCCGAAGTTGCCGTGGGCCTGGGCATTATCGTGATGATTTTCCGCAATACGCAGAACACCGACGTCAACCTGCTCGACCGGTTAAAATGGTGAGTTAAATGGCTAAATGGCTGCATTGTTAAATTGTTAGTCGTTCAACGACAGCAATTTAGCCATCCAGCAATTTAACAATTCAAAATATGGCTGAACAAGCGCCCCTCGCCGTCTTTGGCGGCTCGCCGCTGCTCTACATTCTCATTCCGCTGCTGCCGTTTCTGGGTTTCCTGCTCAACGGCCTGCTCAACCGCCGGCTTTCGGGCACGGTGGCCGGGCTGATCGGCAGCGCCGCCGTGCTGGGCTCGTTCCTGATTTCGGTAACGCTGTTTCTGCGGTTTCAGGCCAACCCCGTGCCCTACGTGGTGCACCTGTTCGACTGGATTTCGGTGGGCTCCATGCACATTCCGTTTTCCTACCAGATCGACCAGCTCAGCCTGATCATGCTGCTGCTGGTGACGGGCGTGGGCTTCCTGATCCACGTGTACTCCATCGGCTACATGCACCACGACGTGAACGTCGGGAAGTTCTTCAGCTTCCTGAACCTGTTCGTTTTCTCGATGCTGCTGCTGGTGCTCGGCGCCAACTACGTGATTCTGTTCATTGGCTGGGAAGGCGTGGGGCTCTGCTCCTACCTGCTCATCGGCTTCTGGAACCAGAACCACAACTACAACAACGCCGCCAAGAAGGCCTTCATCATCAACCGCATCGGCGACCTGGGCTTTCTGCTGGGCATCTTCCTGATCTACCAGACTTTCGAGTCGGTGCAGTACGGGGAGGTATTCCAGAAAGCCGCTGCCGGGCAGTTTGGCCCCTACACGGTGGGCATCGTCACGGTGATTACACTGCTGCTGTTCGTGGGCGCCATGGGCAAGTCGGCCCAGCTGCCGCTCTACACCTGGCTGCCCGACGCCATGGCCGGCCCCACGCCCGTGTCGGCGCTGATTCACGCCGCCACCATGGTGACGGCCGGCATCTACATGGTGCTGCGCTCCAACGTGCTCTACACCCTCTCGCCCGACACGCTCGACGTGGTGGCCTGGATCGGGGCGCTGACGGCCCTGTTCGCGGCCACCATCGGCCTGGCCCAAAACGACATCAAGAAAGTGCTGGCGTATTCCACCGTTTCGCAGCTGGGCTACATGTTCCTGGCGCTGGGCGTGATGGGGTACAGCTCCTCGCTGTTTCACGTGCTCACCCACGCCTTCTTCAAGGCCCTGATGTTCCTCGGCGCGGGCTCGGTGATTCACGCCATGAGCAACGAGCAGGACATCCGCCGCATGGGTGGCCTGCGCAAGGCCCTGCCGGTGACCTTCTTCACGTTCCTGATCGGCTGCATTGCCATCAGCGGCATTCCGCCCT
Source organism: Hymenobacter coalescens (assembly GCF_054783195.1). Classification (NCBI taxonomy): domain Bacteria; kingdom Pseudomonadati; phylum Bacteroidota; class Cytophagia; order Cytophagales; family Hymenobacteraceae; genus Hymenobacter; species Hymenobacter coalescens. Next base: position 84,442 of record NZ_BAAGRA010000016.1, on the reverse strand, counting down.
TCTCGGGCTTCTTCTCCAAGGACGAAATCCTGGCCCACGCCTACGAGCACAACAAAGTGCTGTGGGCCATCGGCCTGCTGACGGCCTTCCTGACGGCCTTCTACATGTTCCGCCTGCTGTTCCTGACCTTCTTCGGCGAGTTCCGCGGCACCGAGGAGCAGAAGCACCGCCTGCACGAGTCGCCGGCCACGATGACCTTGCCGCTCATCATCCTGGCCGTGCTAGCAGCCATTGGCGGTTTCATGAACGCCCCGCTGGTGCTGGGCCGCGGCTACCTGGCCGATTTCCTCGCCCCGCTGTTTGCCTATTCGCGGCAGATCAACCCGGCGGCCTTCAGCGGTGAAATCGACCACGCTACCGAGTACATGCTCATCGGCCTTTCGGTAGCGGCCGGCGTGGCGGGCATCGCGCTGGCGTACGTCATGTACGTGGCGCGCCGCACCCGCCCGGCCGAGGACGAGCAGCCGCGCGGCTTCCTCGAAAACCTGGTGTACCACAAGTACTACGTCGACGAACTGTACAACACCCTGTTCGTGCGGCCCTCCATGTTCCTCTCGCGCGGCCTGCACGACTTCGTGGAGAAGCGCGTGGTGGACGCGGGCGTCAACGGCGTGGGCCGCGGCGTGTTCGGCGGCTCGCAGCTGCTGCGCAACCTGCAAACCGGCAAGGTGGAAACCTACCTGCTGCTGATGGTGCTCGGCATCGTGGTGGTACTGGCCCTGAATTTCGTGCGGCTCTAACCCGAAGCGCTGCCCCGGTTGGGGTAGCATCGAAGTCCTGTTTTCCTCAAGAAGATACTCGCAGCTTAAACCTCGTGGCGCTCTGGCCCGCTGCCGTAGCATCACTCCCCGACAAAAATGCTGACTGCCCTTCTGCTTATCTGGCCCGTGGCCGCCGCCCTACTGCTGCACTTCGTGCGTGGTGGTGCTGCGCGGGCGCTGGCCTTTGGCGCTTCGCTGGTGGAGCTGGCGCTGGCCGTGTACATGGCCTTCCAGTTTCAGACCAACTACTCCGTGCCGCACTTCGAAATCAACTACCCGTGGTTGGCTTCGGCGGGCATCAACTTCCACATCGGCGTTGACGGGCTGAGCCTGCTGATGGTGCTGCTCACCACTTTCCTGGTGCCGCTGATTTTGCTGGCCTCCTTCCGCCACGACTACGAGAACCCCTCCGTGTTCTACGCGCTGGTGCTCTTCATGCAGACGGGCCTGCTCGGCGTGTTCCTGTCCATGGACGCCTTCGTGTTCTACTTCTTCTGGGAAGTAGCGCTGATTCCGATTTACTTCCTGGCCGGTGTGTGGGGTGGCGAGCGGCGCGTGGCCGTCACGCTGAAGTTCTTCATCTACACCGTCGTCGGCTCGCTGCTGATGCTGGCGGGCTTCGTGTACCTCTACTACATGACCGGCACCAACGGTGCCGTGCGCAGCTCCGACCTCGATGCCTTCTACAACCTGCGCCTTTCCGCCCAGGAGCAGTCGTGGGTGTTCCTGCTCATCTTCTCGGCCTTCGCCGTGAAGATGCCCATCTTCCCGCTGCACTCCTGGCAGCCCGACACCTACGAGCAGGCGCCCGCGCCGGCTACCATGCTGCTGTCGGGCATCATGCTCAAAATGGGGATTTACGGCACGCTGCGCTGGGTGTTCCCGGTGGTGCCGCTGGGCGTGAGCCAGTGGAAAGACGCCGTGATGGTGCTGGCCGTTATCGGCATCATCTACGGCGCGCTCATTGCCATCCGCCAGCGCGACGTGAAGCGCCTGATTGCCTTCTCCTCGCTCTCGCACGTGGGCCTGATGATTGCCGGCATGTTCTCCTTGACGGACGTAGGCCTGCAGGGCACCGTAATTCAGATGCTGGCTCACGGCGTGAACGTGGTCGGCATGTTCTTCATCGCCGACGTAATTGAGCGCCGCACCGGCACCCGGCAGATTCCTGAGTTGGGCGGCCTGACCCGCGCCACGCCGCTGCTGTCGGTGACCTTCCTGGTGCTGCTGCTCGGCACCGTGGCCCTGCCGCTCACCAACGGCTTCGTGGGCGAGTTCCTGCTGCTGATGGGCGTGTACCGCTTCAACCCCTGGCTGGGCGCCGTGGCCGGCCTCACCATCATCTTCGGCGCGGTGTACCTGCTGCGCATGTTCCAGCGCGTCATGCTCGGCCCGGACTCCTCGTTCTCCAGCGTCATCCGCGACCTGACGGGCGCCGAGCTGGCCGTCTTGGTGCCGCTGGTGGTGCTCGTGTTCTGGATCGGCCTGTTTCCCGGCACCTTCCTGCACATCTCCGAGCCGGCCATCAACCTGCTGCTGTTGAAGATCAACCGCTAAGCCTCCCGCCCCATGCTCTCGATTATTCTGCTTTCCGTTTCCGGGCTGGCCAATCTCTTCCTCGGCTTCCTGCGCTCCAACCGCCTGCTGCTGCCGGCGGTGCTGCTGGTGCTGGCAGTGGTCTTTGCGGTAAACGTTGCCGGCCTCGACACCGGCCCGCTGGCCGCCTGGAACCGCTCGCCCTACTTTGTGGGCATGCTCACCTTCGACCGTTACGCGCAGGTGTTCACGGCCGTGATGGTGCTGACCACGCTGCTGCTGCTGCCTTTCTCGCACAAGTACGTGCGCGACGGCGAAGCCAACCTGGCCGAGTACTACAGCCTGCTGCTGTTTTCGCTGGTGGGTGCCATCATGATGGTGAGCTACAACAACCTGCTCGTCCTCTTCCTCGGCATCGAAACGCTGAGCATTGCCCTCTACGTGCTGGCCGGCTCCGATAAGAGCAACCTGCGCTCCAACGAGGCTGCCCTGAAGTACTTCCTGATGGGCTGCTTTGCCACCGGCGTGCTGCTCTTCGGCATGACGCTGCTCTACGGCGCTACCGGCACCTTCGACCTGGCCCAGATGGGCGTGGCCGTGCGCGCCATCCCCACCGCCGACGCTGCAATGACGCCCATGATGTACATCGGCATCCTGCTGATGCTGGTGGGCATCGGCTTCAAGATTTCGGCCGCGCCGTTCCACTTCTGGACGCCCGACGTGTACGAGGGCACCCCAACGGTGTTCACCGGCTACATGAGCACGGTGGTAAAAACGGCCGGTATAGCGGGCTTTTTCAAGCTGCTGATCGTGGCTTTTGGCGGCGACACCATTGCGTTCTGGCTGCCCACGCTCACGGCTATGCTGGTGCTGACGTTGCTCATCGGCAACGTGGGGGCAGTGGCTCAGACCAGCGTGAAGCGCATGCTCGCCTACTCCAGCATCTCGCACGCGGGCTACCTGTTGCTGGCCCTGGTGGCGCTGCGCAGCGGCTTCCTGTCGGCCAACGCCATCTTCTTCTACTCGCTGGCGTACTCGGTGGCTACCGTTATTGCCTTCGGCGTGCTCAAGCTCGTGCACGACCAGCGCCAGCGCGACGACTACGAAGGCCTCAACGGCCTGGCTCGCACCAACCCGCTGCTGGCATTTGCCATGACCGTGTCGATGCTTTCCCTGGCGGGTATTCCGCTCACGGGCGGCTTCTTCGGCAAGTTTTACCTGTTTTCGGCTGCCGCGCAGCAAGGCTACATCGGCCTGGTCATCTTCGCCGTGGTGATGTCGGCCGTGGGGATTTACTACTACCTGCGCCCCATCATGGCCATGTACATGCGCCCGGCCGTGGAAGGCGCCGAGGCCCCGGTAGCGGTGAACAGCTTCCAATCGGCGGTGCTCGTGCTGTTGGTCGGCATTACCGTGCTGCTGGGCTTGGTGCCGGGCATCGTGGAAAATGTACTGAACGTGCAGTAAGCACTCGGTGCTCATTTTAAGACAAAAAGGCGGCCACTCAGCCGCCTTTTTTATTGGACCGAACAACGTCTCCGACGCTCCGGCCATCTACCAAAGTCTATGCGTGTTCCCTTCACACTTTGCTTGTTGGCTGGCCTGCTGCTGGCCGTATTCCGCCCGGCTAGCGCCCAGCAGCACAAGGCCGATTCGCTGACGGCCGTCCTGGAAAAGCGCTACCGCAGCTCGGAGCTGCCGGGCTTTGGCGTGGCCATCGTCACCAAAGATTCGGTGTGCTACCAACGCGGTTTCGGCTTCGCGGATGTCGGGCAGCAGCGCGCTTATACGCCTGAGACCATTCAGAACCTGGGCTCGGTGAGCAAAACGGTGGTAGGCGTGGCCCTGATGAAGGCCGTGGAGCAGGGTTTGTTTACCCTCGACACGCCCATCAACGAGCTGTTGCCCTTCGCGGTGGTGCACCCGCGCTACCCCGCACAGCCCATTACGGTGCGCCACTTAGCCACGCACACAGCCGGTATTCTCGACCGCCCCGCGGTGTACCGCAAGTCTTACCGGTTTCAGCGCGGGCGCGCAGGCCAAGCGGTACCGCCCCTGGCCGATTTTCTGCGCAGCTATTTCGAGCCGCGAGGCCGCTACTACCGAGCAGGTAACTTTGGCACCGCCGCGCCCGGCACAGCTTACGCCTACAGCAACCTCGGCACGGCGCTGGCAGCCTACCTGATCGAAGTCCGGACCAAGCAGCCGTTTGCAACTTACGCCCAACAGCACGTGTTCCAGCCGCTGCAGCTCCGCACCGCCGCCTGGCACTACGACGCCGCACAGGCGCCTAGCCGGGCCACCAACTACAAGCACCGCGGCCGCGCCTACCCGCCTTATTCGCTCATCACTTATCCCGATGGGGGCCTGCACCTTTCGGGCAGCGACCTGGCCCGTTACCTCGGCGAAATCCTCAAAGGCTACGCAGGCGAGCCATCTGCGCTGCTGCGCCCGGCGTCATTTCGGGCGATGCTCGGTCCGCAGTTTTCGGCCGAACGCCTGCCCCCAGGCTTGCCTTCCCGCGAAACCAATGCGGGCATCTTTTGGGTAATGCGCGCCAACGGCACCATCGGCCACACCGGCAGCGACCCGGGCAGCACCGTGTTCATGTTTTTCTCCCCGGCCACCGGCATTGGCAAACTGCTGATAACCAACGTAGACGCCTCAACTCGAACCACCGCCCAAATGGTTGCCATCTGGCGTGCACTGGAAGCCCACGAAGCCGCTGTGGCGGGTCGATAGGCCAGCCGGGGAATTAGCACGAGTTTAAGCTGGCTGCGGGTTTTGGCCACGCGTCTGCCTGACCGCCGATCAGGCTTAGCTTGCCGGCCGCGGCTGGGCAGGGCGATGTCGCTGCTGCCTCCCTACCGACCAGTCTGCTCAGCGCCTGGCTTCATTTCTGCGTCACGCGCACGCTGATGCGCCGGTTCAGCGACCGTCCCACCGGTGTCTCGTTGCTGGCGATGTTGTGCTTCTGCCCGTAGCCCTTGGCCTCGATGCGGTTGGCGGCAATGCCCATGTCCACCAGCGCCCCCATGGCCGCCAAAGCCCGTTGCTCGCTCAGGCGCAGGTTGTCCTTAAAATAGCCCGTCGTGTCGGTGTAGCCGCCGATTTTGATGTGCGCCGCCGGGAAGCTCTTCAGGATGCTGGCCACGTTACGCAGCTGCGCCATCGATTCGTCGGTGAGCGTGGCCTTCTTGGTGTCGAAGTACACCCGGTCGAAGTTGATCCAGCCTTTGGTGCGGTTGACGGGGTCGACCTGCATCGAGGCATCGGCCAGGAACGTGTAGAGCTTGTTTTCCGTGGAATTGGCCCCCACGGTCTGGGTCGAGCCGTCGACGAGCGTCAGCCGCACCGGCTGGCCGGTGTCGTAGATGTAGTTTTCGGTGGCCGCGTCGTAGCGCCCACTCACGGTGGTCACGGGTGTTGCGCTGGCCGTGGCACTGGCTGCGTAGCGGTCAGGCGCAGCCGCCGATGTCTGAGCTCCTGCCCCTACTCCCGCCGTGACAAGCGCCGGCGCCCCTGCGGTGGTGGCATCCAGGGCGGGACGGCGGCCCAGCCAGTAGCCTACCACTATGGCCAGCACGATGATGGCGGCCGGCACCAGCCACTGCATGGCCCGGGCGTTGCGCTCGGCACCGGATTCGGCCGCGGCGGGCGCGTAGCCCAGCCGTGCCGCGGGGGCGGGCTCCGGCGCCGACGCGGGGTGGTGCCCGTTGCCGGAAGCTCGGTTCAGGGCCGCATCGGTTAGCATCAGGCCCGTGACGCTGCTGCGCTGGCTCTGCAGCCAGCGGCCCAGGCCGGCGGCATCGAGCTGCTCGGCGGCGGCCCGGTCGCCGAGCACGCCGAGCATGACCGGGGCCGCCATGCCGAGCAGTTGCTCCACGGCCTCCGAGCGAATGCCGCTTTCGGTGGCCACCGAGGCAATGCGGCCGCTGTAGTGGTCGGCCAGCAGGGCTTTCATCAGCTCCTGCCCGCGGGGGGCGCCGACGGCCAACACATCGGCGCGGGTGCCGGCTTCGTGCGCATCGCGCGCCATGGACCACACCACATCGGTTCCGCCGATCTGCTCCGAAAGCTTGATGAGGCTGCTCAGGACCAACGGTACAATTTTGGGAAGGGCTTTGCGTACCCCGGCTTCGCTTTCGCCCACCGCCGCACTCGCCTGGCTAACGGCCGGAGCCGTAAAGCAAGCCGACACTTCCTCCAACACGTTCTGCGCCATTACCGTAGGGGTTAAACATTAGACCATAGATAATAATACTAATTTTTATAAACATATTTCAAATTCATTTATTGTGGAATAAAAAAAGGTGGCCCGCAGGCCACCTTGTATTTTAGGTCCGGCGTGCTTCCGGACTGCTCCACGGCCGTTTCGGCCGTCAGCCGCTTTAGCTGCGGAGGACCACCATTTCGGGCTGGTCGGCATACACCACGGCGTCGTCCTCGAAGGGCTCGTCGCCGCGGAACTTAAGCAGCAGGCGGGCGGTGGTGATGATGTCCTTCTGGCAGTACTTGACGATGCGCGGCAGGTCGCGCTCCTCGTAGTACACGCGGGCTACATCGGCGCCGTTGATGTCGTCCTTGGGCGTGGGAATGCCGAACATGGCCGCCAGCAGGGCCAGCGAGGTAAAGGATTTCCGGTCGCCGAACTTCCAGAGCTCCATCGTGTCGAGGTGGTTGATTTCCCAGGGTTTCTTGCCGGCCACGTCGAGCTGCGGGGGCAGCGCCACGCCGTTGATGAGCATGCGCCGCGAGAGGTACGGGAAGTCGAACTCCTTGCCGTTGTGGGCGCAGAGCGTGAAGGTGGGCCGCTTGCTGAGGGCCCGCACAAAGTCGCGCAGCAGCGTGGGCTCGTCGTCGCCGGCGAAGCTTTTCACCTTGAAGCGCAGCTGCTCCTGCGCGTCGTAGTAGAAGTAGCCCACCGAAATGCACACCACCCGCCCAAACTCGGCGTAGATGCCGGCCTGCGCGAACAGCGAGGCGGCCGTGAGGCGGTCGGGCATGGGCTCGATTTCCTCGGCACCCCAGCTCGGAAAGCCCTGTTGCCGACGCAGGCTCTGGGCCTTATGCTCCCAGAGGTGCCGCAGCATCTCGTCCAGCTCCTCGTGGCAGCCCACGCAGGGCACGGTTTCGATGTCCAGCACGAAAACGTCGGTCAGCTTCAGGTTACGGAGCAGTTGCATAGGGCACGGCTAAACGGAGGGTCGGTAACGAAGATAGGTTACCGGGGCTCAAACAGCCAATGCGGGGGCCTTTGTTTTGGCCGGCATCGGGGCGGGCCGGACAAAAAAATACGCCCGACCGGTAACCAGGACCAGTCGGGCGCACGGGGTATGCTCAGCTCCCCGGACGGCCGCTGCTACCGGGGCAATAGGTGTGTCGGGCGAAAAACGCGGCTGCGCCGCGTTACGCCAGGGCCGGGCTGCCGGTAAGCCACAGGCCCAGCATGGAAATCAGCAGCTGCCGACGGGATTTCGCAGACATGAGCGGTCGGTGGTGGAGAGTGGAGCATATCAGCCATACCCGCAGGGGGTAGACTCGGCCTCAAAGTCGACAATTTGGGGCGGCGCGTCAATCACATGATGATGTGATGCCCGGTGCGGGGCCCCGGCCGCACTTGTGCGCAATGCCCGCTGGTCGCCGGTAGAAAAACCGGCATGCTGCGCCGGTCGAGGCCTCTGTACCGCTTCGCTGGGACGAAGTTGTTCGGTGCAGATGCTTCGACCAGCGCAGCATGCCGGTCTATAATTACAAGCCTCTTAGGTAAGTCCTTGGCGCAGCGCTTTGCTTACAGCCTCCGTCATGGAGCGTACGTGCAGCTTCTCGTAGATCTTCTTGATGTGCGAGCGGACCGTATCGAGCGAAATGCCGCGGTCGTGGGCAATCATCTTGTAGCTGTAGCCTTCCACCAGCAGCCCCAGGATTTCCTGTTCCCGGGCGCTGAGGTTGGCCGGGGAATCCTCGTGCTGGCGCGGGGCCACGGGCTTGGGAAACAGCCGCAGCACCTGCCGGGCAATGGCGGGCGTCATCGGAGCCCCGCCGGCGCGCACTTCGCCGATGGCGTCGAGCAGCTTGGCGGGCGGCGTTTTCTTGAGCAAGTAGCCGTCGGCGCCGGCGCACACGGCCTGGAACACCCGGTCGTTGTCCTCGAACACGGTGAGCATCACCACGCTTACCTTGGGCGAGTTGGCCTTGATGCGCTTCAGGCCCTCGATGCCGTTGATGCCGGGCATGTCGATGTCCATGAGCACCACGTCGGGCTTGAGGCGCGGAATGTCGTGCTCCACCTGCTGGCAGTTGCCCAGGGCCCCCACCAGCTCCAGGCCCGGCGTGCCGCCGAGCAAATGGCTCAGGCTCAGGCGCAGGTCGGGGTTGTCTTCGTAAATCAGGACGCGGGTATCGGGGGTTTCCATGGGCTTGAACGGTGGTAAGGTGGTGCGGATCAGAGTGCTGCGAAGGTACGCAATGGGCACACGCGCCTTAGTCGCATGATGATGTGAGTCGGGCCGCAGCCGGCCGCGCCACGCCCGGCCCGTTTCACTACTTCATCGGCACGCGCAGCGCCATGCGCGTGCCCTGACCCGGGGCCGTGTCGATGGTCAGCTCGGCCTTGATGGCCGCGGCTCGGCTGCGCATGTTGGTCATGCCGTTGCCGCCGCCCTGGGCCGGGGCTTTCGGGTCGAAGCCGACGCCGTTGTCCTCCACGCGCAGCACCAGGCAGCGGTTTTCGTAGTCGAGCTTGATGCTGGCAAACTCGGCCTTGGAGTACTTCGCCAGGTTGTTGACGGCTTCCTTGAAGAGCAGGAAAAACTCCCGCCGGGCCCGCATGGGCAGGCGGTGCTCCACCACTTCGGGCGCCACTTTAAAGATAAAGTCGATGCCGCGGGCTTCGAGCACGTCGGAAGCGAAGGAGCGCATGCGCGACGTCACCGACTCCATCGAATCGTGCGCCGGGTTGATGGCCCACACAATGTCGTCCATGGAGTCGAGCATGCGGCGCGAGGAGTCGCCGATCTGCTCCAGCAGCTGCGAGGACTGCTCGGCGTTGCCGCGCTGCTGGTGGGTGCGCGCCAGCTGGCTCAGGATGCTGATGGACGAGAGCGTGGAGCCCATGTCGTCGTGCAGGTCACGGGCGATGTTGTGGCGCACGCGCTCCAGGGCCAGCAGCTGGCTGACGCGCACGCGGTAAGCCAGAAACAGCAGCCCGAACACCAGCCAGCTGGCCAGGATGCGGAACCACCACGTCTGGTACCACGGCGGCTCCACCACCAGGCGTAGGGAGGCGCCCACGTTGTTCCACACACCGTCGTTGTTGGCGGCCCGCACCCGAAACACGTAGGTGCCCGGGTCGAGGTTGGTGTAGGTGGCCTGGCGCTGGTTGCCCGCGTCGATCCACTTGTCGTTGAAGTTCTCCAGCTTGTAAGCGAAGCGGTTTTTGTCGGACAGGCGGTAATTGAGCGCGGCGAATTCGATGGAGAAGAAGTTTTCGCGCGGGGCGATGGTGAGCTGCCGGCTGGCCGTGATGCTGGTATCGAGCGTGGCCCAGCGGTTGAACTTGCGGAAGCCGGTGAGCACCACGGGCGGGGGCACGGCGTTGAAGCGCACGGCCGCGGGCTGAAAGGCCACCACGCCGTTGCCGCCGCCGAAGAACAGGCGGCCGTCGGGGCTGCGCCAGTACGCGCCGGCGTTGTGCTCGTCCTGAGGCAGGCCGTCGCGCATGTCGTAAGTGCGAAACTGCCCGTTGCGCGGCGAAAACCGGGCAATGCCCTTGTTGGTGGCCATCCACAGGTTGTTTTCGCCGTCGGCGGCCATGCCGTAGATGACGTCGTTGGGCAGGCCCTGGGCTTCGCGGTAAATCAGGAAGCGGCCCTTTTCCGCGTCCACCAGGCAGGCCAGGCCGCCGCCCTCGGTGCCCAGCCACAGGCGCCCCTGCTCGTCTTCCAGCATGCAGCGCACAAAGTTGCTGCTCAGGCTATTCGGGTCGGCGGGATTCGCACGAAAGGTGCGGCAATGGCCCGTGCGCGAGTCGAACAGGCTCAGCCCGCCGCCGCCCACGCCAATCCACATCCGGTTTTTGCGGTCCTGATACACGCAGCGCACGAAGTTGCTGCTCAGGCTGAGCGGGTCGCGCGGGTTGTGGCGATACACAGCGCAGCGGCCGGTTACCGGGTCGAGCAAGTTCAGGCCGCCCTCGGTGCCCACCCAGATGCGCCCTTGCCGGTCTTCGTACACGCAGCGCACGAAATCGTCGGAAAGGCTGGTGGGGTCGGCGGGGTTGTGGCGGAAGCGGCGGAAGCGGCCGGTGGCCGGGTCGAGGTAAGCCAGTCCCTTGCTCTGTGTACCCACCCAGAGGCGGCCGGCGCGGTCGGGGCACAGGGCGCGGATAAAGTCGTCGGGCAGGGCCTGCGGATCGGCCAGGTTGGCGCGGTAGGTGGTCACGCGGCCCGTTACGGGGTCGTGGCGCAGCAGGCCGTTGTTTTCGGTGCCTACCCAAAGGCGGCCGGCGCCGTCCTGGGCAATGGACCATACCGAGCCGGTAAAGCGCGCCGGAATGGGCTGCGCGAAGGCGTTGGGCCGGGGCTCAAAGCTGCTGACGCCCTGATCGGTACCGGCCCAGAGCAGGCCCGAACGGTCCTGGTACAGGCTCATCACCTTGTTGGTGGGCAGGCTATGGCGGGTATTGGGCAGGTGCTGCCAGTTGATGAAGTAGTTGGCGGCGGCATCGTAGCGGCACAGCCCCTCCTGGGTGCCCACCCACACGCGCTGCTGCTGGTCCACGAGCACGGCGTGTACGTTGTTGGTGGGCAGACTGCCCACGCGGCCGGGCTCGTGGCGGAAGTGGTTGCGCTGCCCCGTGCGTAGGCTCAAATAGCAGAGCCCCCCGTTTTCGGCTCCCACCCACAGCCCCCCGTTCGCGGTGGCGGCCATGGTCTTGATGGCGTTGCCGGGCGCCCAGTCGGCCAGCGGCACCAGCGTCCCAACGGCCTCGTCGACGTAGCTGATGCGGCCTTCGCCGGTGCCCACCCACACGCGCCCGTCGCTGGTTTGCTCGATGCTGCGAATGGAGTTGCCGCGCACGCTGCCCGTGACGGCCTGCGGGTGCCGAAACAGTCGGAAGCGCCCGGTTTTGGGGTCGAGTAGGTTTACCCCGTTTTCGGTGCCGGCCCACACGCGCTGCTGCCGGTCCACGAGCACGGCCCGCACGAAGTTGTCGGCCAGGGCCCCGGGGCCGGTACCGCTCTCGTAGGTGGTAAAGGCTTCGTTCAGCGGGTTGTAGTGGCTCAGCCCCCCGCCGCCGGTACCCACCCACACCCCGCCGGCCGCGTCGGCGGCCAGCGCCTGAATAAAGTTGCTGCCGAGGCTGCCGCGCTGCTGCGGGTTGCTGCGAAATACGCGGAAGGAGGCCCCGTCGTAGCGGTTGAGCCCGTCCTGGGTGCCCAGCCACAAAAAGCCGCGGCGGTCCTGCACCACCCCGGCGACACTGTTTTCCGACAGGCCGTGCTGCGTGGAGAGCGTGCGAAACGTCAGGTTTTGGGCCGCGACCGGCCGGGCCAGCCAGCCGGTAAGCAAGGCTACAACCAAGGGCAGCCAAGCGGGCTGCCAGCGCATAAATGAACTCATTGCCTGCAAGAAAGCGTGTCGCGGGCAGCTTGTCAAATCAGCTGGCTCCCGAACGAGCAGTGCGGCCGGGCATGGTGGGCTACCGGTCCCCGCCGGTCCTGCAAGGGCCTCAACCGGCCGCCAAGCCCCATTGCCCGCATTGGTTTGTCAGCTTTTTAGTACTTTATAGATCCACTCCCTCCCGCCCTCCCTGCCATGAACCCCTTGCGTCGAATTCACCACAAGGCCAAGCCCGCCGCCATGTTCCTGATTGTGCTGCTGGTCGTGCTCGGCAGCAGCATATGGGAAAAGCGCTTGATGAGCGACATGAACAGCTCCGTGTCGTCGCTGTACCAGGACCGGCTGCTGCCGGCCGCCGGCCTTTTCGAGCTGAATGACCTGATGTATACCAAGCGGCACGTACTGGAAAGCTACCTCGCTCAGCCGTCGGCGGCCGGGCAGCAGCAGACGCAGCAAGAGCTGACCCGCCGCAACGCTGAAATTCATTCGCTGATCAGCCGCTACGAGGCTACCTACCTCGTGGCCGAGGAAAACCAGGTACTGCGCGACTTCAAAGCCCGGCTGCACCGCTACAACGCCGTGGAAAGCCAGTTGATGACCGCCCAAAGCCCCGTAGCCCCCGCGCAGACCGCCGAGTTGAGGCAGCAGTTCGGCCGCATTCACACCGATCTGGCCCGCCTCAACCAGATTCAACTGCAGGTTGGGCAGCAGTTGTCGCAAGGCTCCGCCGCCATCGAGGGCAACGCGGTGCTGCTGAGCAACATGCAGATTGCCCTGCTGGTCATTTTTATGCTGGCCATTCAGCAGGCGCTGCTGCTCGACAAGCACCCGCTGCTGCCGGACAGCCTGAAGAACTTCCGGCTGAACTAAAGCCTGTATTGGGTTAGCGCAATAGACTTGTCGGTACTTCGTTACCGCAGCGTTACTACCATACTTCGTCGTAGCGCGCCACGGAAGGCCGAACCGCTCGCCGGCAACGGCCTATCAAGTGGCAGGCAGAGGCACTGGCGCAACCCGGAAGCTACTCTTCGCTTACTTTAGGCCCAATTTATCCCGAACAGGAATTCCATTCTATGCAGCTCACCTCATTTCCGCGTCCGTTGTCTTTCTTGCTGCTGGGAGGGCTCCTGACGGCCTCGGCCTGCTCCAAGCAGCAAGACCCCGAGCCGACGCCCACCCTGGAAGGCTCCTGGAACAAGACCCGAACCATCGGGCACAACGTCGCCCCGGATGGCACGCTGACGCCGTGGTTCAACTCGCCGCACCAACCCGGCACGTTGCGCCTGGAGCTGACCGGTTCCGAGTGGATTTCCCGTCAATCGCGTCTGAGCACCGCCGACACTTATACCTACACGCGTAGCGGCGACACGCTCATTGTCAATGCCAACGTGCCCGGCAGCATCCCGAATAAAATGCTCATCGTCGAGCACACGCCCCGTTCGCTGCACCTGCGCTGGACCGACTCGAAGCGCACCGTCACTTACACCGACTATTACACCCGCTGAGGCCCGAACCCTGCGCCAGATGAGCCGCACAAGAGATATCCTGCGCAATTGGTTCGTGAAGCGTGGGAGGGTTTCTCTCAGCAACGAGCGAATTCAATTTGTGCAGGCCTGCTTAGCAAAAAAAGCGCCGCTAATGGCTGCTAGCACCGTTTACCTGCTTGCGACAGGGGTAACCCCAACGGAACTGAGTACTTATCTGCCCGCCGCCGATGTAGCCCGGCTGAACGCTAAGGCTTATCTGAGTGCGTTTGGAGCCATCGACCAGCTAGGCAACAAGTATTTTTTTACGAAAACTGGTTTGCCGATTACAGCTTTGAACGCTCCAGTTTGTACTTCGTAACCGAATGGCCGACTTTCAGGCGGCATTTCATCGATATGGCCAAGGATCAACTCCGCCACGGCCAGGCTTACTAGTTTGTCCTGCCAATCTCATGCTAAAACAACAGCGGCGCCTGAAGCTTCAGGCACCGCTGTTGTTTTAGCATGAGATTGGCCTGCAGTTACTTCCCCGCTTCCACCTTGGTATCGATGCTCAGCTCCTTGAGTTGCGCCGGCGAAATTTCCGAGGGCGAGTCGATCATCACGTCGCGGCCGGAGTTGTTTTTGGGGAAGGCAATGAAGTCGCGGATACTGTCGGCGCCGCCGAACATGGAGCAGAGACGGTCGAAGCCGAAGGCAATGCCGCCGTGGGGCGGGGCGCCGTACTCGAAGGCGTTCAGCAGGAAGCCGAACTGCGCCTCGGCCTCCTCGGGCGAGAAGCCCAGCAGCTCGAACATGCGCGCCTGCACGCCGCGGTCGTGGATGCGGATGGAGCCGCCGCCGATTTCGGTGCCGTTGATGACCAAGTCGTAGGCGTTGGCGCGCACCTGGCCGGGCGCGGTGTCGAGCAGCGGAATGTCCTCGGGCTTGGGCGAGGTGAAGGGATGGTGCATGGCGTAGTGGCGGCCGTCCTCCTCGTTGAACTCCAGCAGCGGAAAATCAACCACCCACAGCGGGCGGAAGTCCTCCTTGTTGCGCAGCCCCAGGCGTTGGCCCATTTCCAGGCGCAGCTCGTTCAGGGCCTTACGGGTTTTATCGGCCGGGCCGGCCAGGATGAGCAGCAGGTCGCCGGACTGGGCGCCAAACGCCTCTTTCCAGCGCTGCAGCACCTCCTGCGGGTAAAACTTATCCACCGACGACTTCACCGTGCCGTCGGGCTCCACGCGGGCGTACACCAGGCCGGTGGCGCCCACCTGCGGGCGGCGCACGAAGTCGGTCAGCTCGTCGATCTGCTTGCGGGTGAAGTGGGCGCAGGTCGAGGCGTTGATGCCCACCACCAGTTCGGCGTTGTCGAACACCGGGAAGCCCTGGCCCTGGGCCACGTCGTTCAGCTCCACAAACTGCATGGCGAAGCGCGTGTCGGGCTTGTCGGAACCGTAGAGACGCATGGCGTCGGCGTAGGTCATGCGCGGGAATTCGCCCGGGTCGAAGCCTTTCACCTCCACGAACAGCTGGCGCGTGAGGCCCTCGAAGGTCTGCAGGATGTCTTCCTGCTCCACGAAGGCCATTTCGCAGTCGATCTGGGTGAATTCCGGCTGGCGGTCGGCGCGCAGGTCCTCGTCGCGGAAGCACTTCACGATCTGGAAGTACCGGTCGAATCCCGACACCATGAGCAGCTGCTTGAACGTCTGCGGTGACTGGGGCAGAGCGTAGAACTGCCCGGGGTTCATGCGCGAGGGCACCACGAAGTCGCGGGCGCCTTCCGGCGTGCTCTTGATGAGCACCGGCGTTTCCACTTCCAGGAAGCCCTGCTCGTCCAAGTAGCGGCGCACCGACTGCGCGAGGCGGTGGCGCAGCTCCAGGTTGCGGCGCACGGGGTTGCGGCGCAGGTCGAGGTAGCGGTACTTCATGCGGGCCTCGTCGCCGCCGTCCGTCTCGTCCTCGATCAGGAAGGGCGGCAGCTTGGCCGGGTTGAGCACCGTCAGCGTCTCGGGGCGGATTTCCACGTCGCCGGTGGGAATGTTAGGATTTTTGCTGTAGCGCTCGGCCACGCGGCCCGTCACGCTCACCACGAACTCGCGGCCCAGCTGGCGGGCCTGCTCGCGCAGCTGCTCGGCCTCCACGCCCTGCTCAAACACGACCTGGGTGAGGCCGTACCGGTCGCGCAAGTCCAGGTAGAGCACGGCGCCCTTGTCGCGGGTGCGCTGCACCCAGCCGCTGAGCGTGACGGTCTGACCAACGTTTTCCTGGCGCAATTCGCCGCAGGTGTGGGTTCGGAGCATAATCGTAGCAGTGGGCCCGCGCACGGGGTGGCGGGCGTGTGGAGGCCGCTCGGACGCGGCCGGCAGATCAAATTCGGAGCCGGCAAAGATAGGCAAGCCGCGCGGCCGATCGGCACGTAGAAGGCGCGTTGTGCAATTTGGCCCGGAATGTGCAAAGGGCGCCTCAGCCTCGATTTCTGGCGCCGAAACCCGACCTTTACCCTGAATTGTCCGCCCGCTGCGGCGGAATTACTAGCTCCCCCATGAAACGCTCCGTTTACCTGCTCGCCGCCACCGCTCTGCTCACCGTTTCGGCCGCGCAGGCGCAAACCAAGGTCAAGACCAAAACCAAGTCGGAATCTACCGGCACCGAAATCAAGTCCAAATCCTCGGCCGAGCCGCTGATTCTGGACGGGGCGGTAAAGCGCGTGGAAACCCTGTCGGGCATCGACATCTTCCCCAAGCCGAACTCCAACTCGGTGCTGCTGAGCTTCACCCAGCAGTTCACCAAGCCCGGCAAGCTCACCATGACCAACTACAAGAAGGCCGTGGTGTACGAGCAGGAGCTTGACCCGGCCACCCACACCGGCGCCCCCGTCGACCTGGGCCACATTCCGGCCGGCACGTACCTGGTAGAAGCCAAAATCGACAACTACCTGTACTGGAAGAAAGTGAACATCAAGTACCCCTCGGCGCCGGTGGCCAAGCGAAAGCGCCGCTAGGGCGCCGTTGCCTCCCCTCGTTGGTCGTCATGCTGAGCCCCGCCTTTCTTCGGTTCGGCGGGGCTCAGCATGACGTTCTTTTCCCCCCCGCTCGCTGCGCCCGGCCGAAATTTTCCTGCTCGCCGCCGCGTTACCTTGCTGCCCGATGACTGATATGAAAAACCTGTCGCTTTCCCGTTTCTGGCGCCCGGTGCTGTGGCTGCTGCCGGTGCTGCTGGCCGCCTTCGCGCCGCCCAAGCTCAAAAAAGTACAGGTGGCCAAGAACCTGACGGTGGCCGTGCCCGCCGACTTTCAGCCCCTGCCCGACGACGCCATTGCCGCCAAGTACCCGGCCGTGCGCAAGCCGCTGGCCGTGTTCAGCAACCCCGCCGGCCGCATCGACTACAGCATTGCCGCCCGCAAGACCACCTTCACCAACAAGGATTACGCCCTGCTGCTGAAGATTTACGAGTCGAAGCTGAAGAGCACCTACTCCAAGGTCGACATCCTCACCCGCGACATCAAGACCGTCAACAAGCGCGACTTCATCGTGCTGGAGTTCGTCTCGACGCTGGGCGACACGCGCCGCGGCCGCGAGATGATGGCCCCGCTGCGCCGCTACGAGCTGATGCAGTACGCCATCGAGGGCGACCAGCAGTACGTGTTTCACTTCCTGAGCCCGGTGGAAGAGCAGGCCCAGTACCAGCCCGTGGCCCAGGCCATCATGCAAAGCGTGGAGCTGAAATAAGCTCGTTGGCCCCGTAAAAGAACAAGCCCCGTTTGGCACTGCCAGGCGGGGCTTGTTCGCGTAGACGAGGCGGCCCTAGAGCTGGTTGTAGGCGCGGATCAGGGCCATGAACCCGTCGCGGTAGGCGTCGCCGACGGGCAGCAGGCGGCCGGCCAGCTGCACCTTGCTGCGCTCCACGTGCTCGATGCGGTTCAAGGCCACCAAGAAGGACTTGTGGATGCGGGCGAAGCGCTGCGGCGGCAGCACCTCCTCCACCCGCCGAAACGACTGCAGCGTCAGGATCTTGCCGCTCTCGGCCGTGTAAATCATCAGGTAATCCTTCATGCCCTCGATGTAGAGGATGTCGTCGAAGGCCACGCGCTGCAGCCGGTGCTCGTTTTTGACGAACATGGCATCCGCCGCCACGGCCGGCGCCGCGGGCCCGGCCTCCAAGGCCGGAGCCGAAACCGGCGCGGCGGGCTCGGGGCCGAAGCTGTGGTAAAGCCGGTTGGCGGCCTGCACGAAGCGCTGAAAGCCGATGGGCTTGAGCAGGTAGTCGGCCACGCCCAGCTCGTAGCCCTGCACGGCATATTGGTCGTAGGCGGTGGTCAGCACGATGCGCGGGCCGCGGCCGGGCGGCAGCAGCTGGGCCAGCTGCATGCCGGTCAGGCCGGGCATCTCGATGTCGAGGAACACCACGTCCACGGGGTTGGCCTGCAGGAAGGCCAGGGCCGACATGGCATCGTGGAAAGTACCGACGAGCTGCAGAAACGGCAGCTGCGCGCAGTAGCGCTGCATGACGGCTGTGGCCAGCGGCTCGTCGTCGACGGCGACGCAGGTGAGGATACGGTTGGGCAATGCCGGGGCAGGTTCCATAGCGGCAAGATAGGGCTAGGCGGTGGCGAAGGCCGGCGCGGCGGGCTGGGGCACCGCGGCCGGGGTCAGCGTCAGCGTCACGTGGTAGTAGTCGGCCGAGTCGTCGACGTGCAGCGCGTGGCGGCCGGGGTACAGCAGCTGCAGGCGGCGGCGCAGGTTGGTGAGGCCCACGCCGCCGGGCTGCGGCGGGCCCGGGCGCGGCGCGCGGCGGCGGTTGCGCACCGAAAACGTCAGCTGCTCGGGGCTGCCCGCCAGCCCCAGCTCGACCACGTGGGGCCGGGCCGTCAGGTCGCCGTGCTTGAAGGCGTTTTCGACCAGCGGCAGCAGCAGCATGGGCGCCACCGGAATATTCGATTCGGCCAGCTCCGGCGCCACCTGGAAGCGCAGCCGCTCGGGGTCGTGGCCGGGCAGGCGCAGCAGGTGCAGGCTCAGGAAGTTCTGCAGGTGCGCCACCTCCTTGCGCAGGGGCACGGTATCGGTGGCCGATTCGTAGAGCAGGTAGCGCATCAGGTCCGCGAGCTGCAGCACGGCGTTGGCGGCGGGGGCATCCACGTCGTCGGCGCTGGCCAGGGAGTAAATGTTGTTGAGCGTGTTGAAGAGGAAGTGCGGGTTGATCTGCGCCTTCAGCAGGCTCAGCTCGGCGGCCAGGTGCTGCTTTTCCAGCTCCTGCCGCTGCCGCTCGGCTTCTTCGCGGCGGCGCTGCTCGTACTGATGGTCGTGGCCCAGCCGCAGGTAGATGCCCAGCAACATCACGATCAAAGCCGCGGGCACGATGTTCTTGCCGGTGGTGGCCCCTGGCTTCACCAGCCCTGCCTCGACTGCGACCTGCCGCGCCCGGTAGCCGGCCCGCAGCCCGGTCATGAACGACTCAGATATGGAACCCTCCTCCACTGCCTTGGGCGTGGCGGGCATGTTCAGCGGCGTCAGGCCCAGGGCCACGTTGGAGCTGTAGCGCACCACGCTCGTGGCGGCTACGGCCAGCAACACCACCAGCAGGAAACGCAGCGGCTGGTGGCGCAGGTGCCGGGGCACCACCACCTTCCAGGTAAAATAAAAAAGCCCCGCGTAGGCAGCTACCGTCAGCACCAGATCGGTAAGCATGAGCGGCCACGACCAGTCCGCGGGCCGGTCGACAAACCAGCGGGTGGCCAGGCGGAGCAGGTTGGTGCCCAGCAGCAGCGCCCACAGCAGCGCGTGGATGCTTACCGGAATGGCCCCCGGCGCGGCCGGCCGCAGCCACCACGCCGCCAGGGAGGTAGCCCCGCGCCTCAGAAATTCAGCCATACACAAGCGTAATGTCAAATTCGGCGGCGGAGAAAATCAGCCCGCACCGCAGCTTTACGAAAGTAACCTGCCGACGCGACCCGGCCCAGGGGAATTCGACTACCCGGCGCCCCAGCCGCCCCAACGGGGCCTGCGGGCACGCCAACGGCCGCGGCGTGGGCCGCACCGGGTTCAGGGGCGCGCGGCCGGCGTTGCCGACGCCCGCGGCGGAGTTAGTCGAAAAGGCCGGCAGCGGCCCGCGTCGCCGGATAGGTTTGCAGCCACATCCCCTAACCGCTCGCCGCTCATGCCTACTCTGCTTCGTTTGCTGCTGCCGTTTTGGCTACTGGCCGGCCTTTCCGCCGGGGCCAGGGCCGGGATAGTGCAGGGGCGGGTAACCGACGCCCAAGGCCAGCCGCTGAGCTTTGCCAACGTGGCCGCCCGCGGCACCGACCGCAGCGCCGCCGCCAACGAGCAGGGCCACTACCAGCTGCGCCTGCCCGCCGGCCCCTACTCGCTCGCCTTTCAGTACGTGGGCTACGCTACCCGGCTGGCAGCGGTGCGCGTGCCGGCCGGCGACTCGGTGCTGGTGCTGGACGTAACGCTGACGGCCGAAAACTACCGCCTGGGCGAAGTGGTGGTGCGCGCCCCGGGCCGCGACCCGGCCTACGAGCTGATCGAGCAGGCCATTGCCTGGCGTCGCTACCACCAGCGCGAGGTAGCCGCCTACCAGGCCCGCGCTTACCTCAAAACCGTGGTCGGGCTGGCCGAAATGCCCACTTCCCTGCTGGGGGCCAAGCTGCCCCCGCCCCCGCCAGGCCTCGACCCGCGGGTGCTGCGCTTGGAGGAAACGGTGTCGGAGCTGCGGTTCCGGCAGCCGGGCCCGGCCCAGGAGCGGGTGGTGTCGACGCGGGTAAGCGGCCGCAGCCAGGAGGTAGGCAACGGCGGCGTGGCGGCCGTGCAAATGGACCTGTACCAGAACCTGCAGCGGGCCAGCTTCGCGCCCCGCGGCATCGTGTCGCCTTTGGCCGACGGGGCCCTGCTTCACTACCGCTACGAGCTGGTGGGCAGCAGCCCCGAGGCTGATCGGCTGATTCACAAGATCCGGGTGACGCCACGCCACGCCCAGGACCCGGCCTATTCGGGCTTCATCTACCTGGTCGATGGCAGCTGGCACCTGCACAGCGTGGCGTTGAGCCTGGACCGCCGCGTGCTCAAGGACCTCGAAAGCCTGCGCGTGGAGCAGCAGTTCATGCCCGCGCCCGGCGCCCCCGAGGTGTGGGTGCGTCAGTCGCAGAAGCTCACGTTCGGCCTTTCGATGCTCGGTTTCAAGGTGCACGGCACCTTCCACGGCGTGTACCTGAGCTACCGCAACGTGGTGCCTACGTTCCCGCGCCCCCAGCCGGCTGCGGCGGCGGCCGCCGCCGCACCGGCCCAGACGCCGCCGGCCCCAGCTACGCCCCCCCGCCGCACCGTCCTGCGGCGGCTCACCCGCCAAGCCGCCCCGACGACCGCCGACGCCGAAGACCTGCGCCCCGGTGAGGTGCGGTGCGTGGAGGTGGGGGCCAACGAGCGGGACGGCGCTTACTGGGATGCACTGCGCCCGGTACCGCTTTCGGCCGACGAGCAGCGTCACCACCGCACCCAGGACAGCCTGGAGCGGCGGCGCCAACAGCCGGCCTACCAGGATTCTTTGGACCGCATCTTCAACCGCTTCCGCCCGCTGTCGGCCGTGGGTGGGGGCTACCGTTACCGCAGCACCCGCCACCAGCGCGAATTCGCCAGCCTGCCCCTGGAGCAACTCCTGCAGTACAATACGGTGGAAGGCGCGGTGCTCCACGCCAGCGGCACCTTCCGGCAGCGCTACCCCGGCGGCCGCAGCCTCACGCTGACGCCCACCCTGCGCTACGGCGAGGCGGCCCAGCTGCTGAGCCCGCACCTGGCCGGTCAGTACCTGCTTCAGCCCCAGCAGCGGCGCACCGTGCACTTCGCCGCCGGCCGGCGCATCCTCGACTTCAACGACCGCACCCAGCTGACGCCGGCTCACAACACGTACTACACGCTCTGGCGCAACGAGAACTACGCCAAGCTCTACCAGCAGGACGCCGTGGCCGCCAGCCTGGGCGGCGAGCTGCTACGCGGGCTGCACCTGCAGGCCGGCCTGAGCTACGCCGACCGCCGGCCGCTGCGCAACCATACCGACCGCCTGTTCTACGACGTGGCCGGCCGCCGCTTCACGCCGAACGAGCCCGTCAGCGCGGAAACGGGCCCCGCGCCCATCACCCGCAGCCAAGCCCTGGTGGCCGAAGCCACGCTGAACTGGCAGCCCGGGCAGCGCTTCCTTACCCTGCCCGAGCGCAAAGTAGTGCTCGGCTCGCGCTACCCTACCCTACACCTGCGCGCCCGCCAGGCCCTGCCTGTGTTCGGGGCCGACGTGCGCTACCTGCTGGCCGAGGCCGGGCTGCGCCACACCCAGCGCCTGGGCCTGCTGGGCCAGAGCACCGTAACGGCCACGGCGGGCGGCTTTTTCGGGCCGCGCCGGCTGCAGTTCATGGACTACCGTCACTTCGCGGGCAACCGACTGCTGCTCACCTCCGATTTCGGGCAGTTTCAGCTGCTCGACTACTACCGCTACAGCACCCACCAGCGCTTTGTGGAGGGCCACTGGCAGCACGCTTTCCAAGGCTTTCTGCTAAACAAAGTACCCGTGCTGCGCCAGCTTAAGCTACAGGAGATGGCCACGTTGCACTACCTCCACACGCCTACCTTGGGCCCGTACGCCGAAGTGGGGGCCGGTCTGCAACGAGACTTTCTGATGTTTCATGCCCGCGCCGACGTGGTCACGACTCTGCTGCCGGGCCAGGCGCGCGAAGCGGGCCTGCGGGTGCGGCTCTGGCGCGACCTATAGGCCCCTGAAACACGAAAATGTGGCCACTAGGCAACTGCCCCCACCAAACGCCTATCTTATCCCCGATTCTTTCAACGCCTCCACCACCTAACCCTTTCCGTGCATGGAACTGCTCATCGAACACCTCTCCAAAACCTACCCCAACGGGACCAAGGCGCTCAACGACGTGTCGTTGCGCATCGAGCCGGGCATGTTCGGCCTGCTGGGCCCGAACGGCGCCGGCAAATCCTCGCTCATGCGCACCATTTCGACCCTGCAGGAAGCCGATTCGGGCTCCATTCAGCTCGGCGACATCGACGTGCTGCGCCAGCCTGAGCGGGTGCGCCAGGTGCTGGGCTACCTGCCGCAGGAGTTTGGCGTGTACCCCAAGGTGACGGCGGCCGAGCTGCTGGAACACTTCGCGGTGCTCAAGGGCATCAGCCACAAGGGCGAGCGGCGGCAGGTGGTGGACGCGCTGCTGCAGCAGACCAACCTCTACCACGTGCGCAACAAGAACCTGGGCGGCTACTCCGGCGGCATGAAGCAGCGCTTCGGCATTGCGCAGGCCTTGCTCGGCAACCCGCGCCTGATCATCGTGGACGAACCCACGGCCGGCCTCGACCCGACGGAACGTAACCGCTTCCACAACCTGCTGGCCGAAATCGGCGAGGACCGCATCGTCATCCTCTCCACCCACATCGTGTCGGACGTGTCGGACCTGTGCCGGCAGTTTGCCATCATCAACAAGGGGCAGGTGCTCTACACCGGCGACCCGCTGCAGGCCATCGAGGAGATGCGCGGACAGATCTGGCGCCGCTCCATCCGCAAGGACGAGCTCAGCAGCTACCAGCAGCAGTTTGCGGTGATTAGCTCGCGCCTGTTCGCCGGCCAGACCATCATCCACGTGCACAGCATCGGCCAGCCCGGCAACGGCTTCGAGGGCGTGGAACCCACGCTGGAAGACGTGTACTTCGCCCGCATCCACGCGGCCGAGCAGGTGGCGGCTAATCAGGCGGTAAAGGCTTAAATCAGCGCGTCAGGCCAGCCAAAGACCTTATCCAGGCCGTCATGCTGAGCTTGTCGAAGCATCTCTACCGCTTCGTCAGATTAGGTATCTGACGTCAGCACGCGAGATTGGCTCCGCCTTCCTGCGGTTCCTCGACTTCGCTCGGAATGACGCTCTGCAGTCTCGGCTGGGGCTTGACAACCAACGACCCCACGACCATGTTCCTGGAAATATTCCTTTTTGAACTGCGGTACCGGCTGAAGCGGCCGGCTACCTACATCTACTTCGGCATCATGGCGCTGATGGCTTTTATAGCCATGATTGCGCTGGGTGGCGCTTTTGGCGGCGGCATCATCATCGGCGACGCTAGCTCGGGCAAGGTACTGGCCAACTCGCCCTACCAGATCAACTGGCTGATGATGGTCATGAGCATGTTTGGGGTGTTTATCACCTCGGCCATGATGGGCACGCCGGTGTACCGCGACTTTGAGCACCGCACCCACTCGCTGTACTACACGGCCCCCATCACCAAGGCCGGCTACCTCGGCGGGCGTTTCCTGGGCTCGTTGCTGGTCACGCTGTTTGTGTTTACGGGTGCCGGCATTGGGGCGTGGCTGGCCACTTATTGGCCCACGCTGCTGCCCGAGAAAATCGGCCCCAACTCCCTCGCCGCGTACGTGCAGCCCTACCTGACAGTGGTGATTCCCAACGTGCTGCTCACCGGGGCGCTGTTCTTCACGGTGGCCACGCTTACGCGCTCGGCCTTGTCCATTTACCTGGGCGGCATCGGCTTCTTCGTGCTGTACTTTATCAGCCAAACCCTGCAGCAGGACGTGGAAAAAGACACCCTGCAAAACCTGCTGGACCCGCTGGGCGGCAGCGCGGTGTACCTCACCCAGCGCTACTGGACCGTAGCCGAGCGCAACAGCATGCTGCTGCCCTGGAGCGAGTACCTGGTGATAAACCGCGCCCTGTGGGTGGGCATCGGGCTGGCGGTGCTGGCCGCGTGCTACTTCGTGTTCCGCTTCTCCTTTGCCAACAACGCCGATTCCGGCCCCCGCCCCAAGCCCACCAAGGCGCTGGGCGTAGCCGAGGTGCCTCAGGGGCTGAAGCTGCCCAAGGTGCAGCCGCTGTTTACCACCGGACTGGCCATCCACCAGCTGGGCCGGCTGTTGCGGTTGGAATTCTTTAGCACGGTACGCAGCGTGTACTTCATCGGCATTGCCGGGGCCGGGGTGCTGTTCCTGATTATGTCGGGGCTGCAGATCGGGAAGATGTACGGCACCAACACCTTCCCCGTAACCCCCGAGGTGGTGAAGGTGCTGGGCGGCACGTTTAGCCTCTTCATGCTCATCATCATCACCTTCTATTCCGGCGAGCTGGTGTGGCGGGAGCGGGATTCGCGGGTAAACCAGATTTACGACGCCATGCCCATGCCGAGCTGGGTGCCGTTTGTGGCCAAGCTAGGCGCGCTCATGCTCATTCAGGTGGTGCTGCTGGTGGTGGTCATGCTCTGCGGCATTTTGCTGCAAACCTTTAAAGGCTACTTCAACTACGAGCTGGATATCTACCTCAAGGAGCTGTTTGGCTTCCGCCTTATTGATTTCTGGCTGATGTGCGTGCTAGCCATGCTGGTGCAGGTGCTGGCCAACAACAAGTACATGGGCCACTTCATCATGGTGCTGTACTACGCCTTCAACCTCTTCAAGGGCCAGATGGGGCTGGAGCACAACCTCTATTCCTACAACTCCGACACCGGCGGCAGCTACTCGGCCATGAACGGCTACGGGCATTTCGTGTGGCCGTACCTCACCTTCAAGGCCTATTGGGCCGCCTTCGCCGTGCTGCTGGCCCTGGCCAGCTCCCTGCTGTGGCCCCGCGGCACCGAAACGCGCTTTTCCTGGCGCTGGATGCAGGCCAAAACCAGCTTCTCGCCCGCCCTGCGGGTGGTAGCAGGCGTGGCTCTGCTGGCCTTCGTGGGCCTGGGCGGCTACATCTACTACAACACCAACGTGCTGAACACCTACCGCACCTCCGACGAGCAGGAGGAGCTGTCGGCGCAGTACGAGAAGGAAATGAAGCGCTACGCCGGCCGTCCGCAGCCGCGCATCACGGCGGTGCTGGTGAATACCGACATCTACCCCGCGGAGCGCGACGTGCACTTCAAAGGCCACTACTGGCTGGTAAACCGCACCCGACAGGCCATCGACTCGGTGCACTTGGTGGGCAGCGACGACGCTGAGGTAAAACAGATGGAACTGAGCCGCCCGGCCAAGCAGGTGTTCCGGAAGGAAATCGGCGGCGTGGAGTACCGCATGCTGCGCCTGCAGCAGCCCCTGCAGCCCGGCGACTCCCTGCAGCTGCTTTTCGACCTGGCCTACACCAACCCGGGCTTCCGCAACTCGGGCTCCAACACCGACATGGTGTACAACGGCACCTTCGTCAACTCGCTGCTGCTGCCCCACATCGGCTACCAAGATGGCGTGGAGCTGAGCGACGACGACATTCGGAAAGAGCAGGGCCTGAAGCCCAAGCCGCGCATGGCGGCCGTGAACGACTCGGCGGCGCGCATGAACACCTACCTCGGCAACGACGCCGACTGGGTGCGCTTCGAAACCACCGTGAGCACCTCGCCCGACCAGATTGCCATTGCGCCGGGCTACCTGCAAAAGGAATGGACCAAAGACGGCCGCCGCTACTTCCACTACAAGATGGACGCGCCCATCCTGAACTTCTACTCCTTCCTCTCGGCCCGCTACGCCGTGTACAAAGACCGGTGGAAGGACATTCCCATTGAAATCTACTACCAGCCCGGCCACGAGTACAACCTCAAGCGTATGGCCACCGGCGTGAAAAAAGGCCTGGAGTACTTCACCACCAACTTCGGCCCCTACCAGCACCGGCAGGTGCGCATCCTGGAATTCCCGGGCTACAATTCCTTCGCGCAGTCGTTCCCGAACACGATTCCGTTCTCGGAAAGCATCGGCTTCATTGCCGACGTGGATTCCACCGACCCCAAGGACATCGACTACCCGCTCTACGTAACGGCCCACGAGGTGGCCCACCAGTGGTTTGCCCACCAGATCATCGGCGGCAACGTGCAGGGCAGCACGCTCATGTCGGAAACGCTGAGTCAGTACAGCGCCCTGATGGTAATGAAGCACCTCTACGGCGAGGAAAAGATGAAGAAGTTCCTGAAGTACGAGCTGAACTCTTACCTGACGGGCCGCACCGCCGAGCGCAAAAAGGAAGTGCCGCTGTACCTGGTCGAAAACCAGCCCTACATCCACTACCGCAAGGGTTCCTTGGTGATGTACGCCCTGCAGGACTACATCGGCGAGCAAAACGTGAACCGCGCCATCCAGGAATACCGCGCCAAAGTGGCCTTCCAGCGCGCCCCGTACACCAACTCGGTGGAGTTCCTGAGCTACCTGCGCAAGCACACGCCCGACTCGCTGCAGTACGTGGTAACCGACCTGTTTGAGAAGATTACGCTCTACGAAAACAAGGTGGACTCAGCCTCTTACCGCAAGCTGCCCAACGGCCAGTACCGGGTGCAGTTCACGGTGGATACCAAGAAGCTCTACGCCGACTCGCTGGGCAACGAAACGCCCGACCTGAAGTCACGCGACCTAATCGACATCGGCGTCATTTCCCGCAAAAAAGGCAAGAACGGCGAGTACCAGGACGTGCCCATGGTGTTGCAGAAGCGCCGCCTGAAGCCCGGCCGCAACCGTATCGAATTCACCGTGCCCCAGAAGCCCGACCGCGTCGGCATCGACCCGCTGAACAAACTGGTGGACCGCAACCCCGACGACAACGTGAAGGCGCCGGAGGAGAAGAAAGCCTAAGCCGACAATCCATCGGTCATGAAAAAGCCCCGCATCGGTCGATGCGGGGCTTTTGTGTTGTTGCGGGGTTCCTACCCGCCGATTTTGCCACCGAAAAACAAACTGGCAAATGAGTATAGTCCGACCAGCACATACCCCACCACTGCCAAGACCAACAACAGCACGATGCCTTGGAGCACGCCCCCGGCGAACCGGCGCTGGCCGCGCACCAACTGCACCACGATGATCAAGGCGTTGGCGGCGGGAAATGCCCACAGCCACTGGACGTCGACGCCAGGCCGGTCTATCAGCAAGAACAGCAGCGCGTTGACAACCATGCCTGTGGCAATGCCACCGGCTTTGCCGTTCCAATCGTATCCCGTGCCGGTTTTGGGCTGCTCCATGCGGCGAAAATAGGCTTTATCGGGCAAGGGCTGGCTGGTTGCCCCTTCCCCTACTAGGTCGGCTATCTTTGCCGCGCCACTGCAGCTGCTTTCCGTGAAACCGTCAACTTCCTCCTTAGCCTACGATGAACGCCTCATGCGCCAGGCCCTGCGCGAAGCCGAGCTGGCCTACGCGGCCGGCGAAATTCCCATCGGGGCGGTGGTGGCCTTCAACGGCACCGGCCAGGTTATCGGGCGCGGCCACAACCAGACCGAGCAACTGCGCGACGTGACGGCCCACGCCGAAATGCTGGCCCTGACGGCGGCCGCCAACTTCCTCGGCAACAAGTATCTGCACGACTGCACGCTGTACGTGACCGTGGAGCCCTGCGTGATGTGCGCCGGGGCCGCGGCCTGGGCGCAGGTGCCACGGGTGGTGTACGGCGCGCCCGAGCCTAAAGTGGGTTATTCGCGCCACGGACAGCTGCTGCACCCGCGCTGCCAGGTGCTGACGGGCGTGCTGGCCACGGAGTGCGCGGCCCTGCTGCAGCGCTTCTTTGCCGAGCGCCGGAAATAGCTACTTTTGGCCGCCGCGCCGGATTTTTTGTAACCCGCGGCCCGCCTCGGCGGTTAGCTTTGCTAACACCCCTTACCCCGCCGCGGGCCGGTACCGGTGGCCCGCCGGTCTTTCCTTCCATCCAATCACCCTCCTTACCCAAACCGCTATGGCCTTCGAACTGCCCCAGCTGCCCTACGCTTACGATGCCCTGGAACCCCACATCGACGCCAAGACGATGGAAATCCACCACACCAAGCATCACCAGGCTTACGTCACCAACCTGAACAACGCCATTGCCGGCACGGACATGGAAAATCAGTCGTTGGAGGCCATCATGCACAACATCGCCAAGGCCCCGGCCGCGGTGCGTAACAACGGCGGCGGCCACTGGAACCACTCGCTGTTCTGGACCATCATGGGCCCCAACGGCGGCGGTGAGCCCACCGGCCCCATCGCCGAAGCCATCCAGAAGACCTTCGGCGGCTACGACAAGTTCAAGGAGGAATTCACCAAGGCCGCCACCACCCGCTTCGGCTCCGGCTGGGCCTGGCTCTGCCGCATGTCCGACGGCAACCTGCAGATCTGCTCCACCCCCAACCAGGACAACCCGCTGATGCCCGACGCGGGCTGCAAGGGCATCCCGGTGCTCGGCCTCGACGTGTGGGAGCACGCCTACTACCTGAACTACCAGAACCGCCGCCCCGACTACATTCAGGCGTTCTACAACGTGATTAACTGGGACGAGGTGAACCGCCGCTACCAGGAGGCCGCGCAGGCCTAGGCCCCCGCTATTATCCCCTTCTAGCTTCAGTAAAAGCCCCGTACGGCACCGTGCGGGGCTTTTTGTTGGCCCCGGAGGCGGCACGGGGCCGACGTTTGCCACTGCGGAAAACTTGTATCTTTATGGGCTTAATCATTCCCATTCCCCTCCCAACAACACCCGCATGAGTACTAAGCTTCGCCTCACCATCCTGAGCTTTCTCCAGTTTTTCATCTGGGGCTCGTGGCTGATAACCATCGGGGCGTACTGGTTTCAAACCAAGGAGTGGTCGGGGGCCCAGTTCGGGGCCATCTTCTCCACCATGGGCATTGCGTCCATTTTCATGCCCTCGCTCATGGGCATCGTGGCCGATAAATGGGTGAATGCCGAGAAGCTCTACGGCGTGCTGCACATCCTGGGCGGCCTGGTGCTGGTGACCATTCCCTTGGTCAATGACCCAGGCATGTTCTTCTGGGTGATTCTGCTGAACATGATTTTTTACATGCCCACGCTGGCGCTGAGCATTGCCGTATCGTACTCGGTGCTCAAGCGCGAGGGCCTCGACGTGGTGAAGGACTACCCGCCCATCCGCGTGTGGGGCACCGTGGGCTTCGTGGTGGCCATGTGGACGGTGAGCCTGCTGGGCTTCGAGAAGTCGGCCAACCAATTCTACGTCGCCGCCGGCGCGGCCCTGCTGCTGGGCGTGTACTCCTTTACCCTGCCCAAGTGCCCGCCGCCCTCCAAGGATACGCCGAGCCGCTCCCTGGTCGACGTGCTGGGCCTGAAGTCCTTCGCCCTGCTGCGCGACACGAAGATGCTCACGTTCTTCCTGTTCGCCATGCTGCTGGGTGCGGCCTTGCAGCTCACCAACGCCTACGGCGACACCTTCCTCCACGATTTTGACAAGGTGCCGGCTTACCAAGACACGTTCGCGGTGAAGTACCCGGCCATCATCATGTCCATCTCGCAGATTTCCGAAACGCTGTTCATCCTCGCCATTCCCTTTTTCCTGCGCCGCTTCGGCATCAAGCAGGTGATGCTGTTCAGCATGATTGCCTGGGTGCTGCGCTTCGGCCTGCTGGCCTACGGCACGCCCGACAGCCCCGGCATCTGGCTGATCATCCTCTCGTGCATCGTGTACGGCATGGCCTTCGACTTCTTCAACATCTCCGGCTCCCTGTTCGTGGAGACGCAGACGGCCCCGTCCATCCGCGCCTCGGCCCAGGGCCTGTTCATGATGATGACCAACGGCTTCGGCGCGGTGCTCGGCAGCCTGGTCAGCGGTATCGTCATCGAGCGGTACTTCACCCTGGCCGACCAGAGCAAGGACTGGCAGGGCATCTGGCTGGCCTTCGCGGGCTACGCGCTGGTTATTGCCGTGCTGTTCGTGGTGCTCTTCAAGCACAAGCACGACCCGCAGGCCGCGCGCGAAGACGCGCCGGCCGAGCCGCTGCTCAGCGTGGAACAAGCCTAGCAGCACGGCCCTTGGCCGCTTCCGCACCGCACCGCGCCGCCGGTCCCGCCAAAAAAGCGAGGGCCGGCGGCGCGACCGTTTTTTCTGGCTTACTTTATCGTCTATGCCCGACGCTCTACCCGCTGCTGCCCTGGCCGTGCCGCCCGCTCCTCCCGTGGCGGCCACCTTTGATCTGATGCACTACTTCGTGCCGGTGGCCTGGTTTTTCCAGACATTTGGCCGGCAGCCGCGCAAGCTGATGATTCAGCTCTCGGGCGCCGAGGCCCGCCAGCAGGTGCTCACCGCCCTGGCCGAACGCTACGACCTGGAAGCCGCCACGGTGGCCCACGCGGTGTACATCGAAAAGCCCGACCAGGAGCCCGAAATCAACGTGCTGGCCCTGTTGCTGGCCCCGCACCTGCTGCTGGTGTTTCAGGACCGCGGCCCCTACGGTGACCGGGGTGCCAACGTGTACTACTCCGCTCAGACCGACGCCACGGCCCTGGCGCAGGTGCGCGAGTTGCTGACCACCCACCTCGAAACCGGCACCCAGGAGCGGCAGCGCCTCCACGTGCTGCGCCTCGCCAGCAGCGACCTGGAATTCACCCCGCTCACCATCAAGGTTCCGACGCTGAACCTGGCCACGCATTACAACGACGACCTGCTGCCCGTGCACGACACCATCGTGCGCCGCCTGCAGCAGACCCAGGACAAGGGCATCGTCATCCTGCACGGCCCGCCCGGCACGGGCAAAACCAGCTACATCCGCCACCTCTGCGGCCTCACCGACAAGCCCAAGCTGTTTATCCCGCCCAACCTGGCGGCCCGCATCGCCGATCCGGAGTTTATCAACCTGCTCCACGACAACACCAACTCCATCCTCATCATTGAGGACGCGGAAGCGCTGCTGCTTAAGCGCGACGGCGGCCACGGTGGCCCCAGCGCCGTCAGCAACCTGCTGAATCTATCCGATGGGCTGCTGGCCGATTGCTTCCACATCCAGATTGTGTGTACCTTCAACACGGACCTCTCGCGCATCGACAGCGCGCTGCTGCGCAAGGGGCGCTTGATTGCGGCCTACCAGTTTCAGCCGCTCGCCGTGGCCAAAGCCCAAGCCTTAGCCGGCAGCCTCGGCCAAGCAAGCCCGCTGACCGAACCAACCTCTTTGGCCGACATCTACAACCGAGAGGAGTTGGCGTTTGAAGTAGGTGGAACCGGCAAACGGATCGGTTTCGGCGCCCACAGCTAAGCTCGTCGGTATAAAATCAGTATACATCAGGTATAAAATCAGCATAAACAAAAGCCGCTCTGCAGCATGCAGAGCGGCTTTTTAAATAATCCGGGGGATTCAGCAGCCTGCTTTTTGGCTATTGACCGCTTCGGGCTAGAACTGCTCGTCCGGGCCGAAAAAGAAATTGCCTTCGATCTGAGCGTTTTCATCGGAGTCCGAGCCGTGCACGGCGTTGGCTTCGATGCTCTTCGCGTACTTCTTGCGGATGGTGCCTTCCTCGGCCTGGGCCGGGTTGGTAGCACCGATCAGCGTGCGGAAATCCGCCACGGCGTTGTCCTTCTCCAGGATGGCCGCCACGATCGGGCCCGACGACATGTATTTCACCAGGTCGCCGTAGAAGGGGCGCTCCTTGTGCACGGCGTAGAATTCGCCGGCGCGCTCGGCCGTCAGCAGGGTTTTCTTCAGCGCGACGATGCGGAAGCCACCAGCCTCGATCATGCTCAGGATGCCACCGATGTGGTTTTCCTGGGTGGCGTCGGGCTTAATCATCGTGAACGTGCGGTTCGTTGCCATGTCTTTGCGGGGTGTAGTTAGCGCCCTTGGCCAGCGGGGCCAAACGGCGGCGAAGAATTTCTTTTTGCGGGCGCAAAAGTAGGAGTTTATGCGTGATTCGGAGTGGAAAAAGCCGGCGCGTGAGCGGGTGGGCCGGACGGCTGGTCCCGACCCGACCCGCCGTCGATCCGGGCAAATGCCGCTCCTCGGGGCCGCAGCCCGGCGCCGAACCGGCTTTGCCGGGCAAGCAGATGCGCTTTCCGGAAGGCCACCTGGCGCAGGTCCGATTCCTGAATCGACTACCTTCGAACCGAAAAGCCCCCGCTCAATGTTGGGGCCGAGAACAAGTTTGGGAATTGTTCCCGAAATTCGCCCCCTTGCAAGCCCTGTAAGGGCCGCAAAGTCAGTCACCTATCAGCCGGCAATGCACGACGTCACGGCGCTGAAAGAGCTTCTGCGGGAGCCTCGGCGCATTTTCATTACCACCCACCACAAACCCGACGCCGACGCCCTCGGCTCGTCGCTGGGTCTGGCGGGCTACCTGCGCAAAAAGGGCCACCACGTGACGGTGGTCACTCCATCCGACTACCCCGACTTCCTGAGCTGGATGCCCGGCAACGACACGGTAGTGGTGCACGAGCCCGGCCGCAACGACCGGCGCGTGCAGGAAATCATTCAACAGGCCGATGTGCTCTTCTGCCTGGATTTTTCGGCCCTGAGCCGCATTCACGAGTTGGGCGAGTACGTGCGCCGCTCCCCGGCCACCAAGGTGCTCATCGACCACCACGAGCAACCGGAGCCCTTCGCCGACCTGGCCTTTTCCTTTCCCTCGGCGGCGGCCACGGCCGAGCTGGTGTTTGAAATCATCCGCGACCTGGGCGACCAGGCGCTGATTACCCCGGAAATCGGCGAGTGCCTCTACGCGGGCATCATGACGGACACGGGCTCCTTCCGCCACCCCAGCACCTCGCGCAACGTGCACATGATCATTGCCGAGCTGCTCGACGCGGGCATCAACCTCTCGGCGGTGCACCGGCGCATCTACGACTCGCACTCCGAGGAGCGGTTGCGCTTCCTGGGCTTCGTGCTCAAGGACAAGCTGACGGTGCTGCGCGAGTACAACACGGCCTACATCGCCATTACGGCCGACGAGCTGAAGCAGTACCACTCCAAAACCGGCGACACCGAAGGCCTCGTGAACTTTGCCCTCAGCATCGAGGGCATCGTGTTTGCCGCCATCCTGATCGACCGCGTGCAATCCGTCAAAATCTCGTTCCGCTCGGTGGGCGACTTCTCGGTGAGCGAGTTTTCGCGCCGGCACTTCAACGGCGGCGGCCACCACAACGCGGCCGGCGGCATTAGCTACGAGTCGCTGGAGCCCACCGTGCAGAAGTTCCTGAGCCTGCTGCCCGACTACCAGGCCCAACTGGTGACGGCCCCGCTCACCGTCTGACGCCGCCCGGCGCTCCGCGGCTTGGGGCCGCCTCGTCGGTTAGCTCCGCCCACCTGGGGTTGTCTCACTCCTGCCGCTCTCCGTTATCTTGCCCTGCATTTTCTCTCTTTTTCTCTTTCATGCTCCGCAATTCCCTTCTTCTGTGGCCGGCCTTGGTGGCCAGTGCCGTCGGTCTGAACGCCTGCAACCAGGCCAACGCCAACTTTGCCAAGACCAAGTCGGGCATCGAATACAAAGTATTTAACAAGGAAGGCAAGGCGCGCGACGTCAAGCCCGAAACGGCCGCCACCGACTACAAGAAGTACGAAGGCCAGATCATCGCCCTGCACGTGGAGTACCGCACGGCCAAGGATTCGGTGCTGTTCCAGTCGCGCAAGCAGCAGATGGGCTACCCCGTACGCGTGCCGCTGCAGGCCGTGACCCGCAAGGGCGGCCTGGAAGAGGCTATTTCGCTGCTCCAGCCCGGCGACTCGGGCGTGTTCCGCTTCAACGCCGATACGCTCTCCATCAAGACCACCGGCCAGCCGGCCCCGCCGCAGATCAAGAAGCACGGCAACACGATGACGCTGTTCGTGAAGGTAGCCGCCATCCAGAGCCAGGCCGAAGCCCAGGCCGCCCAGCAGGCCGACCAGCAGGCTGCCATGGCCAAAATGAAGCAGCACGAGGACGCGCAAAAGCCCCTGGACGATAAAATCATTCAGGAGTACGTGCAGAAGAACAACCTGAAAGCGCAAAAAACGCCCACCGGCCTCTACTACGTGGTGACGCAGCCCGGCACCGGCCCCAAGCCCAAGCAGGGCGAGAGCGTGGCCGTGCAGTACCGCGGCACCACCCTCGACGGCAAGGAGTTCGACTCCTCGGCCAAGGGCAACGGCGGCAAGCCGATTGAATTCCCGCTGGGCGTAGGCGCCGTGATTCCCGGCTGGGACGAAGGCATCAGCCTGCTCAGCAAAGGCACCAAGGCCATCTTCCTGATTCCCTCGGGCATGGCCTACGGCCAGCGCGGTGCCGGCGCCGACATCAAGCCCGATGCTGTGCTGCGCTTCGACGTGGAGCTGGTCGACATCAAGCCGGCTCCCCCCGCACCGCCCGCAGGCATGATGCCGGGCGGCATGCCGCAGGGTGCGCCCCAAGGCCGCTAAACCCGTATCTTTACCTTCGGTTCTGATGCAACCCGCCGGCGGGCGGCCGGCTCTTCCAGTAGTCGGCCGCCCGCCGCTTTTTTTCTTCTTCTCTATGCGTACTGCTCCTGCCTTCGCCCGTTTTCGCCCTTTGCTGTGGGCTCTGCTGCCGCTGTTTTTGCTGCTCGGCGCCTGCAATGACGACTCTACCGACTCCCGCAAGCAGCTGGAAAAGCTCATCGCCGAGCAAAAGGTAAAGGATGATGCCGCCATCAAGGCCTACCTGCAAACCAACAACATCACGAACTTTGAGCAGAAGGAATCGGGCCTGTACATCATCCGCCTGAATACGCCCGGCACCGGCCCCATGCCCGTAGCCGGCAACCAGGTGGAGGCGCGCTACATCGGCCGCTTCCTGAGCACGGGCCTGCGCTTTGATGCGTCCATCGACAACGGTTCGCCCCGGGGCAGCGCCGTCTTCGTGGTGGGTGGCGTTATCGAGGGCTGGAACGAGGTGCTTAAGACCATGCACAAAGGCGACAAGGTGACCATTCTGGTACCCTCGCACCTGGGCTACGGCTACACCGGCACCCAGGACGGCCGCATTCCGGGCTTCACGCCGCTCATCTTCGATATCGAGCTGCTGGAAGTGCTGCCCTAGCGTCCCCAGGCTCCGCACGGGCCTTCGGATATTGCCAACGCGGGCCTTGCGCAAGGCCCGCGTTTTTTTGTGGGCCGCCATGCGGGTCTTGGGGCCCGGCCAGCCCGTTTATTTTCGCCTTGCTATGTTCGCTACCCTTCTTTTCGTTGCCCTGCTGGGCGGCCCGCCGTCCGAGGGCACCTTGTCCGTTGCAGCCGATACGCTGCGCACTGCCGGCGGCGTGCGCTACGTGCTGCGCGCGCCGGGGCAGGGGCCCGTGGCCGGGCCCAAGGGCGCCGTGCGCGTGCACTACACCGGTTTTTTGCCCAACGGCAAGTTCTTCGATTCCTCCGCCACCGATGGGCGTCCCCTGCGCGTGCGCCTGGGCCGCGGCGAGGTCATTCCGGGCTGGGAGGAGCTGCTACCGCTGCTGGCGCAGGGCGCCCGGGTGTGGGCGCGGGTGCCGGCGCAGCTGGCCTACGGCGCCAAGGGCGTGACTGACCCCATGGACGACACTAAGTACCGCATTCCGCCCGACACGGACCTGGTCTTCGAATTGGAAATGGTGAAGGTGAATTGATCGGCCGGCCGAAGCGTTAATAATCAGCGGCTTCGGCCGGTTTTCTTTCGGGGTAACGCTGCCTTCCGGGGCTAGGACTGAGGCACCGGCTTGAAAAAACCGCCCCCGGCGGCGTAACTTCGGATTTCTTATCTGCCCGCTTTTTCGCCTGCGCATGTTTATTGAACCCCGTGTCGGCAATGGCCGCGAGTTGCCCCGCCGGGGCTGGATTGAGGTGGTGGTCGGCTCGATGTTCTCGGGCAAAACCGAGGAGCTGATCCGGCGCCTGAACCGGGCCAAAATTGCCCGCCAGCGGGTCGAAATCTTCAAGCCGGCGCTCGATACGCGCTACCACGCCGAGGATGTGGTGTCGCACAACGCCACCAGCATCCGCTCCACGCCCATTGCCTTTCCCCAGGAAATGCTGCTGCCCGCCAGCAGCTGCGACGTGGTGGGCATCGACGAAGCCCAGTTCTTCGACGCCTCCCTGGTGGAGGTGTGCAACCAACTGGCCAACCACGGCGTGCGCGTCATCGTGGCCGGGCTCGACATGGATTACCTGGGCCAGCCCTTTGGCCCGATGCCGCAGCTGCTGGCCGTGGCCGAGTACGTGACCAAGGTGCACGCCGTGTGCGTGTGCTGCGGCGACATTGCCACGTACTCCTTCCGCAAGGCCGCCTCGGCCGAGCAGGTGCTGCTGGGCGAGACCGACTCGTACGAGGCCCGCTGCCGCCACTGCTTCCTCGAAGGCCAGCAGGAAAAGGCTATCCACGACGTGGCCCTGCCCCAGGCCGCCAAGCACTAATTGCTCCCGCGGCGCGTTATCAGCGCACTCTTACCTTGTGAATTCGTTTTCGTTCGTATGAAACAAGCGCTACGCACCGCGTTGCTTTCCGGCCTGGCCCTGGCGGCCATCATCCCGTCGGCCCGGGCCCAGCGCACCGCCGGCTACGGCGACTGGCAGCTGCACCTGCCCACCAACCGCGCCCGGGTGCTGGCCGACGCCGGCGAGCGGGTGTTTGCGGCGGCCGAAGATGCCTTTTTCGTCTTCGACAAGCAAAGCGCGAGCGTACAACGCCTCTCGCGCCGCGACGGCCTCTCGGACGTGGGCGTGCGGGAGCTGGCGTACGACTCGCTCACCCAGCAGGTGGTGGTGGCCTACCGCAGCGGCCAGGTGGATATCCTGAACCCGGCGGGCCGGGTGGTGGCCTCGCTCTCGGACATCAAGCGTAAGGCCATGGCGGGCGCCAAAATCATCTACAAGGTGAACGTGGCGCGCCGGCTGGCTTTTCTGAGCACCAACTTCGGCATCGTGGTGCTCGACCTGCAGCGCCGCGAAATCCGGGACACCTACGCCAGCTTCGGGCCCGGCGGCGTCGTGCCGCAGGTGTACGCCACCACCGTGCTCGGCGACAGCCTCTACGCGGCCACCAGCGCGGGCCTGCTGCGCGGCAGCCTCCGCACCAACCTGCTCGACTTCAACAACTGGCGCAGCACGCCCGGTTTCGGCGCCCGCCCCGGCGACCCGTACCGAACGCTCGTGACGCACCAGAACAAGGTGTACGCCGGCGTCAACCAGGACAACCTGTACCGGGCCGTGGGCGCAAATTGGGT
The DNA here is from genome assembly GCF_054783195.1 of Hymenobacter coalescens. Classification (NCBI taxonomy): domain Bacteria; kingdom Pseudomonadati; phylum Bacteroidota; class Cytophagia; order Cytophagales; family Hymenobacteraceae; genus Hymenobacter; species Hymenobacter coalescens. Next base: position 47,161 of record NZ_BAAGRA010000016.1, on the reverse strand, counting down.
CAGCTTGGGCTTCACCTGGGCCACGGCAGCGCGGGAGTGCCGCTCCTTACGCTCCTCGGCCGCCGGCCTGCTGGTGACGGAAGCCAACCGCGTGACGGCCCTGGACACGCGCACCAATCGCGCGCGTACGCAGGTGCGCAACGCCCGCATGGAAGCCGCCCTGGACGCGGTGCGCTCCAGCAGCGGCCCGCTGTACGTAGCCGACTACCAGAACGGGCTGCTGCAGGTGAACCTGGCCAGCCAGGAGGTGACCAGCTTCGTGGCCAACGGTCCGGCCTCCGCCAACGCGTTCAACATCCTCCCCGATCCGGCTAGCAAAACCGTGACGGTGTTTCCGGGCGGCTACAGCGAAGGCTACGTGCAGGGCAACAACGAGCAGGGCTTCTCGGTATTCGACGCCGACGGCCGCTGGAGCAACGTGCGCTACAACCCCGCCGACGCCGGCCGCTTCCCCAACATCCAGGACCTGAGCCGCGGCGCGCGCACCCCCGACGGCACGCTGTACGCGGCCAGCTTCGGCTACGGCCTGCTGGAATGGAAAGGCCCGGGCGAATGGCGCAATTTCGTGGAAGGCTCGCCCGGCTCGCCCCTGCTCAGCGCCCTGCCCGGCTCCTTCAACTACACCCGCCTGACCGACGTGGCCACCGACCCCGAAGGCAACGTGTGGGTGGTGAACCGCTCCTACCCCACGCAGGGCTCCGGCGTCTACCGGTTTACGCCCGCCACGGGCCAGTGGCAAGGCATCCCGAGCTTCACCGGCTCTGAGAACCTGGAGCGCATCACCTTCGACGACCTTGGCCAGCTCTGGCTAGGCCGGGCCCGCCGCGTGATGTCGGGCATGGTGGCCTACGACCCGAAAACCAACGCGCTGCGCTCCTTCACCGAAACCGACGGCCTGCCCAGCGGAACCGTCTGGGACATTGCGAAGGACCGCAGCGGCGCCATCTGGGTAGCTACCAGCGCCGGCGCCGCCGTGTACGACTCGCCCGCCGACGCCTTTGCGCCAAATGCGCCGGGCTTCCGGCGCCCTTCCGTGACGCGCGGCCTGGGCCGGGGCATGGACGTGCTGTTCTCGGAGGTGGTACGCAGCATTGCCGTCGACGGGGCCAACCGCAAGTGGTTCGGCACCGACAACGGCCTGTGGCTGTTCAGCGAGGGCGCCGACGAGGGCCTGCTGCACTTCACCACCGACAACAGCCCGCTGCCCTCGAACCGCGTGGTGGACGTGGCCGTGGACGACCGCACCGGCGAGGTGTGGGTGGGTACCGACGCAGGTCTGGTATCGTACCGCGGCTCGGCCACGGTGACCGAAGGCAAGCCCAGTTGCGCCAAGGTGTTTCCGAACCCCGTGCGCCAGGATTTCAGCGGGCAGGTGGGCATTACCGGCCTGGCCAACAACGCCGAAGTAAAAATCACGGACGTCACCGGCACGCTAGTGTACCAGACGCGCGCCACCGGCGGGGCCGTGGTCTGGAACCTGGCCGACTACAATGGCCGGCGCGTGCAGAGCGGGGTGTACCTGGTGCTCACCGCCGACGCCGACGGGCAGAACGGCTGCATTTCGAAAGTGGCGGTACTGACTAAGTAGAACGGCTAAATTGTCAAATGGCTAAATGGCTGGTCGTTCTACCGATTCGTGAACGACCAGCCATTTAGCCATTTGGCCATTCAACAATTCACTCCATGCTGATCAAGACCCGGGGCATTGTCCTGAACTACCTGAAATACCGCGAAACGAGCATCATCGCGCGCATTTACACCGAGGAGCGCGGGGTGCAGTCCTACATCGTCAACGGGGTGCGCAAGGCCAAGCCGCCCGGCCGCATCGCGCTGTTTCAGCCCTTCACCCTGCTCGACATGGTGGCCTACGTCTCGCCGCGCGGCGGGCTGACGCGCCTTTCCGAGTACCGCTGCCCGCGTCCCTTCCGCACGCTGCCCTACGATGTGCGCAAGAGCAGCGTCGTGCTATTTCTCTCCGAAGTGGTGAGCCGCACGCTGCGCGAGGAAGAGCCCAACCCGGCGCTGTTTGAGTTTTTGTACCAGGCCATCATTGCTTTCGACGAGCAGGAAGCAGGCTTCGAGAACTTCGCGCTGGTGTTCTTGCTGCACCTCTCGCACTACCTTGGCTTCGGGCCCGAATCCGGGCAGCAGATAACCGAGCAGGTCGCCTTTGCCACCGACGCCAGCCTGCCCGGCACCACGCGCCCCACGGTGCTGCGCTTCCAGGAGTTCGAGCATTTCTTCGACGAGCTGCTGCGCGCCGACGAAACCGCACCGGCCTCGGTGCCCAACGGCCGCGTGCGCCGCGAGCTGCTCACCATCCTGCTGCGCTACTACCAGCTGCATGTGGAAGGCCTCGGCGACATCCGCTCCCTCGACGTGCTGTCGGAGGTGCTGGCGGAGCTGTAGCTCGTCGTTACCGGCTTTCCAAACAGGAAGCACCGCCCGAAACTGCCGCAGGCACATTTCGGGCGGTGCCGTTTTGCTTGGCAATGAGTGAGTTGCTGTTGCTGGCAGAGACACGCTTGGCTACGCCTTCCGGCGGTTCTTTCGCCCTGTACACAATGCCAGGCAGCGTTCTGCCGTTCCCTACGGCGTGTACTGTACGTGCGGCAGCTTGGTGGCTTCGGGCACGCGCCCGACGACTTCGCCCTCAAGCACTTGGGCCTGGCAGGTGAGGCGGGCCGTGGGGGCCAGCCGGCCGGTGGTGAGGTAGCGCAGCTCGTGCGCGGTGGGCGGGGCCAGGTGCTCGGCCCCGCGCAGCAGCTCGATGCGGCAGGTGGTGCAGCGGCCGCGGCCGCCGCAGGCGTGCATCCAGTCGTGGCCGGCCGCGTGCAGGGCCCCAAGCAACGTCTGGCCCGGCCGCACGTTGATAGAGCCGCCGGGCAGGTTTTGCACGGTCAGTGTAGGCATTTTGGTTTAACTTGCCCGCTAGAAGCAGGCTTTTTTTGAGGATGCAAGATACGTATAGCAACGACCAGCTGCAGGTCTACGGCCGCCGGCTGGCCGCTCGCCTCTGCGACCAGTATTTCGCTGCCCAACCCGTGGGCACGACCTTGGACGGCCCCGCCGTGCTGCGGCTGGCCCCGGTTCGGCAACTGAATCTGTACGTGGTACAGCAACTCCTGACGCAGTGGACGCAGGAAATGGCGCGCCTGCGCAGCCCATACTTCGACTACGAGGACGCGGCCGTGCGCCAGGCCCTGACGCAGCTCATGAACCTGCTCTCGCGGCGCATCCGCCTCACGCGCGATGCCTACGAGCCGCTGCTGGCCCAGGCCGCCGCCGATACGCTGCTCACGGCCCTCGACCCGGGGGCAGCCTTCGCCGGCAAGCTGCTGCCCGCCGAGCAACCCTCGGCCTCCGCCGCCCAGCTGCGCGACGCGCTGCGCTACGTGGACGTGAACAAGGCGCTTTTCCAGGGCTTTATCGACAGCTTGCCGGCCGAGGTGCCGCAGGAGCGCGACTTTCTGCTCAGCCGTTTCCGCCTGTACCGCGACGCGCACTACAAGGAGCAACAACCGCTCAGCGACCTGTTGGCCGAGCTCGGAGCAGTGCTGCCCATCAACGAAGCCGACCTGCGCCCGCAGGCCTCGACGGCCGCTGCAGCCCCGGCGCCTGTTATTGCGCCGACGCCCGTTGTTGCGCCAGCCCCTGAGCCGGAGCCGCAGCCTGCCGAGGAGCCCCAGGCGCAGCCGGTAGCTGTGACGCCCCCGCTTCCCGAAGCCGCCCCGGCACCAGCTGCCCCTGTGGTGGTAGCTCCGCCTGCTGCTCCGGCACCAACGCCGGCCGCAGTGCCGGAACCCGCTCCGGCGCCAGTGATGGAAGCTGCCCCCGCCGAAGTACCGGTGCCTGCGCAGCCGCTGCCCATCTTACCGACGCCCGCACCAGCGGAGCCTGTGGTGGAGCGTGCGAAGCCGCTGGCGGCCGCCGTGCCCGCCGCCGGCACCCTGGCCGACAAGCTGGCCGCCGGCGCCCGCACCAGCACCCTGGCCGATAAGCTGGCCTCCTCTGCCCCGGCGGGCAGCCCCACGCTGGCGGAGGCCCAACCCAAGGTGGAGTCGTTGCGCAGTGCTATTTCCATCAACCAGCGCTTCAGCTTTATCAACGAGCTGTTCAACGGCGAAAACATGGAATACCACGCCGCCGTGGAACACCTGGATGCGATGCCCTCGGCCGATGCGGCGCGCCGCTACGTCACCGAAGACCTGGCGCAGCGCTACCAGTGGGTGCGCAAGGAGGAACACATCAACAAGCTGCTCCGCCTGATTGACCGCAAATTTGCCTAGTCGCGCCGCCTTGGCTACCGGGCCGGGGCGCTGGCGCCGCTGGCTGCTGGTGTACGTGCTGGCCGTCGGCATCATTGCCGGCAGCGCCTACACGATGTACGTGCACTTCGATTTCTCACACTCGTCCGACACGCGCAGCTACCTCAAGATGGCGCGCGGCGAGTTTCATGGGGTGCGCATCACCCACCGCTACCGCGTGCCGGTGCCGCTGCTGGCCCGGGCAGTGGCCTGGCCTGTGCAGCAGGTGTACGCCCGCGTCTGGCCCCACCGGGCCGCCGATGAGTGGCCGCTGCGCCTGGCCTATTACCTGGTAAACACCCTGCTGCTAGCCGCGGCCGGCCTGATTATCTTCCAGACTTGCCTGCTGTACGGCGCATCGCCGGGGGCGGCCGCGCTGGCCATGGTGGCGGTGCTGGTGAGCCGCTGGGCCGTGTACATTGCCGGCCTGCCGCTGGTCGACAGCCTCTACATGCTCGTGTTTGCGCTGGCCGTGTACGCCGCCCGCAGCGGCTCGGCGGCCGCGCTGCTGACGTGCATCCTGCTCGGGCCGCACGCCAAGGAGTCGTTTGTGTTTCTGGCGCCGTGGCTGCTGCTGTTCGGCGGGCGGGCCCTGCGCTGGCCCTGGCAACTGGCGGCCCTGCTGGTGTCCGCCGGCTTGGCTTACCTGGTTCGGCATTGGATTGATGCCCAACTGGGTGCTCCGCCCCAGGAGAGCGTGCAGAACGCCCTCTCGCACCTCGAAAACCTGGGCTACTCCGTGCGGCGGATGCTGTCGCCGAAGGGCGTGGGCGAGCTGTTCAGCATTTTCGGTTTTTTCTGGCTGGCGCTGCTGGTGGCCCTGCGCCGCCCGGCCAGCGGGCCGGTGCGCTGGTGGCAGGAGCTGGGCTGGCCGGCCGTTGGGCTGGGGCTGGTCGTGCTGGTCCACATGCTGCTTTCGGGCGACATCGGCCGCATGGGTTACCTGATGGCCCCCATGTTCGCCGTGGCCCTGGCCCGCGCCCTTACCCTGCACCCGGCCTTCGGTTGGCTGGGTCTTGGGCAGCAGTCGGCTAGTCAGCCGCCGGTGGCCTGACCACGGCCTACGCCAGCCAGGCGCGGTTTACCGCAAGTCCGTGAGGTAGCGCGGGCCGAAGAAAGTGGGAAACGAGTCGCGCGGCACCCACTCCAGGCCGTGCAGCAATGCCGCCTCATCGCCCTGCTGCGTGAGCCGGGCGCGGTCGAGCAGCTGCGGGCCGCCCACCACGTCGGTGCTGACGCGGCGGCCGGCCTGCTGTTGGCGGCGGACCCAGCGCTGAAACTCGGCCGGACTCCAATGGCGCTGCCGGGCCAGCAGGGCGGGCGCGGGCAGCACGTTGGCCTGGCCGTCGTGCCCGGTGAGGTAATGCAGGCGGTTGAGCACGAGGTTGTGGTTGTCGAGCAGAAACCAGGTGGTTGGCTCCCGCTGAATGCGCGCCAGCAGCGGCGGCAGGTTGGTGTAGTCGATCAGGTGACTGGGCAGCAGGCCAAAAGCCAGGTTCCAGGCCAGCAGCGCCGTGGCGGCGGCCGTTAGCGGGCGGGCCAGGAGCGGGCGTGACGCGGCGGCCAGCACCACCGCCAGCAGCACCGGCAGCATCACCATAAACTCGGCGTTGCCGGAGGCCCAGGCCGCAAACGCGAGGTGCAGCAGCAGAATCAGGCCGTGCGTGAAGCCTGCTGCGTGGCGCCGCGCCGCCGGAACGCCGGTGGCCCCTGCTTCTTCGGTAGCCGCTCCCCGGTGCCGGCTCAGCCAGGCCCGTGTGATGCCCGCCAGGCCCAGCGCCGGCAGCAGCAGCAAGGCCGGAAAGCGGCGCAGCAGGGCCAGGGTGGAGCCGTGCACCTGCGCAAACGTGCGCACCACGTTGGCCACCGTCAGCAGCGCTGCCCGCACCAGCGAAGTAGGCGCCCCGGCCGTGCCGCTGACGAAATCGTGCAGGGCGAAGCGCAGCAGCGCGGGCAGCGTGGCCGGCAGCTGCCAATACGCCAGCGCCAGCCCGTAGGCCAGCGGCACGAGCAGGGTCGGCACCCCAAACACCAGCACGCTCCCGCGTCGGGGCCCGTAGCGCCAGCTGCCCAGCAGCAGCCCCAGCCACCACCACACGTGCAGCTGGTGCAGCAGGCAGGCGGCGGCTGCCCAGGCGCCGGCGGCCAGCTGCGGCCCCCAGCGTTTCGACTCCCAGTGGCGCAGCCAGCTACGGCTGGCCAGCATTGAGAGCAGTAGGGGCAGAATGTAGGTTTCGTTTTCGGTGGCGAAGCGCAGCAGGCCAAAGCTGCCGCCGGCCAGCAGCAGCAAGGCCAAGCGCAGCCCCGGCGGGCACTGCAGTTGGTGCAGCAGCCCGCGCAGCGTCAGCAGCACGCCGCCGTAGGCCAGGGCATTCAGCGCCAGCAGGGCCCGCAGCGCATCGGGCTGCAACGGGCTGAGCAGGCGCAGCCACAGCCAGCCGACGGCGTTGTAGAGCAGGTGGTGGGGCAGCAGCAGGTCGTGGCCGTGGCGCACGCAGGCGGCGTAGTACCACGCGTCGAGGGTGCTGTTGCGGGTGGGCAGCAGCAGCGCGAGCAGCGTCAGCAGGCCGATCAGCGCCCATTCGCGGCCGGCGGTGGAGGGACGGGGTCGTGCGGTGGTGATGGTGGTAGGGGTTGCGGGGCCGAATCAGCGCGCTAAGCTACCGTTTCACCCTTTCACTACCGCACCAGGTCCTGCTTGCGGTAGGCATCGATGGCCAGCAGGATGAACAGCAGGATGGTAAAGGACCAGAGCGAGGAGCCGCCGTACGAAAAGAAGGGCAGCGGAATGCCCACCACCGGCGCCAGCCCGATGGTCATGCCGATGTTGACGCAGAAGTGAAAGAAGATGATGCTGGCCACGCAGTAGCCGTAGGTGCGCCCAAACACCGATTTCTGGCGCTCCGCCACAAAGATGACGCGGGCCAGCAGGGCCATAAACAGCACGATGACGGTCATCGTGCCGAGCCAGCCCCACTCCTCCCCCACGGTGCAGAAGATGAAGTCGGTGCTCTGCTCGGGCACGAAGTCGAAGCGCGTCTGGGTGCCTTCCAGAAAGCCCTTGCCGGTGAGCCCGCCCGAGCCGATGGCAATCTTGCTCTGCGTCACGTTCCAGCCCACGCCCAGCGGGTCGGCCGAGGGGTTCAGCAACACCTCGATGCGCTTCTGCTGGTGGGGCTGCAGCACGTTGTTGTAGAAGAAATCCACGCCGAACACCATGCTCAGCACGATGGCGTACACGCCCACGGCCAGCGGCAGGTGGTGGCGCAGCACCCGCGGGTTCAGGGCCAGCACCGCGGCCAGAATCACCGTGAAGGCGCCCACCAGCCAGAGCTTGGGCACCAGCAGCGAGAGGAGGAGCACCAGCCCTGCGGCGGCCAGAATCAGCAGAATCAGCGGCGACATGCCCTCGCGGAAGTAGGCCAGCAGGAAGGCCCCGAAGACCAGCGCCTGCCCCGTTTCGTTGGAGGCGATGATGAGCAGCGGCGGGAGCAGCGTGAGGCCGGCCAGCACCAGCTGCTGCTTGAAGCCCTGCTGGCGCAGGTTGATGCCGGCCATGAAGCGCGAGGCGGCCAGGGCCGTGGTGAACTTGGCAAACTCGGCCGGCTGCAGGCGCATCGGCCCCAGCTCCAGCCAGGAGCGGGAGCCGGCAATGGGCCGCGCAATAACCAGCGTGACCAACAGCAGCACAATCATGCCGCCGTAGAGCACGTAGGCGAAGGTGTCGTAGGCTTTGTAATCGATGACGAGCAGCACCATGATGAGGATGACGCTCACCCCGATCCAGACCAGCTGCTTAAACCAGTTGAAGGCCATCAGCCCGCTCCAGTCGGCCGAAAACACGCGCGAAAACGGTACCTCGGCCGAGTACGAGGCGGCGTACACGTTGAGCAGCCCCAGGCCCACCATTGCCAAGTAGATCAGCAAGGTGACCCAATCGATGCTGCGGCTGTAGCGGATCTGGTTCAAGGGGATGAGTTGAAAAGCGGCGGTTACAAAAGTACTGTCATCCAGAGGCGTTAGCCGAAGGATCTGGTCACATTCGGCAGAACCTTCTGGCGCCTGTCGTGCCAGCTTGGTAAGGTCCTTCCTTCGTCAGGATGACAGGCGAAGCGATGATTGACTTAATGCCGGTTGCGTTTGCTCACGAAGCGGTCGGCGGAGCCGGGCAGCCACTCCTCCCAGCGGTGGCGCCACGGGGCAATTTTGCCGCGCAGGTACTTTTCCATCATCAGGCCGGCCATGGGCGCGGCGGAGCTGCCGCCGAAGCCGGCGTTTTCGATGAACACCGAAATGGCAATCTTCGGGTCGTTGGCCGGGGCAAAGCCGCCGAAGGTGGCGTGGTCGACGCCGTGGTAGTTTTGCACGGTGCCGGTTTTGCCCGCCACCGAAATGCCCACGTCGAGCAGCGAGGCCAGGTTGCCGGTGCCGCCGCGGCCGTCCACCACCGCCACCATGCCCGGCACGATGGCGTTGAAGTGGCTGCTGTCGATGCTGGTGTAGTGGCGCTGCCGGAAGCGTGGCAGCGGCCCCTGGTTGCCAATGGAGCGCACGAAGTGCGGGGGGTAATAGTAGCCGCGATTGGCGAAAATGGCCATCAGGTTGGCCATCTGCAACGGCGTCACCTGGATTTCGCCCTGCCCGATGCTCAGCGAGTAGATGGTCTTGTAGGTCCAGCGGTTCTGGCCGTAGCGCTTGTCGTAGAAAGCGGGCGAGGGAATCAGGCCCATCCGCTCGCCGGGCAAATCCACGTCGAGGTGCTGCGCGAGGCCAAAGCTCACTACGTGCTTGCGCCAGTCGGCCAGGCCCAGGGCCACGTCCTTGAACTTGCTGGGCGAGCGGCCGCGGCGCACCGTGGCAAACATCACCTGGTAGAAGTAAGGGTTGCAGCTGTTCTTGGTGGCAATGGTCAGGTTGCTGGGGTGTTCGTGGCGGTGGGTGCAGCGCACCAGCTTCCAGTTGCACGGAAAGCCCGTGTAGGGCGTCACCACGCCTTCTTGCAGGGCAATGGCCTCGTTAACCAGCTTGAACACCGAGCCCGGCGAGTAGGCCGCCGCCAGCGGGCGGTTGAACAGCGGCCGGGCCGTGTCGCCGAGCAGCTGCATGTAGCGGTTGCCGGAGCCCTTGCCGGTGAGCATGGCCGGGTCGAAGGACGGGGCCGACACGAACGCCAGGATTTCGCCGGTTTTCGGGTCGATGGCCACGATGGAGCCCTTCTTGCCCTGCATCAGGTACTCGCCGTACTTCTGCAGCTCCGGGTCGATGCTCAGGTGCAGGTCCTGGCCGGCCACCGAGAGCGTGTCGAACTCTCCGTCGCGGAAGGCGCCTTTCTCCACGCCGCGCACGTTCACCATGCGGTACTGCACGCCGCGCCGCCCCATCAACTCTTTCTCGTAGTACGACTCCACCCCGCTGATGCCGAGGAAGTCGCCGGGCACGTACTTGGCGTACTTGGGCTTCTCCAGCATCACCGGCGACACCGGCCCCACGTAGCCTAGGGCGTGGGCCAGGTGCTGGGTGCGGTACGAGCGGGCCATGCGCGGCTTGATGCTGAAGCCGGGGAAGTCGATGAGGTTGTCCTGAATGGCGGCCAGCTCGGGGGTGGAAAGGTTCTGCACCAGCGGCGAGGCCTTGGCGCGGGAGTAAATCTTGGCGTCGCGCAGGCCGTCGCGCAGCTCCTGTACGGGCATCTGCAGCAACTGGCAGAGGCGCGCGGTGTCGAGGCGCTTCACCTCGCGCGGGATGACCATCAGGTCGTACACCGGGGTGTTCTGCACCAGGATCTGCCCGTTGCGGTCGTAAATAATGCCCCGGTACGGCACCTGCACGATGCGCTGGAGCGTGTTTTTGTCGGCGGCGAGCTTGTAGCTGCCGTCGAGCACCTGAATGTGGAAGAGCCGCACCGCAAATACCAACGCCACCGCCAGGAAAATGCCCAGCACGACAAATTTGCGGCCTTCTAAGTACTGCAAGACGCGTTACGAACTGAAAGTGAGTTGACTGCCGCCAGTGCAATCAGCCCGCAAAGATACTGCATAGAGTTGCCAGTTGTCCTCGGCGGGGTGCTACCGCTTTTCCACGGCTCAAAACCGAACCATTGCTGCCCATCAAACGAGCGGCGGCCGGCCCAAAGTTCAGCGCCGCCGCCGCGCCGGGAAAACCAGCAGTTGCAGAATCAGCATGGTCACGCCCGTAAACAGGGTGCTGGCCAGGATCTTGAGCAGCGTCAGGCCGATGGCCGAGAACGAGCCCAGCTCCAGGAAGAAAAACGTGAAGTGGTGGATGCTCACCAGCAGCGTTAGGTACACGCCGAACCACTGCCAGCCCATCTGGTGCAGGTTTACCGCGTCCTGCGCGTCGTAGCCGTCGCGCGGGGTGAGCAGGCGCAGCACCCAGGGGCGCAGGTAGCCCAGCAGCACGGCCGCCGCCGCGTGCACGCCACCCGTGTCGTAGAACAGGTCCATGGTGAAGCCCAGCGCGAAACTCACGCTCAGCATGACCACGATGGGCGTGGCAATGGGCAGGAACAGCAGGAAGCCGAGGTAGAAGAAGCACCAGCCCACGTCGAAAAGCTGCAGGCGGCTGATGAGCAGCACGTGGACGCCCGCGTAAAGCAGAAAGCGCAGGGCGTGCAGCAGCAGTTGCAAAGCGTTTCCCATTACGGCTGCCCCCCTTCCTCATCGGCCCCGGCCACGCGCATGCGCGAGCGGACCTCCAGCGTGTCGCGCTCGGCGGCCCGCGGCTGGGCGCCCACCACGTACACGTAGGTCAGTTTCGAGAAATCCACGGCCAGCTTCACGCGCACCGTCCAGAAGTTTTTGTCGGGTTCCTTAGCAAAGTAATCCACCGTACCCACCATCACCCCGTCCGGAAACACCGCGTTGAAGCCCGACGTGACCACCGTGTCGCCGCGCACCAGCTTGTTTTGGCGCGGAATGTAGTCGAGCATAGCGTGGGTGGGGTCTTCGCCCAGCCACTTGATGGTGCCGAAAGTGCCGTCGCGCTGCAGGCGGGCCGAGAGGTTGGTTTTGGAGTGCAGCACCGAGGTGACGGTGGCGTAATGCTCGCTGACCTGCCGCACCCGGCCCACCACGCCGGCCGTGGTGAGCACGCCCATGCCGGGCAGCACGCCCTGCTGAGTGCCCACGTTCAGGGTCAGGTAGTTATCCACACGGCGCAGGGTCTGGTTGATGACGCGGGCCGGGATGAGCGGGTAATCGGAGCCGCGCGTGGGCACGGGGCGCAGGCCCAGCAGCACGGTGTCAGGGCGCAGGCGCGTGCCGGTGGAGTCGCCCGCAGCGGCCAGGCTGTCGGGCATGCGCCCGGCCAGGTCGGAGCGGTACAGCTGCCGGCGCAGCTGGGCGTTTTCGGCCACCAGCGCCCGATTCACGTCCACGAGGCGGAAGTAGTCATAAATCTGCGTGCGCACCTCCAGCACCCGGCCCACGTAGGCGTTCGAGGAATTGAAGAAGGCCGCGCGCTGGTAGGCGCTGTTGCGAATCAGCAATACCAGGCTCACGATTTCCAGCAACACGAATACCAGGACGCCCCGGTAGCGGAAGAGGAAATCGAGCAGATTACGCATAGGAAGAAAGTGTCAAATGGCTGAATGGTTAAATGGCTGGTCGTTCTCGCGCGTCGGAACAATCAGCCATTTAACCATTCAGCCATTCAGCCATTTACGTCAGCAGGACGCTACGGAATCCGGTGATGTTCTTGATGGCGGCGCCGGTGCCGCGCACTACGGCGCGCAGCGGGTCTTCGGGCACGTGCACGGGCAGCTTGGTCTTGGCGGCCAGTCGCCGATCGAGGCCGCGCAGCAGGGCGCCGCCGCCGGTCAGGTGAATGCCGTTGTCGTAGATGTCGGCCGACAGCTCCGGCGGGGCAATTTCCAGGGCCTTGAGCACGGCTTCCTCGATCTTAGCCACCGACTTGTCGAGGGCAATGGCAATTTCGGCCGACGTCACCTTGATAACCTTCGGAATGCCGGTCATCAGGTCGCGGCCGCGCACCTCGTAGTCAGGCGGAGTCATTTCCAGCTCCGTCAGGGCCGCGCCCACCTCGATTTTGATGCGCTCGGCGCTACGCTCGCCGATGAGCAGGTTGTGCTGCCGGCGCATGTAGTCGAGAATGTCCTGGTTGAACACGTCGCCGGCCGTCTTGATGGACTGGTCGCAGACGATGCCCGAGAGGGCAATTACCGCAATTTCGGTGGTGCCGCCCCCGATGTCGATGATCATCGAGCCGACGGGCTGCTCCACGTCGATGCCGATGCCGATGGCGGCGGCCATGGGCTCCTGAATCATCCACACCTCCTTGGCGCCGGAGTGCTCGGCGGAGTCGCGCACGGCGCGCTTTTCCACCTCCGTGATGCCCGACGGAATGCAGATGACCATGCGGTGCGAGGGCTGAAACAGGCGCGTACCGGTGTTGACCATCCGGATCAGGCCCTTGAGCATTTCCTCGGCGGCGTGGAAGTCGGCGATAACGCCATCCTTCAGCGGACGAATGGTTTTGATGTTGTCGTGGGTCTTCTCGTGCATCTGCTGCGCTTGCCGGCCCACGGCAATGACTTTATTGGTGGTTCGGTCCTTGGCAATAATGCTGGGCTCGTCCACGACGATTTTGTCGTTGTGGATGATCAGCGTATTGGCCGTACCCAGATCAATGGCGATGTCGCTGGTGAAATTGAAAAATCCCATGGAGTAGCGGCTGAAAGCGAAAGCGCGGAGCGCGCCTGCAAAAAGGTGCGCAAAGGTAAGCATCCTTGGCCGAAGCCCAACCGATTCATTTACAGGCTGCGGGCAAGGGCCGCCCTAAACGCCGAAGGCCCGGCGGGTATTTTCCCGCCGGGCCTTTTTTCCGCTAAGTGACTCGCTGCTTAGTGCTTAAAATGCCGCACCCCGGTCAGCACCATGGCCATGCCGAGGCGGTTGCAGGCGTCGATGCTGTCCTGATCCTTGATGGAACCGCCGGGTTGCACCACGGCGCGAATGCCGGCCGCGCCGGCAATGTCCACGCAATCGGGGAAGGGGAAAAACGCGTCGGAGGCCATCACGGCCCCCTGCAGGTCGAAGCCGAAGGACTTGGCTTTCTCAATGGCCTGCTTCAGCGCGTCGACCCGCGAGGTCTGGCCGACGCCGGACGCGAGCAGCTGCCCGGCCCGGGCCAGCACGATGGTGTTGCTCTTGGTGTGCTTGCACACTTTCAGGGCAAATTCCAGCGCTTCGACTTCCTCGGCCGTGGGCGCGGTTTGCGTCACGGTGCGGAACTCGGCACGGCCCTCCACCACGCGGTCGAAATCCTGCTCCACGAAGCCGTTGAGCAGCGTTTTTACCTGCTTCGCGGGGAAAGCTACCGGCTTCTGACGCAGCAGGATGCGGTTTTTCTTGCTCTGCAGCACGGGCAGGGCTTCGGCGGCGAAGCCCGGGGCGATGAGCACCTCGAAGAACAGCTTGTTCAGCTCCTCGGCGGTAGCCAGGTCCACTTCCTTATTCACGATGATGACGCCGCCAAAGGCCGAAATCGGGTCGCAGGCCAGGGCGTTGACGTAGGCTTCGTGCAAAGTGCCGGCCTGGGCCACGCCGCAGGCGTTGGTGTGCTTGAGAATGGCCACGGCGGGCTGCCCGGCCTGAAACTCCTGCATGAGCAGCACGGCCGCATCCACGTCCACCAGGTTGTTGTAGCTGAGCTGCTTGCCGTGCAGCTGGTCGAACAGGGCCGTCAGGTCGCCGTAGAACGTGCCTTGCTGGTGGGGGTTTTCGCCGTAGCGCAGCGGCGTGGCCGGGCCCTGGCTGATTTTGAGCGCGGTGCCGGCCACCTCCGTGCCCTGAGCGAGGTAGTTGAAGATGTGCGTGTCGTAGTGCGAGGTTTGCTGGAAGGCGGCGGCGGCGTAGTGGCGGCGCTGCTCCAGGGTGGTGGCCCCGCCCTGCGCCTCGAGCAGCTCGGTGACGGCCGCGTACTGCTCGCGCGAGCTGACGACGAGCACGTCGCGGAAGTTTTTGGCGGCCGCGCGCAGCAGCGAGATGCCGCCGATGTCGATTTTCTCGATGACGTCGGCTTCCGGCGCGCCGCTGGCGACGGTTTCCTCAAAGGGGTAAAGGTCGACGACGACCAGGTCAATGGGCGGAATTTGGTGCTCCTCGGCCTGCTGCAGGTCGCCGGGCTCGTGGCGGCGGTGCAGAATACCACCAAACACTTTGGGATGCAGCGTCTTGACGCGCCCGCCAAACACCTCCGGGAAGCCCGTCAACGACTCAACGGCCGTCACCTCGGCGCCCAGCTCCTGGATGAACTTGAGCGTGCCGCCGGTGGAGTACAGCTGCACGCCGCGGGCGGCCAGCAGGCGCACGAGCGGCTCCAGCCGGTCTTTGTAGTACACGGAAACCAGCGCGGCGCGGATGGGCAGCGGCGCGACGGCGGCGGATTCCAGCGCGGCGGGTGAGGACGGGGACGAGCTCATGGCAAACAGAAAGGTTTGGGAGTGAAACGCGGGGCGAAGGTAGCCGCTCCCGCCGGGAGCCGGGCCGCCGGCCATGTTACCGAATTGTTACCGCCGGCCCGGGCGGGGTTGCCGGCCTCCTTCTTATGGGCGGTTTGGCGCATGCGACTCCAACAGGCGGCTTACACGCTTTTACAATAACAGCCCCGAACTTCCCCAATCTACCCACCTAGCGGCCACTGGATGTAGCCCTTTGTCCGCCGCCGCCGTACTGTCGAGAATCGGGGAGCCGCTTCCCCTGCGTTGCCGCCCTTGCATGTCCGTTTCTCTTGCCTACCCCGCTGCGCCCGTCGCGGCGCCGCTGCTGCCCGCTGCTGCCGTAGCGGCGGCGGCCCGCCTTACGACCCGCCTGTTTGCCCAGGCCCCCCACACCGACCACGAAGGCGCGTTTCCGCGCGAAGAGTTCGACTGGCTGCGCGCGGCTGGACTGCTGACGGCGCCCTTGTCCGCCGCGCACGGCGGCGCGGGCCTCGGCCAGCCGCAACACCTGGCCGAGCAGCTGCAGGTGCTCAAGCACATCGGCGCCGGCAACCTGGCCGTGGGCCGCGTGTACGAAGGCCACCTCAACGCACTGCAACTCATCGAGCGGCTGGGCACCGCGGCGCAGCAGCGCCGCTGGGCGGCCGATGCGCAAGCGGGTCACCTGTTCGGCGTCTGGAATACCGAGGCGCAGGACGGCGTGCACCTGGAGCCCCTGGCCGAGGGCCGTTACCGCCTGCGGGGCAGCAAGACGTTCGGCTCCGGCGCGGGGCACCTCACCCGGCCGCTGATTACCGGGGCCTTGCCCAGTGGCGGCTGGCAGCTGTTGGTGCTGCCCGCCGATGCCCAGCCGCCCGCCCTCGACCCGAGTTTCTGGCAGCCGCTGGGCATGCGCGCCACCGCCAGCTTCCGCGTCGACCTGACCGGCCTCGAAATCGGGCCCGAAGACCTGCTGGGCCAGCCCGGCGACTACTACCGCCAACCCTGGTTCAGCGGCGGGGCCGTGCGCTTCGCCGCCGTGCAGCTGGGCGGCGCCGAAGCCGTGCTCGACGCCACCCGCAGCTTTCTGCGTGGACAGGGCCGCACCGACGACCCCTACCAGCGCCAGCGCCTCGGCGAAATGACCCTGCTGCTGGAAAGCGGGCAGCTCTGGCTGACGGGTACGGCGGCCCGCTACCCTAGCCCCGACCAAGAGGGAACCCAGGCCGAAGCCGTGGTGGCCTACGCCAACATGGTCCGTTCGGCCATCGAAGAAATCTGCCTCCGCGTGCTGCAACTGGCCGAACGCAGCGTGGGGGCCCGCGGCCTGCTGCGGCCCCACCCGCTGGAGCGCCTGCACCGCGACCTGACGCACTACCTACGCCAACCGGCCCCCGATGCGGCCCTGGCCGATGTGGGCCGCTTCGCCCTCACCCGCTCCGAACCCATCGCCGACCTGTGGTAGGTGCTGCCCCCGCCCCGATGACCGCCCGCCCCGCCGCCCTGCTCGATCTGCCGCTGCGCCCGGCCCAGTACGCCGCCGCCCTTGGCCCCACTGCCATCCTTATTCCGCATCCCGACGATGAATCCTTGGGATGCGGGGGGCTGCTGGCGCTGCTGCGGCAGGCCGGCCTGCCCGTGGCCGCTGCCCTGGTCACCGACGGCAGCATGTCGCACCCGAACTCGCGGCGGTTTCCGGCGGCCGCCCGGCAGCAGCTGCGCGAGCAGGAGCTGCGCGCGGCCCTGCAGGAGCTGGGGGTGGCCCACGACGCATTGCTGACGCTGAGCCTGCCCGACGGCCAAGCCCCCAGCCAGCCGCACGAGCCCGGCTTTGCCGCGGCAGCCGAGCGCTTGGCGCAGTGGCTGCTACTGCGGCGCCCGGCCACGCTGCTGCTGCCCTGGCGCCGCGACCCGCACCCCGACCACCGCGCCACCTACGCCCTGGCCCAGGCCGCGCTGGCGGCGCTGCCCCAACGGCCGCGCCAGGTGGAGTACGTGGTGTGGGCCTGGCAGCGGGCCGCCCCCGCCGACCTTCCGCAGGCCCACGAAGCCCAGGGCTGGCGCCTCGACATCAGTTCGGTGCTACCGCAGAAGCAGCGGGCCATTCAGGCGCATCGTTCCCAGCTCACGGCGCTGATCGACGACGATCCGACCGGATTTCAGCTCAGCCCCGCTATGCTGGCGCACTTCGCGCAGCCGTTCGAAACCTACTTCGAAGCCCGCGGCGACAAGGCGGAGCTGGCATCGTAGGCACTGCTCTTTGGCCCACCAAGCTACTTGTCCCGCCGATTTTGGTGGGTTGCTTCTTCCCCCCCCCGATTCCGGATGAACCCCAACCAGCCCCACACCCTAGGTTCTGATTACTTCGATGCGGTATACCGCGCCAACGACGACCCCTGGCAGTTTGAAACCAGCGCGTATGAGCACGCCAAGTACGCTGATACGCTGGCCGCGCTACCGCTGGCCCACTACGCCCGGGCCTTCGAGATAGGCTGCTCACTGGGGGTGCTGACGGCCCAACTGGCTCCCCGCTGCGGGCACCTGCTGGCCGTGGATGTGGCCGAAGCGGCCCTGGCGCGCGCCCGGCAGCGCTGCGCCGGCCTGCCGCAGGTAGAGCTGCGGCGCCTGACGGTTCCGCAGGAGTTTCCGGCGGGGCAGTTTGAGCTGATCCTGGTGTCGGAAGTAGGGTATTACTGGGATATACCCACCCTACAGCAAGCCGCTGAGCGCATCGTGGCGGCCCTGGCGCCGGGCGGCCACCTGCTGCTGGTGCACTGGACGCCCGACGTACACGACTACCCGCTCACGGGCGACGAAGTGCACGCACATTTTCTGGGTCTCGCCACCGGCCCCCTACGCCACTTGCACGGCCACCGGGCAGAAACGTACCGCCTCGATCTGCTGGCCCGCCGCTGAGGCTTCGGCAGCGCGTAACTGCTGCTGCAACACGGCCGCGGCAGCGGCCAGCGGCAACGTAGGCCACTGCTCCTCCAGCGCCCGTTGAATCAGCTGCTGCACCCTTGCCCACAAGGCTCCGAAGGCCTCAGCCGCCAATACCCAGCTTAGCAGCTCGGCCGGCGCTACGCGCAGGTCCTGGGCCAGGGCCGTGACCTCGGCGGCCGCAGTCAGCCAGCAGCCGCTGCGGCGCTGCAACCAGGCGGCGCGCAGTTGCCGCCGCAGAATCCACTCGGCCGCCCGGCGCTGCGGGTGGTCCACCAGCGGCTCGCGGCCGGCCGCGGCGTCGTCGGCCCAGGTGCGCAGCTGCCACGAGAGGCCCACGGCCACGCGCCCCTGCTGCCGCGCGGAGGTGTACACCCGCACCGCCGGGCTATGGCGCAGGCGCAAATCGTGCAGGTGGAGCTGCTGGCACAGGGCTTCGTCTTCCAGGTAAGGCACCACGGGCAGCCCGCCCACCCGGCGGTAGGCCGCCACCGTCAGGGCAAGGCTGCCGCCGAAGTGCTGGTGGTGCCGCGGCCAAGGGTCGGCCGCGTTCGGGTCGAGCAGGTGCTCCAGGCGGGCCAAGCCCAGGCGGTAGGCCGCGTCGCGCAGGTGCAGGCGCCGCACCGAGCACCGGCGCGTCGGCGGGGCTTCGGGCAAAATGCGCCCGCCCACGGCATCGCTGCCGTGGGCAAACTCGGCTTCCAGGGCCGCCAACCAATCGGGGGCTACGCGGGTGTCGGCATCGGTGGAGACGATGAGGCCGCCGGGCTGGCCGGCGTGCTCCAGGCGGCGGGCGGCTTCGTCCATCAGCAGGCGGCGGGCCCGGCCCACGTGGGCTTCGGCGGCGGGCAGCGTGGCCTCCAGCACGTGCAGCCGCAGCTGCGGATGCCGACGGCCCCAAGCCCGCGCCACCGGGGCGGTGGCATCGGTGCAGTTGTTGGCCAGCACGATGACTTCGAAGCGCTGCGGCGGGAAAGGCCGGCCGTGCGCGTCGAGCTGCGCGGCCAGCGCCGCCAGCGTGCCGGGCAAGGCGTCGGCCTCGTTTTTGGCCGGGATAATCACGCAGATGGCCAGCTCGCGGGCGGGCGCCACCGCCACCTGCGGCCTGGATACGACAGAATCGGATGATTCGCTGACACCGTGGAATCGGGCGGGTACGGATAGCTTCATACTGCCGAGTACGCACGGCGGGCCGGGCAGGGTGCGTCGGCGGGCCCCTAAGTTGTCAGGCATTCGCTGTCAGGTTAATCACAATAACCTGACTGACAACTGACAACAAGCAATTAAAAGCCCGTTTGCCGTTGAACGACTAATTCATGGGCGCCTAGGCTTCCGATGCGGACCCTAGAACGCCTCGTTGAAGGCGAAGTACAGCCCGCTCGACTGCCCCGAGCCCACGGCGTAATCGATGCGGATGGCCAGCCGGTCGGCGCGGTTGACGGCGATGCGCAGCCCGGCGCCGCCGGCCACGTTGAACTGCGCGGGCCGGAACTGGCGGAGCCGGTCCTGCACCTGGCCTGCGGCGCCGAATACCACGCCGCCGAGGCGCCAGAACAGCTGCTGGCGCAGCTCCAGCTGCGCCGACAGGGCCTGCCGGTCGCGGAAGCGGCCCTCGTAGATGCCGCGCATCATTCGCTCACCGCCCAGGTTGGCCAATTCCCGAAACGGCACCCGCCCGGCGTGAAACTGCCCCAGCAGCTGCCCCGCCACGATGGTGCGGGTGCTGCCCCGGCGCAGCGGCCGAAAATGGCGGGCGTCGACGAGGAAGCGCGAGAAGCCGTAGTCGCTGCCGAGGTAGCGGCCCATAAACAGCGCGCTGGTTTCCAGGTAACTGCCCCGGTACGTGCTCAGCACGTTGTCGCGGCTGTCGTAGAGCAGGGTTGGCCCCAGCCCGGATGTGATGGTGGTCTGCCGTTCACGCGGGTCGCGCAGCAGCAGCAGGTTGGGCCGGCGGCGGTCGTCGGTGGAGTCGTCGTCGAGGCGGATGTGGTGCAGGTCGGTGAGGCGGAAGCCCAGGCCCGCGAAGGTGTGGGGGCGCACCTTGCGCAGCACCCGCTGCGTGACGATGACCACCTTGTAGGAAATGTCGCTCTTTTCGGCCTTGCGGGTGTCGTTGCCCACGCCGTAGTAGTAATACGGGAAGTTGAAGTAGAACGCCTCGCCGCCCAAAATGAACTTCTCGCCGGGCGAAAAGACGGTGTAGGTGAGCGACAGGCTGGACTGCTTGCGCTGGGTGTAGTAGCCCAGCAGGCGGGCGTTGGAGCTGCGCGTGGCCGTATCCGCCCCGAAGCGCCACACCGGCAGCACGGCCGCGCCGTAGGCGATGCCCGTTTCGGGCTGCGAAAACACAATGGGCAGCGCGGCGACCTTCACCCGCCTCGGCTTGCGCGCCGATTCCGCCGGCGGCACGGCCGCTGGGGTTTCGGGCGCGGGCGGTGGGGTGGTCTGAGCTTGGGAATGCGGCGTGGCCGCCAGCAGCAGCCCGGGAAATGCAAGGAGAAGAAACCGGCTAGGCATCGGTATACGGAAGCAGCCGCCCAACTTGGACGGCTGCTAAATGTACCCGATTACGGCACAGCTTATTCTATTTGGCCGCGCCAAATGCGGAGCAAATCAGACTTTTCAGAACGCCTCGTTGACCCCGAAATACAGGCCCTGGCTGCCGCCCGAGCCCACACCGTAGTCGAAGCGGATGTTGATCCGGTCGCGACGGTTGAACTGGAAGCGCACACCGGCGCCGCCCGCCACGTTGAAGTCGGTGCCAAACTCATCCAAGTGCGAGGCAACTTGGCCCGCGCCCACGAAGGCGGCCACATTGATGCGCCAGAACAGGTGGTGGCGCACTTCCGTCTGGGCCGAAATCAGCTGCCGGTCGCGGAAGCGGCCCTCGTAGATGCCGCGCAGCAGCGAAATGCCACCCAGGTTGGCCAGCTCGCGGAAGGGCACCGTGCCGTTGTGAAACTGCCCGTACACCTGCGAAGCCCAGATGGTGCGGTTCGAGCCCAGCGGCTGGTAGTGGCGTGCGTCGAGGGTGTAGCGCGTGAACGTGTAGTCGCTGCCGATGCCCTTGGCGTTGAACAAGGCCTGCAGATCGAGGTAGTTGCCGTGGTACGTGCTCAGGATGTTGTCGCGGCTGTCGTGGACCAGCACGGGGCCTAGGCCCGAAACGGTGGTGGGCTGGCGCTGCCGCTCGTCGAGCAGCAGCAGCTGGTTCGGCCCATCGTCGTTGTTGTCGAGCGGTTTGTCGGCCTTGATGCTGCGCGCGTCGGTGAGGCGGTAGCCCAAGCCGCCGAACCAATGCTGGCGGAAGCGCTTCAGCCCGCGCTGCTGCAGGATAAACAGCCGGTAGCTAATCTCGCTTTCGTCGTCGAGGTCGGTGTCGTTGCCGATGCCGTAAAAGAAAATCGGGTAATCGAAAAACAGGAGGTCGCCGCTGATCAGGTAGCGCTCCTGCCGGGTAAAAATGGTGTGCGAGACCTGCAGGTTGAGCTGCTTTTTCTGCGAGTACCACCCCCCGATGCGCCCGTTGGATTTGCGCACGGTGGTATCGCGGCCGTGGCGCCAGGTGGGCAGGAAGGTCACACCGGCGGCCACCCCGGTTTCGGGCTCGTAGAAGAGCACCGGCGCCGGAATAAAGCTGGGCTTGTCGTTGGGGTCTTTGGCCGGGCGGGTATCGAGGGTTACCGCTTCGGCGGCGCGGCCCGACGCAGTATCCTGAATTTGGGCACGAAGGGGGGAAACCAGCAGGCCTAAGGCCAGCAGCAGTAAGTAACGAAGGCTCATGGATAGAAGGTGCGGGTGCCGCAGGCGGTATACCACCCCGGCCACGGCTGGCCGGTGGTGAGCGGCAATGCTCCGCTAACGGCCCGCCCCGCCCCGCGGTTGCCGCCGCCCTACCCAACCGGCCGACTCAGCGCCCGAGCACCAGCATCGAGAGCACGCCGGCGAGCATGACGAGCTTGCACAGCAGGCTCAGCCGTGCAAAATCGCGGCGGCGGTCGGCGCGCAGCAGCTGCCGGCCCAGCAGCAGCGCGGGCGCCAGTACGGTGCCCAGCAGCCAGAGGGCCAGCCGCCATTGGCCCTGCCGAAAACCGGCGCCTACCCCTCCCCCCACCAAAGCAATCAGGCACAGCAGAAACAGCCCGGCCACCCACTTGCTGCGCGCCACGCCCACCACGATGGGCAGCGTGCGGCAGTCGTGCTCGGCGTCGCCGCGCATATCCTCAATGTCCTTGATGATTTCGCGCACCACCGTGAGCAGGAAGGCGGCCAGCGCGTAAGCCCACACGGCCCCGCCGCCGGTGCGGCGCAGCAACTCGGGCAGGAGCACGGAAGCTGCCGTCAGCGTGGCAATGCTCAGGTTGCCGACCAGCGCCAGGCGCTTGAAGCGGGCCGAATACCCCCACAGCAGCAGGGCCGCACCCACCGTTACCAGCCCCACCATCCGGCTCAGCGCCCCGGCTATTACGATGCCCTCGAACGACAAGACCAAATGCGCCATCATGGCGGCGCGGCGCCCCACGCTGTGGCCCACCACCAGTTGACCGGGCCGGTTGATGGCGTCGATCTTGACGTCGTAATAGTCGTTGATGATATAGCCGCCCACTGCTACGCAGAGGGTGGCCAGCACCAGCAGCAGAAAGCGCACCTCGAGCAGGGCTGCCAAGGGTTGTTCGGGCGCCAGCAGGCAAGCCTGCGTCAGCACGAGCGTCAAGGCCATGATGAGTAGGTTGGGCAGGCGCACCAGCCGGGCCAGATGGCGCCAGCGGGCCGCCGCCCCGGCGGGTGTCGGCGCAGAAACACTCACGGGAGTAGGCATAAGCAACGGCAAAGCGGAACCGGCCGCCCGGCCGCCCCGGCAAAGCTACGCGGCAGCTAGGCGGGGCCGCGGCCGCGACCGAAAAAAAGCCCCTGCCACGACGCGGCAGAGGCTTTTGCAATAGGAGTAGTTGCAGAGGAAAAGTGTAATCAGACTTTCTTCACGTTTACGGCGTTAACGCCCTTGCGGCCTTCGCGCGTCTCAAACTCGACGCGGTCGTGCTGCTGCACCTGCATGCCGTTCAGGCCGGTAATGTGCACGAAGAAGTCCTCTTTGGTGGCATCTTCTGTAATGAAGCCGTAGCCCTTCGACTCATTAAAGAATTTGACGGTTCCTGTTTTCATTGGTAAGCGAAAAGGAGAAAGGTGAACAATGTTCCGGTAAATGTACCGGAATATCGCACACTTGCAAGTCTCGTTTTAGCCGGCCGGCAGGAGCAAATGCTGAAGCCGAATTTACCAGCGCCCCTGTGCTTTCAGCACCGCCTCAATTAGTTCGCGGACGGCCCCGCGGCCGCCGGGCAGCTCGGCCACGTACTGGCAAATGGCGCGCACGTCGGCGGCGGCATCGGCGGGGCAGGCGGCTAAGCCGCATTGCTGCATGACCTCCAGATCGGGCATGTCGTCGCCCATGTACGCCACGCGGGCCGCGTCGAGCTGGCAATCGGCAAACACTTTCAGCTTGTCATCGACGCCGAGGTACATTTCCGTCACGTCCAGCGACTCCAGGCGCTTGCGCACGCCCTCTTCCTGCCGGCCCGAGATGATGACCACGCGGTAGCCGCGGCGCAGCGCGTGCCGGATGGCGTAGCCGTCGCGGATGTGGAAGGTGCGGGCTTGCTCGCCGGTGCTCAAGGCCAGCAGCGTGCCGTCGGTCAGCACCCCGTCCACGTCGAACACAAATGCCTCGATGGCGGAGAAATCAGGAATCATCCAGTGGTGAGTTTGTGAAGTGGTGAAAGGATAAACGAGGCCCGATGACCTTGTTCACAACTTCACTACCTCACTGATTGTCGCGCCACTCGTATACCCACTTGGCCTGAATTTGCTCCAAGTGGCCTTCGTTGGCCTGTTCGCGGGTGCCCTGGAAGTTAGGCAGGCTCAGCACCCACTCCAGCAGATCGGTGAAGCGGATGCGGTAGATTTTGGCTTCGGTGAAGTCGTTGCCGAACTTCTCGTAGAGCGCCATGGCAATGTCCTCGTGGTCTTGCCAGTGCATGGGCGGCTCAAAGTGGGTCATCTGACTGAATTGTTAAATGGTCAAATGGCTAAATGGCCGACCAGGTGGATAGCTTCGCCGAACGGCCAGCCATTTAACAGTTCAGCCATGTAGCCATCAAAAAATTAGTGGCCCAGGAAGTCCTGCTTGGGAATCTGGATGATGAGGTTCTCGGTGGCGCTCTGCACCACGCACTGGCACGCCAGGCGCGAATTCAGGCGCGGGTCGACGGCCCGGTCGATAAAGTCTTCTTCCTTGTCGCTGATTTCGGGCAGCTCGTCGCCGCCGGCCAGTACGTACACGTGGCAGGTGCTGCAGCCGCACACGCCGCCGCAGTTGTGCTGCAGCTGAATGCCGTTGTTCAGCGCCACGTCCAGCACCGATTCGCCTTCGGCCGCCACGTGGGTTTGCTCGGGCTGCCCGTCCGAAAACTTAAAGGTGATATTGACGGCTTTCACGTGAGGGGGTTCTGCTTGCGGGGGTTGAAAACAAGGCTGCAAAGGTACGCACGCCGCTGCATAAAGCCTGAACCCCGGCCGGATGTTTACCGGACGCCTGCCAATGCGCTTTTTGCGGCCCTCGTTGCGGCCGCGCCACGGGTGCTGCGCCTTAGTTGTTTCCTTCTGCGCGGGCTACGGCCTGAATGCTGGCCGTCAGTTGCGCGTACAGCTCCTGCCAGGCCGGGTGCGCGGCCAGCGCGGCCGTGTGGGCCGCGATGGTGGCCGCATCGTGGCGGATGGCCGGGCCGGTCTGCACCCGAAACGGCGGGTTGCGCAGGGCCTTGTCCACGGTTTCGCGCACGAGCGGGTGCAGCAAATTGGCGGGCAGGTGGGCGTCGGTCAGCAGCGCATCGGCCAGGCCGAGCAGGTGGTTGGTGAAATTGCTGGCAAACACGGCGGCCACGTGCAGTTGCTGCCGGGCGGGCGTGGCCACCGGCAGCACGCGCCGGCTCAGCGAGTCGGCCACGGCCTGCAGCACGGCCATGGCGGGGGTGTCAGCGGCTTCCAAGCATAGGGGCACCGCCGACCAGTCGATTTGGCGGCCGGGGCTGAAGGTCTGCAGCGGGTAGAACACGGCCCCGCGCACGGCGGGCTGGGCGGCAAACAGGCCGAGCGGCAGCGCCCCCGACGTATGCGCCACCAGTGCCCCGGCGGGCCAGCGGCTGGCGACCAGCAAGGGCCCCACGGCGTCGTCGGGCACGGTGAGCAAGTACAGGTCGGCGGGCGGCGCGGCGCGCAGGTCGGGCGCGCGCCCGCTCAGCACCGCGGCCCCCAGCGGTTCGGCTACGGCCGCCGCCGACGACGCGCTGCGGCTCCACACGGCTACCACTTGGTGGCCGGCCTGCGCCAGCGCGGGGGCCAGTTGAGCGCCTACGCGGCCGGCACCCAGCAGAATGATTCGGAAAGAAGGAGGCACAACCCGCGAAGCTTAGAGGAGAGAACAATGGGCGTGGCAAGGTCGCACTTTGTCCGCGCACTCGGGCCGGCTTCCTTACGGGCGCAACTGATGGCCCTCGAGCACAGGCGTAAGCAAGTATGTAGAGCGGAATTTGCACGCCGGCGGCTTCCCGTAAGCCCCGCGTCCCCCCGAGCGCGCCCGTCAGCGGGTGGCCCAACCCGGGCGCCGGCCCGGCGGCGCGGGCCTGATTCAGCGGATTTGCTGCTGCCGACTAATTTCTGCAAAGGCTATTTACCTTTCCGCCCCCACTCCCAAGTGGGCGACGCGTGCCGTATCCTGTTATCTTGGGCCCGCCTTACTCCGAATACAAACAACCGTTTTTCACCCTTTTACCCCTTTCCACCCATGAACCACCTGTACTCTGTGGGACGGCCAGCAATGACTTGGCGCAAGCTGGCGCTGGCCGCGTTGCTGGCCACCTGCGCCGGCAGCGGCAGCGCGCTGGCACAAGCCCTGAATTACAACTCGGCCAGTTCTACCAACGTGGCGGGCACCTTCGCCGACTTGGGCACCACCGGCTCGGCCGTGGCCCTCGATAACCTGGACGACGCCACGTCCACGCCGCAGCCCATCGGCTTCTCGTTCAACTTCAACGGGCAGACGTTCACGCAGCTGCAGGTAAACACCAACGGCTGGCTAAAGCTCGGCACCGTCGCCCCGAGCAACGACGTAGGTTCCATCGAGTACACCTCGCAGAACATCATCACCAGCACTGATACGGATGACCAGAACATCCTGTCGGTCTTCGGGGCTGACCTGCTGGGCACCGCGGCGGCCGGCTCGGAGGTGCGCATGGTCACCACCGGCACCGCGCCCAACCGCGTGTGCACCGTGCAGTGGAAGAACATGTCGGAATACCCGGTGCTGGCCAGTGGCGCCGCGCCGCAGTACGGCAGCTTCAGCTTCCAAGCCAAGCTGTACGAAACCAGCAACAACATCGAGTTCGTGTACGGCCCGGCCACGCCGGGCACCACGGGCGCCGCCGCCAACAAAAACGCCAACGTGGGCCTGAAGGGCTCCGGCCCGTCCAACAACCAGCTGGTGCTGGCCACCAAGGCGGCCACGGCGGCTTGGTCGGCCGCCACGTTTGTCAACGCGCCGTACGCTTCCGGCCAATCCTTCGGCTTTACCCGCACCGTGGTGCCCGATCTGGGCCGCACGCTGCGCTTCGCGCCGGGGCAGGCCATTGCCAACGACGCGGGCGTGCAGATCATCTACTCGATGGCCAAAGTGGCGCGCACCGCCGGCTCGCCGCACACCGTGCAGGCCATCATCCGCAACCAGGGTTCCAACGCGCAGTCGAACCTGGGCGTGCGCCTGACGGTATCGGGCGCCACCACCTACACCAACAACAAATCCATCCTCTCGCTGCCGGTGGGCGGCAGCGCCACGGTGACGTTTGACGCGTACCCGCTCGCCAACCTGGGCACGAACACGCTTACCGTGTCGCTGTTGCTCGGCGACGACGACCCTTCGAACGACTCCAAGACGTTTAGCCAGGAAGTGACGGACAACGCGATGAGCGTGGCGCCCGGCGGCCCGCCGGCCAGCGCCGTGGGCTTTGAGTCTGGCCCAACAGCTTCGGCCTCGGCCTTCGCCGTGAAATACACTACTACGGCTACCCGTACGGTAACGGGCATTACGACCTATATCTACAGCGACCCGCAGGCCAACGCCGTGGGCAAAACGGTGTACGCGGCCGTGCTCAGCCGCACGGGCGCCGTGCTGGGTCGCACCCCCGACTACGTGGTGACGGCGGCTGATGCCAACACCCGCAAAACCTTCACCTTTGCCTCGCCCGTCACGGTGCCGGCCGGCGACTTCCTGGCGGCTTTTGTGCAGATGAACGCGGCCAACGGCGACGACTACTTCCCGGTAGGCACGCAGGAAGAGGAACCGACGCGGCCGGGTACATTCTTCACCATCAGCTCCTTCAGCCCGACCTCCGGCGGCAACCCGACCGACGCGGCTTCCGGCAACTTTGGTCAGTACATGATCGAAGCGGTGCTGAACGTGACCACCGGCGTCTCGAAAGCCCTCGACAACGCCGTGGCGCTGTACCCGAACCCTTCGTCGAACGGCGAGGTGACCCTGCAAGTGAGCGGTGCCCAAGCCGCGGGCCTGCAGGTGGAAATCACCAACACGCTGGGCCAGCGCGTGTACACCGGCACGGCCCGCGACAACTTCCGCAACCAGCTGAACCTCTCGCACCTGGCCAACGGCATGTATGTGCTGAAGCTGAAGGCGGGCGACCAGTACATGCTGCGTAACCTCTCCATTCAGCGGTAAGCCTCGGAGCTTATTCGCCCGAACGCAAAAGAGCGGCCTGCTTCGCGCGGGCCGCTCTTTTGCGTTCGGGCCAAGCCCTGCGCACTGACGCCGCAATGGTTGACAGCCGCGTGTAGCTTGCTTTGGCTGCGTCAGCAGACCGACTCTTGCGGTTTGCTCAGGCGCTTTATCCGGTCAGCCCGCGCCTGGGCCAGACGTGCTGAAACGAGAACGGGCGACCTGCTTCCGCAGGTCGCCCGTTCTCGTTGGCCGGTGTAGCCCAATGGGATTAAGCCACCTGCGGGGCCCGCTTGGCAGCGCGGGGCGTCTTGGCAGCTGCCTGGGCCGGCTTGGGCTTGCGCCCGCGCTGCACCACGGCAATGCCGAAGCCCAGGCCCATAAGCAGCGTGCCGCTCCAGAGCAGGTTGATGAATGGTTTCTCCATGGCCTTCAGGATGATGTAATCCTTTTGGGTGGTGCTTACGCCGAAGGTAAACTTGCCCTTGGCCGGGTCGATGTTGTCGAGGGTAATGCGCAGGCCGAGGTCTTCGACTTCGTCGGCTACGCGGCCCACCATGCCGTTTTTCACCACGAAGACCGGGTGCACGTGGTACTGGCGGTCTTTCTCGCCGTACACGATGATGTCGCCCTGCACGGCAATGTCGTCTTTGCTCAAACCCAGGCCGGCGGTGTTGTGCGCGGGCTCGGCGTTCTTGAACACGGCGAAGTAGTCGTTCAGGAACAACGTATCGTTCATGCCCACGGTGAACTGCTTGGCTTCCGTCCAATCCTTTTCCTTGGTCGGGTCTGGCACCGAAGACACGTGCGAGTAGATGTCGTGGTCCCAGAACAGCTTGATGTCGGGCGAGGCGAGCAGGCCGCCCATTTCCTCGTTGGCCTGGGCCCGCGGGAAGAGCACGAATTCCTCGCCGGTCTTGGGCTGCTTGTACACCACGCGGTAGTAGGTGTCCTCGGGGCGCAGCTCCAGCGTATCGCCAGCCTTGTAGTAGGTCTTCTCCCCCACCTTGATTTCGCCCCGGGCAATGGCCTTGTACTCGTCGTTGGCGACGGGGAAGAGCAGCTCCTTGTTCACGTACTCGGGCACGCCGGGCACGTCGAAGTACTGCCCGGTGTACGTCAGCTCGTACTTCCCCATCTGGGCCGCGTCGTTGCGCCACAGCAGCACGTTGTCGCGGTTGAGCTCTTCGGAGAATTCACGCGAGTAGAGCAGGCCCGAGGTGTTCTGCGAAATAATCTTGGAGTAGCCGGCCGAAGCCAGGATGCCGATCAGCATCAGCGCAATGCCGATGTGCGAGACGGCCCCGCCCGAGAGGCGCACGCCGCGGCGCACCAGCTGCACCAGCATGCTCACGTTGGCCAGCAGCCCGAACAAGCCGGTGGTCAGCAGCGCGATGTAGGGCAAGGACATCTGTTGGTCGCCGTTCTGGCGCACGAGCAGGATGACGAGGCTGGCGCCGAGCAGCGTCAGGATGGCCGGAATGGTGAAGGTGGCGCTGACCGTCTCCTTGTCGTTTTTCTGCCACCACATCAGCTGCGCGATGCCCGAGAACAGGGCCACGAACACGCCCAGCCACAGCTGAATCTTGGTGTAGTGGCCGATCTGGTCGGCGGGCAGGGCCAGGTTCGATTTCACGCCGAAGAAGCCCACAATGGCGTTGTACACCGGAATGCTGGTGGTAACCAGCACCTGGAAGGCACCCAGGCAGAGCACCGTGGCCCCGATGAACACCCACAGCTCCGGGTGGTACATGGTCAGCTCCTTATCCGATACCGGAATCTGCTGCCAGCGCCATACCAGCAGCGCAATGCTCAGCACCAGGAAAGCACCCAGGTACACCAGCAGCTGGCCCGAGAGGCCCAGGTCGGTAAAGGAGTGTACCGACGCGTTGCCGAGCACGCCCGAACGCGTGAGGAAGGTGGCGTAGAGCACCAGCAGGAAGGTGGCCACCACCAGGGAGAAGGCCGTGCGCAGGCCGGTTTTGCCGCGCTGCCAGAGCACCAGAGCATGCAGGCCGGCCACCAGCACCAGCCACGGAATGTACACGGCGTTTTCCACCGGGTCCCAGTTCCAGTAGCCGCCGAAGTTCAGCGTTTCGTAGGCCCAGTAAGCACCCATCATGATGCCCACGCCCAGCACGCCGCCGCCCACCAGGCTCCAGCGGATAGCGGGCTGCACCCACTGCGTAAGCTGGTTTTTCCAGAGGCCGGCAATGGCGTAGGCGAAGGGCACCAGCGTCAGGGCAAAGCCCAAAAACAGCGTGGGCGGGTGAATCACCATCCAGTAGTTCTGCAGCAGCGCGTTCAGGCCCTTGCCGTCCTGGGGCACCCAGTCCGGGTTGAGCTTGTACACCGGCAGGTCGGGCATGAACTCGCGCATCAGGATAAACGGCGAGGAGCCCAGCTTGAGGCTGCCCAGCGTCACGCCCAGAATCATGGAGGTGAGGAAGAGCTGCACGAAGGCAAACACGGCCATCACCGGTGCTTCCCACTGCCGCGCGGCGCGCATCAGGAAGGCGCCGATAATCACGTGCCAGAAGATCCAAAGCAAGAACGAGCCTTCCTGCCCTTCCCAGAAACAGGAAATCATGTAGTACACCGGCAAGTGGTTGCTGGAGTGCGACCAAGCGTAGTAATACTCGTAGCGGTGCCCGTGAATGATGCCGAACAGCGCCACGATGACGCCCAGCACGGCCACCGCGTGCACCACGAAAGCGCCCCGGCCCAGCTGCAGCCAAGCCGCATCGGTGTCGCCGAGCGCCCGGCCCCGCGACGCCATGAAATACCCCAACGCGGACACTACCGCCGCCACGAAGGCCACGATAACGCCCAAATGTCCCCAGTCGCCGATGTTCATTGCTGTCAATTAAAAATGGAGAATTAAAAATTAAAAATTGAAGACTGTGCTCATGTCAGCCGCTTCCCAGCGCAGCCAGAGCACATTTTTAATTCTTCATTTTTAATTTTTAATTGATTTACCGCGCAGCGGTAGCGCCTTTCACTTCTTTGTCCACGTACTTCGACGGGCACTTGAGCAGGATCTTGTCGGCCACGAACACGTCGTTGCGCATGTTGCCGGTGATGACCACCTGCTCCGATTTGTCGAAGTCCTGCGGCTTCGGGTTGAAATACACCACCTGCTGCTGCACTTTGTTGGTATCAACCAACATAAAGGTGAAGTAGTTGGGGTCGAGCGTGGGATTGTACTGCATACCCACGATGTTTTTCTGCCCGTCCTGCGGCAAACGGCCCACCACGTGCACCTTGCGCATGTCGCCCTCGGCGGCCAGTTCCTTGGCTTCCTTGAACGAGACGTACACCGAAGCGTCGCCGGCGGTGGCCATCACGATGCCGATGGCAATGGCAATAACCACGAGGGCCAGTAAATGTGTTTTTTTCATGGTGCTTAAGGCAAAAGCAGCCGGAAAATTGGACCGACTGCCCGGCAGTCAGCCCTGTGAACAACCGCAAAGGGCGGAAAAAATCCGGCCCTTTGAAATGATTTTTATTAGTCGCGCAGCTCCCGCTCCAGGCGGCTCACTTTGCGGTCGATGCTGATCAGGTAGGCCAGCAGCCCAACGAGGATGACCACGATGACGGCCACCACCACGTAGATCTTGCCGTCCTGCCGCATCTGGTCGGCCATTTCGGGACCGGCTTCAGCGGTTTGCTGGGCCAGCGCGGGCAGCAGCGGCAGCAGCACGGCGCCGAGCACGAGCAGGGCGCGGCGCGAAAGCCGGTTAAGCCAGTTGTTTTTCATACAGCTTGTGTTTGACGAAGGTCAGGCGCGCCGCCACATTCGTAATCCAGACGCCGAGCAGCGTCCAGCCGATGACGGCCGGGTAGAATACCAGGCGCATGTTGTTGTCGAGGTCGTACTTGCTGAAGCCGGGGTTGCCGCCGGCACCGGGA
Source organism: Hymenobacter coalescens (assembly GCF_054783195.1). NCBI lineage: Bacteria > Pseudomonadati > Bacteroidota > Cytophagia > Cytophagales > Hymenobacteraceae > Hymenobacter > Hymenobacter coalescens. Next base: position 15,762 of record NZ_BAAGRA010000016.1, on the reverse strand, counting down.
TGCAAGGAGTCCGTCATGCGCGGCAGAATGAACAGCAGCGGAATGGCGGCGCAGAAGGCGAAGATGTTGTAGACGGCCGAAATGCGGGCCCGCTGCTGCTCATCCACGATGGAAGAGCGCAGCACCAGGTAGGCCCCGTAAATGAGCACGGCAATGGCCGCCCCGTTCAGGCGCGGGTCGGCCGTCCACCAAGTACCCCAGGTGAAGCGGGCCCACACGCTGCCCGTGGCCAGCCCGAGCACGGCCATGATAACGCCGGTCTGCGCGGTCTGATGGGCCCACACGTCGAGGCGGTCGGAGGGGCGGCGCAGGTACAGCACCGAGTACACCACCGACGCGGCCAGGATGATGGTCATGCCGAACCACATCGGCACGTGGAAGTAGAGGTTGCGGATGGTTTCGTTCAGGATGGCCAGCCGGGGCGCGTGGCCCAGCAGGCCCATCACCACAGTGTACACCAACAGCACCATCGTCAGCACTTTCCACCAGTTTTTAGACATGAGATGTTAGAAGTTAGAACTGAGACCCAGATGCAGCTCCCGCCCAGGGAGCCATTGACGCGGAGGGCTTTTCTCGGTTCTAAGCTCTCCGCTTGAGCTTTATGCGGTCAGGTTCGCCACAGGAAAGGGTACAACAAATAAGAAACCGCCACCACCAACAGGCTCAGGCCGAGCAACATGTACACGGGCTGCGGGGAGGCGTCGAGGCCGTCCAGCGCGTTCTTGGCGGCCTTGATGAGCTGCAGCAGAATCGGGATGACCACCGGAAAGCCCAGCACCGGCATGAGCGTGTTGCTATTGGCGGCCTTGGCCGCAATGCCCGAAATCAGCGTCAGCGAAGTGGCAAAGCCCACGGCGCCGAGCGCTACCACCAGCCCGAAGCGGGGCACGTCCTGCACGGGGTTGCCGAGCACCACCGCGTAGGCCCCGAAGGCCACCAGGCTCAGGCCTAGCAGCAGCAGGGTATTGTAGGCGATTTTGGCCAGAATCACGGCCTCGGGCCGCGCCAGGGTGTAGTAGTACAGCAAGCGGCCGCGGCTTTCCTGCAGGAAGCTCTTGCCCACTGCGTTGATGGCCGCAAACAGCAGAATCACCCACAGCAGCGCGTTCCAGGCCGGGGCCGGCAGCTGCCCGCCGCGCACGAAGCTCAGGTAGCACACGTACACCGTGCTGCCCACGTAGAGCAGCATCCCGTTGAGGGCGGAGCGCTGCCGCCATTCCAGGCGGAAGTCCTTCTGCATCAGGTACCAAATCTCACGTAACAGCTGCACGGCCGGGCGGGTGGGTTGCGGGACGGCAAAGATACAACCCAATGGCCGGAAAGGGGGTGTTGCTACTTGAATATGTGACGTATGCCGACTATAAAAACGCCGCGAGCCGGCCCCCGCAGGGACCGGCTCGCCCGATCATGTCAGCATTCGGTGGCTGCTTACTCGACCACCAGACGCCCGGAAGCCGTGCGGCCGCCCTGCTCGGCGCGGTACTGGTAGAGTCCCTCCGCCAGACCCTGCAGTGGCAGGGCCGCCCGGCCATCGGCCGTTGCCGTGAGGGTACGCTGCCGCACCACGCGGCCCGCCGCATCGAGCAGTGACACGGTGACGCGGCCCGGGGCCGGCGTGCGCAGCGTGACGGTAGCGTGGGCTGGGTTCGGGTATACTTCCAGGGCCAGCGGCTGGGCCGCGCGCGCCGCCAGCGGCCCAGCGGCACGGAACGGGTTGTAGTCGACGAAGCCGAAGGTGGGCGTATCGTTTTTGTGCGTGATACGCGCTTCCACGTCGGCTGCCACGGCCGAGCCCCACCAGTTGTTTTCGGCGCGGATGGTGTCGGTGGTGATGTTGTTGTTGAACAACTCGTACACCGTGCCGCCGTTGCCGTTGCCGAGGAAAGCGTTGAAGCCGCGGTCGGTGGTGTCGGCCGAGGCCAGGTTGCCGAAGCTGATGCGCGGGCCGCCGGCGGCCGTGGTGCTCGACTTCACGATGGTCACGCCCCAGAGGTTGCCGCGGATGATGTTGCGCGACACCACACCGGTCTGCGACTGGGTGCCGGTGAAGTTCAGGCCGCTACCGCCGGTGTTGGCGTTGGCGTTGGTGTTGTTGTTCTCGACGAGGTTCTGGGTGATGTAGGCGTTGAAGTTGCCTCCGGTCACCGTCAGCCCGTAGCGGTTGTTGCGGACGATGTTGGCCCGCACCACGGCCTGCGATACGCCGCCGCCGCCCAGCAGGTTGGAGAGGCCGATGCCGCCGCCCATGTTGGTAGTAGCCCCGCCGCCCACAATTAGGTTGCGCTCAATCTGAATGGGTTGCGCGGAGTTGCCCGGCCCCAGGTTGATCTGCGGGTAGTTGCCGTTTTCGGTGTTGTTGATCAAAAAGCGGCTGTCCCGAATGATGGGCGACGTAGCCCCGTTGGCCGGCGAAATAATGGCCGAGCGGGCGTTGCGCACGAATCGGCAGCCCTGCACCAGCATCCGGTTGTTGGAGGTGCTCACGGCCCCGTTGCTGATGCTGCGCACGCCGGCCGGCGTGTTCAGCGTGGCCACGTTGTACCGCAGCGTGCAATCGATGAGCTGGATATCGGCGCCGATAACGCGCAGGCCGACCCCGTACTCCACCACCGTGCGCCGCAGGCGGGAGCCGCCGGCCGTGCTCGAAAACCACATGGTGTGCCAAGGGGCGGCCGTGTTCTGGGCCGTGAATTTCACCGAGTCAGGCGGGTTGATGAGCAGCGTGCCATCAATGTTCACCATGGCCAGCGCCGCCACCCGAATGGTTTCGTTGGTGGTGATGCTCAGCGTATCGGTGGCCGCCAGCCGGATCGTATCGTTGATGCGCCACTCGGCGCCGGCCTGGCTGACGTAGCCCCCCGAGGCGGCGCTGAGCTGCGCCAGGGTAAAGCGGCGGCCGGTGCCGGGCGTTTGGTACTGCGCCCAGCCGGGCGCGGCCACTACCAGCAGCAGCAGCAGAAGTAGGAGTCGTTTCATAGCAGCAGGTGTGTTTGTGTAGGGCAAATAAACGGTAGCCCAGCCAAATCTTCGGCGGCTAGCCCTCTAAACGCCAAACGCCCTGCCGGGGGCAGGGCGTTTGAAGCGGCGGGACTTATCGGCATTAGAAGTCGTAGCCCAGCGACAGATAGAATTTAGGACCTTTTTCCTGCCCGTTTTCGCGGGCCCAGGCCACGTCCAGCTTGGTGTAGAACCCGAGCATGGTGGTGCGCATGCCCGCGCCGTAGCCGATCAGGAAGGGGTTCTGGAAGTTGGTTACGGTACCCGTGAAGGCGTCGCCGTTGCCGCCGTAGGGCTGGGTGTTAAAGGAGTTGTTGACGTTGAAGGGGTTCGAGCCGCGGTAGGCCGTACCGGCGTCGGCAAAGCCCGTCAGTTGCAGGTTGCGGAAGAAGCCGGAGTAAATGGGCTTGCGCGAGAAGTACTGGATGATGGGCACCCGCAGCTCGGAGTTGAATAGCACATACTTCGGGCCGGAGCGGGCGTTGTAGTTGAAGCCGCGCAGGTTGGTTACGAACTGCTGGTAGAAGAAGTCGGCGGGCGAAGCCCCGGTCTGCGGCTGCACCTCGCGGGCGTCGTCGGTGCGCGCGTTCAACCAGTTGTCCATGCCGCCGAGGCGGAAAGTCTTGGGCGAATTGCCGAAGAACTGCCCGTAACTGGCGCGGTTGGCCCAAATGATCTGCCGGTGCACCTTCTGGTAATGGCGCAGGTCCACGTACACTTTCCCGAAGTCGTTGTTGCCACCGCGCAGCTGATCCAGCTTCAGCACGCCTACCTTCATGCGGGTGCCCTCGAGCATGTTCACGCCCGTGGCCACGGAGTTGTCGTACACAATTTCCCCGCTGCCGCCCAGGAAATGGTCACGGCGGTCGGAGGTGCCCACGTCGTCCAGGTTGGAGTACGAGCTGTTGACGTAGCGCAGGTTGGCGCGCACGCTCATGTTATGCGAAATCGGGTACGAAATGCCCGGCGTCAGCTCGTAGCGGCCCATGTACAGGCTCGGCGACGACTCATTCGACACGTAGTAGCTCTGCTTCTGGAAGCCAATGCTCCAATCGTAGCGGTGCTTCAGGTTCGTGTACTCGGCGAACATGTTGCTGGTGCGCAGGTCCGTCAGGGCAAAGATGCCCGCCCGGATGCGGTGGTCCTCAAACAGGTCCGACATGGTGGCCTGCCCGATGAAGCCAAAACCCAGCAGCGGGTCGGTGTAAATCGTGGATACCACGTTGTCGAGGCTGAAGCGCGTATCGTAGCGTATCGGGCCGGTAATGCCCGGGTTGGCTGCAAGTGCCGGCGCCTGCTGCACCACCGTAGGCGCGGCGCGGCGCGGCCGGGGGCGCGGCGCGTCTTCCTCAAACTGGTAGTCGCTCACGTTCACGTCCTGGCTCTGAGTGCGGGTTGGCGCGGTCGGCTGCACGGTGCCTTCGGTGGGCGTATTGCCGGTGGCAGGCACCGCCTGCGGCTTGGGGCGGGGGCGGCTGGCCGCGGCCGAACGGTCTTCCAGGATTTCCTGGCGGGCGGTCTTGCCCAGCTTCAGGTCCTGGGGCAGCTCGTATTTCGGGTACGCGTACACGAATTCCCGGGCCCGGTCGGCGGCCACGAAGCCCAGCGCCCCGCTCGTGGCGTTGTAGTCGAAGCTCTTCAGGTTGTTGAGGAAGCTCGTAACGGGCGTGCGCTGCTTGGTAGCGAAGTTGTAGCGAAACACGCTGCGCACCCCGCTTTCCTCGCTCAGAAACAGCACCTCGTCCTGCGACAGCACCCGGGGCCGCGTTTCGTTCGAGATGGTAGCCACCAGCTGCTCCACGGGCTGCGGCGTGCCGTCGAGGCGGTAACGGAACAGGTCGTAGTTGTTGACCACGGCCTTGAACGAGCCCCGCGCAGTACCGGCCGAATCCAGCCAGCGGTTCGAACTGAATACCACCGACTGGCCGTCGGGCATGAATACCGGCTGCACGTCGTCGAACACATCGTTGGTCAGCCGCTCGGGCTGGCGGCTGCCGGCGCGCAGCACGTACAGGTCGGCCTGCCCGTTGCGCACCCCGCTAAAGGCCAGCGCCTTGCCATCGGGCGAGTAGCCCATGCCCAGCACCTGGGCGTAAGGATTGAACACGCTGGAGCCCCGGTCGCCGATCAGCGGCAACGACTCCTTGATGCGCACCACGGCGCCAAACGGGCCTTTTTCGGCCGAGCGCAGCCGCAGCACCATTTTGCCGCGCGATTCTTCGGCAATGGCCAGCTGCGCGTTGTTGCGCCAGGCCAGCACCGGCAGGCGGCGGTCCACCTCCTGGTCCGGCGACTTGTAGCCGCCGCTGAACACGATGTGCTTGCCCGAGCCGTCCACGTTGGCCACGATGACGCGGTAGCGGCCGCGGTCGGTGGTGGTGTAGGCCAGCAGCTGCCCGTTGGAGCTGATGACGGGCTCGTTCAGGCTCAGGCCGCGGCGGTTGCGGCTCATGAGCTGGTGCTGCTCGTCGGGCAGCACGTAGGCCGTTTCGGGCTGGTCGTTGAGCTGCCGGTAGTAGCCCATCCAGTCGCGCAGAAACTGCTTATAGGGCACGTTCAGCGAGGAACTGATGCCCGTTTCCACGTCGCGGGTGATGCGCGTTAGATTCAGGATGTTCTGGATGCTGGTGTAGCCGTAGCGCTCCGCTATGTAGTTCCACACGCTCTGGCCGGCCAGCTCGGGGTTGCGCAGGAAAAACTGCGCGGCCTTGTCTTTGTCGACCTTCTGCGTCATGTCGCGCATGTAGTCGTCCATCTCCACGCTCCAGCCCTCGGCGGCGTAGGCTGAGGCCCCGCCCACAAACCAGTCGGGCAGTTGCAGCAGGTAGCTGCTCTGAATGACTTCCTTGAGCGAGCCGCCGTACATCATGTCGTTGAGCAGCACCCGGGTCACCTGGTAGCTCAGGTCGCGCTTGAACACCGTCTGCTGACCTTGAAACGCGAGCTGCACCTTGGTCATGCGCAGCAGCGAGGTTTCGCCGCCCATCTGGTACTTGTCGTCGTTCAGGCCCACGTTGCTCTGGCGCAGGTCGCCCACCGAGTTGTAGAGCATCACGGTGGTTTTCGAGTACGGGTAGTAGCCGATCAGCGAGGTAATGCGCTGCAGCTCCTGCTCGGCGTACTCAGCCGCGCGGCGCGCCATGGCCTGGCCCCCGGCGTAGTAGTACACGTTGAAGTTGGCCGTGCTCAGCAGTTGCCACTCAAACTTCTTGTATTGGATGCGGGTGCGGCCAAAGCTTTCCTGCGCCGTTTGGGCCTGCACCGCGCCGGCCGGAGCCAGCAAGGCCAGCCCCAGGGCCGGCAGGCTCAGCGCGCCCCAGCGCAGGCGGGGCGATAGTATGGACAAGTGCATCATAACAGCTGCAAAAAGGCAGGTCGGAAAGAAACTCAGGCGGGTGACACGGCCGGCGGCAAGGTAGCCGTATACAACGCCTGATAACGAATAATATTGACTTCCGGCCATAGTTCCTGGCCGGTTTCCAGCGCATCGGCCAGCAGCTCCGCCAGGCGGGGCGCCAGCAGCACGCCTTTCGAACCCAAACCGTTGAACACGGCCAGCGCCGGATGCGCCGGGTGCGTACCGAGCAAGGGCTTCCGGTCGCGCACGGCCGGCCGCACCCCCACCCGCTGGCCCGTCACGCGGAAGGGCACCGCGGTCAGGTCGCGCAGGCGCTGGCTGAGCTCCTGGCGGGCCTCCTCCGTGGGCTCCGGCGCAAACGGGGGCCAGCGGTACGTGGCTCCCACCCGCACGCGCCCGTCGCCGAGCGGCACCACATAGGCGCCGCGGTTGAGCACGTAATCAGTCGGGAGGTCGGGCGCTTCCACGTCCAGCACTTCACCTTGGTTGGGCGTCACCGGCAACCAGCCAAACCACGGATTGCGGGTGACGGCGGCGCCTTCGCAGAACACCACGCGGCTAGCCCGCAGCTCCGGGCCGTAGCTAACACCGGTTGCGTCCGGAACAAGCAGCTCCGGCACAAAAGTTTCGGCGCGCAGCCAGCCTTTTTCGCGCCCGTCCCGGACCAGCGCGTCGAGCAGGGCCGTGGTGTCGAGCCAGCCGCCGTGGCGCAGCTTTAGCCCGCCAAACGGCTGCTGCAGGCCGGGCACCTCGGGCAGGGCCTGGGCCGGGTCGGCCACGTAGTCGCCCCAGGGCCGGCCGGCCGAGCGGGCCAGCACGTCGTTTTGCTCGCGCACCGAGCCGAACAGCTTCAGAATGGGCATCTCGTAGTAGAAACGACGGCCAAAATCAGCCTCCAGCTCGCGGTAAAAGGTCCGGGCGGCCGGCAGCAGCTCGTCGATGCGCCAGGCCAGGGCGAAGCGCTTGCCCGCCACCGGGTTGATCAGGCCCGCGGCCACCCGCGTAGCCGAATCCGGTTGATACGAATCGAGCACCACCACGCGGCGGCCGCGCCGCAGCAGGGTGCGGGCCAGCGCGGCGCCGGCCAGGCCGTGGCCAATGATCAGGTAGTCGGCTTGTTCTTGCATTCCGGGCAAAATACGCACTTTCCGGGCCTGATTGCGTAACTTACCCTCCCGTTGTCTGCCCGCGTTCCGCGCGGGCTTTTTCCCTTTTGCATGACCGTTTCGGGCTTCACGTTCAACGCCTTTTCCGAAAACACCTACCTGCTGCACGACGCCACCGGCGCCTGCGCCATCGTCGACCCCGGCTGCTACGAGCGCCGCGAACAGCAGGCCCTCCAGCAGTTTATCACCGATAACAAGCTCCGCGTGGAGCTGCTGCTGAACACCCACTGCCACATCGACCACGTGTTCGGCAACCAGTTCGTGCTCGACACCTGGCCGGGCACGCCCTTCCTCATCCACGAAGCCGACCTGGCCACGCTGCGCGCCGTGCCGAGCTACGCCCCGAACTACGGCTTCCCGCTCTACTCGCCCGCTGAGCCCACGGGGTTTCTAACGCCCGGTGAGCCGTTGCGCTTCGGCGAGACCGAGCTGGAAGTGCGTTTTGCCCCCGGCCACGCCCCCGGCCACGTCGTGTTCTACCACGCCCCCACGCGGGTCGTTATCGGCGGCGACGTACTCTTCAGCGGCAGCATCGGCCGCACCGATCTGCCCGGCGGCGACCACGACACGCTGATCCACAGCATCCGGGAGCAGCTGCTCACCCTGCCCGACGATACCACGGTGTACCCCGGTCACGGGCCGGCTACCACCGTAGGCGCCGAGCGCGCCTCCAATCCTTTTCTCCGCTAGCCCTGTTTCCCCTGATGGCCATCAAAAACCACCTGCCCAACGCGCTGACGTGCCTGAACCTGCTGTGCGGCTGCGTGGCCCTGACGCTGATTCTGGGCTTTGACCCGGCGTTGGCTGCTTTCTCGCAGCTGCCATCTTTCACGCATTGGCAGCCCTTGGTGCACGCCGCTTTCCTCATCGGCATTGCCGCTATTGCTGATTTTTTCGACGGCTTGGTGGCGCGGGCGCTACGCGTGTCCTCCCCCATCGGCAAGGACCTGGATTCGCTGGCCGACATGGTATCGTTCGGCGTGGTGCCCGGGGCGATACTGTTCAAGCTGCTCCAGTACGTGTTGCTCGCCACGGAGCTGCCCAAAAGCATGGCCTACCTGGCCTTCACCGTCAGCATCTTCTCCGCCCTGCGCCTGGCGAAGTTCAACAACGATACCCGGCAGTCCGACTCCTTCATCGGCGTGCCGACGCCGGCCAACACCATGCTGATTGCCTCGCTGCCACTTATCCTGGCGAATGACAAGTTCGGCGTGGGTTTCTTCATCCTGAACCCGTGGGTGCTGCTGGGGCTCACGTTTCTGATGTCGAGGCTGCTGGTGGCCGAGCTGCCTTTGTTTGCGCTGAAGTTCAAAAACTTCAAGTGGCAAGACAATTCGTTGCGTTTCGTGTTTTTGCTGTTGTCGGTGCTGCTGCTGGTGCTGCTGCAGGCCGTGGCCGTGCCGCTCATCATCCTGCTGTACGTGCTGCTGTCGGTGGTGCGCCGGCCGGAGCTAGCTGCATAGCGGCTGTACAATATTTTGCTTTTCCAGCAGTTGTATGATCCGATAACTGAACGCCCCGCCTGAAACTGTTGTTGAGGGGGCCGCCGGGGCACACTCTACTGCGACACACCACACTGTTTATCTAGGCTTTATGCGGTTTTCTACCTCGTTGCTTTTGTGGGTACTGATGGGCTTATCCTGGCCTGCTTGGGCACAGGAACCGGGCCGGCAAGTCACTCTCAATTGGAAGGGCCACACGCTGGCGTTTCCGGAGCGCGGTCAGGGCATCCGGGTGCCCACGTTTGCCGGCGCCTTATTCGAGCCAGGCCAGCGCCTTCCAAGCACCAGCGTGCACCTCGACGGCTACGCCACCGACGTACAGCTGCAGGCCGCGCGCTACGAGGCTTTCACCACCCAGGAAGCCGCTGCTTTTGCCGGCGCCGAGGTGAGCACCACGCCCCAATTCAGCCTGCGCCACGGTTTGGAGAACCGTCGTTACGTGACACTGGCGGTGCTGCCCGCTGTGCGCCGCAACGCCCAAACCGGCCAACTGGAAAAGCTGCTCAGCTTCGAGTATACCTACCGCCGGGGCACGCCGCCCGCCAGCCGGACCACCGCCCGCAACTACGCCCCTAACTCGGCTCTGCGAGCAGGCGACTGGTACAAAGTTGGCGTAGCCAACAACGCTTTGGGCAACGGCGGCGTGTTCAAGCTTGATAAGGCCTTCCTGAGTCAACTGGGGCTGCCAGTACAGTCGCTCGACCCGCGCCGCCTGCAGCTGTTTGGCTACGGCATCGGCATGCTGCCCCAGGCCAACAGCGCCGACCGCCCCGACGACCTGCTGGAAAATGCCATCTATTTTGCCGACAACGGGAGCAACAACGCCACGTTTGACGACAACGAATACTTCCTCTTTTATTCCCGCGGTCCGCACACATGGTCGTACCGCGACCAGCGCTTCCGCCACGAGCTGAACATCTACGCCGACACCACCTATTACTTTATCACCGTCGGCAACACCAACGGCCGCCGCGTGGCGCCGCAGGCAGCCGTCAACGGTAACCCCACCGCCACCATCACCGAATACACCGACCACTTCTTCTACGAGCGGGAATTAATCAACCTGTTGAAGTCGGGACGCCAATGGCTGGGGGAGGGCTTTAATACCGTGACGCCGACCAACCAGGTGAAATCCTTCGAGTTTGCGGGCATTTCGAACATCGTCCCCGGCTCTCAGTTGCAGATTACCTCGGCCGTGGCAGCGTCGTCCCTGCCGGGGCGGTTTCGCACGCCCACTACCTTCAGCCTGAAGCTGAACGGCACCAGCCTGGGCACGCCCCAGTCGGTAGACCCGCTTACTTGCGACCCCAGCTTGTACGGCTGCTACCCGGAAGTCGCCAACAGCAACGTAACAGTGTACACGACGCCCGCTCCGGCCGGTGCCACCACCCTGCGCGTGGAAATGACCTACAGCGGCTCGGCTGTCGATCCGTCGGCCACTGGTTACCTGGACTATCTGGAAGTCCAGGCCCGGCGCCTGCTCACCTTGGGCAGTGAGCCGCTGGAGTTTCGCTCACTCGACAACGTAGCGCCGAACGCTTTCAGCACCTTTGCGCTGCAGAACGCCGGCAATGCCCTGATTTGGGACGTAACCGACCCGCGCGCCGCCCAAAGCATCGCGCATACGGGCGGCCGCTTTCTGGCCCGCACCAATACCCTGCGCGAGTACGTGGCGTTTACGCCCGGCAGCAGCTTTGCTACCCCGCGGTCCTTCGGGCGCGTGGCCAACCAGAACTTGCACGCCATCGGGGCCACCTCCCCCATTGACCTGATCATCGTGACGCCGCCGGTGTTTCTGGAGCAGGCCAGGATTCTTGCCGAGCACCGCCGCACCCGCAACGGCCTGAACCCTACGGTGGTCACCACCCACCAAATCTACAACGAGTTCAGCTCCGGTGGACAGGATCTGACGGCCATCCGGGATTTTGCCAAAATGATTTACGACCGGCCCAACGGCCGGGCCGGCCGCCTGTACATCTTGCTCTTCGGGGACGCGTCGTATGATTACAAAGGCGACCCTAGCAACGACGCCAGATTCCTGCCGACGTGGTGGGCCGACCGGCAGCTGCGCGACGCGGACAACCAGAACTTCGTGCCGACCTACGAGTCCTACTCCTCGTTTGAAAAAGTAGGCTTCCGCCCCTCATACTGCTCAGACGATTATTTCGGCTTCCTTGACGACAACGAGGGAGCTTGGGCAGAGGATTTTACTTCCCGCAACGATATGCTGGATGCGGCTGTAGGCCGCTTGCCTATCCGTTTTCCACAAGGTCAGCCCAATTCCACGGTCGAAGCCGTTACGATGGTCCGCAAGCTCATCGATTACGACGCCCCAAAGTCGCTGGGCAAATGGCGCAACCGCCTCACCTTCGTGGCCGATGACGGCGACCAGAATACTCACCTCGGCAACTCCGAATCCTCTGCCAATGAGTTGGTAAGGACGCAGCCGCCTTTCCAGGTGGGCAAGGTGTACCTGGATATGTATCCGCAGCAGAGCACTCCAGGTGGCCAAAGCTCGCCTGATGCCAACGCGGCCCTCGACGCAGCGCTGGAGCAGGGCTCTTTGTTCATGAGCTACGCGGGCCACGGCGGCCCCACGGGTTGGATGGACGAGAAAATTCTCACCAACACCTCCGTGCTTCGCTTGCAGAACACCAAGCGGTTGACGTTCATGTTTACGGGCACCTGTGACTTCGCGTGGTATGACGACCCCAACCCCGGGTTCGTTTCAGCCGGCGAGCAAGTGCTGACCGATACCCGCGCCGGCGCCATTGGCTTGCTTACCACCACCCGCTTGGTGTACGCCCAGAACAACCAACTACTGGCCGACCAGTTTTTCGCCGCTCTGTTTCGCCGCAACACCGCCACCGGCAACTGGCCGCGCGTCGGCGATGCGGTAGTAGCCGGCAAAAACCTCGACCCCACCGACATAGAGAATCGCAACTTCACGCTTCTGGGCGACCCGAGCATGCGCCTGGCCATGCCGCACTACGTAGCCCGGGCCACGCGCCTGAGCGACGCCAATGACCCTACGCACGCTCCTCTGGACACGATCCGCGCCCTGCAGCGCGTACAGCTGGAAGGCGAAATCGTACACCCCGTAACCTCGGCTCTGCAAAACTCCTTCAACGGCGAGGTGCAGGTGACAGTGTACGAGAAAATGTCCGTGGTTCGGACCTTGGGCAACGAACGTCTTGCCGATACCGCGCGGGTGAACGTGCAAAAGGATGTGGTGTATGACGGCAAAGCCACTGTGCGCAACGGCCGGTTTACGGCGCAGTTTGTGGTACCCAAGGACATCAATTACAGCTTCGGTTTTGGCAAAATCAGTCTGTATGCCTCCGATACAACCCAAAACATCGATGCTCACGGGGCCAACCCACGCCTGACCATCGGCGGGGCCAGTGCCTCTGCGCTCAACGACACCATTCCCCCGCTCATCCGGCTGGCCATGGATGATACCACGTTTGTGTTCGGCGGCATGACGCAGCCCAACACACGCCTGCTGGCCCGCCTTAGTGACGACAGCGGCATCAACACGGCTGGCACCGGCATCGGGCACGAGTTGACGGCTACGCTGGACAACAACCCCACTAAAGTGACCATCCTGAACGAGTATTATACGGCCGACCTGAACGTATTCACCAGGGGCCGCATTGACTACCCATTCAAGGACCTTGCGCTGGGGCCGCACGTGTTGCGCGTGAAGGCGTGGGACACGTTCAACAACTCAGCGGAAAAGGAAATTGAGTTCATTGTGGCCCGCGACGAAAAGCTGGCGCTCAACCATATTCTCAATTACCCCAACCCCTTTGCCGGCCACACCACCTTTCACTTCGACCACAACCGCGCTGGCCAGCCGCTGGATATTCAGGTGCAGATCTTCACGGTTTCGGGCAAACTAGTGCGCACCTTATCTGCGTATTTAGGCAGCAGTGATGCACATGTGAGTTCCATCACGTGGAACGGCCGTGACGAGTATAATGACCAGCTCGCCCGCGGCGTTTATGTATACCGCTTGAGCGTGCGTACGCCCGGCGGCCCCCAGGTAAGCAAGTTTGAGAAGCTGGTATTGCTTAATTAACTCCTTGCCGTTTTCCTTTTCCCGCTTTTTCCGACTTTTTTCACTGCATATGCTTCTTCCGAAACCCACGGCATCCCGCTTGTTACTGCCGGCTTTGCTGGGCTTGGTGGCTACGGCCCAGGCTCAGCAACGCACCAACACCATCACCACGGCAGTGCCTTTCGTCACCATCAGCCCTGATGCGCGCTCGGCAGCCTTGGGTGATGCCGGCGTGGCTACCTCGCCGGATTCCAACGCGCCGTTCTACAACGCAGGTAAGCTTGGGTTTCTGCAGAATCCCTACGGGTTATCCCCCTCCTACACCCCGTGGCTGCGCAATGTAACCGACGACATGAGCCTGATTTCGGCGGCCGGCTACAAAAAATTCGGGCAACGCTCGGCGCTGGCGGCTTCGCTGACCTACTTCGACTTGGGCGAAATACAGTTTCGCGACAACGATAACAACGAAACAGGCAGCTTCAACCCCAAGGAGTACTCCGTGGCCATTTCCTACGGTCAGAAGCTCAGCGACTACTTCGGCCTGGGTGCCACGGCGCGCTACATCCGTTCAAACCTGACTGGTAATCAAGGCCAGGATAGCCGCCCCGGCAATGCCTTGGCCGTCGACCTGGGCGCTTACTACTCCCGCGACGTTTCCATTGGCGCTTCCGATTACAATCTGTCCTTTGGGGCAGCCGTGGCCAACATCGGTAACAAAATCACATACACGCGGGCCAACCAAGCAGACTTTCTGCCGACCAACCTGAAGCTGGGTACCGCCATTACCCGGGAGTTGGACGCCTACAACAAGATTACGCTGACCGTTGACGCGGCCAAGCTGCTCGTGCCGACGCCTTACTACATCGAAGGCAAGGAACTCAACGACCCGGATGTAGTCGCTGAAAACGAGAAGCGGTCCAACCAATCGATTGTGAGCGGCATGCTGAACTCATTCAGCGACGCGCCGGGTGGCTTCAGCGAGGAGCTCAAGGAAATTAACATCTCTGCCGGTGCTGAATACTGGTACAACGACCTGCTGGCGGCGCGCGTAGGCTATTTTTACGAAAATCCAATGAAAGGCGACCGGCAATACCTATCCCTGGGCCTAGGACTGCGTTACCAGGTATTTGGGGTAGATGCCGCCTATCTGGTTCCGAACTCCAAGGCCAACCCGCTGGCCAACACGATTCGGGTGTCGCTGCACTTCAACTTCAACGGCAACGACGCGGGCGACGCCGCCCCCTCGGATTCTGCGCCCTCAAATTAAGCTGATGCTCAACCGCCTCGCTCCACCTCCGACCCGGCCACTTGGCCGGGTCGATTTGCCTACAGCTCAGGTATCAAATCTCCCCAATGGGGCGCGCCTGCACGTTATGGCGCATTCGGCTCAGCCGGTGGTTCGCTTGCAGGTCGTGCTGCCCGCTGGCCGCTGGTATGATCCTGCACCGGGGGTTTCGCTGCTGACGGCTCGCGCCCTGCTAGAAGGGACGACGACACGCTCCGCACGCCAAATCGCCGAAGAAGTAGCCTTCTTCGGTGCCTCCCTCGAATGCGAGCAGGGCTTTGATCGTGCAACGCTGACACTTTACTGTTTGGCGCGGCACTTTAGCCAGTTGCTGCCGCTGGTCCAGGATGTATTACTAAACGCCACTTTTCCTGAAGCTGAAATTGCGCAAATCAAAACTCGTACGATCCAAAATATTCGAGTAGAGCGGCAAAAAACTAGTTACCAAGCTGCCGAGCGGTTTGCGCGTAACTTGTATGGCCCACAACACCCATACGGCGTCGTATTTGACGAAGCTACATTTCAGGCGCTTACTGCCGACACCGTTCGTGACTTTTACCAGCAAGCATATAACCTGGCACGGGCAGAAGTCTTCATTTGCGGCGACGTCACGGCTGCGCACATTGCTCAATTAACCGATTTGCTGGCAATACCCGTGTCTGCGTACGGCTCTACCGTAGCGAAGATAGACAGCCCTTCCAGTTCACCTCTTACAGATTACGTCACCGTGACTGATAGCATGCAGGCAAGTCTGCGTATCGGTCGTCTATGGCCTTCCGCTAGTCATCCAGATACCCACCGCCTACAAATGCTAATTAAGGTATTAGGTGGATATTTCGGCTCGCGTTTGATGAAGAACATTCGCGAAGATAAAGGCCTCACTTATGGCATATATGCCAGTATATCCCATCGGGAACACGCAAGCTCATGCGTGATTGGCTCGGATGTCAATGCTAATAACGCGCCCATTGCTATTAGCGAGATTCATAAAGAGTTAATGACGCTACAGAATCAGCCTATCCCAGCGGAGGAGCTAAATACAGTGCGCAACTACATACTAGGCAAATTCTTAAATGAGCTTGGGACTATATTCGAACAAGCTGATAAGTACCGGTCTACAGTACTATTGGGCTTGCCAGCTGACTTTTATATTACATTCTTGACCGAGGTTGAGAATGTATCATCTGAACAACTTCAACTACTTGCACGAGAATATCTTTCTCCTGATTCTTTCTGCCAGGTAGTTGCAGGACCAGGCTAATAACTAACTTTTGATTCTTTGCGAAAGCCGCATTTCTTTCCACGGATGCGGCTTTTTTGCTGTTGTGTTATAGCGGATTCATGAACGGTGTACATGATAGCCACAATGGTTGAACCAAGCTTTGGCGTCC
>NZ_BAAGRA010000015.1:0-753 GCF_054783195.1 Hymenobacter coalescens | reverse complement strand
TTTGAAGCCGACCTCGCCAATCGCCTACCTTAGCGCCGTGTCCGCCACGACTAGACCACCCCATCTAATGAACGGAGGCTAAATGGAGCACGGTGGTTCAAACGGTTTTTGAGCAGATGCATACACCATCTTAAGATTTGGTAATCATGCCCCACTAATTATGCTGTGTCTAAAAGTGCAGGTGTGTAAATTCAGGCATGGCAGCACGGTACGAGTTGACGGATGCGCAGTGGGTGGTGGTGGAAGCCGAGCTGCCGCCGCGCACGGGCCGGCCACGACGCGACGACCGGCCGTTGTGGAACGCCTTGTAGTAGATCCTGTGCACGGGGGCGGCGTGGCGAGCCTTACCGGCGCGCTACGGCCCGTGGCAAACGGCCTACGAACGATTCCGCCGTTGGTCCGCGGACGGCACGTTCGAGCGGGTGCTGGCGGCCTTGCGCCTGCGCTTAGACCAGCACGGCTTGCTCGACCTGGACACGTGGCTGGTAGACTCGACCCCAGTGCGCACCACGAAAAGCGCAGCGGGCGGCACGAAAAAAAAGCCCAGTGCCTCGGTAAACCCGATAGAACGATCCGTTCGTCGCAATTTTCTTTGTGAACTGGAACTGGCGGGCAAGCGCTGAGGTTGAGGCCTCTGCGGCGGCGGGGCCCATGTGGGGCGGTGACGCGTGGCCACAAAAACCGCGCCGAGGCTTGCTCAGTCGAAATCGGCCTGCTACTTTTGCACTCCCGATCAGACGGAAAGGGGGCCAG